>JAQVHQ010000055.1 GCA_028696165.1 Lachnospiraceae bacterium | reverse complement strand
CACTAATGCCTTTAGGATAGTGTGCAGCAATGGTATTGTCACATAACAACTCCTTTTCCTGATCGCTTAAATGTTCCCAAAAGGAAAAGTGTTGAATAAACAAATCGACACAATCATCTTGCAGCATAGCTTTCGCCTCCTTCTTACGATAAATAATATAGCATTTTTATTGACATATGTCAATAAAAATGCTATATTATGCCTGCTATATTATTCTAACACCAATGCTTTCATGGGGCAAAATCGAACGCATTTCCCACATATGATGCACTTATCATGGTCAACAGTAGGCGCTTCAAATTCTTTTTGAGACAGTGCACCTACGGGACAAACATGTACAGATGGGCAGGCGTGGTTCTGCGGACATCGGTTAATCTTTACCTGTAATGTAAGGTTTTCTCTTGGGATAGATTCTTTTTTCCAAAACATCGTTACTCTCCTTTCCGACTGCGCTTTACGACTTCCGTACCTGCCTTTGCACCCTCATAAACCGCTTTTGAAATTTGCAATAATCCGCCTGTGCAGTCACCGGCAGCATATAGCCCCGGAATATTGGTAGCCATATTTTCATCTACCAATATTTTATTACCATCAATCTCTGCTCCGATTTTTCGAGCCAGTGCGGTACTCCCAGCTACACCGTAGGCAATGAAAACACCATCTGCTTTTATCGTTGATCCATCATCGAATTCCACCTGCTCGACACGGTCAATCCCTTTTATAGCGTTTGTTAAAATTCAATGTGGTGAATTTGGATGGTGTTGTTCAGCAGGAACTACTGGATGCAATAAAAACAGAAGGAGTAGTATTGTATGAAAAGTATGAATGAGAAAAAATAGCGGTATTTTAAAATATTTCGTCTTTCTCCGTCCTTATGTGCTCAGCCCTTTACGATTAGTGAAAGAGTTAAAGAATCTCTTTCAAATAATGATTGTAAAGGAGATAGAGATTATGCATGCAAGAAAAAGAGTAGATGCAACAAAGAAGTACTCACAGAAGTATGTGCGTTACCAGGAGGGCGCAGAAAAATACAGCCTGGGTGTTAGTAAGTTCATGGAACTTGCAAAAGAGGCAAAAGCAGTTTACAAGATTGATAAGATTGCGTTAGTGAATTGTGATTTGTTTGAAGCATATTTAGAGACATTTAGAGAGTATTAGAAAAGGACTAAAGGGCTCAAATAATGCTTTGCAATTGGCTACGAATCTTGATATAATGTACTTGTGACATAGTTTGCCTTGTCTTACTTGAAACGAAGCATGTATCACCCTTCTTTTAACTGAAAGGAGAAAATAATATGCGTGCAAGAAGTAAAGTAGACGAGACTAAGAAAGCAGCAAAAAAGTGGGTTCGATATTCAGAAGGTGCTGAGCGATACAGCATGGGAGTAACGAAGTTCATGGAACTTGCGAAAGAGGCAAAAGCGGTTTACAAAGTAGACAAGATCGTATTAGTGAATTGCGATATATTTGATAAGTTCTTAGAGACTTTCCGGGAGTTTTAGATTAGATGGAAGGGCTCAGGGGCAAATCAGATAGTAGTCATTTATGAGTCCTTCGAAAAGGAGGAAGATTAATGGCGAAAGCAAGGAAAGATTTTCGGGGAAGAGCTCTCAAGACAGGTGAAATCCAGCGAGCGTCTGATAAGAGATATCAGTACAGCTACACGGATCCTATGGGGCGACGTCGATATATCTATGCTAATGATATTGTGACACTTCGAGAAAAAGAAAAACGCTTAATCAAAGCACAGTTAGATGGCTTGGATTTGTATGCCAGAGGAGTAGCAAGTGTCAATGATACGTTTGATCGTTATATCTTGATGAAACAAAATCTCAGACCATCAACGAGAAGCAACTACACTTATACTTATGACCATTTTGTCAGAGATAATTTTGGACGTAAGAAAATTGCTGATGTAAAGTATTCAGATGTTCTTCAATATTACCAGTATTTACTTGATGAAAAGGACATTGCACTGGGAACATTAGATTCCATTCATACGGTATTGAATCCGACATTTCAACTTGCAGTTCGAGATGATATTATCCGGAAGAATCCCGCAACAGGTGTAATGACCGAAGTGAATAAGAGATTTGGTAAGAACAGAGGCATACGACATGCCCTTACACCAGAGCAACAAGAGGCATTTATGGATTATATGGCAACACATCCAGTGTATTATCATTGGTGGCCTACATTCGTAGTGTTACTTGGAACTGGTTGCAGAATTGGAGAAGCACTTGGATTACGTTGGGTAGATTTGGATTTTGATAATCGGATGATAAGCATAAACCATAATCTGGTTTATTATCCAGTCGGAGAAGACCGGACATCCGTGATGCATATCTCATTACCCAAAACAGAAGCTGGTATCAGAACGATTCCTATGATGGATACAGTATATGATGCCTTTATGATGATTAAAGAGGAACAGGACGAAAAAGGAGCTCCCGATTTTGAAATTGATGGGATGACAGGATTTGTATTTGCGAATCGATTTAATGCAGCAATGAATCCGGCAACTGTCAATCGAGCAATCAAGAGAATTATTCATAGCTATAATGATGAAGAACTCTTAGCTGCAACGAGAGAAAAGAGAGAGCCTTTGATCATACCGGATTTCTCGTGTCATCACCTTAGACATACGTTTTGTACAAGGCTTTGTGAAACAGAAACAAATCTTAAAGTGATCCAGTCCATAATGGGACACGCAAGTATCCAAACAACGATGGATATATACGCGGAAGCAACGGATCGACAAAAGAAAAATACAATGGAAACTTTATCATTAAAATTTGATATCTTTTAGAAGGGTTTTTTGGTGCAGGAAGGTTTGACATCAATCATCTGAAAAGACATCATTTTGACAACAATGACAACAAAATAGACCACTGCAGACGCCATAAGTTAGAGAGGGACCTAACGAATGGTGGACACAGACAATGCTTCATGAGGCGTGACGAAGGATATTTCAAAACGCTTCCGACGATGAAGAGCCTTGGCGGTTCTGAAACTTCTAAAAAAGCAGAGAAGCCAGTAGAGGCTGCACCTGTTGTAGAAGAGAAGATTGATTTCTCAAACGTAAAGATTGAACCTTTATTTGAAGAGACAGTTGATTTTGATACATTCTCAAAATCAGATTTTAGAGCAGTTAAGGTTAAGGAATGTGTAGCTGTTCCGAAAAGCAAAAAACTTCTTCAGTTTACATTAGATGATGGAACCGGAGTTGATAGAACAATCCTTTCTGGAATTCATACATTCTATGAGCCGGAAGAATTAGTTGGAAAAACACTTATAGCAATTACAAACTTACCACCTAGAGCTATGATGGGAATTGAATCTTGTGGTATGTTGCTCTCAGCAGTAAACAACCTCAAGGATTCAGAGGAGGAAGAACTTCATCTTCTTATGGTTGATAACCATATTCCAGCTGGAGCGAAGTTGTATTAAAAGTTAACCGCAAACGATAAAACATATGGACAGATTTACGCTATCAGGGCGTGAATCTGTCCATTTTTTTGATGACAGAAAAATACTAGAAATTAAGTAAACATACACACTAAATAGATGAAGTGTGTATAAACACCTAAACCATGTGTTGTACCGAGTTACACCAATATTTGAAAGAAATATCTTGTTGATTCTGCCTGCCGAACCCTTTCATTCAAAGAAAACTCTGATTATAGCTTTCTATAAGATCGGATCAGCAGTTAAAGCTAGATATAATTTCTGTGGCAAGAAACGGGTTTTATCTAAGGACATAAAAAACAACTCTCTGTGCGATTTGTCCTTAATCCACAATGTAGTCATTCCTTCCAATCCATACAAATAAAATTCTATCATACTTACGGAATCATCATTTATAAGAGACTCATTTCCCGTATACCGTAGTTGTTCTAAAAGATCAGCTACCCCACGCTTAACAATATGCTCATGCATATCATTTTGGCCCCTGTGGCAAAGCGTGTGTTCAAAAAAACTGAGATGCGTTTTTTCCATAACCTCCGCGGAGTGTTTGAAGAAGGTTGCAAGGTTGCAACGCTTTCCTGATTCATCATCAACCCAGCAATAAGTATCCCATAGATTGTCATATATATAATTGCACAGATCAAATTTATCTTGGAAATAATTATAAAATGTTCTCGTGCTTATGCCGCTATTTTGTGCAATCTCAGAGACTGATATCTCATCAATGCGTTTTAATTCAAGAAGCTCAATTAGTGTAGTGGAAATAATCTCTTTAATGTGAGGACGTTTCATTGATAATCATGCTCCTTTTCATCTTCATAGTTTTTCGGATTTGTGAAATAATTTTATAATTACGGTGATTTATAAAAACACTTCATAATTTCAATTTTCTCTAAATTGATGCCCACAGGGAAAAGAATTATACTCTATTTATACATTGAACTGGAAGAAAAGTAAAGTTAGAATGGAGGTTTATATGAGAAATTTACAAATTATGAGTGCACCATACAAGATTGCAGGGTGTACCATCCCAAACCGGTATTCCGTTTCTCCCGTCACTACACTCACGATGTATGACGAGAAAGGTGCAATTACTGACAAATTCATCAAATATTTTGAAACTAGAGCAAAGGGTGGATTTGGCCTGCTGGTAACTGGAGCAAACGATACGGATTATCAGGTTGACCCTTATCTCGCGTTGGGGACTTCGCCCCTTCAGAATCCTGAGGCATTTGTCGAATCGTCCAAGAAGCTTACGAATGCCGTACATAAATACGGTGCTAAGGTGTTTTGTCAGTTGACACTTGGTCTGGGCAGAAATTATCCTGGGCTCCCGGCTCCATCAGAGAATCCGGTCTATAACGCCCCGGATCAACTGTCGCCGGTTTTGACGACAGAGCAGATTAAGCAGAAAATCTCACAGTTTATTGAATCTGCGAAGCTCGTGAAAGAAGGTGGTTGGGACGGTATCGAGGTCCACGCCATGCACTGGGGCTATCTTTTGGATCAGTTTGCGATGAGTCTGATGAATCGACGAACTGATGAATATGGAGGTTCTCGTGAAAATCGCCTGCGCGCCGCACGGGAATTAGTTGAGGGCTGTCACGAAGTATGTGGAAAAGATTATCCCGTTGGAATGAGACTGGGTCTCAAGACATATATCAAAGACTTCAACAAGGCTTCCTTGACCGGCGAAGGCGAGGTAGGACGTGATCTCGAGGAGAGCTTGGAGTGTGCAAAGCTGCTGGAAAGCTATGGCTACGATTATCTGAGCGTAGATGCCGGCATTTATGATTCCTTCTATTATGCGTGCCCACCGATGTACATGCCACAGGGATTCATGCTTGACATGGCCGAAGCGTGCAAGAAAGCTGTCTCGATTCCTGTTATCGCTGGCGGGAGAATGAATAACGCAGAAGCATGTGCTGAAGCAATTAACGCCGGAAAATTTGACGCGGTAACGATGGGAAGACCTCAGCTGGCAGATCCGGAGTATCCAAACAAGGTATTTGCGGGGAAGGTCGAGAAGATTCGCCCATGTTTGGGATGCAACTATGGGTGTTTTAAGGCTGTATGTATGGATTTGAAGCCGATTACCTGTGCTGTAAACCCAGCCGCTGGCAATGAGATTGAAAAAAGCCTCAAGCCTGGAAATGGTTCGAAGAAAGTGATCGTAGTCGGCGGCGGTGTCGGTGGAATGGAAGCCAGCAGAACATGTGCCCTTCGCGGCTATGATGTGACTCTCTATGAAAAGAGCGGTGAACTTGGAGGACATTTGATAGAGGCTGGAGCACACTCGTTTAAGAGTGAGATCATGGAATTGAATCGCTGGTATCAAGCGGAGTTACGGGATTTGAAAGTAAATGTGGTGATGAACCATGAGGCATCTATGGAAGAATTGAAGTCTGCCGATGCGGATGTAATTGTTCTGGCAGTTGGTTCAAACTCCTCTACACCGCCGATTCCAGGATTGGAAACGGCAACCACATCCGTAGAAGCCATCCGCCATCCGGAGAAAATCGGACATAACGTAATCATTGTCGGCGGAGGACTCGTCGGCTGCGAGATTGCCTATGATGAGGTGTTGAAGGGAAAAGCAGTTACTATTATTGAGGCTCTTGAAGACATCATGGTTGCGGGCGTTCCTGCACCTACCCCTAATGCGATGATGATGAAGGACATCCTTGATCAGCACAAGGTCAGCGTCCGTACAAGCTGCAAAGCCGTGGAAATTAAAGCCGATGGAATCGTAGTGGAAAGCGAAAAAGGCGGCAGAGAAGAACTGAAGGGTGATACCATCATCAGTGCGCTCGGTTTCCGCCCCAATGTCTCCATGAAGGAAGCACTTAGCGATTGCGGTGCTCAGGTATTTGAAATCGGCGATGCTAGACGTCCCGCCAATATTCTTCAGGCGGTGGCCGACGGATATGAGGTTGCAAACACCATCTAACACCATCTAGTTAGGTTGGCAAAATATATTTGCGAGTTACGGTTAAGATGATTCTACCAAAAAGGAGATAGCTATGGAAAAGAATATAGAAAAGAATTACATTGAGGGGAAAGTCGTTGTGATTACTGGCGCATCCTCTGGCTTTGGAAAGCTGGTTTCGGAGAAGGTCGCTGAACGTGGCGGCATTGCCATCATGGGCGCTCGGAGAGAGAATCTACTGAAAGAAGTTGCGGACGGAATTATCGCAAACGGCGGTAAAGCATTCTACCGCATAACAGATGTCGCTAAGTATGAGGACGTCAAGGCGTTGGTGGATCTGGCCGTTGAGAAATGTGGTCGGATTGACGTGATGATTAACAACGCCGGTACGATGCCATTGTCTTTCTTCTCAGATCACGAAAAGTCTCTTCCAGCCTGGCATAACTGCATTGATGTCAATATCAAGGGCGTTGTGAACGGTATCAGCGCTGTGTATGATCTGATGATGAAACAGGGACAGGGACAGGTAATCAACCTCTCCTCCATCTATGCGAACCACCCTGTTATGGGTTCCGGCGTATATCAGGCCACGAAGATTGCCACATGGTACCTTTCCGAAACACTTCGTCAGGAAGCTCAGGGCAAAATTAAGGTTACAACAGTAAAGCCAACGGGCATTGCTGGGACGGGCCTTTTCGATTGCATCCTGAACTGGGACAGCGTTAAGGGAATGTTTGGCGCAAAAACCGAAGAGGGCTTGGAAATGACCAGCCCGGAATATATGACTGCGCATCCGGAATGCACAGATATTGAGTCTATCAGCTATGCGGGGTGCGACCCTAATACGCTTGCTGAGAATATCATGTATGTGATCAACCAGCCTTGGGGCGTGAACATTAGCGACATTACTGTTCGTGCTTCCAATGAGCGGTATCTTCTGTAATCAAGTGACCGCAAGCTAAGATACCGACTCATTGGTTATGCGAATATATGAATGGAAGCTAACCTATGGGTGAAGATAGTATATTATCGTGTTATCGATACCGTTGTCCAAGAAATACATGTTACAACAGAAAAATTAGTATTAAAGTAAAAGAGATTTTGGTTAATTTATGCCAAAATCTCTTTTGTTTTCCGGATTATTGCTGTATAGTGAGAAATCCATAGAATATTTATATTGACAGATGTATTTGGATTAATTCCTTTACGGAGAGACAGGCTATGGAAAGAAGGGAATGGGTTGGAGAGATAGAGAAACAGAGGATAATTTTCTCAAAATGTGGTAAGATAATAAGTAAGATAATAAGTAAGTTGAGGTGATCATATGGAAGGATACAAACCACCCTATTCACTTACAGAAAAGATGATGTACCTTGTTTCTTCTATTTCTGAAAAGATAGGAAAGATTGATGTTTATCATAATTTAGATTCAAAACCGCATTTAAGAAGAAATAATCGAATTAAGTCGATTCATTCGTCTTTGAAAATCGAAGCTAATTCTTTATCGGTCGGTGCGGTAAAGGATGTTATTGATGGTAAGCTTGTATTAGGTCCTGAACGTGAGATCCAGGAAGTCAAAAATGCATATGAAGCATATGAATTGATTGGCACAGTGAATCCATACAAAATCAAGGATTTATTGAAGATTCATGGTGTGATGGAAAATAAGCTAGAACTAGAAGCGGGGCATTTTCGTCAAGGTAATGAAGGCGTGTTTAATGGGGATCAATGTATCTTTATGGCACCACCACCGCATCTGGTTTCAGATTTGATGACGGATCTCTTTACATGGATGCAAAAGAATCAGAAAGAAGTTCATCCTTTAATTATGAGTGCAGTGTTTCACTATGAGTTTGTATTCATTCACCCGTTTTCAGATGGAAATGGAAGAATAGCGAGACTGTGGCATACAGTCATTTTATCAAATTGGAATGCGGTTTTTGAGTATATACCAATAGAAAGCCAGATTGAGAAATTTCAAAGTGGATATTACGATGCAATCGCACAGTGCCATGTGAACGGTGACTCTAATGTGTTCATTGAATTCATATTAGAACAAATTGATAATATATTAGAGGAAATGATTGAACAGATCCGAAGACCGGATGATATACTCACAGATTATGTAAGAAAAATGATGGATGTGATGGATTTTGAAGTGCCTTATAGTGCACTTAATATTATGAATCTTTTAGGTTTGAAGTCAAGAGAGACTTTTCGTAAAAATTATTTGAATCCAGCGCTTGAATTAGGATTAATTGTTCGAACTATTCCAGATAAGCCTAATAGCAAAAATCAAAAATACGTGAAAAAGTAAGAGCGGGCTCAATTTGAGAGGGTCGACAATCTTTTGACTTAAGATTTGTATTATTACCGGGAATTCATGGATTTGAGACAGGTATGGTCTTTACTAAAAGCACAATAATTATCCATTTGATATCCTCCTAAAAATCATCATCTTCATAATAAGCAATGGTATTGTAAGTTAGACTAGAGCACTTGTGGTGAAAACTGCAGGGCTGATAGGCAAAAGATAAATTTGTGTATATGGAGAAAATTTACATGAGAAGAAACAATGGAATCCGAAGTATAATATTCGTTTGTTGCATAATGCTAATTATGCTCATTGGGTGCGGCAGTACAAAAAATACTGTAGAAAACACCGCTGCGCATACTCCTGAGTCAGAACCCGACTCACAGGCAGCAAATATGCCAATAGAAGAAACAGATACAAATGCATCAGAAGAGCCGGAACAAACAGAACCAGGGAAATCCTCAGAAATAACAGAATCAACAGAATCTAAGGTGGAAAATCCACAAACTTCTATTCAATCCCCGTCCACATGTGGACAACTCCAAGTCTCTGGTACCAAACTTGTGGATTCAAATGGAAATCCAGTCCAATTAAAAGGTATCAGTACCCACGGAATCGCCTGGTTCCCTCAGTACATAAACGCAGAATGTTTTAAACAACTCCGCGATGAGTGGAATGTAAATGTTATCCGGCTTGCCATGTACACGGAAGAGTCAAAGGGATATTGCAGCGACGGTGACCGTCAGCAATTGAAACAGTTGCTCCGGGATGGAGTGCAATATGCCACAGAAGCAGATATGTATGTAATCATAGACTGGCACATTTTATCAGATGGCAATCCCCAGACACATAAGACAGAAGCCATCGAGTTCTTCTCTGAGATGACAAAGGAGTTCGCCAATCAGAATAATGTGATTTATGAAATCTGCAATGAACCAAATGGAGCTGTGACCTGGGCTGAAATCAAGGACTATGCGGAAGATGTAATTCCAGTCATTCGCGAAAATGTTCCAGATGCAGTGATATTAGTCGGAACACCTAACTGGTCCCAATATGTAGATCAGGCAGCAGCGGATCCCATTACAAATTACCAAAATCTGATGTATACATTGCATTTTTATGCAGCTACACATACAGATTCTTTGAGAAACACAATGACAGCTGCCATAGATGCAGGACTCCCGATCTTCGTATCGGAATATGGAATTTGCGATGCAAGTGGAAATGGTGCAATCGATCAGGCGCAGGCAGATGTCTGGGTGAAGCTGATGAACCAACAGCAGATAAGCTATGTGATGTGGAATTTATCAAATAAGGATGAAAGTTCCGCCATACTGCTTAATTCCTGCCCTAAAACTTCAGGATTTTTACCTGATGATTTGAGCCCAAGCGGTCAGTGGCTGGTGGATATGCTTGCTAGGGGAAAGATAAGTGAAACAAGCGAAGATGCTTAAAGTTAAATGATACAGGTATATAAAAGCGTTCCTTACGCATAATAAAAGTAAACATTTAGTTCGGTTGAAACCGACTCGGATGGAACCGAACTAAATGTTTACTTCTTTGCATTTCAGTGATAAAATAACTATAACTCGATGGAAACCGAATCGGAAAGGAACGAATAAAATGAAATTCTTTGGGCGAGAAGCGCAGCTAAGCAAAATAAAAAAAGAAATCGATATAAATCAAATGCGAATGGTTCTAATCTACGGGCGCAGACGAGTAGGAAAAAGTGAGCTTGTAAAACAAGCATTAAGTAAGACAAAAGAAAAGAGTATTTATTACGAATGTAAGCAGGTGGCAGAGGCCAGTAATGCTGGGAGCCTTTGCGCTGTGGTGTCGGAAGTTTTGAATCTTCCCAGGTTGGGATATACGAAGATGGAAGAAGTTTTGGACTATCTCTTTCGATTGTCACAAAAAGAAAAAATGATTCTTGTTCTGGATGAATATCCTTATTTGCGAGAAAATATCAAAGGATTTGACAGTATCATGCAATCGTTGATTGATAAATACAGAGACACTTCAAAGTTGACATTTATCATTTTAGGATCCTACGTAGATATTATGAGGTCGTTACTGGAACATTCCAATCCATTATTTGGAAGAGTTGATTTAGTTATTGATTTGAAACAGATGGACTATTTTGAATCAGCATTATTTTATCCTGCGTATTCTGAAGAAGATAAGATTCGGATTTATTCGGTATTTGGTGGAATTCCGTATTTCAATAGATTAATAGATGATTCAAAAAGTGTGAAAGAAAATATCATAGATTTGATCGCATCTTCGGGGGCAAGACTTGAGAACGAAGTTTCTATGTATTTGAATGCAGAAATTTCAAAAATAGTAAATGCGAATGAGGTGTTTGAAACTCTGGCAAGAGGTTATTCAAAGTATAATGATATTCTATCTCAATCACATGTATCAAGCGGACCTACATTGGTGGACGTTTTGAATAAACTAATACGTATGGAAGTGGTGGTAAAGGTTGCCCCGATTAATGACGAGTATAATAAGAAAAAAGCCGGATATTATATTTGTGATAATCTTTCTATGTTTTATTATCGATACATTTTTCGGTATTCTTCTCAGTTAAAGATTATGGATTCGGAAGTCTTTTACAGTAAATATATAGAGAAAGATCTTGAGGAATACTTTGTGCCACATCAATTTGAAGAGATCAGTAAGCAGTATCTGATTAGGTTAAACAGAAGAGGTGATATGGAACCTGTTTTTGAAAAAATAGGAAAATATTATTATTATGATCCTGTTAATCATACAAACGGGGAGTTTGATATAGTTACAGAAGATGAGAAAGGCTATGTCTTTTATGAAGTGAAATTCAAGAAAGATCTGTTAACAGATAAATTGGTCAAAGAAGAAATAGCTCAAGTAAACATGACAGGATTAAAATGTTATAAATATGTTTTTATTTCACGTTCTGGATTTGAAGGAAAAGAGACAGAAGAAATTAAGCATATTTCCTTAAATGAATTATATGAGATGTGAGAATTCCTTTTCAGTTGAAAAAAGTTTTAATTTGTAGAGCCAGTTTGGACAGGTGATTTGAAAGAGGAGTTTGTAATCTAAATTTAGGATAAGAAAACTTATTCCCTCTACTTTCCGTAGGTTGCTGCCTCATACAAAAAGATATATGATGAACTCATCAAATGAACAGTAGTATGTCAGGAGCAAAACGACAAGGTGTATCCGAACAGAAAGAGGTTTATGTATGAGTTATATAAATGGAAAGATGATTAAGGAACTAAGAGAAAAGAGAGGTCTCACCCAGAAGGAACTGGCGAATTTAATAATGGTCAGCGACAAAACCATATCTAAATGGGAGACATCAAAAGGTTTGCCGGATATAGGAATACTTGAAGATCTTGCGAATGCATTAGGTGTGTCAGTTGCAGAGTTGATGATGGGACAATATATGCATATTGTAATCGCCATGGTATGTGTCAAAAGAGAATATAGAAATAGTGCTCTACGAATAAGAAAAACTATGGTATCCTTATAGTATCTTATATGCTTGGGGGTATTTACGTGGGAAAAGGTGCAAATCAGAAATTAAAAATTATATATCTGATGAAAATATTCTTGGAAAAAACAGACGAAACACATAGCATCAGCATGGCAGAGATTCTATCATCGTTGGAGACATATGGAATATCAGCGGAGCGGAAAAGTATCTATGCAGACATTGAATGTTTAAAAATGTATGGAATGGATATTATAGGCGAATCGCAGAATCGTACATACTATTACCATGTGGGGAACAGACAATTTGAGTTGGCAGAATTAAAATTATTGGTAGATTCTGTTCAGTCAGCAAAATTCATTACCACGAGAAAATCGAATGAACTGATTAAAAAGATTGAAGGCTTCGCTAGTAAATACGAAGCACAGCAGCTGCAAAGGCAGGTTTACGTATCAGAACGTGTGAAAACCATTAACGAGAATATTTATTACAATGTAGATAAGATACATGCGGCTATAGGTGCAAATTCTAAGATTAAATTTCAATATTATCAGTGGAATGTGGATAAGAAGATGGAACTTAAGCATGATGGGGCTTATTATGAAATCAGTCCGTGGGCGTTATCCTGGGATGATGAGAATTATTATTTGATTGCTTATGAGGATAAAGAAGAATGCATTAAGCATTTCCGTGTGGATAAGATGCTGAATATCGAAGCCACAGGAAAACGAAGAGAAGGCCTCAAGGCATTCCGGGATTTTGACATGGCAGTATATGCCAAGAAGATGTTTGGAATGTTCAATGGCAAAGAGCAGATGGTTAAGTTAGAATGCGAGAACTACATGGCTGGAGTTATCATCGACCGCTTTGGCAAAGAAATCATGATGATTAAGAAGGACACAGAACATTTTGTCGTTAATGTAAAGGTGGCGGTGAGCCGACAGTTTTTAGGTTGGATTATTTCGCTGGGTTCGGGAGTGAAGATTATAGGACCGGATATTGTGGTGGAAGAGATGCAGAGAGAAGTTAGGCGGTTGGTAGAACAGTATTTAGCTGGATAATTATGCTGAATGTATAGCTGAATTTTTTATATGTCTTTCAAGTATTAAGTGTACTCGCTCGACTTCGTCAAGTATGATACCATCCATAGATTTTAACTCAGCTACTGATTTTGTAAGTTGTCTTGTAATTTGTTGTTAGTAGATTCGATATTTGATACCTTTTCAAGTAATAAATCTAATTTTTCATTCTCTGTCATATGTATCACTCCTCTTGTAATATGTGATGTGGTTATTATATCATTGCGGAGGTGTAAAGTCTATTCAATTATCAAGGGACTTAAGTTTCAGATATGGTATTACAATTTTTGAGTTGTTTACGATATATATGGATTGTATGGTAAAGCCCAATAGAAAATAAGATGCGATATACATTTGTGGCAAGTGTGTATATGTTATGGAATACTACTGCGTTAATAAAAGCGGTATGGAAGTGGGTAGAGGATAAGAATAGAATAGATAAGAGTGATTTATTGATAGATATGAAGTTGATGTTTGGGTTGATTTTCTGCGTTTGAATGATGGAAAAGGAAAAATAGAATTTGATGAGTTTAAGAATTGTTTCAATTTAGAACATTGTACGGTAGAATGACAAATAAAGGGACACACAAGGGAAGGCAGTTAGAAATATTCTGCATACCTCCCCAAGTGCTATTAACAAATCATAGCAGGAGAAAAATTGAAAGTCAAGCAAATACTGTGATTATGACAATACTAAAAGAAAGGGCAAATATGGACAGACAAGAGATTTTTGATTATATCCAAAAGAAATATAATATAGCTCCCGACTACCCATGGTCATCTAGTCCGGAAGATGCTGTCCTTCGACATAAGGACAGCAGAAAATGGTTTGCTCTTTTTATGAATATATCAAAAGACAAACTGGGTTTATCAGGAAATGAAAGAATAGATATTGTAAATGTAAAATGCAATCCAGATACCATTGCGTCTCTGATGCAGACACGCGGATTTTTGCCGGCATATCACATGAACAAAGAACAGTGGATGACAATTTTGCTGGACGGAACTGTTTCTGACAATAAAATACTGGATTTCATTGAGTGGAGTTATGAATTAACAGTAAAAAAAGACAAGAAATAAGTTAATTACAACTTAAGCTGTAAATATAAAGGCAAATCAGATATAATATATTCATCAAATTATAATCGTTGGAGAAAAGCATGAGCATACAGAAGAAACCGGATAATGCGGGCAATACTTTAAAAATCCAGGAACAAAAATACAGGTTAGAGCAAATATGAAAATCTGATAGTTCCTGATTCGTCAGCCGATTCTTTACAGAAAATCGCAGAGAAAGAATCCGTTCTTATCCTGGATGCGGACAGTAAAAAAGCGTACATAGAACTACATAATCCTACAGCATTAATGGGAAGATGTGAGAACGGTGAAAAGGAAATTTCCATTGATTTTCGAAGTAAATTGCCAGATGGTAAAGTGTGTTGGGTGAGAGATGTTCTTCATATGATTAAGCAGCCGGATACGAAAGAAATCGTTCTCTTTGAATACAGTTATGATATCAATAAGTCTAAGTTACTGGATATTATCAGGTTATTCTCATGGATATCCGTATGGCGGTTATGGATGGACTCCATGCCGCTGAAAAGATACGAGGACTTAATCGGGAGGATGCTAAGACAATCCCCATTATTGCCATGACTGCCAATGCATTTGAAGATGATATCAGAGCATCTAAAATTGCCGGAATGAATGATCATCTTACAAAGCCGATCGAGCCGGAGAAATTGTTTATATCTATTTCTAAGTGGGTAGGTCTGGTAAATATTGATAAAATACAGTAGGAGGTAGATATCCCTGTGGATAGGAAGAAAAGAAAAGTTGTCATCTGGATCTGCTGTCTGGTGTTATTTTTAACTGCAATAATTCCGGAATCGATATACGCATCTGAGGTTGCAGCAGATAACGATAATAATACAATACGAATAGGGTGTGCGACTTCCACCGGATATCATCAGAAAACAGATGATGGGGATGTGAGCGGGTATGGAGATGACTATGAGCAGGCTTTAGCGCAGTATGCTGGTTGGAATATCGAATACGTGGACGGGAGCTGGACGCAGCTGCAGAATATGCTGGAGACTGGCGAGATTGATATGCTGGGCTTTATGGTAAAGAATACAGAACGGGAAGAGAAATATGACTTCGCCCAGCTACCTTCGGGGACATCTATGTCCTGTCTGGTGACAAATATAGATAATTCAGAGTTGACCTATGAAAACTATGGGGATTTTAATGGCATAACAGTAGGGTATCAGCAGGGTAATGGTAACCTGGAGAATTTCCAGGAATATTGTATAGAACACAATTTTCAGGTGAATCTGATTAAATATGCCACCTATCAGGATGTATTTGATGCCGTGGACAGTGGTGTTGTGGATGCAGGGATTATGACAAATTATCAGGATTTGTCGAACTATAATATTATCGCTCAGTTTTTACCTACCGATTACTATTATGCTGTTAAAAAAGGAAATACCGAACTGCTTCAGAGTCTTAATGATGCAATTACAGATATTAATACCTATCTGCCAAATTATAAGGAAGAGCTGTATAACCGATACTACGGGGAATATAATTTCCGGGGCATGATGTTTACTCAGGAAGAAATGGACTACTTGGCGTCAAAACCGGTAGTAGAGATTGTGCCTGCCTGCAGGCAGCAGCCTTATGAATATTATGATTCAAAAACCGGAAAATATGAGGGTATTATCCCGGACATATTGAAAGAGCTGACAGCTATTACTGGAATTGAATTTCAGTATGTGACGGATGTGGAACGCTGGGATTATCTGAAGGAAAAAGAAGGAAATGTCATTACATCTTTTACAGACAACTTTGACTGGGCGAATGAAAAAAACCTGAATGTAACCCAGCCATTTGTAAAGAGTGAAGTTGCCATACTTCTTAATAATGCCGACGATCCCATAAGAACAGCAGCTTTGTGTAATCAGGATTTTTTGAATTATAGTGTGCAGAAAGCTTATCCGGATTGGAAAGTGACGACTTATGCAAATCCGCAGGAGTGTGTGGAAGCTGTGTTGACTGGAGAGACAGATTGTACTTTACTTAACACCCATGAAGCGGAATATTATCTGAGTATGGGTAAATATCAGTCACTGACGCAATTGGTGTCAGGGGATATTGATCAGGATATCAGTTTCGGCGTTTCACACCAGAGCGATTCCATGTTGTATTCCGTGCTTTCGAAGGCACAGCTTATGATTAGTTCGGATATATACGATGCCATTGTCATGGAAAATATGGCATCGGCAACGGCGGAAAGTACCATGGATATTGTATATACACATCCGGTTCAGGTAATAGGTATTTGTGTGTTATTGATTATGCTCCTGTTGGGTGTCATTACGTTTCTGTTCTATGTCAGAGCTATGAGAAGAAAAAATCAGCAGATAGAGATGGCAAATCGTGATAAGATGGATTTCTTCTCAAGAATGAGCCATGATATGCGAACACCTATGAATGGAATCTTAGGAATGCTGGATATTGCTGAGGATGAGCAGGAAATAGATGAGGTCAAAAACTGTATCGGAAAAGCAAAAAATTCCGGTCAATATATGCTGAGTCTGATTAATGACACTTTGGACTTGCAAAAATTAGAAAGCGGGAAGATGCACCTGGAGTATCAGACCACGAGAGGCTTGACGTATCTGCAGGAAATGGTGGAGATGGTACGTCCATCGGCAGAATTAAAAGGAATTCATCTGTATATCAATAATAAGAATCTGGCAGAAAATTCATATGTAAAACTGGATCCGGTCAGAGTAAAACAGGTATTTACCAATCTTATGTCCAATGCAGTTAAGTTCACTCCAGAAGGAGGAACAGTGGAATTCATGGCGGAAAATCTGGGATATGAGAATCATATCTCTCATAATAAATTCATGGTTCGAGATACGGGTATTGGTATGAGTCAGGAATTTATTCAGAATAATATGTTTAAAGCATATTCTCAGGAACATTCCGCTATCACGGATAAATATGCTGGTTCCGGACTCGGACTTGCTATTGTGAAAAATCTGGTGGATATCATGGGTGGAAGGATTGAGGTAGAGAGTGAGCTGGGAAAAGGAACTACTTATACCATATATCTGGATTTCGAAGTAGTAGATGAATCTTTAGTGCAGGCAGATCAGAGTAAAAACGAAAATAGTAAGGAGCAGTATAAGGAAAAACTTCAGGGGAAGCATATCCTTCTGTGTGAAGATCATCCGGTAAATGCAGAGATTGTACAGCGGTTACGTCAGAAGAAGGGATGTCAGGTAGATTGGGCAGAGAATGGAAAAATTGGATTGGAGATGTTCCAACAATCGGAGCCTGGAACTTACGATGCGGTGTTGATGGATATTCGTATGCCAGTGATGGATGGAATTCAAGCTGCGAAGGAAATTCGAAAACTTCAGAGAGAAGATGCAAAAAAAGTTAAAATAATTGCTGTGACAGCCAATGCGTATGACGAAGATATCAAACATTCGCTGGAAGCAGGGATGAACGGACATCTATCGAAACCAATAGAGTCAGATCTTTTGTATGAATTGTTGACACAATAAAAAAACTAACCAAAAGCAGCAGGCGAAAACCGTTTTCGCCTGCTGCTTTTGGTTAGTTTTTGATTAGACTTTTTTAAAATGGGAAGATAATATTCGTATTAGGATATTAATTAAGGCAAGATTTTTGTCAATTGAGTATCATTTGTTTACAATAAAAGAAAAAATGTTAAACTGAGAGTATCATATCAGATGAAAGATACAAAAGAAAAGGCCAAAGGAAGAGCAGCAATCCGCCGGAGGCTTTATCTTCTTACAAGATAAAATGAATTCAGGAGGTGACAGGATGTACCTGGTGGCAGTTTGCGATGATGAAAATAGAATAACAGAGGATATAAAGCGAATCATCACATCCTGGAATCCACAAATTCAGGTTGAATGTTTTCTGTCAGGTGAAGATTTACTTTCTCACTATCATAGCTATGATGCAGTGTTTTTAGATATTGATATGGGAGGAATTGATGGCATAGAAACGGGACGAAGAATTCGAAGCCTGGATAAGGAAACAAAGATTGTATATCTGACTGCATATCGAGATTATGTCTCTGGAGCTTTTGGGGTACATGCTTTTCAATATCTGTTAAAACCAGTGAAAGAAAAAGAGGTTTATCATGTGTTGGAGGAGATCTTTCAGTATGTTAAAAAGGAGCGAAAAGTAGAAATTCTGGAGTTTGAAACCACGCAGGGCATAGTGTGTCTGGCGGTGGTTATCAGAACGGCCTTTCTTATGACAGCGACCATAGTATTGAGAATACTGATACGTAAAAGATACGTGCAGAGCGAGAAGTATCTGAAGATAAGAGGTATGATTCTGATACCGGTTTTTAGTATGGCATTGATGTTTCTTTATGTGATTTCCAGTGATATCTTCCTGGTACGATATGGATATGGATGGCTTCTGGTATATGCGATGCTGCTTATCATCATTAATCTGTATTGTCTGTACTTCTGGTACGATGTGGGGAAGAACGGAGAATTGAAACAGAGCATTAAGCTTATGCAGCAGCAAAGTGAATTGACACTGCAGTATTATCAGGAACTGGAAGAAAATTATAATCACTCCAGAAAAATTATTCATGATATACGCAATCATTTGTCTGCTATTGAGCAGGCTGCCAAAATGGAAAATAATAGTTATATCGAAGATATGCATGAAATGCTTAATTCGCTGGGCATGAAGTTCTATACGGAAAATCGTATGTTAAATATTGTGTTAAATGATAAACTAAAAACTTTTCATCCGGCAAATTTGGAATGCAGGATGGGCGGTATTGCGCTGGATTTTATATCTGATATTGACATTACTACCATATTTGCCAATTTATTAGATAATGCAATTGAGGCGCAGCAGGAGAAAGAGAGTCCAAGTGTGAAGATTAATGGAGAGCAGATTCATGACTTTCTTGTAATAAAAATATCGAATCCCTGGAATGGAACTTATGTGGAGGGAAAATCAACAAAGAAAGGTCACGAAGGTTTAGGTCTTCAGAATGTGCGTGGAGCATTGGAAAAATATAATGGGGAGCTGCAGATAAGTCAAAAGGAAGATATATTTTCGGTAACAATTGCATTTCCTGTAGAAACTTGATTTCAATAAACAATGGCAATAAATCAATAGCAATAAATCCATCAGCGAAAACAAATACATTATGCAAGGAGGTCTTGGGTATGAGAGAGAAGAAAAGAAATGTAAGAACAATTATAAGGTCAGCACTGGTGTTAGTTGTGGTATTTACATTGATGGGGTGTTCAACTCCAAGCACGAAACTGTCGGATAAGTTCGATGAGGAAACCGTCAAATCAGAAGCTATGAGGTCTGTGGAGTACTTTAATGACAGAGACTATGCGAGTATCATCGAGATGGGAAGTGAAGAGCTGAAAGCTTCCATAACGGAAGCTCAGTTTGCTGAGCAGTGTGATCCATATCTGGATAAAGACGGCGCTTTTAAAGAAATAACGAAGACCGTAGTTATGGGCAGTGAAGATAAAACTACAGGAGAAACCTATGGTGGAGTCGTGATGATTGGAAGCTATGAAAATGGGAAGATACAGTTTACCATTGGCTTTGATGAGGAAATGAAGCTGGTACAGTTTATCATCAAATAGCTGACGAGCCGACTACGTTTCATTTCGGTCGTTGCTTAACAAGTGCCGATAGTACTTAGCAATGGAGCAAGTACGCCAAGCGTACTTGAAAAGGGCAGTAGAAGAAAATGGGGGTAGAGTATGAAATTTACAGAGATACAAAAAAAGCAGTTGATTATATATGTATTGGTGACATTTGGATTTACATTCTTAATGGGAGCAGTTATGGCTTACGGGTATTTTCAGGGGATAGATGTAAGTACATTTCCGAATGCCCAGATGTTCTATCCGGCAGCAGGGGCGATGTTGGCTATATTAATAACCAGAAAGGGTGATGAGAAGATTCCAAAAAGATTCTTTATCATGTTCATTGCCTTGACGACAGTTATGGCGGTCATATGTATTGCGAGTATCATCGTATTTATGCCGACTACGTGGGCATTAGCGATACAGTTAGTCATCATTGCCGGCAGTGTTCTTGGCTGGATTTTCATGCTGACAGAGAAGAAAGAAAAAAGGGAAGCTTATGGTCTGCGCATGAAAAACTGGAAGAAATCTGCATTCTGCGTGGTTTTGTTCTTGTTCATCTATCTGCTGAGAACTGCAATATCCTATGGCATGAGCGGCCAAATCCAGGTAATGGAAAGTATCTTTACAGATGCAACCACCTGGATGCTAATTGTAAGTCTGCCTGTTAACTTCTTTATTGTATTTACAGCATTCTTTGGGGAAGAATATGGATGGAGATACTATCTGCAGCCACTGTTCCAGCAGCGTTTTGGACTTCGAGGCGGTGTGCTGGTACTGGGTGTTGTCTGGGGATTGTGGCATATGCCGGTGAATTTCTTCTATTATAGTCCGGGAAGCGGTTTGGCAAGTATGGCGGGTCAGCAGATTACCTGTATCACATTGGGAATATTCTTTGCCTATGCTTATATGAAGACACAGAATATCTGGGTGCCGGTAATACTTCATTATCTAAATAATAATATGGTACCAATCGTTACAGGCAGTTATGGCGCGAATGTTCTTCAGAATAATCAGGTTACCTGGAGCGCCTTGCTCCCTTCATTGCTCATAAATGGATTATTATTCGGCATCTTCATATTTGCGAAGGAGTTTCGAAAAAGGACAGAAGCAGCACACTAAAATAATTGTGCAATAGATGCGGCAGTGCCGGTGAGTGATCCCTGAATCATCTCCGGCTTGCCGCCTCCTTTTGCCTGGAATTGTTCACGCAGAAGTTTACCCATTTCTCTTGCATCCTTATCAGTACTGCCGATAATATAATGATAGCCGTCAGAATCATTTCCAACAAATACCGCACAGTACCCACAATGGTTCTTAACCAATTCATTGACGGTAAAACGCATAATATCAGCATCCACGTCTTCTTCAAACAGGCATACATTCTCCTGGTCAAGAGGAATCTCCTGAATCTTAACTGTCATCAACTTCATCTTGGCAGCACCAAGTTCCATTTTTAATCGTCCGCATTCTTCTTTTAATTTTCCAACAGCATCGGCAATGGTATCTTGTTTAGCTGACAGTGAATTGGAGATGCTTACGACATTTTTCTGCTTCATACGATAGTCTTTTAAAGCTCTGAATCCACATAAAATACTTACGCGAACCCCGGCTTTATATTTCGAAACATTCATAACTTTCAGCAAGCCAATCTCACCGGTACGGTGTACATGAGGTGCACAGCATGCACACACATCATAGCCGGGGATAGACACAATACGCACCTGTCCGTCAATTTCAATCTTACTTCTATATTCCATGTCAGCTAATTCTGCCTTATCAGGGAAGGAAACTTCCACAGGAAGGTTAGCAGCGATACATTCATTTACCGCCCATTCAATCTTCTCCACCTGCTCATCTGACAAAGGGCCGCTAAAATCCATAGTGACAACCTGGTCACTTAGATGAAATCCTACATTATCAAATCCGAAATACTTGTGAACCAGCCCGGAGAAAATGTGCTCTCCGGTGTGCTGCTGCATATTAAAAAAGCGGTGCTGCCAATCAACCTTTCCAGTCACAGAAGCGCCCACAGAGAGGGGTTTGTCAAGGGTATGCGTAATAATGCCGCCTTTAATCTGAACGTCAAGCACATTCACATCTCCTAAGATGCCGGTATCAGCACTCTGACCGCCTTCTTCTGGGAAAAACAACGTCTGGTCAAGTAAAACCTGATATACTGTGCCGTTCTTTCGAGACAATTCCTCACAGGACTGTACAACAGCAGAAAAACTAGTCTGATAAGCATCCTGGTCATATAATTTAATTGTATCCATATTAAAATCTCTCCTTATATAAAAATTGGTGTGCTGTTAGACCTATACAGAAAGTCCAAATGGATTTTTGTAATGAATCCGGCAACTATGTTTATTAATAATAAAACTTTTCGAAGGAATGCACAATAGACATCTGCTTTTTATTGATTTTCTACAAAGTATGGTCTAGAATAATAGTATATGTTGAACTATATTGACGATACTGCAGGGAAATATCAGAGTATGAGGGGTGCTAGATTATGGATAAAGGTGACAGTGCACAATTAACTTACGAATTGCTTGCACAGCTGGAGGAGGAATCTCCAACTGCAATATATGTAGCAGATTATGAAAATGATGATTTGCTGTATCTGAACTCTGCTGCGGCGAAAATACTGGGAGTGGACAAGAATGAAATTTATGGCAGAAAATGTTTTGAATTTTTGATGAGAAAAGAAAATCATTGTCCGTTTTGTCATAAATCCATGCTGAAAGATGACCAGTTTACCGGAGGTACAACTTTGCTTCCGTTAAATCAGCGTCAATATCGTATTCAAAGTAAATTGATTATGTGGGAAGGACGAAAAGCACACATACATTATGTAACAGACGAGACAGATTTGCTGAATGAACAAAAACAGCTTCGTACTCTGACAGACAAAATTCCTGGCGGGGTGGGTATCTTTTACGTGTATTCAGATGGTCGCATTGAGGCCAATTATATAAATGACGGATATTATGCCATGATAGGAACGATTAGAAACCGACGCAGGGAATATGAGGGATTTTCTACATTAGAAGCGGTACATAAGGATGATAAGAAATCTCTGCTGCAGGAAGTACATGACGGGTTAAGAGAAAATAGACAGATTAATCATGAGATTCGAGTAAAACGGGATGATGGTTCTTATATGTGGGTGGAGATAAGGGCTGATATTGTTGAACGGACGAAGGAACGAACTATTTTATATTGTTTGTATTCAGATATAGACCAGTTGAAAAGAACCCAGGAGGAACTTCAGATTCGTTATGAAGAGCAAGTGCACCTTAGCAGGATGCTTTCTGTGACTTCAGTAGCTTCTTCCATGGTTAATCTGACACAAAATTGTATTACACTGCAGGATACGGAAAATGAAAAAATCCAAACGATTATTACCCAGCAGACACCACAGCAGGGATTTGAAACAATGTATACAGCAATTCCAGATGAAGAAATTCGAAAGCAGTATGCCCTGATTTTTGACTGTGATAAGATTATTGAAAACTTCGAAAAAGGAATTACCCATAAGAGTATTGTACATCCATATGAACATGTGGATTACTGGATGGAATCTAGTTATGATGCGGTTCGCAATCCTATAAATGGAGACTTAGAGGTATATTGTTTTGCAAGGGATGTCAGTGAAGAAGTGCGGCAGAAGAGTATATCCGAATTTCTGATGTCGCATCAATACGAAGAAGTTATGTTGATTAATCCGAACACAGGAGAACCTACACGATTTGTGTGTGGCGGGAGAAGTCCTGTTTATGAAGAACAGGAAAAGGTCGGAGACTACCATGCGGGATTGAAAAATTACTTTAAAAAGTATTGTGCAGATGAAGATGCTGAGGCTTCTGCAGAAGCAGCCAGTCTTCAGACGGTAAAAGATAAGCTTAATAATCAGGATATCTATTCGCTGTCCTATTCTGTGTATGATGCAGAGCATAAGATTGTTCGAAAACGTGCAACTTATGCTTACATAAACAGATATAAGTCAACAATTCTATGCACAGTGCAGGATATAACAAAAGATTTTGAAAATGAAGTAATCCAGAGAGAAAAACTGGAAAATGCCTTAAAGGAAGCACATAGAGCAATCAAAGCAAAATCAGATTTCCTTTCAAATATGAGTCATGACATGCGGACACCGATGAATGCGATTATAGGTTTGTCGAATTTAGCTATGGACTTAGAGAACATAGAAGAATATCGTGACTATATGATGAAAATTAACACATCCGGGCAACAGTTGCTTAGTTTAATCAATGATACCTTAGATGTTAGCCGAATAGAAAATGGAAAGCTGACAATGAACCTGGAATATGTAAAATGTACACATTTATTGATGGAAGGAATATCCTCGGCAAAAGTAGTGGCTGAGCAAAAAGGTGTTAATTTTAATTTGAGCCAAGTGGGTGTGCAGGATAATCTTTTATATGTGGATTCTTTGAAGATTGTTAAAATCTTCAATAATTTACTGTCGAATGCGATTAAATTCACACCGAAGGGTGGAACGGTAACCTTGTTCTTGAAGAGAATGGAACAAATCGGGAACGAAGTGAATTATCTTATAGTGGTCAAGGACACAGGAATTGGTATGAGCCAGGAATTTATTAAACATATTTTTGAACCTTTTTCTCAGGAACAGACCGGGTATGAGACGAATGCCACAGGAACAGGACTTGGAATGACTATTGTAAAATCTATGATAGATTTTCTGGGTGGAAAAATAGAGATACAAAGCGAACTGAATAAAGGTACAGAGGTATCTGTATGGCTGACATTTCAAATAGCCAAAGGGCATCAGGATATTCAGGAAACAAAAAAGCGGCAAGTAGATAATTCTCTTTCACGCAAGATACTTGTTGCGGAAGATCATCCAATTAATGCGATGATTATTCAGAAATTATTAAAAAAACGTGGCTATGAATCAGATCTTACCAGCGATGGAAAGCAATGTGTTTCCAACTTTATTCGTGCACCAAAAGGGGAATATGCGGCAATTTTAATGGATGTGCGAATGCCTCTTATGAATGGAATAGAAGCAACCAAAGCTATTCGAATGAGCGGCAAGCTGGAAGCTCAAACCATACCAATTATCGCAATGACAGCCAATGCTTTTGAACAGGATATAAAAACATGCCTTCAAAGCGGGATGAATGCGCATCTGGCAAAACCTGTTGACCAGGAGAAGTTATATGAGATGTTAGAGCGATATACTTCTGACAAGGCTGAAGAAAATCAGATTTAATAAAATGTTTTAATAAG
>JAQVHQ010000106.1 GCA_028696165.1 Lachnospiraceae bacterium | reverse complement strand
GAGTTTGAGTAGTGTACTTGAACCCTCGAAAATGCCGTATTTATAGGCTTTTCGGGGGTTTTCTTATACCCAAATGGAGTTTAAATGGAGTTTAAAATTCGTTTTTTTAGTGTTTTATTTTCCGTAGATTCCGCAAAAACCTCTATTTTTCAACCATATAACTGAATAAATATTTTATGAATTAGCAGGATTCCGCGATGGAGTACCTGCTGTTTTTTTGTCCTTTTTCTGAAAAATAAGCTAAATTACGAAAAATCTGTCCCCTTTTTCATTTGCTGTTGCCAAGTATTTAGAAGGAGAAGTTCCTTCAAAATATTAGGAGGTCACAGAAAATGAAAGCGACAAAGATTTGGTTAAAGGCGACAGATGTATCCAGTCTGTTAGAGGTGTCTCAAACATTTGCATATGGCATTATCTCAAAATTAAATAAAGAGCTTGAAGCACAGGGATACCTAGTCATTCCGGGGAAAGTACCGACCAAGTACTTTATGGAAAAATTCTATGGCATTGAAGATGTATGTGAGATGCCGGAAGAAGAAAGGGAGGAATGGTTTCATGCGTGAGAGAAAAATGTTTTTATCAGTGGAAGACATAGCAGTGATTTTAGATCTGTCTGTTTCAAAGACTTATAAGATTGTGAAATCTTTGAATGAGGATTTGAAATCAAAGAAGTATATGCCGATTGCAGGACGAATTCCGATTCGGTATCTGGAAGACCGCATCTATGGTCTGGAACATGCAGAACAGTATTTGGAGGATTAGCGATATGGAAGAAAAGATGTATATGACAGTTGAAGATGTACGCAGGATACTCGGAGTTTCAAAGAACTTTGCTTATAAGATCATCAGACAATACAACAAGGAGTTGGAAGAAAGAGGATTTCTTGTTATGCCAGGCAAGGTTTCAACCCAGTATCTCGCAGAAAAGGTGTATGGAATGAAAATGGAATAGGAGGCTATCATGTCGGTTTATAAAGAAGGAAAATCGTGGAAAGTCCAGGCATATTACGAAGACTGGCAAGGGAAAAAGCGCAGGAAGCAGAAGCGTGGTTTCAAAACCAAGGGAGAAGCAAAGGTATGGGAGCGTGACTTCTTGCAGAAACAGCGGAGAAGTGTAGATATCAACTTTGAGAACTTTGTGGAGATCTATTTTGAAGATATGGAGCACCGACTTCGTGAGAATACCATGATTACGAAACGCTACATTATGGAATTGAAGGTAACACCGTACTTCAAAGAAAAAATGCTCAGTGATATTTCAACAGCAGATATCAGGGCATGGCAGAACCTTTTATTAAAAGAAGGCTATGCAGATACTTATTTGAAAACGATACACTGTCAGCTTGCTGCACTCTTTAATTATGCAGTCCGATATTACGATTTGAAAGATAATCCATGCAAAAAGGCTGGATGCATCGGTAAGAGCAAGAGCGGAGAAATGGAATTCTGGACACAGGAGGAATTTGAACAGTTTCTTAGTGCGGTGGAAGACAAGTTGCAGGCAAGGATTGGGTTCCTGTTACTATTTTGGACGGGAATGAGAATCGGCGAGCTGCTGGCGCTTACCTACAATGATATTGATATGAAAAAGAAGACGATTTCTATTACAAAATCATATCAGCGCTTGAAAGGAAAGGATGTCATAACAGAGCCGAAGACACCGAAAAGTAAGCGTGTCATCAGTATGCCGGATTTTCTGGTGGAAGAGTTGAAGGAATATACCAGTCATTTATATGGGATTGGAAAAAAGGACAGGATGTTTCCATTTACAAAATCCTATATGGAGCATTGCATTATAAAGGGTATTCAGGATTCAGGAGTAAAACGGATTCGTTTGCATGACTTGCGCCATTCCCACGCCAGTATGTTGATTCACATGGGTGTAACACCACTTGAGATTGCAGACAGATTAGGACATGAGAAGGTGGAAACGACTCTAAATACATATTCTCATCTGTATCCCTCTACGCAGAGCAAGCTGGCATCCCTGCTTGATACACAGTATGAGGAAAATCGAACTGAGGAAGATGATGAAGATTATATGGAAGGATAGGAATATGAAAAGATATGAAAAAAGGATAAATTTCAGAGATATAAACTATTGGACAAAAGAGGAATTTGAACAATTTTTGACTACATTAAAGGAGAAACCTAAGGAAAGGCTGGCTTTTTTACTTTTGTTTTTGACGGGAATGAGAAGCAGAGAACTTTTAGCATTAACTCATGAAGATATCAATTTGGAAGATAAGACGATTTCCATTACAAAATCATATCAGTATATAAATGGGAAAGATGTGATGATTCCACCAAAATGCATGAGAATAATTAAAGTTCCGGATATTCTGATAGAAGAGTTTCTTAAATGTATGGGTTTCTTAAATGTAATTGAAAAAAAGGATAGACTGTTTCCTTTCTCAAGTCAGTATTTGATAGATTGTTTTAAGAAGGGAATACAAGAATCGGGTGTAAGACAGGTTTCGTTGTGCAGTTTACGACATTCACATTTTCAATTGGAGATGTGCAATAAGTAATGATGATAAAAATAAATCAAACATAATGCGGAAGGATAGGTGATGAAATATGAGTGGAAAACATGGCACCCATAAGGATCCGACAATTGCATTTCGTGCAAGAAGTTATGAAAGAGAACAGATTGACCAGAGGGTGTACATCAGTGGACAGAAAAAACGGGATTATATCGTACATTCCTGTATTTACAATCATGTAGTTGTTGTAGGTACAAAAGATACGGTAAAACGGATACGCAGGCAGATGAAAGAAATGTACAGCGTATTAAATGATGTATCAGATAGTTTTGCGAAGCAGGAGAACGTTTTAACAAAAGACGGTTTAGAACAGATGGCAGAAAGTTATCAGGCATTTTTAGATGCAATGATCTGGATGCTGGAAGGTGCAAGGTATTTATGGGAAGGAGTCGACGAAGATGGAGAACGATAAGAATGAAAAAAGAAAATGTAGGGTGGTAGCCTGCTGTAACCAGAAAGGCGGAGTTGGAAAAACGACGACGTGCGTAAATCTTGGGATTGGACTGGCATCGAAGGGACAGAAAGTATTACTGATTGATTGTGATGCACAGGGCAGTATGACAGCCAGTTTAGGCTATGAGGAACCGGATAGATTGGAAATTACACTCTCAACGATTCTGACTGATATTATTCAGGAAGAAAAAGTGAATTATCCTAAAGGTATTCTGCAACATGCAGAGGGAGTGGATTTGCTCCCATCAAATATTGAATTGTCCGGTATGGAGATTTCTATTGTGAATATTATGAGCAGAGAAACGATTCTCAGGCGGTACATAGAGGAAGTGAAACAGTATTATGACTGGATTCTGATTGACTGTACTCCTTCATTGGGAATGCTGACCATCAATGCACTGACATGTGCAGATAAAGTGCTGATTCCAGTACAGGCAGCATATCTGCCAATCAAAGGGATGGAGCAGCTGATCAAGACAATAGGACAGGTGCGCCGACAATTGAATCCGAAGTTGGAGATAGAAGGAATCCTTCTGACTATGGTGGATTGTAGGACTAATTATGCAAAAGACATTCTGGAACTGATACAGGAGGCTTATGGCGAGCATATTCGAATTTTTCAGGATTATATTCCATTTTCAGTGAGAGCAGCGGAAACAAGTGCCGAGGGTATCAGTATCTTTTCACATGATCCAAAAGGAAAAGTGGCACAGGCATATCAGAAGCTGACACAGGAGGTGATGGCGGATGAAATCAAGTAGTGCATCCAAAATAAAAATAAACAGCTTCAATGATTTGTTTGGAGCTGATTCGAGAGAAAAAAGTATTAAGATGATTACTCTTGATAAACTGCATCCTTTTAAAAATCATCCATTCAAAGTCCTCGATAATGAGGAAATGGAGGAGCTGGTAGAGAGCATCAGAGAAATGGGAATCGTTACACCTGTAATTGTAAGAAAGTGGCCAAATGGCGAATATGAATTGGTTTCAGGCCATCGTAGGAAACGTGCCGCAGAGCTTGCCGGACTTAACGAAATACCTGTTTTTGTGCGTGAGCTGACAGATGACGAAGCAGTTATCATCATGGCGGATAGCAATCTCCAAAGAGAGCATATTCTGCCTAGTGAAAAAGCATTTGCTTACAGGATGAAACTGGAAGCTATGCGCCATCAAGGTGTCAAAGGCAATGCATCTTCACAGGAAGCAGGAAAGGATTTCAATGACTCTGGAAGGCAGGTGCAGCGTTATATACGGTTAACCTATTTGATTCCTGAATTATTGGAATATGTGGACCAGAATCATCTCACAATGCAGGCAGGAGTAGCACTCTCGTATCTGAATGTGGACAAGCAGATTATGATTTCTGAAGTGATTATAGACCTTGGAAAATTTCCAAATGGTACGATGTCAGAGACAATACGAGATCTGGACAAACAGGGTGAAGTGACAGAAGAAAAAATCCGTCAGATGCTGTCAGGCGATAGATTACCCAAAGCACCAAAAAGAAATATAACGTTAAAACAAAAATGTATCAATCAATATTTTCCACCGGACTTTGACAATGAACGGATTGAGGAAGTGATAATCCAATTATTAGAACAGTGGAAGCAACAACAAACCTAGCAAAAGAAAGGAGGGACGTGCCGATGAAAAGAACCGCAGAATTTAATTACTATTATGGGATGGAGGCAGATACCTACAGCTTTTACAGAATCCCTAAAGTCTTGTTCACCGATGAATTTTTTAAATGTCTCTCCTGTGAAGCAAAAGTATTGTATGGACTCATGTTAGACCGCATGTCATTGTCCATAAAGAACCGTTGGCTGGATGAACTGGACCGGGTATATATTATTTTTACGGTTGAGGAAGTCACGGAACTGATGAACTGCAGCAAGCCTACCGCAGTAAAAATAATTGCTGAACTGGATACAGAAAAAGGGATTGGCTTAATTGAGAAAAAACGTCTTGGATTTGGAAAAGCGAATGTGATTTTTGTAAGAAATTTCATGCTTCGTGACGTAAAAGAGGAAAAGGATGAGGCAGAATCATCTCAGGAAACGGAGAAAAAAGAGCCGGAAACCCTTGTAAAATCACAGAAGTCAAAAAATTTAACTTCTGGAAGTAAAGAATCTTTACCTCATGAAGTTAAAAAAAATGACTTCAAGGATTCAAAAAAATTAACTTCTATAAGTAAAGAAACTGAACTTCAGCAGGTAAAAAAAGTTGACTCTAATTATACTGATATTAACTATACTGATTTTAGTGATACTAATCTATCTATCCATCCTGAGCAGGATGTGGATAAGATGTGGAGTGCATACAAAGAAATTATTTGTGAGAATGTGGATTATCAGATTTTGCTACAGACCTATCGACAGGAAGAAGTGGATGAAATAGTAGAACTTATGACAGAGGTGATGGCATCACAGAAAAAAGTGATCTACATCAACGGAGAACCTGTACCAGCAAATGTAGTGAAGGGAAGATTTATGAAAATTCAGTATACGCACATCCAATATGTGTTTGAATGCCTAAAAAATAATACGACCAAGGTGCGTAACATACGGCAGTATTTAATGACTGTGCTGTATAATGCCCCGGCAACCATCAGCCACTATTATCAGGCAGAAGTAAATCACGATATCTTTAGTGGAAAATGTATAGGATGTTAGAAAAGATAATATTCTTATAAACAAAGTTAAAATAAAGGATTGTAAGGATATATGGCTGTATAGAAAGTAAGAGCAAAAACTGAAT
>JAQVHQ010000054.1 GCA_028696165.1 Lachnospiraceae bacterium | reverse complement strand
CGGACGCGAAGTCCAAGAAAGGAAGCCGATATACCATTGCTACCTACATTCTAACAGCTTAAGTAACAAGATGGATAATTCCTTACTGGTTGTAAGGGATATTAACCATAAATACATTGTAGTAGATAGGAGAATAAGAATGGCAATCAGAAATATTCGAACCATGGGAGACCGGGTTCTAACCAAAAAATGCAGAACAGTTGAAGAAGTAACACCTAAAATTAGTGAATTAATTACGGACATGCTGGATACGATGTACGAAGCTTTTGGGGTAGGTCTTGCAGCACCGCAGGTAGGAATTCTAAAGCGCATCGTTGTAATTGATGTGGGCGAAGGTCCTATTGTATTGATTAATCCGGTTATAACTGAGACCGATGGAGAACAGACAGGTGATGAAGGATGTTTAAGTGTTCCGGGGAAGGTTGGAGTTGTAACCAGACCAAATCACGTAAAAGTGGAAGCTTATAATGAAGACATGGAGAAGTTTGAACTGGAAGGCACGGAGCTTCTGGCAAGAGCTATCTGTCATGAATGTGAGCATTTGGAAGGTGTGCTGTATGTGGAGCATGTTCAGGGAGAACTTCGCGATACAGCAGCTGAATATGATGAAGATGAGGAAGAATAGATATGAGAGTAGTTTTTATGGGAACACCGGATTTTGCGGTGGGGACGTTAGAGGCGATTATCGCGGATGGACATGAAGTTGCCGCTGTTATTACACAGCCGGATAAACCGAAGGGCCGAGGTAAAAGCATACAGTTTACGCCAGTAAAAGAGGTGGCTCTCACCCATGAGCTGCCTGTGCTTCAGCCAAAAAAAGTCAGAGATTTGGAATTTGTAGAGGAATTAAGAAAGCTGAATCCGGAAGTAATCGTAGTAGTAGCCTTTGGACAGATTATTCCACAGGCAGTGCTGGATATTCCTAAATATGGATGCTTAAATGTCCATGCATCGCTTTTGCCAAAATACAGAGGGGCAGCGCCTATTCAGTGGGCTGTCATTGATGGAGAAAAAGAATCAGGAGTTACGATTATGCGGATGGATGCCGGATTAGATACCGGTGATATGATTAAAAAAGTAGTAGTTTCCCTGGATGATAAGGAAACAGGCGGAACTTTATTTGATAAGTTGAGCCAGGCCGGGGCAAAACTGCTGGTGGACGTATTAAAAGATATAGAAGCAGGCAGCGCAGTTTATGAAAAACAGCCCCAGGAGAGTACTACCGAATACGCAAAAATGATTGATAAAAAGATGGGACAGATAGACTGGAATCAGTCAGCCGAAGTAATCGAACGTCTGATACGTGGATTAAATCCATGGCCAAGTGCGTATACTCATATCAATGGAAAAACATTAAAAATCTGGGAAGCAGACGTCATAGAAGAAAATTCCGGAAAACCGGGAGAAATTCTTAAGGTAACAAAAAAGGAAATTTTAGTGCAGGCAGGTAAGAAGGCACTTTCCCTTCAGGAAGTGCAGCTGGAAGGCAAGAAAAGAATGCATGCAGATGCATTTTTGAGGGGTTATTCACTGGAAGAAGGTACGTTCCTGGGAGCATAGGAACACACATATAACAGATAAGACATAAGTAACAGGAGGAATGTTTATGTATTATGGCTACGGAGGCTATGGGGGAGTGGGTTATGGTTTAGACTGGACAGTACTGCTTCTGATAGGTGGAGCACTTTTGTCCATGCTGGCGTCAGGCGGCATGAAATCAACATTTGCGAAATACAGTCAGATTCGAAGTCATTCAGGACTTACCGGTGCCATGGCTGCACAGAGAATTTTGTCTGCTGCCGGGATTACAGATGTGGTTATTCAGCCTATAGCAGGCAATTTGACCGATCACTATGATCCGAGAAATAAGACGGTCAATCTGTCCCAGGCAAGTTATGGTCAGACATCTCTGGCTGCTATCGGAGTGGCGGCTCACGAATGTGGACATGCAATTCAGCACAACACCAATTACGCACCACTAAATATAAGGAGTGCCATAGTACCTATTGCCAATATTGGTTCCTCTTTATCCTGGCCGATTTTTATTGCAGGTCTGGTCTTTTCGATACCGATGTTGCTTAAAGCAGGTATTATACTATTTTCGGCAGCTGTATTGTTTCAGTTGGTGACTCTGCCGGTGGAGTTTAATGCATCTGCAAGAGCACTTCGCATGTTATCAAGTACTGGAATTATGGGAGATAATGAAATCTCAGGCTCCCGCAAAGTATTAAGAGCTGCAGCCATGACTTATGTGGCGGCTTTAGCTTCTTCAGTATTGCAATTATTGAGATTAATTATATTAGCAGGAGGACGTAATCGTGATGACTAGTACCGTAAACCCAAGAGAAATCGTACTGGATATACTTCTGGAGGTGAATCGTGATGGTGAATACAGCCATATCGCTATCCGGAGAGCTTTGGATAAATATCAGTTTCTGCCTAAGCAGGACCGTGCATTTATAACCAGAGTGACAGAAGGTACTATAGAAAACATGATTCAGATAGATTATATCATAGATCAGTTCTCTTCCGTAAAAGTAAGTAAGATGAAACCGGTAATTCAAAACATTCTGCGAAGCGGTGTATATCAGATTAAAGATATGAACAGCATTCCTAATTCTGCAGTCTGCAATGAGGCTGTAAAGCTTGCTCAAAAAAGAGGGTTTTACAGTTTGAAAGGCTTTGTAAACGGAGTTTTAAGAACCATTGACAGAAAATTAGATGCTATCAGTATTCCGAACAGAGAAGACAATCCCAATCTTTATCTGTCAGTTCTGTATTCTATGCCTATGTGGATTATTGAAAAATGGAATGCACAATTTGGAACTGAGACAACAGAGAAGATTATACGTGATCTTCTGGAAGATAAACCTACCTGTGTAAGAGTTAAGCAATACCGCACAAATCAGGAATTTGTTCTGGGAACATTAAAGGCTCAGGGAGTAAGCATAAAACCTTCGCCTTATTTAGATTATGCTTTCTATATCTCGAACTATAATTATCTCCCTGCCTTGGAAGCTTTTATTCAGGGAAATATACAGCCACAGGATGTGAGTTCTATGCTGGTGGCGGAGATTGCGAATCCAAAAAAAGGTGATTATATCATTGATTTATGTGCTGCACCGGGAGGTAAGAGTCTTCATGTGGCAGATAAGATGCAGGGATTTGGAACTGTGGACGCCCGTGATCTCACCGAATATAAAGTATCTATGATTCAGGAGAACATTAAAAGAGCCGACATTATCAATATACGTCCATCGGTAAAAGATGCAACGATTTTTGATGAAATGTCTGTAGAAAAGGCTGATATTGTGCTGGCTGATGTACCATGTTCCGGACTTGGAGTCATAGGCAAGAAGACTGATATTAAGTATAAAATCACACAGGATAAACAGGATGAACTTGTGATTTTACAGCGCAAAATCCTGCACAATGCTGCTTCTTATGTGAAACCGGGTGGAGTCTTAATCTATAGTACCTGCACTATCGGAAGAGAAGAAAATCAGGATAATATAGAGTGGTTTACAGATAACTATTCTTTTGAACTGGAAAGCCTTGACCCATATTTATGTGAAGATTTGAGAAGCGAAACAACCGCAAGAGGATATTTGCAGCTTTTGCCGGGTATCCATGGTACAGATGGATTCTTCCTGGCAAGACTGAGAAGGAAATAATATGACAACAAGAGCAATCGAAGAAAATAAAATTGAAACAGAAACGGATATAAAATCCATGTCTCTGTCAGAATTAGAGAGTTTCTTTAAGAAAATAGGTGAGAAACCCTTTCGGGCCAGACAGGTGTATGAATGGATGCATAAGAAACTTGCAGCAAGCTATGATGAGATGACAAATCTCTCAAAATCTTTAAGAGAAACTTTAGAAAAAGATTATCCGCTGACGTTCCTTGAGATGATAGAAGTGCAGACTTCAAAACTGGATGGAACTCAAAAGTATCTTTTTCGCTTAGAAGACGGCAATGTAATTGAGAGTGTTTTGATGAAATATAGGCATGGCAATTCTGTATGTATTTCTTCTCAGGTGGGATGCCGCATGGGATGCAGATTCTGTGCATCGACTTTGGATGGTTGGACGAGAAATTTAAGACCGTCAGAGATGCTTGATCAGATTTATCAGATACAGAAATATTCCCGGGAACGAGTGTCTAATGTGGTTGTTATGGGAACCGGAGAACCTATGGATAATTATGATAATCTGTTAAAGTTTATACATATGTTATCGGATGAATCAGGACTTATGATAAGTCAGAGAAATATTACGGTGTCAACCTGCGGTATCGTTCCTAAGATTAAGATGCTGGCAGATGAAAATCTTCAGATTACACTGGCGATTTCACTTCATGCTTCCAATGATGAGAAGCGAAAGAGTCTGATGCCTATTGCTTTTAAATATTCGCTGCAGGAATTATTGGGAAGCTGCAAATATTATTTCGAAAAAACAGGAAGGCGTCTTACCTTTGAATACAGCCTTGTGGGCGGAGTAAATGATACCCAGGAGGACGCAGAAGAACTTAAAAATCTTCTGGCAGGTCTAAATTGTCATGTGAATCTGATACCGGTAAACCCTATAAAAGAGCGGGATTTTGTGCAGTCAGATAAAAAAGTTATAGAGAAATTTAAAAATAAACTTGAAAAATATCGAATTAATGTTACTATTAGAAGAGAAATGGGCCGCGATATTGATGGGGCCTGTGGACAATTAAGAAAGAAATACCTGGATAAAGAGTAATCTGCACCTTGGCAGAATATTTGGTTTGGGGTATCATTTGATTTTAGAAACAGAAAGAGAGACTTAAGGATGAAATCATATTCTGTAACAGATGTGGGACAGAGAAGAAAAATTAATCAGGATTATGTATTCGCGTCAGAGGAGCCTGTGGGGAATCTGCCGAATCTGTTCGTGGTTGCGGACGGAATGGGCGGACATAACGCAGGCGATTTTGCGTCTTCTTATGCTGTCTCTGTTCTGGTAGATACTATTCGCCAGGATACAGAGTTTAATCCGATTAAATTGATTCGTACAGCTATTGAAGAAGCGAATCGTCGTTTGATTGAGAAGGCAGCAGAGGAGATAGAGCTAATCGGAATGGGAACAACTATGGTCGCAGTTACCATTGTTGGCCATTACGCATACATTGCTAATGTAGGTGACAGTAGATTATATGTACTGGATCAGAATCTGTGCCAGATAACAAAAGACCATTCTCTTGTGGAAGAGATGGTCCGAATGGGAGAACTCAGCGAAGAAGAAGCGAGAGTTCACCCGGACAAGAACATTATAACCAGGGCATTGGGAGCGGGGAATTCTATTGATATTGATTTCTTTGATTATCGATTGAATAATAACTCTCTGATTTTGATGTGTTCAGATGGATTGACCAATATGGTTGCCGATGAGCAGATTGAAGCAGAACTCCTTGGAGACAGAACTTTAGAAGAAAAAGCACAGACACTGATTGGTCAGGCCAATGAAAATGGCGGAAAAGATAATATTGCGGTTATAGTAATACAACCATTTACAGACGAGGTGGAAGAATGTTAAAAGCGGGAACAATAATTGGAGAAAGATATGAGATTGTCGGCCGAATCGGTAGTGGCGGTATGGCAGACGTCTATAAAGCGAAGGATCATAAGCTGAACCGATTCGTGGCAGTTAAAGTATTGAAACAGGAATTTAGAGAAGATGCGAATTTTATCAGAAAATTCAGAACCGAGGCACAGGCAGCAGCAGGCCTGGCTCATCCGAATATCGTTAATGTATATGATGTAGGAGAAGATCATGGTGTTCATTTCATCGTTATGGAGCTGGTGGAAGGAATAACCTTGAAGGAATATATTAATAAAAAGGGACGTATGAGTGTCAGAGAGGCAACAAGCATAGCCATTCAGGTCTCTATGGGATTAGAAGCGGCTCATGCACATAATATCGTACATCGAGATGTAAAGCCTCAGAATATTATCATTTCAACAGATGGAAAGGTGAAGGTGACAGACTTTGGTATTGCCAGAGCAGCATCTTCGAATACCATCAGTTCCAATGTGATGGGATCTGTACATTACAGTTCTCCAGAGCAGGTTCGAGGCGGTTACAGTGATGCAAAGAGTGATATTTACTCTCTTGGTATTACCATGTATGAGATGGTGACTGGAAGGATTCCGTTTGACGGAGATACGACAGTGGCTATTGCTATCAAACATCTTCAGGATGAGATGGAACCACCATCAACTTACGCACCTAATCTGCCACACAGTTTAGAGCAGATTATCTATAAATGTACACAGAAGAGCGTTGACCGTCGTTATAATAATATGACGGAAGTTATCGCAGACTTGAAGCGTTCTTTAATTGAACCGGAGGGAGATTTTGTTAAACTTCTTCCACTTAACAATCATGCGCAGACAGTCATGCTGACGAAAGAAGATTTAGAAGCTATTCAACAGGGAGCAGCAGAGGGCAGAGCACAGAAGAACTATCAGACTATTGATGAGGATGCATATCTTCGTAATCAGAGAAAAGAGACTCCAAAGACTCAGTATGAAGACGAGGATGAGGATGATGATTATGAAGATGATGATTATGATGACGATGATGAGGGTGGAATCAGCAGCAAGTTGGAAAAAGCACTCACCATTGGCGGATTTGTCATTGGAGCAATTATCATATGTGTAATTATCTTCTTTATTGGACAGGCAGCAGGTATTTTCCATTTTGGGTCAGGAAGCAGGAATAATGCACAGCAGGAAGAAACCGTAGATAACCAGGTTGAAGTCCCAAATCTTCTTGGTATGACTCAGGATCAGGCTACTGCAGCAGCAAATGAAAAAGGACTTGGTATTAGTTATATCGGTGAAGAAGCATCCAGTGAGTATCCAAAAGGACAGATTATTCGTCAGAGTGAAGAAGCAGGAACAAAAGTCGATCCTAATACAACTATTGAAATAACCATAAGCAGTGGACCGGCAGCAGCGTTAACTGTTCCAGCTGTTACGAATATGCCACAGGCTGATGCTGAAGCAGCTATTACAGCATTGGGATTAGTATCCAGTGTGACAACTGCAAGCAGTGAAGATGTAACTGCAGGCAATGTTATTTCTGTAGATCCTGCAGAGGGTACAGAGGTAGAAGCTGGTGCAACCATAGCGCTTGTTGTAAGTACCGGACCAGAACCGGAAGAAGAGACACCAACTACCAATACTGATGAGATGATTACGGTACCGGATGTACGCGGTATGGAAGAGACAGAAGCAAAAGAATTCCTAAATGGAAGAGGGTTTGTAGTAAAAGCTACATCGGGAACCAGTGACCGTGTAAATGAGGGCGATGTTATCAGCCAGAGTCTGGAACCTGATTCAGAAGTGGCTTCCGGAAGTGTTATTACATTAACTATTAATGGAACCCCGACTATTACAGATGATGCGGGTTCAGGAAGTACTTCCGGGGGAAGCAGTTCAACAGGAAGTTCAACGACAGCAACAGCTACAAACTGGGTTTGTAATTCTAAATTAGAGGCGCCTGGCAATTATGCAGGAGGACCTGTAAAATTAGAATTGGTACAGACAGTTAACGGAGAAGAAGTTACCACTACAATCGTTGACGGTGAGACACTTTCATTTCCATATGTTTTAAAAACATCAGGAGCAGAAGGTGTAGCGACAGGAACTGTTAATATGTATGAACTGGTTAATAATTCTTATGTAGCTCGTGCAAACTATGGACCAGTTAAATTCTCAGAGGCAAATTAGTATATGCAGGGAAAGATAATAAAAGGAATTGCCGGATTCTACTACGTACATGTAGTAGAATCCGGAATTTATGAATGCAGGGCAAAAGGAATTTTCCGAAAAGAAAAGAAAAAACCACTGGTGGGTGATAATGTGGAAATTGATCTTTTATCGGAAGAAGAAAAAGAAGGAAATTTAATTAAAATATATCCTAGAAGCAATGAATTAATACGTCCGGCGGTAGCAAATATCGACCAGGCGTTTGTTATTTTTGCAGCCAGTGATCCAAAACCGAATTTTTCGTTGTTGGATCGTTTTTTGTTGTCTATGGAGGTGCATGATATTCCCTCTGTTATTATATTTAACAAGCGAGATCTGGCAACCGAAGAGGAATTGCAGCATTTGTATGACATCTATCAGTCTGGTGGATATCAGGTGCTTTTGACCAGTGCAGCCAAACTAGAAGGTATCGATGAGATGCGCGGGCTGTTGAAGGGGAAGACTACGGCTGTTGCAGGTCCTTCTGGAGTGGGAAAGTCGTCACTGACCAATCTTATGCAGTCAGAAGTATATATGGAAACTGGAGAAATCAGTCAGAAGTTAGGACGAGGACGGCATACCACACGTCATTCTCAGATTATTCCAGTGGGAGAAGATTCATATATTATGGACACTCCGGGATTTAGTTCTATGGATGTGGAAAATGTAGAAAAAGAAGAACTGCAGAATTATTTTCCTGAATTTGCACCCTATCAGGGTGAGTGCAGATTTCAGGGATGTGCCCATGTTCATGAACCAGGATGTGCGGTAAAACAGGCACTGGATGAGCAAAAGATACATCCTATGCGTTATGAAAATTATGTGATGTTTTATGAGGAATTAAAGGAAAAAGAAAAAAGGAGATATTAGTCATGTTAGAGTTAGCACCTTCTATACTTTCAGCAGATTTTAGTCATTTAGGTCAGGACATCGCCCAGGCAGAAGCAGGTGGAGCAAAATGGCTTCATTTTGATGTGATGGACGGACAATATGTACCAAATATATCTTTTGGATTTCCAGTTTTGTCATCGGTAAGAAAATGTTGTGATTTATTTCTGGATGTACATTTGATGGTAGAACATCCGGAAAAATTTATTGAACTTGCTGCAGCTAACGGTGCAGATATGATTACAGTGCATGCAGAAAGCTGCGTTCACCTGGACAGAATTATCCACGCGATTCATGAACAGGGATGTAAAGCAGGAGTAGCGCTAAATCCTGCTACTCCGATTTCTGTTTTAGAATATGTTCTTCCTATGCTGGACATGGTTTTGATTATGACTGTGAATCCAGGGTATGGCGGACAATCTTATATCCCTTATTGTACAGAGAAGCTTCAGACATTGCGCCAGAGAATAGATAAACTGGATAAGGAAATTCTGATAGAAGTAGACGGAGGAGTTTCAGAAAAAACTATTCCGACAATCGTAAAAGCAGGAGCCAATGTGTTGGTTGCTGGTTCTGCAGTCTTTAAGGATGATATCACACAGAATACGGAAAAACTATTTGTAAAAATGAAAGAAAGCTGCTTGTAATTGCTGTTAAATCAGATACTTGTTAAAGATGTATACGTATAGCAAATTGAGGTAAATTATATTGTGAGGATAATGATAATAAGCGGTGGCAAAATCGAGGATGATTTTGCTATGGATTTTTATAGAAGTTTTTCTCCGGATTATGTTATTGGAGCAGATCGAGGACTGGAATTTTTATTTAGACATAAACTTCCTGCAGATTATATTCTGGGAGATTTTGACAGTGTAAGTGAAGAGGCTTTTTTGTATTACAGCAAAACAGATATTCCATTGGAACGATTTAAATCGGAAAAAGATGAGACAGATACAGAATTGGCAGTAGACAAAGCGATGGAACTTTTGCAGACAGAGGATATCAAAAATCAGAAAGATTTACCAAGAAGAGAACATCAAGTATGTATATTGGGTGCAACCGGGAGTAGATTAGATCATGTGTTGGGAAATCTCCATTTACTGGTGGAACCCTTGTCGAAAGGAATTTCTGTGCAGTTGGTGGATGAACATAATCGAATCCGTTTGCTAGTGCCTGGCACTTATTATTTGTGTAAACAAGAGATATCGGAGAAAAGTTGTTTAACTCGACAGGAGATACTGGAAGACTGTCAGTATACCAGGCTGGAAATCTGGGGGGATTATGTATCGCTGATACCTTTTTCAGATGTGGTCAGCGGATTGACTCTGAATGGTTTTAAATATCCGCTTACAGATTTTACTTTGAATAAATATAAGGTAAAAGGTCTTGGCATCAGCAATGAATTATCAGAAGCACAGGCAACTTTTTCTTTCCAGAAAGGATTGCTGATATTCATGGAATCCAGAGATTGAATTTAAATAGTTGGCCGTTTTTGTGTTGAAAATAGAGGCTTTGATGGTAGAAGAGCCTCAGAGGCAAATCGGAAGCTGTGTGGGAGATGAACTGATGAGTCAATCGGAAAGTTGCCGAGGCACATAGTCAATCAAATTAAAAATTTGCCCCATTCGGCTAAGAAAAGCAAGCTAAATACAGTTCGTCGGGGCATACACAAGCCTGTTTATCTTCTCTGCCCCGTAGGCTAGAGTGAAACGAGGCAGAGGTAGAGATACGGCTTGCATATGCCTCGACGGCACTATTTTTCTGCAATAATCTATGATAATGAGGCAGAAACTGGTTATTCACTTGCATATGCCCCGCGTGGACTTAAATGATTGAGGGTAACAATAATTCCAGTTTGCATAGCAGTCAATTTTGATATTAGTTGACCGATTTTGCGTTAAAAAAGAAAAGATACTATTGATTTTTGAGACAGTATGAGTTACTATATCTTAGTTGAATGAAAAAGAACCCCAATTTGATTATCATAAATAAGGTTCATGATAAAACTGAATATGAAATAGTTATTGGTTCATCGGAGGGTTTGTTATGTACATAACGGGCTGGATAAGATGGAGAGCATTTATTGCTTTCTCTTGTCCAGCCCGTTTTTTATAGGAGGAAAAAATGAAAAATAATTTTACAGAAGGAAACATTTTAAAAGCGCTATTGAAATTTATGATTCCTGTGTTGGGTGCATTGTTCCTACAAGCCATGTACGGTGCGGCTGATTTGCTGATTGTAGGTAAATTCGGCTCTTCAGTTGATGTATCCGCAGTTGGAACAGGGTCTCAAATAATGATGACATTGACCAATCTTATTGTAAGCTTTTCCATGGGAACCACCATATTTTTGGGACAAACGATAGGTGAAGGGAATGCAAAAAAAGGTGGTGATATTATTGGAAACAGCATTCTTTTGTTCTTAACGATTGGAATATCACTTACTGCTTTGATACCAGTGGCTTCTTCGGGACTGGCCGGCATCATGAATGCCCCGAAAGAAGCATTTTCTCAAACTGTTTCCTACATCCAAATATGTGGAGCAGGGTCTGTCGTAATTATTGCATATAATCTGATTGGCAGCATATTTCGTGGAATGGGGGATTCCAGGACGCCATTGATTACAGTTCTGATTGCATGTGTTTGTAATATCGTTGGTGATTTTATATTGGTAGCCGGTTTTTCCCTTGGTGCGGCAGGTGCAGCAATTGCAACAGTGTTCGCACAGCTTATTAGCGTCTTGATTTCCTTTTTGATAATCAGAAAGAAAACACTGCCGTTTTCCTTTGATAAATCGCAGATTAAATTCGAAAAACAGAATGTAAAGAAAATTGTTGGACTGGGATTGCCCATTGCACTTCAGGATTTTCTGGTTGGAATATCTTTTTTAATCATTCTGGCAATTGTGAACAGGCTTGGACTGGATGCATCGGCAGGAGTAGGTGTTGCAGAAAAAGTAGTTGTTTTCTTAATGCTAATTCCATCTGCATTTATGCAGGCTATGGCGGCATTTGTAGCACAGAATTATGGTGCGGGAAATTATAAACGAGCGGATCAATCACTATTTTATGCTATGGGTCTGTCTTTGATATGCGCAGTAGTTATGTTCTATTTGGCTTTCTTTCAGGGGGATATGTTATCATTTATTTTTGCAAATGAAGATGCTGTTATTCTGGCAAGCGCAGATTATTTGAAAGCCTATGCCATAGACTGTTTGCTGACTTGCTTCTATTTTTGCTTTGTAGGGTATTTTAATGGTATTGGAACAACAAAATTTGTAATGATACAGGGAATACTAGGTGCGTTTGGAATTAGAGTTCCATTATCCATTCTGTTCAGTCATCTTCCGAAAGCTTCTTTGTTTACAATTGGGCTGGCAACTCCGGCATCCACCTTTATTCAAACCATTCTGTGTATCATATGGTTTATACTGGTACATAAGAAAAGAAATAAAAAGAACAAAATGCAAAGATGATATTAGAAAGATACGTTATAAAATAGAATGGGAATTAGAATTTAAGGAGAATAAAATGAGCGGAACAGTTAAATTAACTACAAACAGGCTAATACTAAGAAGGCACATTATTTCAGATGCAGAAGTGCTTTATAATAAACTTGGCTGTGATAAGCAAATGACAAAATATACAGGTTGGAATCCGTATGAGACTTTGGAAGATGCTTATGACACAGTTAAGAATTTTATTATAAACTATGAGGATACTCACTTTTATGGATGGGCAATAGAATTAGATGGGAAACTGATTGGCACCATTGGTGCTTATGATTACAATTCAGATGAAAACAGTATTGAAGTGGGATTCAGCATTGAGCGAAATCATTGGAATAATGGATATGGTTTTGAGGCATTGCGGGAAATAGTTCATTATCTTTTGGATATAGAAGAGATTACAACTATTCGGGCATGGTGCGCGGAAAATAATGTGGGTTCGTCTTTGATTATGCAGAAGGTGGGAATGAAAGAAATTGCTTTCCAAAAGGATGCACTGAATATAGATGGCTGTGGTGTGAATAAATTGATATATGAAAAGAGAAAGTAAAAATAAACATCTTCCCATTTGTATTGCAGTCAACTTAAAGTAGTTGGCTGTTTTTGTATCGAAAAATAGAGGCTTTGATGGTAGAATAGCCTCAGAGACAAATTGGTGTAAGCTGTGTGGGAGATGAACTGATGAGTCAATCGGAAAGTTGCCGAGGCACATAGGCAATCAAATTAAAAATTTGCCCCATTCGGCTAAGAAAAGCAAGCTAAATACAGTTCGTCGGGGCATACACAAGCCTGTTTATTTTCTCTGCCCCGTAAGCTAGAGTGAAACGAGGCAGAGGTAGAGATACGGCTTGCATATGCCTCGACGGCACTATTATATTCTATTCTGAAGTATTGATAGGTCCGCTTTTTATGGCTGAATTTCATATATGTGGAGCAATAACTCCGTTGTAAACACAGATTACACATTTCTTTTATTTCTGATGGCAAACCATAATCGATAATATAACCGTTTGTTCGGATCGCTTAAATCGTCTTGCAGCAGTTGCTTTAGTTTATCTAGTCTTTTTAACAGACTGCTTCTATGAATAAATAATTCTGCTGCAGTAGGAGTAATGGACAATTCATTTTTTAGATAAACTTCCAGGGTTTTCAAATAATATGTATTTTTGCGTGTGTCATAATCAATAAGTCTGCGCAGAGAATCGTTTGTCAGTGAATCAAGGGGCATTCTTGAACTACATTCATCCAGGAGAAATGGCAAAACATTCTGATCAAACATATTTAGTTTTTGTTCGCCGATATTCAAGCAGTAATCTGCCTGGATTAAGGAAGTATCAAACTGATCAACTGTAGTAAAATGGTTGCTAAATCCTGCAGTATAATTCATGCGTTCCAGCAATTCGTGAAATTGAATCGTAATATCATGGAAATTGTCATCGGGGGTAAGTTTCAGCAGACCAACAATTTTTTGATGGTAGATTGCGGAATAAGTTACCTGAGGGATAAAAGTACAAAGTGTGGCATGCATGTATTCTTTTGGCATACAGGATGTATTTAGTTTTTCTTTTAACTTAAAGCAGATCCATGTTTCATCAGGGTTTAGACGAAGGGATGCAGTTTCTGCATAGGTTAGTTGTTGATGACGAAGCATCTTGTACAGGACATTATTGGTATTGCTGTCTGTTTCATTGAAACCATGGAGATATTTTTCAAATGAAATTTGAAATATATTAAAATAATAATCTGCAAGAGAAAAATCACTTTCATCGAACCGATGGTTGACATCAGTGATGGAAATACAGCCTGTAAAATATCCTAAAGGATACAAATTCAGGCAGTAAGATTCCATATCACCGTTTTTGAGGGATGACATGTATGGTACCTTGATTTGACGCTCCAAATTACAAACTTGTCGCACAGAAGCAGTCATTTCAGGACCGATGTTGCAAGCTTCGTTATTTAAGGAAATAACAGGATGGCCATGAGAATCCTCTTCACATTCAGCTGAAAAAATAACTTTTAGAGATTGATCAGTTACTACAATTCTATTTTCAAATTGCTTGACTCCAAGTCGGAGTATATTTTCTATATCAAATTTAAATGGTTTTTCAAGTTCGTTGCGAAGGCTGTTTTCCCAGGAATCAAAATGATCATAGATTTGACAGATAGTATTAAAAACCATGGAAAAATCCATAGAAACAGGTATTTGTAATATGGGAGTTTCCATCTCTTTCCATTGGGAAGGAATCGGATTACCAATGCAGATTAAAAAGCAGTTTGGTATGGGCGTTAAATAGGGAAGTACACTGACTGATAGAAGATAAGATGCCTCAGCTTTCAGAGTGGAATCTGCTTCGCACAGAATTGGACGAGGACAATTTAAGGTGTTTGCCTGTTCGCCAAATAGTTTGCAATGAAAATTCTCAGGCAGATACTTTTTTAATATTTTTAAATTTAATCTCATAAGAACTCCTCCCAATCGGTCTTATACGGTATCAAATCTGACCCCTTTTATTATAGCAAATATGTGAATTATATCAAAGTAATATCGGGAAAAGTGATATTAAACCAATAAAATGTAGACTTAACGCACACACAGGGTGTCATAATTGATACCCTGATTCTTTATTTTTGCGTATTAAAAATTTTTAAGCATATTGTTACAGGATACAAATTATAGCATCTTCAATTTGAAAAATTCATTCCTTTGAGTCTATTCGTGATTCCTCAATACAGGTTACAATATATACATAAAAAAACTTATAAACAATTTTCAAGAAGGAGGAATCTGTCATGAGTAGTAAAATAGATTCAAGAGTACCAAAAGATTCAGGTGCAAAGTCTTTAGATTGTTTTGCTGCAATTCAATCTCCATGGAATAAGCTGGTTGGATATCAGGAATCCATGCATTGGCTGTCGCGCTATAATTCAACGTTCAGTGCAGCCTGTATGCAGGCTCTGCGTATTTTGGAACCTGAATATGCAGAAAGAGCACAGGATATGTGTACAGCAGTATATCAGAAGCTGTACTATACTATGCAAAAATTCGGAAAATATCAGATGGATCAACATAATATTCATCCATTTTGTCGCGGTAGTTTTGTGGGTGCATTGGTAGGAGATTCTGGTGATGATGCTTTGATGATGTGCGGTCGAGTTCAAGATTTTGGTACTTATCGTGCGGAGAAGGAACTGGATATTTGTGATTGGGACATTGTAGGATCTGAGCTTTGCAGAGCTACAACCCAGTCATTGGAAGGCGGTTCAAAATCATGGTCCGAAAATCTGCGTCCGGGTACGCAACTGGAATATCATATGGTTGAAGCAAGAGGCTGTGGAGATTGCCATTGCCGTATCGTCGCTGAAAGCCGAGATAAATATCCTATGCCACCACATGCTCAGTGGGAATGCTTTGGTCCTATAGCTACGGCTGATCAGATCAAGGATACGAAACCGGAAGACATGGTAGAAGAGTCCATGGTATTTCGTGGCGAGACGGGATATACGTTTGCGAATGGAACAAATATGGAAGACGATTCTAATAGTGTTGCAAACTTGATGAGACGTTCTTCTGCTGCAGCTGGTTATATTTTCCCGACACTTTCTTATCTTTTAAGAATGCAAAAAGTAGATGAAAAAACAGTTGACCACGTGTTCCACTGTGTCTGTGAAGCTGCAGGCAAGGCAGCTTTTGGCGAGCGGGTTGCAATTCAGGCGGTACGTGACTGGATGGGCGTACCGAATACAATCAATGATGGCCGTGTCATGGGTGGATATCTTGAGATGTACTTCCAGGCAATGGGGTTGGAATATACCATCGAAGCATTTAACAAAGATGAAGTACAATATGTTGTGGATCGTAATAATCTTACAGTTTATAATGAGAAGATGGCTGATGCATTTGTTGCTTATTGGTATGGCATGACGAAGACCTTAGTAAATGCTCAGTGGTTTTTATGGGAGATAAAAGAGGATACCCCGGCAGATAAATTGCGAATCCGCATTGCTAAGAAGATTGACAAATTCTGTTAATAATGTTGTTCGCTGAAAGGAGTCAGAACATGTATAAAAACATTTATAGATATGATGAAATGAAACGAAAAGAACATATGGCTGTTCGTGAAAACGTAGGCTGGTATCTCTGGACACACCAGCTAGTTGAAGTACAGGGAGCTGATGCAACAGAATGTTTAGATCTACTGTTTACAAAACCAATATGTTCCATCAAAATTGGTAAAGAAAGATATACAACCATGCTCAATGAAAAGGCAGAGATTATTGATGATGTTGTAGTATTTCGTCTGGAAGAAAACCATTACTGGGTATCTACATTATTTGCCACCGATTTGATACGATGGATGGAGGCACATAAAGAAAACAGGGCAGTAGAATATTCCAATATTACCTCGCAATATCACATGTATGCAGTGCAGGGACCGAAAGCACTGAATATGGTAAATAGTATTGTAGATACACCAGTAGATGATTTGAAATTTTTCTCTTTTGCGAATAATAGCATAGACGAAATGCCGGTAATGATTAATCGAGCAGGATTTACCGGTGAAAAATGTGGCTATGAGATCTATGTTTCCGCAGAGAAAGCGGATGAAATGGAGAAAATTTTAAAAGCCGCAGGAGAAAAATTGGGAGCTGAAGAAGTAACCGAATTTCAGGTTATGGCATGGACGCTTCCAACTGAAGCCGGATTTTATTATATGCGTGATTTGCGTCATACAAATCCTCTCGAAGTAGGGTTGGATAAAGGAATTGACTGGGAGAAGAAGTTTATTGGATGTGAGGCTCTTAATAAAATTAAAGAAGAGGGTCCGTCAAGAGAAATGGTTGGTTTTACGGTTGAGGAAGCTGACATATATATCCAAAGTCGGCATTATGGCGGTCCTGGTGAGGCTGTGTATGTAAATGGAGAGGAAGTTGGACGAGTTTATAAATTAGTCTACGGTTATGTGAAAGATACCAATATTGGCTATATCATGGCCAATAAAGATGCTTTAAAAGTTGGAGATCATATTATGATTCATGGCTATGAAGCGGTCATCACTGAAAAGAACTTCTTGTAAATATAATGAAATCCCTCAAAGAAAGGAAGAATAAAATGAGACTTGAGAATAAAGTGGCAGTTGTTACAGGAGCATCCTCTGGAATGGGAAAAGCCATTACAACACTTTTTGTACAGGAAGGTGCAAAAGTTGTTGCAGTTGCCAGACGAGAGGAAAGATTAAAAGAACTGGCAGAGGAACTGAAAGATGCAGCCGGTGAAATAGCCATATATGTAGCAGATGTAAGCTCAGCAGAAAAGAATAATGAAATGATTGATTTTGCAGTGACAACATTTGGTCATCTGGATATTCTGGTAAATAACGCGGGTATCATGGATGATATGAGTCCGGTAGGAGAAATGACGGATGAAATGCTGCATCGTCTGATGACAGTAAATGGATATGGACCAATCTACGCAATGAGAAAAGCGGTTCAGACATTTTTAAAACAAGAATCAGCGGGCAATATTATAAACGTGACATCAGTAGGCGTAGACCATAACACTGCAGGGGCGGCGTACGGAGCCTCGAAAGCAGCGGTCGCAGCAGTATCCCGTAATATAACATTCCAATATATGGATAAAAATATTCGTTGCAATTCAATAGCTCCAGGAGGAATTTCGACAGAGATTTCAAAATCCATGGGCATGCCAAATATGAATGGTTTCGGAAATGTGAAAAAACTACTGGGACTTGCACCAGCTCCTGGAGCAGCAGAAGATATTGCCAATGCTGCACTGTATCTTGCGAGTGACGAATCAAAGTATGTAAATGGAGCAGTAATCACAGTTGATGGTGGTTGGACCTGCTTGTAATACTTCTATTTTAGGTAAATGAAAAATAAAATGCGTTCCTCCAAATAGGATGAGAGCAGGCAGATATATATTATCTGCCTGCTCTCATTTCTAATACTAAAATTTTACCAGTCTTTAAATGAATCATGGCGATTATAATAAGAGTGTTGCTTTTTTATTGTTGAATTATTTTGAAATTGAATTCGTACAATTCCAGTTTTGTTTATAACAGATACTTTATGAGGACCAGTCGTAAGATTCTGTGGATAGGAACTGCGATGATTTTGCGATTCACAGTAGACAGAATAGTCATCGGGAATACCATTAATAATGCAATTTATGGAACTGGTTCGAGCCGAAATATTAAGTTGGTGTTCTACAGATACACTGTAACAGTTTATTTTTCCGATATTTCCTCGAACATCTAAGGTATTTGCACAGATATTTTCTAATAGAATTTCTCCGGAATCAGAAGATACACCAATGTTTCCAGTTATATTTATATCAGCAACGTATAACTTATCATTTTTTGTCTGTAATATGAGATTACCAGAAAAACTGCTTGGAATCTTAACAAGTAGGGTTGCATCTTTTTTTAAATTAATCAGAGCAAGGGTTCCGTAAATTCCCACAGATGCACGATCCGTTATAGACAAAATCCCCTCTGTTTTTTCAATTTCCAAAGTCCTCATTACTGTATCCTTCCAGGAAAGTTCAATATCATGATTAGAAGAGGAGATGATACTGATATTAAATATGTGACAATTAATAGAAATCTTTTGAAAATCTGAAATATTATATTTTTGAAATTTAGTACCCATTTGGAATTATCCTTTCTTATGATTAAAGTAATAGTTTATTGTATAGTTACAGATTAAAATAATGCAGAACGTTATGAAAATTGATAAACAGCACCAAAGAGTATTTTTTGAAAGTAAAATAGCGGAAATAATTTCACCTAAAACCATAATAAAAAGAAAGCAAATTGATTTTATATATGACTCTTTCCTGTCTATTTGTTGAGCTTCAAATTGTTGTTGAAGTGGTGCTGGGAGTGAGAGTAATAATTCCTGCCATAAGGAATTGCTGACATTAGGGTTATCGATATATTTTTCAGCATTCATCAACCGATTTAAGATGGCTATTTTTTCTTCGGATAGAAACTCGTTGTTTTGCTGTTTTGTTGAGATAATAAGTTTAATGGAGTGAATCATTTTTAATCGTTCTTCCGTTTCTTTACTTTTAGCACAGACAAAGCAGATCATCATAACAATATTCAATATTAGAAATATGGCAATATATGCAAGGAGATGAAAATGACTGTCAGGATATTTGGTTAACTCCTTTGTGAAAATTGGCAGGAGCGTAACAAAAAACATCAGAAAAAAATTCAAAATCATAAACAAAAGTCCACCAAGCGTTTGGAAGGAAGAATACAAATAGCAATGACTTCCCCATATGGTAGCAAGAGTGATGAAACTAAGCAGATATGCAGAAAGCTGACAAAAAAAGCTATTGGTAAGAGCCGATAATCCTGAAGAAGAAATTTCAAGAGCCATCATCGTCATTGCAATCGCAATAACAGCATCAAATAAGGCCGCAATACGTTTATGATTACTTTCGGTAATCGTTTTTTCGTTCTTTGAGTACATGGATGTTTGAACCCCCGTAACTTGTGCTAATAAACAAAAATAGTTGTATAAAAATCTTTATAGGTCTATTATAGAAAGAAAGAAAAGACGATTCAATCAGCGATAATAACAGGAATAGTAGGATAAACAACTTCTTGAAACAAAAAGGTTGGTTAAGAGGTGCGAAATGAATAAAAATGATTTAAGAATAATGAAAACGGAAAAAGCAATACGTAAAGCATTTCATCAGTTGCTGCAGGAAAAACCAGTAAATAAAATTACAGTAAAAGAACTATCTGAACTTGCAGAGATTAATAAGACTACATTTTATTCACATTATGATACTATTTTTAATCTGATTGAAACATTAGAAAATGAAACAGTAGATTATATTGTGGAAAATATACGCGATTTCAAGAGATTATTCAATGATACAGATAGATTCATTGATGATTTGTATGAAGTACTTTTAGATTGTGGTGCAGATGATATTATTCTGCTAAATGGGGAAAGTAAATATTTTTCAGATAGAATAAAGGGAGAAATCATGAAAGATATTGGTGTCGAGATGATGGAAAAGATAGATGATAGAAAATATAGAACCATTGCACTTTTTGTCTTTAACGGTTTATTAGGACTGATTAAAAATTCTGAAACAGTTCAAAAGGAAGATTTGTCGTATATCAAAGATTTTGTCAGCGGAAAATATCATGAAGTAGGATGACTATGTGGAAGATGAATCAGGGAAGAATCGAAATTTTGGAGATATAAATCTCTTTTACTATAAAATGAAAATATAGGGAGAGGCAGATATATGACATTACAACAATTAAAATACATGATTACAGTAGCAGAAAGAGGGTCAATTACAGATGCCGCAAGAGAGCTGTATATTTCACAACCCAGCCTTTCTGGTGCGATAAAAGAAGTTGAGAAGGAAGCAAAGATAACAATCTTCAATCGATGCCGTGCTGGGGTGGCATTAACAACGGAAGGAATGGAGTTCCTGGGGTATGCAAGACAGGTGGTACAACAGATGGAACTTCTTGAATCGAAATACATTGACAATCAGCCACAAAAACAGAGGTTTTGTGTATCGTCACAGCATTATACATTTGGTGCTAATGCTTTTGTGGAATTGGTACAGCAGTTTGGTCAGGAGAGATATGAATTTATATTGAATGAGACGCAGACGCATCAAATCATTGAAGACGTGCGAAACCGTTTCTGCGATTTGGGAATATTATATCTATGCAAAAATAATGAGAGTATATTGAAAAAGATCTTTGAGGAAAACAACCTGGAGTTTCATGAACTCTTTACTGCGGCACCTCATGTATTCTTGCGGAGAGAACACCCGCTGGCAAATAAAAAAAGAATTAAGTTGTCTGATTTAACACCGTACCCAAGACTCTGTTTTGTGCAGGGGAATTATGAGTCGGCAAATTTTTCAGAAGAGTTGTTTAGTAATGAAACGGCAGAAAAAAGTATCAAGATTAGTGATCGCGCAGCAATTGTGAATTTTATGATTGGTTTGGATGGCTATACGATTTCTAGCGGTATTTTCCCAAAATATCTGCATGGGGATTCTATTATTTCTGTTCCGTTAGATGAGGATGAAGTTATGAGAATTGGTTACATATTAAATAAGGACAGAGAACTTTCGGAGTTGGGAAAAATATATATAGACGCATTGTTGCAATACAAAAGTGATAGAAAATGATTGAGACATAGGTTTAACCTATGCTTTAGCATAAATGAATAGTATTACCTATTACATAAAATTTCGCGGTATAATAACCAGCGAAAGTGAGGTGTTATCATGCCGGGTTATGTGATAGGTAATTTTTTTATTTATTCTATTATTAATGCGTTTACGCCAGGACCAGGAAATATTCTGGCATTGAATACAGTAACAAACTATGGATGGAAAAAAGGAAAGCCCTTATTCTTTGGAATATTCACAGGCTATTATGTGGTTCAGATTATATGCGCTATTTTCGTATTTGGGGTCAGCACATTTTTGCCGAATGTTTTAAGTGTGATGAAATACATAGGTGCAGCTTATATTTTATGGCTTGCTATACATATTGCAATCAGCAAACCATCTGCAGGTGATACGGATAAATCAGCATCCTTCTTAAAGGGCTTAATGCTGCAGTTTGTAAACGTGAAAATCTATCTATTTGGTATCACTGCATTGACTGGATACATCACGGAATATTCCACATCATTTTGGGTTCTGATTTTGTTTGAACTGATAATTGCTACCATTGGTACGATTGCAACATCAACCTGGATTGGTATGGGAATGTTGATACAGAAAGCTTATCAAAGATATTATCGTGTTATCAATATTGTCCTTGCCCTTACTTTATTGGAATGTGTATATAGCATGCTGAAATAAAATAGAAGGGTAAGCCTATGACACATACAAAGAATGAATTGAAATTTACGGAAGTACATTAATATGCTTTATAAGAAAGTCAATGAAGTATTTACTTGCGATTGGAAGCGTATCTGTCTCTTTCATAACTAAACCAATTTTTCTCTTGATGACAGGAACAAGCGGAAGAATTGTAACGTTATAGTTCGTTTTCCTTAATACCAATTCAGGCAAAATGCTGATACCCAATCCACTCTCAATCATTGATAAAATGGAGTAGTCATCGTGAACCCTTAATCGAATGTTGGGTGCTAATCCGGCAGCTCTAAATGCTTCCAGCGGTTCACTAAGAGAGCCTTCTTCTAACAAGAGGAATGGCTCTTTTTCGATATCTTTTAATGTAAGAGAAGTCTTATTGGAAAGAGGATGATCTTTAGGTAATACAGCACGAAGTTCCCCCTGTTTTAGAAATTCACATTTTATATGGGGAGCCAAGGCATCTGGATTCACAAATCCAAAGTCTGCCTGTCCGGTACGTATCCATTCGGGAATCGAGGTGTAATCGCCCTGGTGCATTTCAAATTGCACATTTGGATAGCTTTCCCAAAATTCTTTAATGAGCTGTGGGAGCCAGTGACATGAAATGCTTGAGATTGTTCCAATACGGACGATACCAGTCTCCAACCCTTTGATTTCCTTGACGATTTCTTTCATGGATTCATATTGCGATACGGATTTCTGAATGGATGGAAAGAGACGCTCCCCCTCAATGGTAAGATGTACACCATATCTGGAACGGGAAAGCAATTTTATGGACAGTTCATTTTCCAGGGAGGAAATCATCTGGCTCATGGCAGGCTGTGTATAGCCAAGCAGTTCAGCCGCTTTGGTGAAACTTCCTAATTCAACAACTTTTTGCAGTGCAATATATCGATTCATTCTCAAATAACCTTTCTACATAATAACATCACAAATATTTATTGTACTTATTTCAGAATTTATTGTATATTAAATAGCAAGTAATTACAAGAGAGGAATACAGGAAATGAGTATCAGGAAAGCAGAAATTTTAATGGCAAGGGTTTCGTTGGCTTGTTTTTGTTGACCACAAAAGGACAGATTGCAGCAGATACAGGAGCATGGCTTTGCTTAATGGGAGCGTTTTTCTATGCGATTTATATTATTGTTTTGGATCACATTGCAAAGGAAGAAGATATGTTACTGATCAGTATTATCCAATTAGGTGTGGCTTCTCTGTATGGTATGGTGTGTATGTTCCTTTTTGAAACACCTGCGTTACCGGATACAGCGTTGCAGTGGGACGCTATTCTTTGTCTGGGATTAATCTGCAGTGCCTATGGATTTGTGGTACAGCCGATTGCTCAGAAATATGTATCGCCAGAAAAGATTGGCTTGATATTTTCGTTAGAACCAGTTTTTTCGGCAATCCTGTCTTACATATTCTTACATGAAATACTGGAAATACAGAAATATGCAGGAGCTTTATTGATTTTTGCAGCAGTAGTTTTATCAGAAATTCTAAAAGGTACGCCAAAACAAATTTTAAGTGAAGGAGTGAATGACTAATTATGGATATCAAACAATATGTTGTAGATGCATTTACAGACAAGGTGTTTAGCGGGAATCCGGCGGCAGTATGCGTGATGGAAGAGTGGCTGCCGGATGAGCTGATTATGAATATTACAAGAGAAAATAATCTTTCAGAAACGGCATTTGCAGTGAAAGAAAATGATATATACAAGCTTCGCTGGTTCACGCCGGGAGGGGAAATCGATCTTTGTGGTCACGCAACGCTTGCTACAGCGTATGTGATTACCAGATTTATTGAACCGGAAGTGACAGAGGTGAAATTCGAGACTCTTAGTGGAACATTGACGGTTACCAGGAAGGAAGACCTGTTTGAAATGGATTTCCCAGCCTATGGACTGAAACCAGTAGAAGTGACAGAAGAGATGAGCGAGGCGATTGGTGCCAAGCCATTAGAAGCATATATCGGAAGGGATTTGTTATGCGTGATGGATTCTGAGAAAACAGTAAAGCGGTTGAATCCGGATCAGGCTAAATTAATGACGCTGGATGGACTCTTACTGCAGGTGACTGCAAGAGGAGAAGAATTTGACTGCGTATCCCGTTCCTTTGCCCCGAAGTGTAATGTTGCGGAAGACCCGGTATGTGGTTCCGGCCATTGTCATATCTTTCCGTTTTGGGCAGACCGACTTAAAAAGACTGAATTAATAGCGTATCAGGCATCTAAAAGAGGTGGGATTTTGTATGGGAAAATGGATGGTAACCGGGTGTATATTAGTGGTAAGGCGGCATTGTATGCAGATTCAGTGATTCATGTATGATGCGCTCACAGGAATATATCAACTTACAGTAGAAGGAGAGTTATTACGATGACAGAAAAAGAAAAATGTGCAGCAGGCATCTTGTACGATGCAAACTATGATAAAGATTTAATAAAAGAACGAGAAAGATGCAAAGATATATGTTTTGAATATAACAATACAAAGCCATCTGAATTAGATAGCAAGATTCCGCTGTTGAAAAGTCTGCTTGGCAAGACGAACGGTGATTTTTATATTCAGGCACCATTCTGGTGTGATTATGGATATAACATTGAACTGGGCAAAAACTTTTATGCAAATCATAATCTGATGATTCTGGATGGTGCCAAGGTGAAATTCGGTGATAATGTATTTATTGCACCGGATTGTGGCTTTCACACGGCAGGGCATCCTATTGATGCTGAAAGCAGAAATCAAGGACTGGAGTATGCATATCCCATCACAGTAGGCAGTGATGTATGGATTGGCGCAGGTGTACAGGTCTTACCAGGGGTAACAATTGGAAGCAATGTTGTGATTGGTGCAGGGAGTGTTGTAACAAGGGATATTCCGGATAATGTTGTTGCAGTTGGAAATCCGTGCAAAGTTTTAAGAACAATCTCAGATGAAAAAGCGGATAAGTAATTGAATTAAATAGCCTTACAACGGCATCTGTCAGAAATGGCAGATACATTTTTTTATATATTGCATACCCGATTAACGATATCTATGAGGTATCGTTATAATTTTATAATCGTTAAATTTTGAATATGACAAAAAATAAATTAGATGAAGAAGATGGTGTTAATTCCAATTATGGATTGTGTTTCTCCCAAAAACAATATATAATTGGGAAAAAGGAATAAAGAATTGAGAGAAAGAAGGTGCAACTGTTTGAGAGAATTCGATTATGGAAAACTGGGTACTAGAACTAAAGTGTACCCCCTGTCAAGGACATTTTGCGTAAAATTTGATTACCCAATTTTGCGTTTTGCCAATAAAGGATTTATTCCTGTTGTTAAATAGTTATAGTATTCATTTGGTGACATTTTTTGCA
>JAQVHQ010000053.1 GCA_028696165.1 Lachnospiraceae bacterium | reverse complement strand
AAATATGGGCTTGATATGAGTACACAAAAGATGTATATTAATTCCACAAGTCATTGCCTGATATTTTATCAGTGCATCGTGGGTGAACTCTACACTATTATTTCCGAAGGTAAATTTACGCAATCGGAAAGATAAACTATGTTTGCATTATCATTATTATCGTGCTATAATGCGGATTAAGAAAAAATGTAAATAGAATATTAATACAACATAATTTCGAAGAGGAAATTCCACCAGGGATTTCCTCTTCTTTTGCGTCTACATGGAGATTCTGTTTACAACAAAAGAAAAAGGAGAAAAAGATTATGAAAAAGAAAATGTTAAGTATTTTATTAGCGTCAACTATGACACTTGCTCTGACAGCATGTGGAAGCAGTGCTTCCTCATCAACGGATTCTGCTGAAAGTGATGCAGCAGCTTCAGAAAGCAGTACCGAAGAGACAGCAGACAGTGCTGATTCTGGAGAGACGAAGACATTGAAGGTCGCAATGGAATGTGGATATGCACCATATAACTGGACCCAGGCAGATGATTCGAATGGAGCCGTTCCTATTAATGACAGCTCTGATTATGCTTATGGATACGATGTCATGATGGCGAAGTTAATCGCAGAGCAGTTAGGCTATGATCTGGAAATCGTGAAATTGGACTGGGATTCCCTGGTACCGGCTGTACAGTCTGGAACCGTTGACTGTGTTATCGCTGGTCAGTCCATTACTTCTGAGAGACTGCAGATGGTAGATTTCTCTGACCCATATTACTATGCTTCTATCGTGGGTCTGGTAAAAACAGACGGTGCTTATGCTGATGCTGCAGGTGTAGCAGATTTGGCTGGAGCAACCTGTACTTCTCAGCTTGGAACTGTATGGTATGATGTGTGCCTTCCTCAGATTCAGGATGCAGAGATTCAGCCTGCTCAGGAATCTGCACCGGCTATGTTAGTTGCTCTTGAGAGTGGAAGAACAGATCTGATTGTCACAGATATGCCTACTGCTATGGCAGCAGAAGTTGCTTATCCTGATTTAAAACTTCTTGATTTTAGCGGTACAGAGGATGATTTCGAAGTATCAGAGGAAGAAATCAACATTGGTGTCTCTGTTCAGAAGGGAAATACAGAATTATTAGACGGTATCAATTCCGTATTAGCTACACTTACTACAGATGATTTTGATAAGATGATGGAGGAAGCAATTTCTGTACAGCCATTGTCTGAGTAACAGAGAGGAGAAATGTAATGATATCCGATATGAACTTCCTGCAGAGGATTATTTATATTCTGCAGAATTATGGTATGTCCTATTTAAAGGGAGCTGGTACCACCTTGCTGATTGCGATAGTTTCTACTGTGATTGGTTGTATCATCGGGTTTGCAGTGGGTATTGTGCAGACAATCCCGTCAGATAAGACGAGAGATAGTTTAGGGAAACGTTTTATATTAAAATTCTTCAAAATCATACTGCGTGCCTATGTGGAAATATTCCGTGGAACGCCTATGATTGTACAGGCTGTATTTATTTACTTCGGTCTGTCACAGTTATTTGGAATTCAGCTGGGTATGTGGAAAGCAGCATTTTTAGTAGTATCTATTAATACGGGTGCATATATGGCAGAGTCTGTCCGTGGGGGTATCTTCTCGGTGGACTCCGGCCAGATGGAAGGTGCGAAAGCAATCGGTATGACACATTTTCAGGCAATGATTAATGTCATCATTCCACAGGCATTTCGTAATATCATTCCGCAGATAGGCAATAACTTTATTATTAACATCAAAGATACGTCTGTATTGTCTATCATAAGTATTGTGGATTTATTCTTTGTACATAAAAGTGTTGCAGGAGCACTGTATACCTACTTTGAGTCTGCGACGATTGTAATGTGCATTTATCTGACCATGACATTAGTTGCTTCAAAGCTGCTGAGTCTGTGGGAGAAGAAATTAGATGGTGATGATAACTATGAACTGGTGGATATGATGGATATCGGTCCACAGCTTAAAAAGGAGAGGGAGAGAAAATAATGGAAGAAATAAAAAACATATTGGAAATCTCTCATCTGGTCAAAAGCTTTGGAAATCATGAAGTATTGAAAGATATAGATTTCACAGTAAAAAAGGGTGATGTCATATCCATTATCGGTGCGTCAGGTTCCGGTAAATCCACCATGCTTCGCTGTATCAACCTGCTTGAAATTCCTACGGGGGGCAGCATTCTCTATCATGGTACAGATATCACAAACCCGAAGATGAAGGTGGCTACCTATAGGGAAAAAGTTGGTATGGTATTCCAGAACTTTAATCTGTTTGCCAATCTGACCGTGCTTGATAATTGTATGGTAGGCCCTGTAAAAGTGGCAAAAAAAGATAAAAAAGAGGCAGAAGAACTGGCCATAAAATTTCTGAAAAAAGTAGGAATGGAAGCTTACATTCACGCAAAACCAAAGCAGCTGTCCGGTGGTCAAAAGCAGCGTGTTGCCATAGCCAGAGCGCTTGCCATGGAACCGGAAGTATTGCTGTTTGATGAGCCGACCTCCGCACTGGACCCACAGATGGTAGGGGAAGTATTGAATGTCATGGGAACTTTGGCAGAAGAAGGAATGACGATGCTGATTGTAACTCATGAGATGGCGTTTGCAAAAGATATATCCAGCCATGTGATATTTATGGCAGATGGAGTAATTGAGGAAGAGGGTAGCAGCCAGGAGATATTTGAAAAGCCGAAGCATGAAAAGACGAAGGCATTTCTCAGCCGATTTAGAAATTTGTAATTAGAAGCAGGCATGCACAACAAAAAAAGATGGAACTTTCTCGCTACACAGCAGGAAAGTTCCATCTTTGCTTTATGACTAACTAATTATATAACTATTACTTTTTACTGAAAGTTTTTAAATTCATAAGAATAAATTCTTTCATATTCTCCCGGAAGTTGATTTTAGGGGCAATAATATTTTCTTTGGCAAGGGCTTCTACAACCAGAGGATTCCAACGCCCGATACTATTTATTCCTACAGCATGATAGTGGATATTGAGCAGCATTTGATAGGCGGTATCCTGACTCATCTGCAAATGAGAAGCCAGCATAGCAGCTATTTCATAGGCTCTGGCATAGTAGCGTTTTTTAAATGCAGCCAGCCGGTCCACGCTTACATTGGTTTCTATTATAGTTGAGAGAATATCACAATAGTGAAGATGATCCTGGTGTGCATTTAAGATACCGGCCCAGACTTCCGCGAAAACTTCCATGGAGTAACCACATCCTTCTGGAAAGGCAGCTAATAATGCATCATAATAATCATCTCGTTTATCGGAACTTAATTCTAAAAAAATCTCTTCTTTCGTGGAAACATACTTATACAAGTTTGCTCTGGTACAATCCAGCTTTTCTGCAATCGTTGTGAGTGTAATCTCATGATATGGTTTCTCTGAAAATAGCATATCGACAACATCCTTGATCATCTGCATGCGTTGTTCTTTCTGTTCGTCACTTCTGGCTCTTATAAAATCTGCCATAATATACCTGCTTTCTATATAAAATATAAATATTAATCGTTTATATCTAAGGAGTATATCACAAAATAAAACGCTTGACAAGTGACATTGTCTGCGGTATATTAAAAATAAGTTACATGTAGTTACCAAAAATGAAAATAGAAAACTAATAGTAAGGAGAATAATCATGAAGAAAAATGTAGGATCTTTATTAGCACTATATCCAACCCCGGCTACCATCGTGGGAGCAAAAGTAGAAGGAAAGGTAAACTGGCTGTTAGTTGCTCATGTAGGTATTATCGGACATGACAGAATCTTAATCAGTCTGGCAAAACCTCACTTTACTAATCAGGGGATTAAAGATACAGGGAAAGTATCTGTAGCATTGATTGACGAAAAGATGCTTCCAAAGGCTGACTATGTAGGAAGCAACAGCGGTGCCAAAGCAGATAAATCAGAAGTTTTTGCATGGTACGAAGGCGAGAATGGCGCACCGATTATTGAGGAAGCACCGTTGGTTTTGGAATGCGAAGTAGTGGATAATTATGAGACAGAGACTTTTGATAACTTTGTTTTAAAAATTGATGCTACCTATGTAGAAGAAGACAAATTAGATGAAAATGGAAAACCTGATTATGAAAAAATTGCACCAGTGCTTTTCGAGTTCCCATCTTATTCTTATGTTGCTAGTGGTAAAATCATCGGTAAATGTTTGTCTTTTAAATAGAATAAATAGTAAATACGGCAAATTCAATGAGGGAGGCTTAAAGACAGCTTCCCTTATGAACTATAAACCAGTAGAAAAATGGCAGTGTATGAAAAGAGGTATGTCATGGAAATTCGTGTTTTACAATACTTTCTTGCAGTAGTCCGCGAGGAAAGTATTACCAGGGCAGCGGACGCTTTGCATATTACACAACCTACTCTAAGTCGACAGATGGCCGGTCTGGAAGAAGAAACAGGTGTAAAACTGTTTGAGCGAGGTTCGAGAAAAATAGCATTGACGAACGAAGGTCATTTGCTCAAAAGAAGAGCAGAAGAAATATTACGGCTTGTTGACAAAACACAACAGGAGTTGGTAGAGCAGGAGGAGCAGGTTGAAGGAAAAATTACCATAGGTTGTGGTGAACTTGCTTCTGTTAGATACATAACAGATGTAATTGAAAAATTCAGGAAACAATATCCAAGAGTTACCTATGATATTGTTACTGCACCAGCTGATATTGTGAAAGATCAGATAGAAAAAGGATTGATAGATGTAGGTCTCTTGTTGGAACCAATTTCAGTGGAGAAATTTGAATATAAAAGGCTTCCAGTCAAAGAACGCTGGGTTGTGATTATGAAATCAGATAATAAACTTGCTGAGAAAGAAAAAATCACGGCAGAAGATTTAGCTAAGGTACCTTTGATTTTGCCAAGAAGAATCAATGTGCAAAGTGAACTGGCCAGTTGGTTTGGTGAATTCTATACGAAACTGAATGTTCAATTTACAAGCAATCTAAATTCGAATGGTGCTATGATGGTAGACCAGGGATTGGGATATTTTGTCTGTATAGAAAGTTATCTTCCTTTTTTGAATCAGCATGAGCTTACTTACCGCCCTCTTACACCAGAATTAACGGCTACAAGTGTTCTGGCATGGAAGAGGAATGAGCCTTCCAGTGTTGCGGTAACCAAATTCATTCAATGCTTTCAAGGCATGGATTAGACATAAAAACTAAGTATTTGATATGAAAATGGAAAAAATATAATATGAGTGTAGATAAGGAATATTTTATTTACACTCATTTTTTAATACAAGGAGGCCCATCATGAAAAAAACAAAATTTTTAGCATTGTTGCTGCTGATTGGTGTATTTGCATCAGCATGTGGTCAGAACCAGGAAACAATTCAACCTGTTTCCGAAGAAGGTAAGGCTGCAGAAACAGAAAATGTAATAGAACAGAATGAACCTACACCAGTGACTGAGAAAGATAACAATATTTTAATTGCTTATTTTTCACGTTATGGAAATACAGATTATCCGGAAGATGTGGATGCCACAACTTCTGCCAGTATAGTTGCAGACAGTGAAAATTTTGGGACTACAGAGTATGTGGCCAGGATGATTCAGGAAACGACGGGCGGAGACTTACATCTAATCGAAACCGTGACACCTTATACCGCAGATTTTGAAGAATTAAGAGATGTGAATCATAATGAAATGGCCGAGGGCTTTCTTCCGGAACTGAAGGAAAGCAACCTGGATATGTCAGAATATGATACGGTTTTCATTGGTTACCCTATATGGGCTACTGATGTTCCACAGGCAGTTCTTTCCTTTTTAAATCAGTATGATTTATCCGGTAAAACCGTGGTTCCTTTTTGTACCCATGATGGATATGGAGCAGGAAGCAGTTATACTTCCATTCAGGAAGCAAGTCATGTGGATTCTGTTCAAGAAGGGATTGCAATTGAAGCTCAGGATGTGCCGGAAGCAGCAGACATGGTACAGGAATGGCTGAGCAGAATTCATATTGGCAGTGCAGATACAGCTGATGCAGAAGAAACCAATGCAGGTGAAGCCAATGCAGATGAGGTCAATGCTGAAACTGAAGATTTGCAGATACAGATAGTTGCAGATGACGAAATAATGGAAGGTGTGCTATACAACAGTCCGTTGGCAGAAGAATTCAAAGAAAAACTTCCGATAACGGTTTCTATGGTTGGATATGGTGGTCGTGAGTATTATGGCGGCATTGATTTTACACCAACAAATGCGGAAGGCGGACAATTGAATTTCGAAAATGGAGACATCACATATTGCAGTACCAATAATACCATGGCTATATTTTATGCGCAGACAGATAGACCAAATCTGACTATGGAAGTGATACCGATTGGAAAGGTGACCTCTGATTTAGCGGTATTTGACACTTTCTCCGGCAACAAGGAAATTACATTCCAGGTAGCGAAATGATGGCGGCGAGAGTAGGAAAAGAGCCGGTAGAACTGTTTTCAGATAAAAACTTAAGAGCAATGATTATTCCCCTGTTTCTGGAACAGCTGCTGGTTATGTGTGTTGGTATGGCAGATACCATTGTGGTCAGTCATGTAGGAGAAGCCGCAGTATCCGGGGTATCTCTGGTGAATCAATTCAATACTATTTTCATCTATCTGTTCACCGCATTATCATCTGGCGGAGCTATTATTATCAGTCAATATATTGGAAGAAAAGACAGAGAACAGGGAGGTAAATCTGCAAGTCAGCTGCTTTTGTTTTCTACTATCTTTTCCATTGTGATTGCAGGACTGGTGCTTCTGGGAAACAAAAGTCTGATGAGTCTGCTGTTTGGAAAAGTAGAAGACTCTGTAATGCAGGCGTGCCTTACGTATCTCACCATATCGGCATTCTCTTATCCGGCACTTGCTGTTTACAATTCCGGAGCAGCCATCTATCGCAGTATGGGACGGACAAAAGCAACCATGTATATCTCTATATGGTCCAATGTGATCAATGTAATTGGAAATATTGTAGGAGTATTTGTTCTGCATGCCGGAGTAGCCGGTGTAGCATACCCATCTTTGATTGCCCGTGTTTTTTCGGCAGTTGTAATTACAATATTGTGTTTTCAAAAGAAAAATGAAGTTTCCTACGATGCTAAATGGCTCATTTGTTGGGATGGAACTTTACTGAAAAAAATCTTAGGGGTAGCCATTCCAAATGGGATAGAAAATGGTGTGTTTCAGCTGGTCAAAGTGGCACTCAGCAGTATTGTAGCTTTGTTTGGTACATATGAAATAGCAGCTAATGGAGTGGCACAGAGCATCTGGTCTATGGCAGCCCTGGCAGGAGTATCTATGGGCCCGATATTTATTACAGTGATAGGTCAGTGTATGGGAAACAGAAATATAGAAGCAGCAGATTATTACTTTAAGAAATTGATGAAAATGACACTTCGAATGTCCTGTGTATGGAACTTGTTGATTTTATGTCTCACCCCTCTGTTTTTGAGATTTTATGCATTGGGATCAGAAACAGAGAAGTTAGTTATCTGGTTGGTAGTTATACATAATATATTTAATGGAATCGCCTTTCCATTTTCCGGCGCCCTCAGTAATGGATTAAGAGCGGCGGGTGATGTGAAATATACAATGGTCGTATCGGTTGCGGCAACAATTTTTGTAAGATTGTTATTATCTTATGTGCTTGGAATCGTTTGTAATCTGGGTGTTATTGGAATCGCAATTGCGATGGTCGCAGACTGGATGATTCGAGCAGTTATCTTCCTGTTGAGACAGAAATCAGGAGAATGGAAAAAATTTCAGGTTATCTAAGCTGATGAAATCAATACATCATGCTTATAACAATAGATACTAATATGAAAGAAAAGAGGAAAAATAAAAAATGAAATTTCAGATGAAAAAAATAATTACATTACTATTTATTGCAGCTTTAAGTATTTTACTTTCGGCTTGCGGCAGTGGGCAGGAAACGAACAGCAGCACAGCGGAAAGTGATAATGTTACGAATGAACAAAATGAAACAACAGAAGCAGCTGTAGAAAGTGAGGAACCTGAAAGCAGTACAGAGCAGGCAGTGGTTCAGGAATCAGCCATAGAAGAAACTACTGAAGCAACCACTGAAACAACAGAAGCGGGGAGTAATACGCTGGTTGTATATTTCTCTAATACCGGAAACACAAGAGCGATTGCAGAAAGTATTGCAAACGGACTTAGTGCAGATATTTATGAGATTATCGCAGAAGAGCCTTATACAGAGGCAGATTTAGATTATGGTGATGATAACAGCAGAAGTACACAGGAAATGAATGATCCTTCTGCCCGCCCTGCAATTTCAGGCAGTGTTGAGTATATGGAGCAGTATGATACAGTCTATATCGGTTATCCAATTTGGTGGGGTGAAGCGCCAAGAATCTTAGATACCTTTGTGGAAAGTTATGATTTTACAGATAAAACAGTCATTCCATTCTGTACCTCAGCAAGCAGCGGTGTGGGTTCTTCAGCAAGCGGGTTAGCATCATTGGCAGGAACAGGTAACTGGTTAGAAGGTCAGCGCTTTAGTGGAAGTGAATCTGCTGAAGAAGTAATGGAATGGGTAAATGGATTATGATGCAAAAAAGACAGATTAAGATAGTACTTGACGTCATTATGTCGATAGCACTTCTCTTTCTGATGGCATTTCAGGTAACCGGAGATAAATACCATGAATGGATAGGAGCAGGAATGCTTGTATTATTCGTGATACATAACCTTTTAAATGCCGGTTGGTATAAAGCATTATTTAAAGGTAAGTATTCTGTACACAGAGTACTTAGAACGATAGTAAATCTATTGGTACTGGCGGCAATTATTTTGACTGGATACAGCGGAATCGTGATGTCACGTTTTGTATTTGATTTTCTGCCCATTGACGGCGGTATGGCAACTGCAAGAAAGCTGCATCTGGCAGGTTCCTATTGGGCATTTGTATTGATGAGTGTTCATCTTGGAATGCATTGGAATATGATGATAGGAAAACTGGGTGTCAAAAGGACAACAGAGCAGACAGAAAATAAAATCCTGATATGGGTACTTAGAATCGCAGCAGCAGTAATTGTCGTTTATGGAGCAGTACTGTTCGGACAGTCAGAAATATTCCGTAATATGTTCTTTCAGAATGAGTTCGCAATCCTGGATTATGAAACTCCAGGCGCTCTGATAATTTTGCAAAATCTGGCAATGATGTCTGCTTGGATTTTTGTAGGACACTATCTGTCAAAAGGAATTGCAAAGATATCAGCATCAGGAAAAACAAAAAAAGCAGAGAGCTTATACGCAGCTATATGCATCATCGCAGCAGCGGTTGTGATCTTATGCAGCATTGTAATGACACCACAGAGACAGGAGACTGGTTCCTGGGGTGGGACAGATGCAGGTGAAAATACAATGGCGGATAGTCAGACCACACAGGAAACAGCACAGACAGAGGAACCAGATACAGAAGATACCGATACAGAAGGTACAGCAAATGATACTGCATCTGAAGCAGTATCAGCATCAGATGAATTCGTATACATAACAGGCGGAACCTATGATATGGGAAGCCCGGAGTCGGAAAGCTGGAGAACACCGGATGAAACGCAGCACACGGTTACGGTAAGTGACTTTTACATGAGTGCTTATGAACTGACACAGGAAGAATATGAAGCTGTTATGGGCAATAATCCAAGCACATTTTCAGGTGACAATCTTCCGTTGGAAAATATCTCATGGCTGGAGGCAGTAGTTTACTGCAATACCAGAAGTGAACAGGAAGGACTAACACCTGTTTACCTGATAGATGGGGACATAGCTTCGGGAAGCGTTAATATCTCATGGAACCGCGGAGCTGACGGGTACAGACTGCCTACGGAGGCAGAGTGGGAGTATGCCTGCCGTGCAGGTACAGTGACTCCTTTTAATACAGAAACTTCTATTAGTCCAGAGGAGTCCAATTATTATGGACATTATCCATATGACATCGAAGAAAATTATTTTGAACAGGATAATTTGTCTACACAACCGGGAGAATACAGAGAGACTACGGTAGCAGTGGACAGTTTCGCACCAAATGCATGGGGTCTTTATAATATGCATGGTAATGTCAGTGAATGGGTTTGGGATTATTATGGCAGTTATGATACAGCAGCGGTAACTAATCCGACAGGGCCAGTGGATGGCAACCTTAAAGTTTATCGCGGTGGTGGATGGAATGATTTCGCAAAAAATATGCGAAGTGCATATCGAGCCACATTAGAAGAAGACATGGGGAGTTTTAATATAGGCATTCGTTTAGTGCGAAATGCATCTGCCGGCAGTGAAGATATTATTGGAACTGCAGCAGACGAGCAGGGAATTGCAGGACAGGATGGTGCAGGTAATGTATTGATTGCTTATTTCTCCTGGGGAGGCAATACGCAGGGAGTGGCACAAGAGATACAGTCCCAGACAGGTGCTGACCTTTTTGAAATCACATTAACAGAACCTTATTCAAGCGATTACAACACGGTCTTAGACCAGGCTCAGCATGATCAGAACATACAGGCAAGACCGGAGATTGCAGATCATGTGGAAAACATGGATGACTATGACACGGTCCTGATTGGTTATCCAAACTGGTGGGCTTCTATTCCGATGCCAATAGCATCCTTTTTAGAAGAGTATGATTTTTCCGGAAAGACAATCATTCCATTCTGTTCCCATGGTGGAGGCAGATTTGGACAGAGCTTAACAGCTATTGCAAAACTTGCACCAGATTCCTATATGGGAGAAGGTTTATCCATTCACTATTCAGGAGGAAGCAGCTTGTCGAATGATGTGGAGGAATGGCTTCGCTCAAACGGAATTATTTAATAGTTAAAAATCAGCAAAATACGAGGAGAGAAAAACATGCCAGTAATTACATTAGAAGCAGCAAAATTAACGAAAGAACAAAAAGCTGAATTAGTAAAAGAATTTACAGAAAGTGCATCAAAGATCATGGGAACACCGAAAGACCATTTCTATGTGTTTTTAAAAGAATCTGAACTGGAGAACATAGGTGTTGGCGGAGAACTTTTAAGTGAGCGCAGGAAATAGGCAGGAAGGAGAATTCTTATGAACAAAAAGATTTTAGTGGCATATTTTAGTGCCAGTGGTGAGACAGAACAGGTGGCAGTAGCATTAGCAAAGGCTTTGGATGCACAGGAACATGAGATTGAGCCTGAAGTTCCTTATACAATAGAAGATTTAAATTGGAATAATAAACAGAGCCGCAGCAGTATGGAGATGAATAATCTGTCATATCGTCCAGAGATTATTGATACAGAATTAGACCCTGCAGTTTATGATGAAATACTCATAGGCTTTCCAGTATGGTGGGGGATTGCACCAACGATTATTAATACCTTTTTAGAATCGTATGATTTTTCGGGAAAAACGCTCAGAGCATTTGCAACGTCAGGTGGAAGTGGAATTGGAAATTGTGAGAGAACATTGCAGGAACAATACCCTGATATTCAATGGAAAAAGGGTGGTTTGCTGAATCATATAGGTGCTGTTGAAAAATTCGAGGAAATGGTTCTTTTGGATTAAAGGAGAAGACGTTATGAAAATCATATTATTACAGGGCAGTCCAAATAAAAAGGGATCTACCAATATTTTGGCAGAGGAATTTACAAAAGGTGCAGAAAACGCAGGTCATAGTGTAGAACGATTTGATATCACTTCAATGAATATCAAACCATGTACTGGATGTGTTGCATGTGGTTATGAAGGACCATGTGCGCAGAAAGATGATAACGGGAAAATCAGGGAAGCAATTCTTGGTGCAGATATGATTGTGTTTGCAACGCCGCTTTATTATTATGGAATGTCAGCACAATTAAAAATTGTTATTGACCGTTTTTGTGCCTACAATTCCAGTATTAACAGAAAACATATGAAATCAGCGTTGCTTACAGTTGCATGGAACAGTGATGACTGGACGTTTGATGCATTAGAGAGCCATTACCAGACACTTGTAAGATATTTGAATCTGCAGGATTGTGGTATGGTACTTGGAAGAGGCTGCGGAAGTCCGTCTATGACAAAGCATTCAGCATATACCAGGATGGCTTATGCTTTAGGAAATAGTCTGAAATAGCAGGAGCAAAACAGAAATATGGTAATGGAATAACGAGAAAGTCGCTAATACATTTGGAAGGATGTTTCATGTTAATGCAAGTTAAAAATGGATTTTCAATCACGAGAAATCAGTTAAAATGGATAGCAGCAATTACAATGGTGCTGGATCATATGGGAGTAGAACTATTTCCGCAATTTATCATATTGCGGGCTATGAGAAAACATCTGATGCAGAAGTTCTTCATCATAAGAAGATTATGAAGATGGCAGAAGATTCTCCGGAATTATTTGATGGTACATTATTGAGAGTGACGGATGATTGTATTGGCTGCGGAATATGTGAGTCTGTATGTCCAAATGGAAAATACAGTCTTTCAGAAGGAAAAGCGACAAGAAAAGAAGGTCCTTGTGATTACTGTCAGGCCTGCGCACAAAATTGTCCGCAGAAAGCTATCATTCCGGGAAAGACAGATAAGAATCCAAAAGCCAGATTCAGAAACCCACAGATATCTTTACAGGAAATTATGGAAGTAAATAACAGCCACAAATAACGAAATAGAACCGCAGAATGGAGAGTTGTATGAGAAGAACATTGCTTATTGGATTAATGTTATTATCGGGAATGATTTTTTCCGGATGTGGAAATCAGGAATCACAAACAACGGAAAATGTGTCATCATCCAGTGAAGAAACAACCACGAGCAGCGAGAGTGATACAGAAGCAACAGGTAAAACTTTGATCGCATATTTTACATGGGCAGATAATACTTATGTTGAAAATCCAGAAGATGTAGATGTGGACGCTACAACATCTGCCAGTGTGCTGCCACCTGGAAATGTTGGGCTTATTGCAAGCTGGCTTCAGGAGGAAACAGGTGCAGACTTATTTTCTATACAGGTGGAAGAAAAGTATTCCAGTGACTATGATGAGTGTCTTGACCGTGCTTCAGAAGAAAGTGCACAGGATGCCAGACCGGCACTTGCCACACATGTAGAGAACATGGAACAGTATGATACCATTTATTTAGGCTATCCTAATTGGTGGTATGCGACACCTATGGCAATCTTAAGCTTTATCGATGAATATGATTTTGAAGGAAAGCAGATAGTGCTATTCTGTTCGCATGGAACCGGGGGCCTTGCAGGTAGTGTTGATGCAATCACAGAGGAACTGCCCAAAAACTGCAGCATATCAGGGAACGTACTTGGCGTGTATCGGCCGGAAGTTGCTGACTCAAAAGATGAAGTGCTGGCATGGCTCACAGAAATACAGGCAGAATTGAATGACTAAATATAGGAGGAAAACTCATTGAAAAAAAGATGGTGTACCTTATGCAAAACGGTGCTTATAATCTGCTTTCTGACTGCGTGTGGAGACGAAGCCGAAACTGAACAGACAATCGATAAAGGTCAACAGCGAGTCGAAAAAGAGTCAGAGCAGAGGCCCGACATCACTGATTTAAATGGGGATGAGGTGCTGGTAGCGTATTTTACCAGACTTCCGAATACAGAGTCAGGGGATAATCTAGATGCTGTAGTACAAGGGGGCGGACCTTATGGCGCAATCGGAGAATCTTTCGAGAGTGCAGATATGGATGCGATTTCATCTGCAAGTATTACCGTTACGGATGAAGGCGTGAAGGGCAATGTTGAAACAGTTGCTGGATGGATTGCAGAATATACAGGAGGAGAACTCTTTTCTATAGAAACGTTAGAAAAGTATCCGCTGGATTACGACACTCTGATTAATCAGGGTGGGGAGGAGCAGCAGAATAATGTAAGACCTCAATTAGTGACTCATGTTGAAAATATAGAAAATTATAATGTTATTTATCTTGGATATCCGAACTGGTATCACGATATGCCAATGGCACTTTACAGCTTTTTAGAAGAGTATGATCTTTCAGGAAAAACGATTATACCGTTTGTGACCAGTGCCAGCAGTGGTCTTGCCAATACAGTGAGTACGATAGCAGAGATGCAGCCGGAAGCGGATGTAATTGAAGACGGACTGGAGCTTGTCATGGGAGATGTTAAAAACAGCAAGGAAGAAGTGACAAATTGGGTGGACAGTTTAGGAATACAATAATGAAGAAGGAGATGCAGATGAAAAAAAAGAAAACAGTAATATTGTTAATCAGTTTATGCATGAGTATGATGGTTTTATCAGGATGTGGGAATACAGAGACAACTGAAGCTAATCAGGGAACAGATTCCTCAACTGTTGAAGCATCAGATGAAAATATGGAAGCAGGTAATGAGAGCAATACAGAAGAAAAACTTTCAGATGAAACAACAACAGATGATACACAGGAAGCACAGAACAGCGAAATGACAGCAGGGACGTACCCGGATGGTACTTCGCCTGAGTTTAGTGATTCGAGAGTAAAATTAACGATTGATGGAGAAGAAGTAATTATTAGATTATATGATAATACAGCAGTGGATGCATTTATGCAGAGATTACCACTTGAAAATTTGAACTTCTCTGACTTATCAGGAATTGAGAAACCTATTGACAGACCAGAAGAAGCATTTTCACTGGGAGAGGAAACTCCGGGATATGACCCGGTTACCGGGGATATGGTTATTTACAGACCATGGGGTAATTTTACAATCTTTTACGGAGATTTCAGATATTCCGATGAATTGGTTCCATTAGGACAAGTGGAAAGTGGATTAGATATTATCGAAGGACACACAGAAGATTTTACAGGACAAATGGAGTTATTGAAATGAGATTCCTACAGCTATAGACGGCAGATTGGAAGCGGATATTTAGTTGTATATAGAGAGTGGGCTATCCAAAAGATTATGAGAGTCTTAGGATAGCCCACTTTTATATAGAAATATGTGTCGAATGTGTGAAAGTTTCACAACATAGAATAAAACGGTTGACAAGAAACGAAATATATGCTATTCTCACAATAAGTTACAAAGAGTAAATTAAAAAGAAATTAAAAAACGAATTGTAAGGAGAAGAATATGAAATTAACAAAGAAAATGCCAGCAATAGCAATGGGCGCCTGGGCATGGGGAAACGATGGAACTTTTGGGGATCATTATGAAGCATCAGATTTAAAAGATGTATACGAAACAGCCATGAAGAATGGTCTGAATCTTTGGGATACAGCTTTTGTATACGGGATGGGAACATCAGAGAAGATTCTTGGAGAATTGACCAAGGATACACCATCCGAAGACTTGATTCTTTCTACCAAATTCACACCACAGTGTGACGATGGTTCTGCAGAGCCGATGCTTCATATGCTGGAAGGAAGTCTTGAAAGCCTTCATGCAGAAGCAATTGATATATGGTGGATACACAATCCGATGGATGTGGAAAAATACACGCCAATGCTGATTCCGCTGGCACAGAATGGACTGATTAAAGAGATCGGAGTTTCCAATCACAGCCTGGCTGAGATTAAGAGAGCTAATGAAATCCTCGGAGAAGCAGGCCTGAAAGTTTCAGCAGTTCAGAATCATTTCAGCCTTTTGAATAGATCTTCTGAAGAAAGCGGAATCTTAGATTACTGTAAAGAGAACGATATTACATTCTTTGCATATATGGTATTAGAACAGGGTGCTTTATCCGGAAAATATAATACCGGGAATCCATTTCCAGCAGGAAGCGACAGAGGAAATACATATAACCCAATGATGCAGGAGATTGAAAAGCTGACAGAAGTATTAAAAGAGATTGGCGATGCTCATGGCATCAGTGTTGCACAGACTGCAACCGCATGGGCGATTGAAAAAGGTACTCTTCCTATCGTTGGAGTAACAAAAGTAAATCATGTGGAAGATGCTGCTAAGGCTGCATCCGTAAAATTATCAGAAACAGAGATTGCACTTATGGAGAAAACTGCAAATGATTTAGGGCTTTCCACAATCCGTTTTTGGGAAAAGAAAATGGAGTAAAAATCCGATGGGGGAGCCTTTCTACAGCTTCCCTCTCGTAATATAGGAACAAAGATGCAGATGTAATAATACTAAATAGAAGAATATTGGAGGAAACCCCATGAAGAGAAAAATAATCAACAGTATTTTAACAGCCGGAATTGTTATGAGTCTGGTAGGATGCGGTACAGGAAGCCAGAGTGCATCATCAGGAGAAACAGAGGAGCATACTTCATATAATGTGGCAGAAAATACAGAAACTGCCAGTGGTGAGGATGCTGAGACAGCACAGACTCCGGCAGATGGAACGGTAACAGACGAAGCTGCAGCAGGAGAAACTGCAACCGAAGAAACTCCGGCAGAACAGCCGGCATCCCAGGAAGGTGTACCAACCGTATATATGACAACAGATATCAGTCCGGAAGGTCTGATGTCAGCTTATGAGGCACTTGGAGTGACTATTAATGCAGAGAATGTGGCTGTTAAGTTAAGCACCGGTGAGAACGGAAGTAACTACCTTGATCCTGCACTGATTCAGGATCTGGTACAGACGGTAGATGGAACAATTGTGGAATGCAACACCGCTTATGGAGGAGATCGATCCAATACAGCAATGCACAAGCAGCTTGCAGAGGATCATGGATATACAGCCATTGCAGATGTAGATATTATGGATGAGGAAGGATCAATCAGTATACCAATTGAAGGCGGACAACAGTTGACAGAAGACATGGTTGGAAGTCATTTCGCAAATTACGATTATTTTGTTGTACTGTCCCATTTTAAAGGACATGCCATGGCAGGTTACGGTGGAGCAATCAAGAATATTTCCATCGGAATTGCATCTTCAGATGGAAAAAATGTAATTCATACAGCAAATCAGGGAGGCAGCATGTGGAGTGCAGCACAGGACCCATTCTTAGAGTCTATGGCAGATGCCGGAAAAGGTGTGTCTGATTACCTGAATGGAAATATTATCTATATTAATGTTATGAACAGACTGTCTGTAGACTGTGACTGCGACGGTAATCCGGCAGAACCGGATATGCATGATATTGGTATTTTAGCATCTACAGATCCTGTTGCGCTGGATCAGGCATGTATCGATTTAGTATATGCTAATGAGGACGGTGGATCACTGGTAGAGCGTATTGAGTCAAGAAACGGGTTACATACCTTAGAGGCTGCAGAAGCAATTGGTTTGGGCAGCCGTACTTATTCATTGGAGAGTATTGATGGTTGATATTTTACATAGAGAATTTGTTTACCTGTGGTATTATTTCGAAGTGCAGTTAGAGCAGGTATTCCTGTTCTGGGTGCTGGGTATGCTGATTGGCTCTGCCGTATCTGTATTTGGTAAGAATCTGATTCATAATCTCTTCGTATCCATCTCAGGAAAAAAATACGGAGTGTTTGGGATTATACTGGCAAGTATGCTGGGAATTCTTTCTCCACTCTGTATGTATGGAACGATTCCAATTGCCGCATCCTTTTCTAAGAAAGGGATGCAGGATGATTGGCTTGGTGCATTTATGATGAGTTCTATTATGCTGAATCCACAGCTTTTTATATACAGCCTGTCGCTTGGAACTGATATGGCGATGGTACGGCTGATTGCAAGCAGTATATGCGGTATTATAGCAGGATTAGCTATTCGTATCTTTTTTAAGGAAAAGAACTTTTTCAACTTTACAAAGATGCAGGAACCATCCAATCACGATACAGATCCGAATATTTTTCTGCGTTATGTAAAAAATGTATGGCGTAATGTAAAAGCAACAGGAGTATATTTCCTGTTCGGTATTGCGTTATCAGCGTTGTTTCAGCGATATGTTCCGGCTGAATGGATAGCAGATTTATTTGGTTCTCAGCGGGGATTCGGAGTTTTACTTGCAGCTACCATTGGGGTTCCACTTTATGCATGTGGCGGAGGAACTATACCACTCTTAATGGAATGGTTAAACAGCGGCATGAGTGCAGGGGCAGCAACAGCTTTTATGATTACCGGACCAGCGACAAAAATCACAAATCTGGGAGCTGTAAAGATTGTGTTGGGAGCGAAGAATTTTTGTCTGTATCTCATATACATCATGCTGTTTTCTATGATTTCAGGGGTAATCGTGAATTTCATCTATGCATTGTAAGTGACCATACATTTGAAATATATCATTGCATATAGAGGAGGGCTTATGCGTGAACAGAAGAATAGTGTAAACCGAAAACTTCAACAGATTTGGATATCACATACAAAAAAGGAAGTATTTCTTTCAGAAGTAAGGGAATATGAATGTATGGAATTTCCCAAATATGAAAGCCTGATGGAATATATCAGGGCATGCATCGAATGTGGCTATAAAATCGGCTAGATGTGTGATGGAAGGGAAGTGAATAAAGATGTATAATAAAAAGAAATTTTTCATAGTAAGCTCCATATTATCTTTAATTGTTTTGTCTTGTTGTGCTTTTATGGTTAATGAAACATCAGATAATCAAAGTACTCATGCAATAAATGATAGAACAGAGGAGGTCATTGAAATGGAAGCTATGCCATCTGTAAATTCGGAATTGAATGTTTCAGTATATACATATTCAGGAGAAGTATATAGAATCACCGGATATGTAGAAGAAAGTATGCCGCCGACAGAAGGCTCTGATGCTGTTATCGAATTGAGAGGAACTTTTGAAGAACAGGAACTTCACGAAGAAAGTGCGGGTATTGAAGAAAAATTTCCTGATGCATCGCCGCTTTCGCTGACACTGTACACTCCTTCAGGGGAAATATATGGTTTTCAAAGTTTTCATGAAGTCTTTTGGCAGCAGGAGGAAGAATTGAATAATATGGAAATGTATGGATATATTGTTGGTTTTTATGACGGAGAAAGATATTATTCATAGTGGCATAAGTTTTAAAGGGGTAAAATAAACATGCAAGATGTAAAAAGAGCAGGACAAAAGTACATTCGGTTTTTGGATTCAGTAGGCAGACACAGGTTTTGTGTTTTGGATGGAAGTGCTATAAACCTGATAGCAGAAAATGGTGATAATGTGGTAAAACTGTGCCATTATTTGTCTTCAAATGATGTGGAAATTGATGGAGACAGATGGACAGTGCAGGAATTCATACAAGAAATGAAATTAAGAAATATAGTAGTACGTCCGTTAGAGGAATAAAGAGTTGAGAATGAACAATCAAAAAGGGGGAAATATTATCATGGAATATACTAAATTAGGAAATTCGGATTTACAGGTATCACGCATCTGCATGGGATGTATGGGATTTGGCGATGCCAGCAATGGTCAGCACAGCTGGACCATAGATGAAGAACATTCCAGACAGATTATCAAGAGAGGACTTGAACTGGGCATAAATTTTTATGATACAGCGGTAGGATATCAAAATGGAACCAGTGAACAATATCTGGGACGTGCATTAAGCGATTTCACAAAAAGAGATGATGTGGTAGTTGCTACAAAATTTTTGCCGCGTACACCTGAAGAAATAGAGGCAGGCGTTACTGGACAAAAGCATGTGGAGACTATGATTGACAAAAGCCTGGGGCATCTGGGAATGGATTATGTAGATTTGTATATTTATCATATGTGGGATTATAATACCCCGCTTTTTGAGATTATGGAAGGTATGAATAATGCGGTAAAAGCTGGAAAAGTGAGATATATCGGTATATCGAACTGCTTTGCATGGCAGCTTGCAAAAGCTAATGCGCTGGCTGAAAAAGAAGGGTTTGCAAAATTCGTATCTATCCAGGGACATTATAATCTGATATTCCGCGAGGAAGAGAGAGAGATGGTTCCGCTATGCACACAGGATAATATTGCTCTTACACCATATAGCGCACTTGCAGGCGGACGTTTGTCTAAGCATCCGGGAGAGACTTCTAAGCGTCTGGAAGAAGATGCTTACGGAAAGTTTAAATATGATGCAACAGCGAAACAGGATGGAGAAATCATAAACAGGGTTGCCAAACTGGCAGATAAATATGATGTCTCTATGACAGAGATTTCACTTGCCTGGTTATTAACAAAAGTGACGGCACCGGTGGTAGGTGCTACCAGGTTTCATCATGCAGAAGGTGCAGCTAATGCAGTGAATATCAGACTGAGTGATGAAGATATTGCCTTTCTGGAAGAACCATACGTGCCACATAAGCTGGTAGGAGTAATGGCTCAAAATACCGTAGATGCAGGAATGAAAAAGCAGGTATGGATGAATAAAAAATAACCGGTGAGAAAATGAGGATGCAGGTGTTACTGCTTTAGAATGGGGAAAACATGGTACGTATAGCAATTGTAGAAGATGAAAAAATATATGCTGAACAATTGACTAATTATTTACGACAATACGAAAGAGAACAAGGCATACAATTTAGTATTACACATTATCAAGACGGGGAAGACATTGTGGAAAATTATGGAGCAGAGTTTGACTTGATCTTGATGGATGTGCAGATGCAGTTTATGGACGGAATGACGGCGGCCTCAAAGATAAGAGCATTAGATGAGGAAGTTATGATCATTTTTATTACAAATATGTCGCAGTATGCGATTAGAGGCTACGAAGTTGGTGCGTTAGATTATATACTAAAACCAGTTTCTTTTTTTGCGTTATCAAAGAAACTGGACAGGGCTTTACGCCATATCAAACGAAAGAAAAAATATTATCTGCTGGTTCCTATTTCAGAAGGAATTCAGAAGATTGATATTACGACGATATATTATATTGAGAGTCAGGGACATAATATTACGTATTATACAAAGATTGGAATTTTCACAACAAGAAGTACCATCAGTGAGATGGAACAGGTGTTGGAAAAACACGGCTTTTTTCGATGCCAAAAGGGTTATCTGGTGAATCTGCAGTATGTGGAAGGTATTCGGAATGGCAGCTGTATCGTGGCAGGAAAAGCAATTAGTTTAAGCAGGCCTAAGAAAAACAGTTTTCTGGAAGCCATGACTAATTATATTAGTGAGGTGCAGGCATAATGGAACAAATTTTTCAGGATGTGCCCAGATGGTACACAGCATTGGCGGAGTGGTGTGCCTGTGTTATGTTCATTGTTGTACTGCGAAAAAGATATAGCCAGAAAAAAATTGCGCTGATTGCCATGGGGGTTCTGGTTATACAGATTCTTTTTATGACTATGACGGGCAATCTGCCGTTAGTATGGTGGGTTCCCTGTATGGGGATTGCAGTGGGAATCATGTTCTTCTTTTTATACAGCTGTTGCCAATATTCACTGGTTACCATTGGATATTGCTGTGTGCGTGCTTTTATGTATGCAGAATTTGCGGCCTCTTTAGGATGGCAGATCTACTGCTATCTGCGTGTGGAGAGGAACCTCATATGGGCGGCTTATGTGATGCTGGGGCTGGTTTATATAGCAGCATTCACGCTTATATGGAAATTAGAACAATCAATTATGAAAGAGTATGATTTTATAATCACTTTGCGTGAGTTAGGTGCATCTGTTTTAATTGTATTGTTCGCTTTTTTATTCAGTAATCTCAGCTTTCTGGGAACGGATATGTTATTTACCAGTCGAAATCAGGAAGACGTCTTTGCAATCAGAACTCTGGTGGATTTGGGTGGCGCTGTTGTCCTATATGCATATCAAAGCCGCATTTGCGAATTGAATGTGAAAAATGAACTTCTGTCCATAGGGGCTGTGTTGAAAAATCAATACGATCAGTACAGACATTATCAGGAAAATATGGAATTAATCAGAATTAAGAATCATGATATGAAGCACCAGATAGCAGGGCTTAGAGGAGAAGCAGATCCAGAGAAGAGGATGCAGTGGCTGGATTCTCTGGAAAAAGAACTGGAGTGCAATGACATTCCCTGCGAGACCGGCAATGCTGTTTTAGATGCGATTGTAAGCAGTAAGATGGCATACTGTAATAAAAATGATATTAAATTCACTCAGGTCATAGATGGAAGTAAGCTGGATTTTATTTCGGTATCTGATATATGTACTATTTTCGGAAATGCCATAGACAATGCGATGGAAAGTGTTCTTTTTGAAAATGATAAGGACAAGCGTATTATACATCTCTCTGTATCTGCTCAGAAGAATTTCCTATATATAAGAATTGAAAATTGCTGTAGTCAGAGTCTGGCGATGGTAAATGGTCTTCCGGAAACTACGAAAAAGAATAAATCAGAGCATGGATTTGGACTAAAAAGTATTCGCTATACGGTGGAAAAATATCAGGGACAGCTCTCTATACAGGAGAAAGATGGCTGGTTTGAATTGAAAATATTAATACCCCATGCATTTCAGGACAAATAATGACATCTTATGCCAACAAGAAAAATATGGGAAAAGAAGTGGTAATATAATTTTCATAAAAAGTGAGGAGGTAATAATATGTTACAAATAAACTGGGCAGACGTAATTAATATTTTAACGTTATGTGTTCCGTATCTGATTGGTTTTGCAGTTGTACTTGTGTTGGCGGTCATAGCTATGATTGTGTGCAGGAAGAAAGCAAAGCCAACGAAATTCATGATTCGCAGACAGGGATGGATGGCTATTTTATTGGCATTAATCATAGTAGTGAATCTGATTTGTTTTGGACCTATGTCAACTCTTTTGACTCTATCTACAGGGGAAGGAGTCATCACAGAAGAAACCTTGCAGGAATCAGAATCTCTGGTAGAAGAGATTGCGGATGAAGGTATCGTATTGTTAAAAAATGAGGAAAACACACTCCCTATGACAGACCAGAAGAACTTGAATGTGTTTGGATGGTCATCTACTAACCCATGTTATGGTGGTGTCGGTTCGGGTGCTTTATCTGATTCTTATCCGGTAGTATCTTTGCTGCAGGGACTTGAAAATGCAGGATTATCTTTAAACACAGAATTATCTGATTTCTATACAGAGTATAGTGCAGAGAGACCGGTAGTTACTATGTTTGAGCAGGATTGGACTAACCTGGAACCAGCAGTAGATACCTATAGCGATACATTGCTGGAAAATGCAAAAGAGTTTTCAGACACAGCTATGATTGTCATCACTAGAGTTGGTGGGGAATGTGCAGATGTTCCTACTGATATGAGTGCTGTTACGTATGAAGATAACTCTACGGAGTATGAGGATTATCCGGATGGCGGACATTATCTGGAACTGAATCAGTCAGAGCGTAACATGGTAGAAATGGTATGTGAAAACTTTGATAATGTTGTGTTCGTTTACAATGGTGCAAGTGTATTTGAACTTGGATTTGTGAATGAATATGAGCAGATTAAAAGTGTACTCTGGTGTCCGGGACCTGGGCAGACTGGATTTAACTCACTGGGAAAAATCATGACTGGTGAAGTAAATCCATCTGCTAAGACAACAGATACCTTTGTTGCAGATCTTATGGCTACTCCAACGGTCAATAACTTTGGAAACTTTACCTATGATAACATGAATGAATTCATGACAGGTGATCATCCATTCTTCCCAGGAGAGTACTATCCTACTTTTGTAAATTACGTAGAAGGTATCTATGTAGGATATCGCTATTATGAGACGGCGGCTGCAGAAGGTTTTATCAACTATGATGAGACAGTGACATATCCATTTGGCTATGGCCTTTCTTATACAAACTTTACACAGGAAATGACCAACGTAAATACAACAGAGGATACCATTAGCTTTGATGTAGTAGTGACAAATACAGGCGATGTGGCAGGAAAAGATGTTGTGGAAGTATATTATACGCCACCTTATACCAATGGAGGCATCGAAAAAGCTTCCGTGAATCTTTTGGATTTTGCTAAGACAAACATGTTGAACCCAGGAGAGTCACAGACTATTCCGATTAGTTTTAATATTGAAGATATGGCATCCTTTGATACATATGGAGCAGGCAGCTATGTATTAGAAGCAGGCAACTATAATGTCTCCATTCGCTCTGATGCCCATACAGAGATCGCTTCTTTGGACTATGCACTTGCAAATGAAATCGTTTATAATGAAGACAATGCCAGATCTACAGATGGCGTAGCAGCAACTACACAGTTTGGTTATGCAGAAGGAAATGTTGAGTACCTTTCCAGAGCAGATCATTTTGCAAATTATGCCACAGCAACAGCAGCACCAGCTTCACTTACTATGCCAGAAGAACAGAAGGCAACTTTTGTAAACAATTCTAATTATGATGCTTCTCAATTTAATAATGAGAGTGATGAAATGCCAACCATTGGCGCAGATAATGGATTGACACTGTATGATCTGCGAGGCAAGGATTACGACGATCCTCAGTGGGAAGAGTTATTAGATCAGTTAACAGTTGATGATATGAACACCATGATCGCCATTGCAGGTTATATGACATCCGAAGCAGATTCCGTTGGTAAAGTTGCAACTTTAGATTGTGATGGACCTGCTTCCATTAACAATAACTTTACAGGCGTTGGTTCCGTAGGATTCCCATCTGGAGTTATGGTATCAGCATCATGGAATGTAGACATTGCGAAAGCATTCGGACAAAGCATTGGTGTTATGGCAGATGAGATGGAAGTTTCCGGATGGTATGCACCAGCTATGAACACACATCGTTCTGCATTTGCAGGAAGAAACTTTGAGTACTACTCTGAAGATGGCGTGCTGGCAGGAAAAATTGCAGCAAATGCAGTGATCGGAGCAGAAGAGTCCGGTGTATATGCTTACATTAAACATTTTGTATTAAATGATCAGGAAACCAATCGTCAGAGTATGTTATGTACATGGTCTAACGAACAGGCAATAAGAGAAGTATATATGAAACCTTTTGAGATCGCAGTCAAAGAAGGTAAAGCAAAGGCAGTTATGTCTGCTTACAACTATATTGGTACAGAATGGGCAGCAGGTTCTAATGAACTTCTGAATACAGTTCTTCGTGATGAATGGGGATTCCAGGGATTTGTACTTACTGATTACTTTATCGGTAATGGATTTATGAATTCTGATCAGGCTATCCGTAATGGAAATGATGCATGCCTGGTAGCTTATGATGCAAAGACCAACTATGTGGCAGATACAGAGAGCGCAACTTCACTTCTGGCTATGAGACAGGCAAGCAAAAATATTATGTACACTGTTGTAAACAGCCGTGCATATAGTAATGAGGCAGTAAATCAAGGCTTAAGAAGCTGGCAGATTATGGCTATTGTTGTTGATGTAGTTCTGCTTCTTGGTTTTGTGGCATTGGAGGTACTTATTATCCGGGGTTATAAAAAAAGAAAAAAGGAAATTCCGGTTCAGATCGTAGAAGAATAATAGCAGAGTAGGAAAAAGAGCAGATTTCAAATCCCACGATTTGTACTGCTCTTTTCCTAAAAATGAGGGTAACTGTTCAGAACTCCATTAGTTAAAGATGATATCGGAATTCCCTAAAAGGGCTTCTCTGATTGCTGTAAAAGCATTTATTCCATGCTTATGAGCAGTCCCAATATAGCTCATGATTGTAAGATA
>JAQVHQ010000009.1 GCA_028696165.1 Lachnospiraceae bacterium | reverse complement strand
TGACGGTTTCAGTCAGGTTGTTTCCGTTTTCGCCTGCCCCCTTTCGTCATTTTAGCCTGCTCGTTTCCGTTTTCGCCTGCCCCCGATGGTCATTTTAGCCTGCTCATTTCCGTCATTTTCTAATCTTAGCGTTTGGTAACAAAAAAGAATTAGTATTTTTTAGTAAACGCAATATATTTTTCTACACTTTCGTTTACATATTTTCCTTTTTTCCACACAATCCCAATCTCCTGTTTGATTATCGGGGTAATCGGAATGCCGACCAATCCAGGCAGGTTCTTCATAAGGGATGAATATAAAAAGGCACCACATAGATTATTGGTAATAAAGTTCTGTATCGTGTATAGCTGGCTGGCATGCATGATTACATTTGGCTTTATATTAATTCCTTCAAAACGGGAATACAAAGTTGTGTTAAGGACGGAGTCAGTATTATACATGATAAGTGGTTCCTCTTTTAACATTTCCATGGACAATTCCGTCTCATTTGCCAGATGATGTTTCGGAGATACGCAAAATACAATCTGGTCAGACAGGAGCATATAAGAATTAAGCTTTTCTATCTCATAAAAATTCATATTGACAAGAGCAAGATCTAAAGTATCTTCTGCCACAAGATTAGCGGCCCGTATAGAGCCATATTCAAACAATTCTACAGGAATATCTGGATAGGCTTTTTGAAAGCCAATAAGCATGTCAGGAAAGAAAATAGTGCTTAAAAGTGGAGGGATTCCAATGCGAATAGATGGAATCTGTCGGCCTAAATCATATAGTTCTGAAGAGGTCTGGTTGATAGTATCAAGAAGTCTGCTCGTCTTTTGGTAGAAAATCTCACCTTCTTTTGTAAGGAACATGTGATTTTTCGCTCGGGTAAACAGGTTGATGGAGAATTCTTTTTCCAACTCCCGTATGGCATTGGAGATAGCTGGTTGCGTTACATATAGCTTTTGAGCAGCCTGTGTGATGCTGTGGTAACGACAGACCGCGCAGAAATATTCAATCTGAATGATTTTCATAGCAGTTTTCCCCTTTGATGTATTATTGTTTGATGATTTTTGGACATAAATACCAAAAATTCATCTTGGAAATTCTAATCATACTAATATCTTATGTGAAAATGCACAAAAAATCAAGGCGTTTAATCTTTTTTTATGGGCATATAATTTTTACTGAATGTACAAACAGGTGTAAGTTTCGTATAATCGAATTGTAGCAAGAAGTAATAAATCGGCCGACCTATTACTCGTGAAAATAAAGAGCAACAGGATAGGGGGAAACAAATGAGTCCATCTTCAATTACTTTACTATTTCTTCTGTTTGCAGTCGTAATGTTCGTACTGGAGAAGATTCCTCTGGGAGTCACATCCATGATCGTATGTATCGGACTGGTGGTAACAGGAGTGTTGGATGTGAAAACAGCTTTTGCTGGATTTATCGACAGCAACGTTATATTGTTCGTGGCAATGTTTATTGTCGGAGGTGCATTATTTGAAACAGGTATGGCAAATAAAATCGGTGGTATCGTAACTAAGTTTGCCAAAACAGAGCGTATGCTCATCATTGCTATCATGGTTATTGTAGGTCTGATGAGCGGTGTTTTATCAAATACAGGTACAGCAGCAGTACTGATTCCGGTAGTTATCGGTATCGCAGCAAAATCCGGTTTTAAAAGATCACGCTTACTTATGCCATTGGTATTTGCAGCAGCCATGGGTGGAAATCTTTCGCTAATAGGTGCACCGGGAAATCTAATTGCCCAGAGTGCATTAGAAGAAATCGGTTTGAAATTCGGATTTTTCGAATATGCTATTGTCGGTTTTCCAATATTGATTGTAGGCATTATCTTCTATGCAACTATTGGACATAAACTGTTACCAAATCACGATGTCAAAGACGATGGTGCTTTTGATACGCAGAAAGATTTCAGTGATGTACCGGCATGGAAACAGTATTTATCACTGATTATCCTTGTTTTAACCTTATTAGCTATGATTTTTGAGGATCAGATTGGTATTAAACTTTCTATTTCGGGAGCTATAGGAGCGATTCTATTGATTCTTACTGGTGTTATTTCTGAAAAAGAAGCTTTAAAGTCTATTGATCTTAAGACTATATTCCTGTTTGGAGGAACTTTATCTTTGGCAGCAGCCCTGCAAAGCACTGGAGCTGGTGAAATGATTGCCGGTAAAGTAATAGGAGCATTGGGAGAGAATCCATCACCATATATTCTGACATTAGTTGTATTCCTTCTCTGCTGTGCTATGACGAACTTTATGTCCAACACAGCGACCACAGCACTTATGGTTCCTATCTGCCTGTCGATTGCACAGGGTATGGGAGCTGATCCAAGAGCCGTACTTATGGCCTGCGTTATCGGTGGTTCATGTGCATATGCGACACCAATCGGAATGCCAGCAAACACTATGGTAGTAGGAGCAGGCGGCTATAAATTTATGGATTATGTAAAAGCAGGGTTTCCGCTTATTATCATTGCAACAATCGTGAGTATGATTATTCTTCCTATTGCATTTCCATTTTTCCCGGCATAGGCAAGAAAATCTGTACATATTAACAATTTCTCAAAGGAGGCAAAGAAATGGATAAGAAACAACAGGTAGAGCAGTTAACCAATTATATGGCAAATTTTGTGGCATATATTGGAAAAGTACTGCCAGATGACATTATTGCAAAGCTGGATGAACTTGCAGAAAAAGAGGACAATCCACTTTCAAAGGTGATTTACCAGACCATGAAAAAAAATCAGGTACTGGCAAAAGAATTAAACAGACCAAGCTGTCAGGATACAGGAGTACTGCAGTTCTGGGTAAAATGCGGAACCAAATTCCCACTTATTGGTGAGCTGGAAGCTTTGTTAAAAGAAGCAGTGGTAAAAGCTACTTTTGAAGCACCGCTTCGTCATAACAGTGTAGAGACTTTTGATGAATACAATACAGGTAAGAATGTAGGAAAAGGAACACCGACTGTATTCTGGGATATCGTTCCGGACAGTGATCAGTGTGAGATTTATTCTTACATGGCAGGTGGTGGATGTACACTTCCTGGAAAAGCTATGGTTCTTATGCCAGGCGCAGGTTATGAAGGTGTAACCAAATTCGTTATGGACGTTATGACCTCTTATGGACTGAACGCATGTCCTCCACTTCTGGTAGGTGTAGGGGTAGCTACTTCTGTAGAAACAGCAGCATTACTTTCTAAGAAAGCATTAATGAGACCACTTGGAAGTCATAATGAAAATGAGCGTGCAGCATCTATGGAAACTCTCTTAGAAGACGGAATCAACTCTATAGGCCTTGGCCCACAGGGAATGGGCGGAAACTATTCTGTTATGGGAGTTCATATTGAGAATACTGCAAGACATCCTTCTGCAATCGGCGTAGCTGTTAATGTAGGATGCTGGTCACACAGAAGAGGTCACATTATATTTGATAAAGATCTTAATTATACAATCACAACACATTCGGGGGTGAAATTATAATGGTAGAAATGAAAGATGGAAAGAAAATTCTTACAACACCAATATCCGCAGAAGATTTAGCAGATATTCATATTGGAGATATTATTTATTTAAACGGAAGCATGACAACCTGCAGAGACGTAGCGCATAGAAGACTGGTGGAAGCTGGAAGAGAACTTCCTGTTAATGTAAGAGACGCAGCTATTTTCCATGCCGGACCGATTATTCGTCCATTGGAAGATGATAAATTTGAAATGGTATCTGTAGGACCTACCACAAGTATGCGTATGGAGAAATTCGAAAAAGAATTTGTTGAGCAGACTGGTGTGAAAATTATCATTGGTAAGGGCGGTATGGGACCTAATACAGAATATGCATGCAAAAATTATAAAGCAATTCACTGTGTATTCCCGGCTGGCAATGCAGTTGTTGCTGCTACAGAAGTAGAAGAAATCGTCGATGCACAGTGGCGTGATCTGGGAATGCCGGAAACCTTATGGCATTGCCGAGTAAAAGAATTTGGCCCACTGATTGTATCCATTGATACAGAAGGACGCAATTTATTTGAAGAAAACAAAGTGATTTTTAATGAAAGAAAAGATAAAGCAATTGAGGAAATCTGTAAACATGTAAGCTTTATCAAGTAACTTCTGACTGTTATATTAAAAACAAATCTCAAGCCACTCATGACCATACAGAGAGTACTGCCATGTTCTTTGTATGGTCATTTTATGTTGCTATGCATGCGTAAAATGGGAAATAAATCATATGGATAAATATAGAAAGATTATTATATTATCTCTAAAAATAGGGATGGGAAGCTGTCTGGCTTTATATATCGCCCAGTTATTGGGATTGGAATATCCGGTTTCAGCAGGGACAATTACTTTACTGACACTGCTGACTTCCAAATGGGAGACGGTAAGACTTTCTGTGTGCAGACTGGCGACATTTACCATGACAGTACTGATTGCCGGGCAGCTTTTTTTGCATGTGCAAAGTGCCTGGATTGCGTATGGATTATTATTGATGATTATCGTATTTATCGCAGAGGTATTCGAATGGAGAACAACGATATCTGTAAATGGTGTAATTGCTGCTCATTTGGTTACGAACCATGATTTTAGTGATGCAGCCATATGGAATGAATTCCTTCTGGTTCTTATCGGAATTGTGGTTGCGATTATCTTCAACTTGTTTCAGGGTAATTCCAGTCATAAAAAATATATAGTAGCCAATATGAAATCGGTGGAAGAACGACTGCAATTAATCATAGGAGCACTTGCCGCATATTTATCAAATAAGGAGATGGAAAGAAGCGTCTGGGAGGATATCTGCACATTGGAAAAAGATATTCAAAACTGTATAAAAGAGGCTTATGAATATCAGAATAATACTTTTCATTCACACCCCGAGTACTATATCTCCTATTTTGAAATGAGGCATAGCCAATGCCAGGTTTTGCATAATCTGCATTACGAGATGAAGAAAATAAGGACAATGCCGAAACAAGCTAAAATTGTAGCAGAGTATATGCTATATTTGACAGATTATGTGACAGAGTTTAATAGACCGGAAGAACAGAGGGAGAAGTTGGAGGATATGATCAAACTTATGGAAACAAGTGCTTTGCCTCAAACGAGGGAAGAATTTAGAAACAGGGCACTTGTGTATCACATTTTGATGGATCTAGAAGATTTCTTGAAATATAAGATGCGTTTTATAAAAGGATTGGATGAAACAAAATTAAAAATTTATTGGAAAAACTGTTAGGCGAAAATGACCATCGGGGGCAGGCGAAAACAACGGAAACGAGCAGGCGAAAATGACGAAAGGGGGCAGGCGAAAACGGAAACAACCTGACTGAAACCGTCAAAAACAGATGTACGAATTGATTTCATCTGTTTTTGACGGTTTCAGTCAGGTTGTTTCCGTTTTCGCCTGCCCCCTTTCGTCATTTTCGTCTGCTCGTTTCCGTTGTTTTCCCGTCCTGGTTATTCACTTCTCGGCTTAATTTTCCTGGCCAGATAGATAACCGGTGTATCTGCAAGGCTGGTCACGATAAAAATCACATAACTTGACCCTACAATACTCATTAAAACCGGGAAGGAATACAATCCTGCAAATGCAGCAAAAGTATACAGGAATGTATTAAGCAGCTGTGAAATCAATGTGGAACCATTATTTCTAAGCCATAGATATTTATCATGGCTGCCGAATTTCTTCTCTGTAAAAGCCCACCATTTATGATATGCCCATACATCAAACCGCTGGCAGATAGCATAGACTACCAAACTTGCAAGCATTAATCTTGGCGTATTGGAAAAAATCGTCTGCATGCTAGGCATCGCCCAGTCAGATTGTCCTGGTGTGTACTGCAGCCAGTACTGAGATAGTATGATGAACATTAAGGATGCCATAATACCAATATTAACCGCTTTTTTAGAGGCTTCTTTACCATACACCTCACTTAAGATGTCTGTTACAAGAAATGTCGATGCGAAGAGTACATTTCCAAGAGTCTGTTCCATACCGAAGGCATCTATCATAATGAGAACTTCAATATTGGCAGCGATAGTACCCAGTACGGTCCAGCAGTATAATCCGGTTTTTCCGAAGAAATAATAAAATAGTAGAGTGCCTAAGAAGATAACAAAGACAGAGCCGATTAGTAATAATTCATTTTGCATAATTTATTGTTCCTTTCCTACACCAAAGTCAGTGTTTTCAATTAATATGTCTACCCGTTCATTATCTTTATACACGGGATAGAGTTCGGTCAAAAAGTTTTGAAGAACTTTCTGATTCGGTTTTATTCTGGTGGTGTTTTCCACCATTAAATTCACACAGACTCGTTCAAAATTAGCCAATCCTGTCTCTATATCAGACCGCATAGAATCTACGGTTTGTCCATCCAGTCCAAAGAGCAGACACACCTCATGAAATCCCTGAGCTATCCGGGCAGGTTCTGTTTCATCAATCCCTTTGCATAGATAACTTTCGCGATACTCTGCATCAAAGGTCTCCACACCAATTTTGACTTTGACTGTGATGCCGGCACCTTCAAAGAAAGAAATCACTGCAGGTAATTCCTTGCGATGCATCCAGTGACATTCAAAATGCAATTCTTCAATCTTCTTGTCAATACAAGTCTGTCGAATCAGGTGCAGAGTGTTAGAATCCAGGTCCACGATACTACCGGAATTGATAACCTCCAGCTTGTGATAAATGCCGGTTACCTGTGCAAGATGTGATGCATTCAGGGCATAGTTTGCAGCCTCATCTTTGGAGTAGTCCAGATGATAGTCGCAGAATGTACAGCGGCGCCATTTACAGCCACTTCCACGAAGCATAAGAATTTCTCTTGGATTTTTTTCAGTGATGATACTATAACGTATGGGATTAAAATTGGAACTCATAAGAACCTCCTGTTTTGTGTATACACTGTCCATAGACAAAACAAAAGGGCATAGAAAAATAAAAGAGCACGCAAGGGTGCCCATCTAAGAATCCCTAGTTTTGTTTAGAGACAGGATGGTTACGAACTGTCTGTATGTTATTCACAAGATGTGAGTATATCAGAAAGTAAACGGGATTGCAAGAGATAAAATTCATTTTATGAAATCTGTAAATATGTCATAATATACATGAAACTTGGACATTGTTTGTTTGACGCAATGCTTGTATACTAATGTTGTAAAACCAAACAGGAGGACAAATTCGTAATGATTAATACAGCACCCAAAGCAATGAAAATCAGAAACGCAAGGGTTCATAATTTGAAAAATATAGATGTTGATATACCGCTTAATAAAATTGTAGGAATCGCAGGAGTATCCGGTTCGGGAAAATCCTCACTTGCACTAGGAGTCTTATATGCAGAAGGGTCGAGGCGCTATTTGGATGCCTTATCCACTTACACCAGACGACGCATGACCCAGGCATCTAAGGCACAGGTGGATGAGATATTGTATGTTCCGGCGGCATTGGCACTACATCAGCGTCCGGGGGTACCGGGTATTCGCAGCACTTTTGGGACAGGTTCTGAACTTTTAAACAGTCTGCGTCTGATGTTTTCAAGACTTGCTAACCATCGATGTCCCAACGGACATGAGCAGCAACCCACATTGGCAGTTGCCGCAGGAGGAGATATTGTCTGTCCGGTATGTGGTACTCATTTTTATGCGCCCTCTGCGGAAGAACTTGCTTTTAACAGCCAGGGTGCCTGTCGCACCTGCGGCGGAACAGGCATGGTACGTACGGTAAATAGAGAAGCACTTGTCCCTGATGAATCGCTGACTATTGATGAAGGAGCTGTAGCTCCATGGAATTCTCTGATGTGGTCTCTCATGACAGATGTATGTAGGGAGATGGGAGTACGTACAGATGTGCCATTTTGTCAGCTGACAGAAGCAGAAAAGGAAATTGTATACAATGGTCCGGCGGAGAAAAAACATATTTTTTACAAAGCGAAGAATTCCAACCAGGCCGGGGAAATTGACTTTACATATTATAATGCGACCTACACGGTTGAAAATGCGCTTTCAAAAGTGAAAGATGAAAAGGGCATGAAGCGGGTGGAGAAGTTCCTGCGGGAGGATGTCTGCCCTGACTGTGGTGGTACACGCCTGTCAAAAAGAGCCAGAGAACCGCATCTGAGAGGAATCAGCTTAGATGAAGCATGCAGGATGCCTCTTTCGAAACTGGTAGAATGGGTAGCGGATGTGCCTCATTCTTTGCCTGAGAAGATGCAGCCCATGGCACAAAGTATCTGTGAATCTTTCTTAACAGTAGCAAAACGCCTGATGGACTTAGGTCTGGATTATCTCTCTCTTGACCGCGCAGCTTCCACACTTTCTACCGGAGAGCGCCAGCGGATGCAGCTTGCCCGTGCAGTGCGTAATCGAACAACTGGTGTATTATATGTATTGGATGAGCCGTCCATCGGACTTCATCCCTCGAATATTGTCGGACTGAAAGGTGTGATGCGTGATCTGATTGCAGATGGTAATTCTGTAGTGCTGGTAGATCATGATGTGCAGATACTATCAGAGTCGGACTGGGTGATTGAGATGGGACCGGAAGCTGGTGCAAAGGGTGGCCAGGTCATTGCACAGGGAACTATTCCGGATATAGAGAAGAATCCGGTTTCACAGATTGGAGCCTTTTTATCGGGCATGTCGGTCCGGGTGAGAGAGAATACTTCAGCTTCATATATGTTTGATATGGGGAGGATTCATTTATCTACAGCTCCTATTCATACGGTGAAGCCACTGGAGGTTGATATACCGAAAGGACGACTGAGTGTTGTGACCGGTGTATCAGGCTCGGGTAAAACAACATTGATTCTGGAAAGTCTGATTCCGGGACTGACAGCTAAAAGCAAGGGCGAAAAATTGCCGAATCATGTAAAAGCAGTCATTGCAGAGGGGATTGAACAGGTGAAACTGATTGACGCAACTCCCATCGGAATCAATGTCCGCTCCACTGTTGCTACCTATGCGAATGTGCATGATGAACTGCGCAAAATCTATGCAAAAACGCCGGAGGCAAAGGAGCGCGGGCTCAAAGCTGGTGCGTTCTCCTACAATACGGGCAAACTGCGATGCCCTACCTGTGATGGAACAGGAGCTATCAGTCTGGATGTTCAATTTCTACCAGATGTAGAAATTCCTTGTCCGGAATGCAGAGGTTCACGATACGCAAAAGATGCGGAAAGGATAAAACGTGAAAATAAGAAGCAACAGAAGTATTCCCTGCCGGAATTGATGGCGATGGATGTAAATGAAGCACTGGAGGCCTGTGAAGATTTAAAAAATGTCCGGGGACGGCTTCAGATACTGCAGGATTTAGGGCTGGGGTATCTTACCCTTGGCGAAGCGACTCCAAGTCTGTCTGGAGGTGAAGCGCAGAGACTGAAACTGGCTTCTGAGATGGGCAGACAGCAGGATACTTCTGTATTTGTCTTTGATGAACCGACCATTGGTCTGCATCCGTTGGATGTCCGCACGCTTTTGCAGGTTTTTGACAGGCTGGTGGAGAATGGTGCTACTGTGATTGTTATTGAACATGATCTGGATGTCATTGCTAATGCTGATTATGTGATTGATATGGGACCGGGAGGCGGTGAAGCAGGTGGCTATATTGTGGCTGTCGGAACTCCGGAAGAAATTAAGAAGAATCCAAACAGTATTACCGGAAAATATATGGTGAAATAGTGCTGAATTCACATTCTCTATGGCAGTGATGCTCCATTCACACCGCTTACTTTGTGCAAAAAGCTGTTTATGATATATTCTCTCGGTGAAGTATGATAATAACCACGAAAAGCTTTATAGAAATTGCTGCTATTGCTGTAACCCAGCATAGTGGCAATTTCTTCTATATTGAGATTGGTTTCCTTTAAGAGTGCAACTGCACGTTCCATACGCTGCTCCAATAATATCTCCGAAAATGATTTTCCGAGTTCCTTATGAATGAAGGAGGAGATGTAATTCGGATGGTAGGAGAACTCCTGCGCGATCGTTCCTAAGGTCACTGTATCAATATGTGCTAACATATAGTGAACAATTTTGTCAGCGAGAGAATCCGGCTGTTCAGAAAATGATAACTTGTATTGTCTTGCGACTTGCATGAGAAGAGCAAGCGTCAATGATTTTAAGACTTCCTGAGAAGTTTCATTGGAATTTCCATATTCAATCACCATAAGTTCTAATAATTGACGAACGAAAAAGGTATCTTCAAATTTCAAATGGATAAATTCATCCGAATACTCATTAATCTGTGGATTTAAGAAAAAACGAAATAACTTCTGGTCAGCGGCAAGGACATGAAGAAATGATCTGAAAAAAGTATCGGTCTGAATCAGGACACCGATAATAATCATTTCGTCGTCACTTTGCCCATTTGGTGCATATCCCGCATATGGCTGACCGATATAGCACTCGCCTTCATGTACGGTAATACGATTGTCATACTTATAACTGAGTGCACCGTAATCACCCTGGTATGCGTAATTGATAAAAAAGTAATCTTGTCTGTGGAAAAGCTGGTTGATATGTTTTCCTTTATAGACGCATATCATAATCTCTTCTGATTCATCCCCTGGCCAAAGCTGTGTCTTCTCTCGCGGAGAGCCTGCCGGAACCTCTAAGTATTTCCAATCTATTTCATCAAACGCTTTTCCAAGTCTTGTGAGTGTCTCTTGCAAGCAATTCGTTCCCATATGATCCTCCATTTATCATTATTCGAATACAGATGATGTGTGTCTGTTCAGTGGTAATTCATTTATTGGTACCTATAGAATAACATAAGATATTAAGATTTGCCACAATGAATAATAAGATTTAGCGCTGAATTCTTTCAGTAAAAAAACTATGATAGTCTCAGAAACAAAAAATGTTTTCAATTCAAGATGAAAAATGGAGGAGTTATGATGAACAACTTTATATTTAACATGCCAACAAGAGTGCTTTTCGGAGCAGGCCAGTTAAACAATTTACATGAGGAAGCACTGCCAGGTAAGAAAGCCTTAATCGCAACTTCAAACGGACAGTCAACAAAGAAAAACGGTTATCTTGAAAGAGTTGAGAAAGAATTAGACCTTGCAGGAGTAGCACACGTATTATTCGATGAAATTCGCCCTAACCCAACAAAAGAGAATGTTATGGATGGAGCAAAAGCAGCAAAAGAAAATGGATGTGACTTCGTAGTAGCATTAGGTGGCGGTTCTGTTATGGACTGCAGTAAATGCATTGCATTGATGGTTACGAACCCAGGAGATATCTGGAATTACAGTCTGAGCAGCCAGGGTGGAAAGAAAAATGCAATGTTTGATGCAATCCCAATTGTTGCAATTACAACATCAGCAGGAACCGGAAGCGAAGTAGATATTGCAGCAGTTATTTCCAATGACGAGACAAAAGAAAAGACAGGGATCTTCTTCCCATCCATGTTCCCAACACTCTCAGTAGTAGACGCTGAACTTATGCTTTCTGTGCCACCAAAATTCACAGCATATCAAGGTATGGACGCATTCTTCCACGCTTCTGAAAGTGTCATCAATAAGAATGAACACCCAATGGGTGAAATGTTCGCATTAAAAGCAATTGAGCTGATTGCAAAATATCTTCCAGTTGCATATAAAGACGGATCGAACTTAGAAGCAAGAGAGAACATGGCACTTGCGAACACACTTGCAGGATATTATATGCTCTGTACATCCGCACATACAATCGAACATGTGATGGGAAGTTACCATGAAGACTTGGTACATGGTGCAGGCCTTATCATGACATCTCATGCATACTATGATTTCTTTGCAGAAAAACAGGCAGCAGAAGAGCCAATGATGAAGATGGCAAAGGCTATGGGAGTAGAGAATCCTACAGCTGGTAAGGATTTCATCAAAGCATTAGACGAATTGATTGCTGCAGTTGGATGTGCAGACCTTAAGATGAGCGATGCAGGAATTACAGAGGAAGAGATTCAGTTATATCCACAAAGAGTCCATGAAGTATTAGGTGGTGATATTACGGCAGATCCGTTACCACTTTCAGATGCGGACTACCTCGAAATCTATCAGAAATCTTTTCGCTAGAAAGAAAAACAAACATATGCGAATGGACGAAAAGCTAAAACAAGCATCCGAAAAATACAGTCTGGGATGTACGTGTTCCCAGGCGGTATTTTGTGCTTACGCAAAGGAACTTGGGCTTGAAGAAGAGACTGCTTATAGATTGATGGAAGGTTTTGGTGAAGGGTGCGGTGGTATGCAGGAAATGTGTGGCGCACTTGCTGCATGTGCAGCCATTATAGGCTTTTATTGTAGTGACGGGGATTTGGAAAATGGAGATTCGAAAGATTTTACGTATCAAAAGATGCGCCAAGTTGAAGAAATGTTCAAGCAAGAGTATGGAGGCGTGACCTGCAGAGAAATACTGCATGGGGAGTGCCCAAAACAGTTCCAGTGCGGCATGAAAGTGAAAGACGCAATTTTGATTATTGAGTATGTTTTAGGAGATGTGAGAACAGAAAGGGAATCTGATGAATAAAGAGAAGGAGATTAAAAAATGAATACAAAGAAAATTGAACTTAGTAAAATCACCAATATTATTGACCCGATCGTAGGGATGCGTGAGCAGTGGGATCTTGTCACAGCGGAACATGATGGAGTGGTAAATACATTGACGGCGGCTTGGGGAGCATTTGGTAACTTGTGCGAGAAAAAAATCGTGACAGTTTACATTCGCCCACAACGTTATACAAAGAAATTTATGGATGCAAGCGGCAGATTTACCATGACATTCTTCGATGGACATATGCAGGAATTAGGTTACCTCGGTAGTAACTCTGGAGCCGATGTGCCTAATAAAATTGAAAAATCAGGACTTCATGTGGCACATGTAGATGGACAGCCAACATTTGAAGAAGGAAAATATGTACTTGTTTGTAAGACGATTTACAAAGATGCTCTGAAACCAGAGAACTTCGTGGATGCATCACTTGCAGCAGAAAATTTCCCTGATAAGGACTATTCTGTGATGTATATTGCTGAGATTGAAGCAGCGTATGAAATCGAAGCATAATTGTAAACATATAAAAGAATAAACGAGAAAGAGGAGGACTTCGCATATAAGCAAGCTGCTCCTTTTTCTCCATATTGAAATTTGAGAGGTTTTTTATGACAGAATATGAAAAGTCGCAGTTGGGAATTCCACATGTTTTTGATGATTCTATGACTGAGATGTATTATAGAGCAGCAAAAATATCGGATGAATACAATTCCACAGCATATGAAGATACTAAAAAACTAGATTCTTTATTGAATCAATTATTGAAAACAAAGGGCAATAATGTAAGAATTATGCCGAATTTTCATTGCGAGTTTGGTCACAATATATCAATAGGGAATAATGTATTTATTAACTTTAATAGCATCCTCATGGACAATTCTGAAATCACAATTGGGGATGATGTGCGTATTGGCCCGAATGCATGTATCTATACAGTGAATCACGCTATTGATCCAGACGAAAGAGCAACAGGAATTTGTATCAACCAGCCAGTTCATATTGAGGATAAAGTCTGGTTTGGAGGAGATGTGAAAGTTTTGCCTGGCGTTACAGTTGGCGAAGGCTCGATTATCGGAACTGGGAGTGTTGTTACAAAGAGTATTCCGGCAGGAGTGATTGCAGCTGGAAATCCTTGCCGTGTTATCCGAAAAATAACAGAACAAGACAAGGTAGCAGTTGGTGCAAATAAAGAAAAAATGGATAGAAATTTACGAAAATAAATTGAAAGATTGGAGGTTGAATATGAAAGTATTACTAATTAATGGAAGCCCTCATGAAAAAGGGTGTACATACACAGCATTGCATGAGGTAGAGATGGCTCTACAGAAAAATGGAGTCGAAACAGAGATTTACCACATAGGAATTAAGCCTGTCAGAGGCTGTATTGCCTGTGGTGCCTGTCAGGCTACTGGAAAATGTGCGTTTAATGATGATCCTGCTAATGAGATACTTGACCTTATGAAAGAAGCAGATGGGGTTGTGATTGGCTCCCCGGTATACTACGCTGGACCGAATGGCGCCCTATGTGCATTGCTAGATCGCGCATTCTTCGCAGATGGTGGATCACTTGCGTTTAAACCATCTGCTGCCGTAGTAAGTGCAAGAAGAGGTGGAACCACAGCGACATTTGACAGACTGAATAAGTATTTCTCAATGAATCGTATGCCGATTGTAACATCACAGTATTGGAATTCTGTACATGGATTTAGTCCAGAAGATGTGATGCAGGATGAAGAAGGATTGCAGACGATGCGCACACTCGGATACAATATGGCATGGATGTTGAAGAGTATTGAGAATGGAAATCAGCCATTGCCAGAGATAGAATCTTGGATGCCGACACATTTTATTCGATAGAAAGAGGAAGAATAGAACAATGGAAAAACATGTAACAGAAGCAATACAGAATTATGCGAAAGGATATACTTGTTCTCAGGCAGTGATGTGTGCTTATGCAGAGGAAATGGGAATAGATAAAAAAGTTGCCTATAAGATGATTGAAGGATTTGGTGGCGGCTGTGGTGGTATGCAGGAAGTGTGTGGCGCTTTATCTGCAGCGTTCGCTGTTATTAGTTTTCACTACAGCGATGGTAAATTGGAAGGTGGAGACAGTAAGATAGACACCTATGCCAAAATCCGAGATGCAGCAGCGATGTTCGAAGAAAAATTCGGTGCAATTGTATGCCGAGATGTATTAAAGGGAAACAAACCTCTGCCATTCAAGTGTGGAGAGAAGGTTCGAGTGGCAGCGGAGATTGTAGATCAAGTATTAGAGGAGATGAAAGGAGATAAAAACAATGAGTAAATCACAAGTATATTTTATGAAAGAAATCACATCAGAGGCAGTAATGCGTCTCTATGACACATTAGGAATAGAGCTGCCGGGAAAAGTTGCAGTTAAATTGCACTCAGGTGAAGTTGGAAATCAGAACTTCATTCAGCCAGAGTTCTGGAAACCGATGATTGATAAGGTAAATGGAACGATCGTTGAATGTAACACTGCATACAGTGGAGAGCGTAACGAAACATCAAAACACTGGAAAACAATGGAACTCCATGGATGGACCAAAATAGCTGAAGTTGACATTATGGATGAAGAAGGAGAACTTGAGATTCCTGTAGAACATGGCAATCAAATCCAGAAAAACTTCGTGGGAAGTCATTTGGAAAATTATGATTCCATGTTAGTGCTGTCGCATTTCAAAGGTCACCCAATGGGCGGATTTGGTGGAGCACTGAAAAACATTTCCATCGGTGTGGCATCATCACATGGAAAAGCATATATCCATGGAGCTGGTGTAGAAGAGGAAATGTGGTCGTCTAATCATGACTCATTCTTGGAGTCCATGGCTGATGCAGCGCAATCGGTAGTGAATTATTTTGACGGAAATATGGCGTTCATCAACGTAATGTGCAATATGTCAGTAGATTGTGATTGCTGTGCGGTAGCAGAAGATCCATGTATGAAAGATATTGGTATTCTTGCTTCGTTAGATCCGATTGCATTGGATCAGGCATGCGTCGACCTGGTGTATCAGTCAGAAGATGAAGGGCGAGATCACTTCATCGAACGTGTAGAGTCAAGAAATGGAATCCATATTGTAGAGGCAGCAGACAAATTAAACTTTGGAAAACGCGAATACGATTTAGTGGAGCTGTAAACTTATGAAGATAAAAGAAAAAGCCGAATTAAATATGACATATGGAAACCCAATTAAAGTAATACTTATGTTTGCCATCCCTATCTTATTCGGTAATTTGTTTCAACAATTATATAATATTGTGGACACAGCAATTATAGGTCATGTATTAGGTGACCAAGCACTGGCAGCAGTAGGAGCAACGACAGCTATTTATGGCTTGATAATTGGGTTCGCAAGTGGAATGACCAATGGATTTTCGGTGGTTTTAGCGAGAGCATATGGGGCAGGAAAAAATGTCGAAATAAAGAAGACAGTAGCGATGACTGTTGTGTTAACTGTACTGGTTTCAACGATAATCACGATAGTTGGATTGCTCGGTATAAGACCATTGCTGATTTTCTTGAATACACCGGAAACAATCCTTGAACAGTCATTAAGTTATCTACATGTAATACTTGCATTTACAATAGTTACAATGCTTTATAATATGTTTGCGGGGCTGCTTCGAGCAATTGGAAATAGTCGAATGCCACTTCTGTTTTTGATTGTTTCAACAATAGTAAATATTGTTCTCGATATTCTGTTTGTACAAGGTTTACATATGGGGATTGAGGGAGCTGCCTATGCAACTGTAATTGCAGAAATAGTGTCCGTTGTTTTCTGTATTGTCTATATTAAGAAATATTGTCGACTGTTGTGGCCTGAAAAAGAATACTTAGTATGGAAAAAGACATTGGTGTCTGAATTGTTCTTGACAGGTCTGTCAATGGGGTTGATGATTGCCCTTGCATCGATTGGTTCGGTTGCGCTGCAAAGCTCGGTTAATTCACTTGGAGAAGAAATTATTGCAGGACATACAACGGCGCGAAAGATTCACGATATCTTAATCATGCCATTGGGAACTATAAGTGTTGCAGCATCTACATTCGTAAGCCAAAATTATGGCGCAGGAAAAAATCATCGTGTATATAAAGGAATAGAGGCATCTATTTTAATTAGTTTTGTATGGAATGTCATCACATGTCTGATTGCGTGGACAGGAAGCTTATATCTTGTTCGCATATTGACAGGCAGTTCAGATGAAAATGTAATTCAAACAGCAATACTATATTTGAAAATAAATGTGCCTTTTTACTTTCTACTTAGTATTTTATTAGTACTTCGTTGCAGTTTGCAGGGAATCGGAAAGAAAATTCTGCCTTTGATAGTAAGTGGAATCGAATTGGTTTTAAAGTTTGCGGCAGTTGGAATGATTACACCGACTCTTGGCTATATGGGAGTATGTATTATTGAACCGCTTACATGGGGAATATGTGTTGTGATTGTGTTTGTAGATTTCTTCTTATTTGTAAAGCAAGTAAGGAAAAAAGAATTCAAAGAAGATGTTCAAATGATAGAAAATTAAGGAGATTGCTATGGAAAATATTTTTGGTCGCCCGGTTCCTAAACTGGGATTTGGATGTATGCGTCTGCCGGAAAGTCAGGACGGTAACTACATAGAGGAAGAATGTCAGGAGATGTTCGATTATGCGATGGCACATGGAATTAACTACTTTGATTCTGCATGGCATTATACTGATTCACAGCTTATGATTGGGCAGTGCCTGGAAAAGTATCCTAGAGAAAGCTATATTCTCGTGGGAAAGGTTTGCTTTCACGACGGGACGCTGGAGACCATAGAACAGGCAGAAGAAGCATTTGAAAAAGAACTTAACGATGCGCGCACAGATTATATGGATTTGGAACTGATTCACGCGCTTGGAAATCCAGGATCATTGGAACGAGTGGAAGAATTGGATGTCTGGAGCTTTATGAAGGAACTGAAAGCGAGTGGAAGAGCAAAGCATATCGGGATATCTTTCCACAGTTATCCGGAAAATCTGGAGAAGATTCTCAAAGAACATCCGGAGATTGAGGTGGTGCAGATTCAGGCAAATTATTACGATCATAATACAGATGGAGCAGTTGCGCAGGGTGGCAGTTATGAGACCTATGAAATCTGTCGCAAGTATAACAAACCTGTGATTATTATGGAACCAATAAAGGGTGGTACATTATCGACCGTTGCAAAACATTCGGAAGTGAAAGAGATGCTTGAAGCAGCAGATCAGGCGCAAAGTCCATCAGCCTGGGCGCTTCGTTATGCAGCGTCATTAGATGGTGTTTTGACAGTTCTTAGCGGAATGTCAACAATTGAACAGATGAAAGAAAACTGTGAGATTCTGGGAGAGAACTTTAAGCCTATTACAGAAGATGAGAAAGAGATGTTGGCTGAAGTTGCAAAAATTGTAGAACGTAAGAAACCAGTAGGGTGTACCGGATGTCATTATTGCACAGACAAGGGATGCCCTGCGGGAATCAAAATTCCGGAAGTGTTATCGTGTCTAAATATGTTAAATCAATTCAATAACCCACGTATGACAAGAATGAAGTATTATCCGGTGATAGAGGAAAGCAGTCCACGCGATTGCCTGAGTTGTGGAAGCTGTGAGCGTGAATGCCCACAGAAATTGCCGATTATGAAATTGATACGGGAAGCCGATGAAAAATTGTATATTGGCGAGAATGTAGATTTGTGGGCAAATCACTAATTTATGCAACAGCAATTATGTGGAGCAAAATTGCGTGAGATAGAAACGTTATACGCAACAATTAAACAAGATTATGTAAGGAGGTTATAGAGATAATGACAGAGTTAGAAAAATTAGAAGCTGGATTAGAATATGATTTCTGGGACAAAGAAGTGAATGCAAGAAAGATGCATGCAGTTGATGGCTGTCAGAAATTAAATCAGACAGATCAGAAGGATGATAAAGCAGTGGAATCTGCCATTAGAGAACTCTTTGGGAGTACGGGGAGTAACCCGACAGTATTACCAGGATTTCAATGTGATTATGGTTTGAATATTCATGTGGGAGAAAATTTTCTCGCAAATTATAATGTGACGATTCTTGATACTATGCCAGTTCATATTGGTGATTATGTAATGATAGGTCCAAACACATTGATTTCGGCAGTGGGGCATCCAATGAATCCATCAGGTCGGAGAAAACATTTGGGAATTGCAAAACCAGTAACAATAGGAAATGATGTGTGGATTGGAGGAAATTGTTCTATTCTACCTGGAGTTACAATTGGAAGTAATGTTATTGTTGCAGCGGGAGCAGTGGTGGCGAAAGACGTACCGGATAATTGTGTAGTAGGAGGCGTACCTGCAAAATTAATTAAACATATAGAAAATGATTTATAAAATTTATAAACTGATTGACTAATTTATAAACTTCACTTATAATTAAAACAAAAACAGTTGGATTATGGGGTGAATTATATGAAGGCAAAAGACTTAGCTGAATTGTTAGGTGTTTCAACGGCAACAATTTCGCTTGTATTAAATGGAAAACCGGGAATTAGCGATACCATGCGTAAGAGCGTGTTAAAGAAAATCCGTGATTTAGGATATGAAGATATGATAAAAAGCGATGCTCCCAATGAGGAAGAATCTCAGGAAGCACATAATAAAGTAATTGGGTTTGTGCTATTTAAAGATGGTGGAGAACTTCTTGGAATGAATTCGTTTTTTCCATTGATTTTAGATGGAATCGAAAATAGGGCGCGAATACACGGATATAATTTAGCAATCATAAACATTGAGAAGAACAATATAAAAAATGAAATACATTATATTCAAGATTCAAGATGTGATGGGTTTGTTATTTTCGCAACTGAGATGCAGCGAGAAAGCCTGATGCCATTTGAAAAGTTGAAAATACCATTTGTTTTATTGGATAATCATTTCTATGAAAAGAGAATCAATACAATTGAAGTTGACAATGAGCTAGGAACTTTTCTTGCTGTAAAGCATTTATATGAATTAGGACATCGCAAGGTAGGCTATATTAGCAGTGGACTCAATATTAATAGTTTTAAAGAACGTGAATTCTGGGCAAAACAGGCAATGAGAAACATGGGAATGGAAGACCCGGAACAATTTTCACTTACAACTGGATATCCACAAGATAAGTCGGAACAAGTTATGGATGATTTGATTCGTCAGGGAAAAACTAATGCAACTGCGTATCTTACAGATAATGATATTGTTGCAATCGGTGTAGTGCGGGCCTTAAGTAAGAGGGGGGTTAGAGTACCAGATGATGTGTCGGTTATTGGCTATGATGATCGTCCAGTATGTGAATTGATAGAGCCTAAGCTTACAACAGTGCGTTTGCCGCGAACAGATTTTGGAGCAGAGGCTGTGAGCAGACTAATTAGGCAGATTGATGGCAGAACGACTTGTGTAACACGTACAAAAATTGAGTGTTCATTGGTGGAGAGAAAGAGTACAAAAAAAGTAAGGAAATAATGAGTGAAAGTTAGAAGAAGTTCTTGAGTTTGTCTCGAGGACTTCTTTTTTTACATATTTCGATAAAGTTTACATGAGTTTATAAACAAAATAAAGAACAAAATATGGTGAAAATATACAAAAAGAAAGCGAAAAATTCTTATATAATGAATGAAAATAATAATTATCAATGATTTTTATTGACAAACGATTTATAAATAATTATACTGAATTTATAAATTACACAAGAGATTTAGGAGGGATTTATAAATGGCAAAGATTTTAAAAGGAATGCAACCTGAAAAGTTCTTTGATTATTTTGAAGAGATTAGTGAAATACCAAGAGGGTCTTATCATGAGAAGCAGATTAGTGATTACTTGAAGGCATTTGCAGAAGCCAATGGCTGCACAGCTGAGCAGGATGAGTATTACAACTTACTGATCAAAAAACCGGCATCAACAGGATATGAGAATGCACATCCGGTTATCTTTCATGGACACATGGATATGGTGTTGGACAAAGAATCCTGGGTAGAGCAGGATATGCTGACAGAGGGCGTCAGATTAAAAGTGGAAGGCGACTATATCAAAGGTGATGGAACAACATTAGGAGCAGATAACGGAGTCGGAGTTGCTTTCATGATGATGATTCTTTCCGATGAATCACTTGCTCATCCACCAATTGAATGCATTATCGCAGTGCAGGAAGAAGTTGGAAAACGTGGTGGTCAGCAATTTGATGCAAAGAAAATGAATGTAACAGGAAAACGATTGATGGATTTCAATTGGCACAAACCAGATACAGTTTTCGCAGGATGTGCAGGAGATATTTCAGCATATTATCGAATTCCAATTACATATGAAGAAACAAAAGCAGATGAGTTATTCTTCCAATTATCAATCACTGGTGGTGTTGGTGGACATTCAGAATTCGATATTCATTTGGAAAGAGCCAATGTACTGCAGCAGTTTGGAAGACTTGTTAACCTGATTGCAAAAGATTGTGAAGTGCATTTCACTGATTTAACAGGTGGAGTCAATCGATATGTTATTCCTGGAAATATGGACAATGTTATCGCTGTGAAGACATCTGACGTGGATGGTGTAAAAGAGGTTGTTGAAAAGTTTGCAGATACACTTAGGAATGAGTATAAAATCGCAGATAAAGAATTGAAAGTAACAATGGTTTCAGCAGAGAAACAAGAGAAAGTGATTTCTTATGAAGATACAAAAAAAATTGCAAAAGCACTTCATCTATTGCCGTGTGGAGTACAGAGCATGAGTCTTGAAATTGAAGGACTTGTAGAAAGCTCTAATACAATGGCAATGATTAGCACAGAGGATAATCAAGTATCAATTTTATCTACGATACCTAGTGCAGTCACATCTAGAAAATATGATATTTTACAGAAAATGAATGATTTAGCGGAACTTATGGGAGCGAGTGTTGATACATTTGCAGATTGCCCGGAATGGCCATTTAGACCAGAATCTAAATTATTAGCAACGGCTAAGAATGCATTTAAAGTGTTATATGGGGAAGAACCAAATGTTGAAGTATCGCATTCCAGTCTGGAATTAGGACTGTTTTGCTCAAAGATACCAGGGCTTGAGTGTATTTCGCTCGGACCCAAAGCGTACGATGTTCATACACCAAAAGAAAGACTCGATTGGACCAGCGTTCAGATGGTATGGGATCATATCAAAGAAATTTTAAAGGAACTTGATGACTAAATTCAAAAAAAGGAGACAAAGAAAATGGCAAACACACAAGATTGGTTTTGCAAGTATCCATTTCCAAAAGAAGAAAAAAGACCTTGCGTAATGAAACACGGTGATTTAATGCAGTATTTGTACACGGAAGAAGCACCAGAGACAAGCGATTTGAATTGGCTGATCGCAAGTACAGACTCAATGACGGTAGGTGAGTATCAGCTTAGTCCGGGATCTCATTTCTCGCCAGCAGACGTACATGCGGGAGATGAAATTTACTATGTATTAAAAGGACAGGTTACCATGTTCCAGCCGGAAACAGGTCAGGTAATGGTGGTTGATCAGGGCGATGGAATTTTGATGCCAAAAGGATGCCCACATATCGGATATAACTTTGGCGAAACAGAAGCGCGTATGCTTTATGTGATTGCTCCAAAAGCATGGGATGATGAAAATCCTATTCCGGATGAATATACAGGAGCTATGAAACTTTATAAATTTGAAGAGAGAGGAGAATAATCATGGCAATTACGATAAATAACCTCGGTGCTTTTCCTGCATCAGGACCACAATCAAGAGAAGAGGCAGTATTCTACAAATTAAGTGATGCAGAAAGCATTAAAATGATCAGTGGAGAACGTACACCAGCTCTTCTTTCTGTATGGTGCAGCAATGATGTGATGCAGTTCGGAACAGTGAAGATTTTAACCGGAGGTCCAGAACCGCAACAGACAGAATTCGATAGTCATGCAGGCGATGCAGTATTTTTTGTGCTTGATGGACCATTAACATTTTTTATCAAAGATCGTAAAGAAACTTATGATGTTCAGCCAGGGGACTACATGTTTATTCCAGAAGGCGAAACTTATAAAATTATCAATTATTATGGTAAAACAGCAAGAGCAATATTTGCGGTCGCACCGGAATTATAAAATGGAGGAATTAAAATGAGTGGAGTTTTATCGCAACTTGAACCCAAAGAAGTATTTCAATTTTTTGAAACTTTAAGTGATATCCCACGTGGATCAAGCCATGAAGAAAAGGTCAGTGATTGGTTTGTTCAATTTGCAAACGAGCGAGGATATGAAGTTTTTCAGGATGATTTACATAATATTTTAATCAAGGCACCAGGAACACCAGGATATGAGAATTCTCCAACTTTGATTTTCCATGGTCATATGGATATGGTTTGCAAGAAAACAATAGATGTAGAACATGATTTCTTGAATGAGGGTTTGAAATTATACACAGAAGATGGTTTTGTAAGAGCAAAGGGAACGACACTTGGGGCGGATAATGGAATTGGTATTTCTTATTTCCTTGCATTATTAGATTCAAAAGAAATTCCACATCCACCAATTGAAATGGCTATCACAGTCATGGAGGAGATGGGAAAAGTCGGTGGAGAAGGCTTTCATACGGAAAAATTAACCGGAACTCGCATGTTGGATATGAACTGGCATATGGATGATCACATTCTTGCTGGATGCGGCGGTGACGTTTCTGTAAAATATAGCGTTTTTCTTGAGAGAGAAGCAGTTGCCGACGCAAAGTTTTACTCATTGGATATTTTGGGCTTAATCGGTGGCCATTGCGAATTTGACATTGTCCTTGAAAGAGGAAATTCTATTAAATTACTTGCAAGAGTATTAAATAATATTTTAAGTGCAACAAACGAAGTTAGAGTAGCAACTATTTCAGGTGGAGTTCAGAACAACGTTATTCCGTCTGAGGCGAATGCGATTCTTGCGATAAAGGATTCGGAATTTGAAACTGTAAAAGCAATTGTTTTGAGCACATATGCAGAGTTAAAAGATGAATACAACATTACAGATCCAGATGTGAAGATGGAATTAACGGAATCTGATCAAGTATTTGAACAAGTATTTACAGCGAAAATGACAGAAAAACTCGTGAAATCAATTATGCTTCTACCGAATGGTGTCATTAGCATGAGCTTTAAAATTGAAGGAATCAGTGAGTGCTCTAACAATATTGGAATCATGACAACAGAAGAGAATGCAGTAGAAATTGTTTCTACGATTACAAGTATTGTGACAACCAGAAAGCATGAAGTAGTGAAAGAGATGCTTGCATTAGCAGATTTAGTTGGAGATGGTGTAAAAGCTGAGCAAATTGGTACAGATGCTCCAGAATGGATTTATAATCCGGATTCATATATGTTAAAAATTGCTACTGAGGCTTATAAAGCAGTTACAGGCGAAGAGCCGGAAGTATATGCTATGCCAGCCAGCTTAGAGCTTGGTTTATTCCAGGATCGTGTAAAAGGTTTGGACATTGTATCAGTAGGAACAGTGACTCATGGTGTACATACCCCTTCAGAAGAACTGGGAATTGAGTCTGTAGGAAAAGTATGGAAGATTTTCAAGGAAATGATGAAGAACTTAAAAGATTAAAGGTCTTTGAGAAATAATCCGAATTCAAGGAGGAAGAGAAATGAAAAAGAAAGTGCTATCTTTAGTATTGGCAGCTGTAATGGTATTAGGAATGACAGGTTGTGCAACAAGTAATCAGTCGGCAGCAGATGCAGGGGCGACAGCGAACACAACAGGAGAAGCCGCAGTGTCTGATCTGGTTCCAGAGCCGCAAAAGAGGGAAAAGCCTCTTCACATTGCATATGTTAACGCAGGTATGAATACTTACTACTCACTTATCTTAAATGGTATGCAGGAAGAACTTGAAAGATACGGAAATGAAGAAGTGGGAACAATTGATGTTTATTCGCCAACCAATGTTTCTAAGATGGTTGAAGAGCAGATTGGTTTCCTTGAAACATTACTTCAAGATGATACACTAGATGTTCTTTGCTTTTCAACACATAATGACACGGAATTCATTCCATATTTAAAACAGTTTTGTGAAAAAGGAGTTTCGGTATATCTTTTCAACATGCCAGCCCAGGATGTATCAAATGAATATTATGTATCGCTTGTAAGTTATGATTTCACCGAAGCGGGAAGACTTGCAGGACAATGGATTAAAGATAACCTAAAGGATGAGGCTGTAAAGATGCTTTATCTGGAAGGTCAGGAAGGATCACATAACACGATTAGAACAGAAGGATTTATGGAAGGTATTGAGGGTGCAGATAACATTGAAATTGTAGTATCTCAGCCGGCTGACTGGACTCGTCAAGGCGGACAGGAAGTAACAGAAAATGCATTACAGTCTAATCCTGAAATCAATTGTATATATGGCCCATATGATGAAATGCCACTTGGTGCAATTGTTGCATTAAAAGATGCCGGGAAATTAGATGGAACGACTGTAGTAGGTTACGACTGTACAGAAGACGGCTACAATGCAATTTTAAATGGTGAAATGGCAGCTTCTGTAAATACGGATGCAAAACAAATGGGAAGCAATATGATTGATACCATTATCGCTCATGATTTAGAGGGAAAAGAAGTTGAACGCGCAATCATGAATGAATTGACAGTTATAGATTCTACAAACACTGATTTAATTCCTTCAGATAACTACTCATATACAGAGCAAAAGAAATCAAAAGAAGTAGAGCAGTAAAATATTTATCCGATTCTGACTTGAAATCGGTCGGAATCGGATCCTTTCAAGAAAAGAGGTAGGCTGATGAGTGAAAGAATACCCGTTATAGAGGTAAAAGGAATCAAAAAAGGTTTTTATGGAGTTCCTGTGCTGAAAGGTATTGATATGAAGCTTTATGAAGGAGAATGTATTAGCTTAATTGGTGAAAATGGTGCTGGAAAATCAACATTAATTAAAATCCTTTGTGGCGTATACACAAAAGATGAAGGCGATATTTTCCTTTATGGAGAAAAGCAAAATATTACAAGTGCTGAAGACGGAAAAAAACTTGGTATTAGTGTAATTTATCAGGAATTGAGTCTTTTCCCGGATATGAGAGTATATGAAAATATGTTCACGAATAGTGAACTGCATAAAACAAAAAAAGACGGTTTTTTAAAGCCGCTTGATATCAAAGCAATGAAAGAAAAATCGAAAGAAATTTTACACGATAAATTAAATGTAGATATTGATGTGAATGCGAAAGTAAAAGACATTCCATTTTCACAACGACAGATGGTTGAAATTGGCAGAGCGGTCTTAGCTGACAGCAAAATCATCTTCATGGATGAGCCAACGACAGCTCTTGAAGATAAAGAAAAGAAAACGTTGTTCCGAATTATTAAAGATTTAAAGGCACAGAACAAAACGATTATTTTTATTTCGCACCATTTAGATGAAATTTTTGAAAACTGTGAGAGGACAATTGTACTCAGAGACGGATATGCAGTATTAGAAAAAGAAACAGCCAATCTTACACAACAAGAACTTGTAAAAGCCATGATTGGTAAAAATGTTGATAATTATTATCCAAAAGTTGCGTATCAGCCAGGAGAAAAAATTCTTAGTGTTAACAATCTGTCTAGTGGAAAAGTTTTCCAAAATATTTCATTCGATGTTCATAAAAAAGAAGTTGTTGGAATTATAGGACTTGCAGGATGTGGAAAATATGAAATAGTTAGAGCGTTATTTGGTGCTCATGCCTATGATAGTGGAGAAATTATAAAAGATGGTAAAAAAATTAAAAATAGAACTATCAATGAGGCAATAAATAATAAATTCGCATTTATTCCAGCTGAAAGAAAAACGGAAAGTATTTTCCCAAACCGTGAAGTGAGCTGGAACACGACAATAGCAGGCATTGATCATATAAACACAAAAAAAGGATTGAGTCTTTCAAAAGAAAAAGAAATTACCGCTGATTACATAGAAAATTTAAAGATTAAAGTAACAAATCAGAAACAGCCAATCGCCAGTCTGTCAGGTGGAAATCAACAAAAAGTAATTCTTGCAAGATGGTTTTTAACAGATCCTGATATTTTGATATTGGAAGAACCTACTCGAGGTATTGATGTAAATGCTAAGACAGAGGTATACAATTTGATTATGGAATATTTGGCACAAGATAAAGGGGTGATTCTGGTTTCTTCAGAGGAAGAAGAAATTCTGGGAATATGTGATCGCATAGTTGTTATTCATAACGGTAAGACTACCGGTATTATCAATAGAAGTGACATAGATATTGAAGGTCTAAAGACAATCACAAAATTTGGTAAAGCCGCAGATCAAGGAGGTATGTGATGAAGAAGAGTAAAATGACAATAAAGGATATATTATCCATCAATGGAATGGGTGTTATGATAGCTTTTATTGTACTGTGTATAGCATTAGCAATTTCGACGGATAGCTTTCTTACTGCTGGTAATATCATGGTAGTTTTAAGACAATCTGTATGGGTAGGAATTATATCAATTGGTATGACGTTTATTATTGCAACAGGTGAAATTGATCTTTCCATTGGATCGGTCATCGGATTTACAGGTATGTGTTGTGCAGCAATGATGAAAAATTATTCAATGAACATTTATTTGGCAATGGTTCTCACATTGTTAATAGGAGCAGTGATTGGATTTTTAAATGCAGTCTTGGTATCAAAATTAAAAATAGCTTCATTTATTGCTACATTAGCAACGATGCAGATATTTAGAGGTTTGATTTATGTATATACACAAGGTGTACCAATCTTTGGTTTGAATTATCCTGAGTTTCAATTTATTGCACAAGGGTATGTGGGATTCCTGCCAGTTCCAATCATCATTGTTATTATTTTGACTATTATTTTCTGGTATGTAATGTATCGCACAAAGTATGGAAGAAATGTTCTTACCATTGGAAGTAATATTGATGCAGCAAAGTTAGTTGGTATTAATGTTGGTCGAATTAAGACATCAGTATATATTATTATGGGTGTGCTTGGAGCAATAGCAGGTATGTTATTAACTGCAAGATCAGAAGCCGCAGTTGTTGAGGCTGGATCAGGATATGAAACAGATGCAATCGCCGCAGTTGTTATTGCTGGAACTAGCATGGCTGGTGGAAATGCAAATCTCTTAGGATGTCTCTTGGGTGCAGTACTTATGACTACAATTCGAAATGGATTAAATATTTTGAAGGTAGATTCCTCATGGCATCAGGTTGTTATTGGTATTGTTATCGTATTAGCTTTGATTTTTGATAAATTTGCACATCAGGATAAGGAATAATTTACAATCAGAGATATTGATTACTTGGAAACAATGAAAAAACAAATAAAAGATATGAGAAAAGGAGTAAATAACATGGGAAAATTAGATGGTAAAGTAGCTTTAATTACAGGTGCAAGTGCAGGATTTGGTCGAGCAACAGCTCTTCTCTTCGCAAAAGAAGGAGCAAAAATTGTAATTACGGCAAGAAGACAAGAAAGATTATTGGAAGTAGTTGACGAATGTAAAGCGTTGGGAGCAGAAGCTGTATGTTACGCAGGTGACGCAATGGATGATGAAACAGCAGCTAAAACTGTTGAACTGGCAATCAAAACTTTTGGAAAAATCGATATTTTAATTAATAATGCCGGTGTTGGAAGATATACACCACTTCTTGAATCAACAGTAGAAGATTATGACTTGGTAATGAATAGTAATGTCCGTTCGGCATATAGTTTCACAAGATACACAGTTCCTCACATGCTGGAAAAAGCAGAAGGACAGATTATCATGATTTCTTCAGCAGCTGGCATTTATGGATATCCAAATGAAACAATTTATACTTCTTCAAAATTTGCCCTTCGTGGATTTGCACAGGCATTAGATAAAGAGTTCCGGGAAAAGGGAATCAAGTCTTGCGCATTCTGTCCAGGAGCTGGAATCACTGAATTTGCAATTGGTCATGGAAGAACAGAGGAACAGATGGCAAATTCAGGAATGCTGACAGCAAATGATGTAGCAGAAGCACTGCTCTTTGTATGTGCACAGTCAAAACAGAGCAGAATTATGGAAATTCGTATGAGAGCAATGAATGAGCCATTAACAGGACCTGGTTGCTAAAATAAAGATTATTTCTTATTAGCGAGAGCGGCATGCCACAAAATGGTTATGTCGCTCTTTTGAAAGGAGGAACGAAGATGGATAGAGAAGTTTATTTAAAGAATAAAGAGAACATGAATATCTATTGTTATATAAGGAAACCAGAGAAAGCAAAGGCAGTTTTGGTTATGATGCATGGCCTTGGGGAAAGTTCTGATTCATTCTATTATGGTGCAGATTTGCTCTATCAGGCAGGAATTACAACTTATTGTCCAGAACATAGGGGACATGGAAGGTCTGAGGGAGAACGAGCATATTATGATAATGTGGATGCGATCTTTGACGATTTTGATTTGTCAGTACAGTTAGCAATGAAAGAAAATCCTGATCTACCGATATTTTTATATGGTCACAGCATGGGGGGCTATACGGTGGCTCTATATGCTGCAAAAAATCCCAAATTAAGAATTCGAGGAGTCATTACAAGTGGGGCTGTTGTAGAAGATAATCAGGGAATTTTCAAAGGACTTGAAAAAAATTTAGACTTACATACGGAATTAGAAAATACTTTTACAACGGAGATATGTACAGTAAAAGAGCGGGTAGATGAATTTAGAAGCAATCCGATGTCCACACTCTTTTCAACTCCGGGGTTAGCATATACGTTATGCGAAGGCATTGACTGGTTTGCTGATCATATGCAGGATGTTTGTTACCCAATCTTTATGACACATGGGGAAGAAGACCCGATTGTGAGTGTTCAGGATACATATGATTTCTTTAAAAAGGTTGGATCCAAAGATAAAGAAATGAAGATATATGGTGGATGTCATCATGCAATCTTTCATGAATTTTGCAGAGATGAAGTGTTTACTGATTATATTACATGGATTTCGAAAAGAATATAGTGAGGGACAAAATATGCCTTTTCTCCCTTTTGCTCTAATTATTCATTTGTAAGGTATGAGTTTTGTGACTTCTTGCAGGAATAGATTATACAGCCTAAACAATAAAAGAATAAAAAATATCAATAAAAAAGAATGGATTATTCAATTCATTCTTTTTTTGCTTTTAAATATAATGAATATACAATCAAAAGAGGAAAAGAGATTGAAACCAAAAAAATCAATAATACAACTATTATTGAGAAAACATTAGGAAAAGAGGACAAAGAAATGGGAAAAAAGTTAAAATTCAGAGAAAAGCTTTGTTATGGTATCGGTGATTTTGGGTCGAACATGACAGCAACATTTGTTGGGGGATTTATTCTGTTATATCTGACGACTGCAATTGGAATGAATGCTGGAGTTGTAGGAACCTTAATGTTGGTGACAAAAATATTTGATGGTATTTCAGATGTGTTTTTTGGAACATTAGTAGATCATACACATACGAAGATGGGAAAAGCAAGACCTTGGATGTTCTGGACAAACTTCTTATGTGGAATTGGCATCATAGCAGTGTTCAGTATTCCTACTAGCATGGGACAAAATATTCAATATGTATATTTCTTTATTACATATACAATTTTGAATGCGATTTTATATACAGCGAATAATATCGCGTACTCGACGATATCAGCACTGATGACAACTAACCAGAATGAACGAGTACAGCTTGGAACATTCCGTTATATTTTCTCAATGACATCTATCGTTGTAATTACATCATCAGCCGTTGCATTAGTAAATGTATTCGGTGGCGGTGCAGAAGGCTGGAAGAAAGTAGCAATTGTTGCAGCTATCGTAGAGATTGTTATTAACACAATCTGTGTATTGGGCGTAAAAGAGCTTCCAGAGGATGTAATTAATGCAGCTAACAATTGCGGCCTAGAAGAAACAGCAGAATCCAATACATCAGCTTCTCTTGGAAAGACATTTAAGACATTATTACATAATCGTTTTTACTTGCTTATTTTAGCAATCTACGTTCTTTTCTTCTTATACCAAGGCGTTAGCAGTACCGTTGGTGCTTTCTACGCACAGTTTGTTCTGGGTAACAGTGCGATGCTGGGAACATTTATGATGGCACAGATGGTTCCAATGATTATTGGATTATTGTTTACGCCAGTTTTAGTTAAAAAATTTGGTATCTATAAAGTGAATTTGGTTGCCATGGGATTATCTACCTTATGCAGTATTCCATATATGATTTTTGGATTCCAGGGAAATGTAACAATGATGTTAGTATTTACAGCAATCAGAGGTATCTGCGGTGGTCCAATGAACGGTACTTTGAATGCTTTGATTGCAGATGCAGGTACTTATTCGTTCTTAAAAGATGGTGTACATGTAGAAGGCTCGATGTTCTCTTGCTCATCAATGGGAATTAAAGTAGGTGGAGGAATTGGTACAGCCTTATCTGGCTGGTTATTAGCTGCAGCAGCATTTGATGGAATGGCAGAAGTTCAGACCGCGGGAGCATTGAACATGATCACAGGTTTATATGTTGTTGCACCTCTCGTTGTATACATCTTACTGACCTTATGCATGGGTGGAATGAATATTGACAAAGCAAAAGCTCAGTTAAGCACAAAGACAAAATAAAAAGATATAAGGAGATTGCTATCTATGGCATTTAACATTACTGAAATCAGAATCAATGAAATGATAGAACCATTGGGAATAGATTTAAAAAATCCGATATTTTCATGGAAGATGATATCGGATGAAAAAGATATGTACCAAACAAGATATAAAATCCTAGTAGGAAGTGAGAATGGATTTGACGATTATTGGAATAGCAGTATGTGCGAAAGCGATAATTCGATAGCAGTACCTTATGAAGGAAAGCCCCTAAAAGCTGAGACAAGATTTTTCGTGACTGTACAGGTTTGGAATCAAGACAACCAAATGCAAAGCATGGAAACCTGGTTTGAAACTGGTATGATGACCAGAAAAATCGAGTCGTGGAACGGAGCAAAGTGGATTGGTTCACCGGAATACTGTGTGGCTAGTGATACGATGAGCGTGTTCGTAATTGAAAGTACCATTCAAATCTTAGAAGGCACAAGAGCTGGAATCGTATTTGGTGCGAATGATGAAAGATTATTGAACATTGAAAAAAATGAATTGGGCTTAGCAGGAGAAAATTATATCAGCTATGTCCTGAATATTGGGACAAATCCGGCACAATTAGAGGTATATCGTGTTGGTTATTCGAAAGAGGATAAAAAAGATGAACCTTTTGCAGTAATTCCGGTTGTCGATATAGAAAGCGGAAATAAAGTTCTTTCAGACGAGAATAAAAGAGAAAAACATAAACTTACTATTGAAGTAACTGGCAATTGTGCATATGTATATGTGGATGATGTGAAAGTTGATGAAGTAGAACGAATGACTTTCATGGGAAGGCAAAAAGGCCCTCGACAATTAAATCCACTTGGTGACAATGACACGACTTCATTTCCACGATTATGTCAGATTGGATACTATGTGGGGGACAAGTCAAAAGCTTTCTTTGATGGCCTTCATGTTCATAATTTGAGAAGTCCACAGGCAGAGATCATATCGTTGGATACAGATACTGGAAAAGTAATGGCAGGAGAGCAATTAGAAACAATTGATCCTTCCAAAGGAGCACTTCCAATGCTCAGGACTGAATTTGTAGTCTGTAAGGAAGTGAAAAAAGCAAGATTATATGCGACGAGTAGAGGAATCTACGAGTGTTGTGTGAATGGAAGTCAGGTCGGAGATCAATTCTTTGCACCAGGTGCAAGTCAGTTTGATAAACATCTAAACTATCAGACATATGACGTGACAGATCAAATCGTTGATGGCGTGAATGTCTGGAGTAGTACCTTAGCGTCGGGATGGTGGATGGATTCTTTTAGTTATACACTTACGAATTACAATTACTGGGGAGACCAGGTAAGTTTTCTTGGAAAATTAGTACTGACCTATGAAGATGGATCGACAGATGTGATTGTCACAGATGATACGAATTGGAAATGTTTTAACGATGGCCCATATCGATATGCCGGATTTTTCAATGGAGAACAGTTTGACGGCAGAAAAGCGGATCAGTACAAAGCATTTTCCCTTCCAGAATTTAATACTGATATGTTGCAGCCTGTCACAGTTATTGAGCCGGTTAGAATTCCAGAATCACTGCAAACAATTGCAGTTGCACAGCCGTGGCCTGCTGTAAATGAAACTGTTCCGGAATTAGTGGGTCATTATCAGGCACCTGTCAAAGCAGTAGAAGTATTGAATGCAGTATCAATGACAGAACCAGCAAAAGGAATATACATTTATGATATGGGACAGGAAGTAGCCGGAATTCCATGCGTAAAGTTAAATGGAAAAAGAGGAGAAAGAGTAACTCTTCGATACGGAGAAATGCTGTATCCGGAGTTGGAAGAGTATGGTGATTTTGCAGGTCGTATGCTTCAGGTAAATCTACGTGAAGCATCAAACACAGATATCTATATCTGTAGTGGAGAAGGATTAGAAGTATATCAGCCCAAATTCACGTTTCACGGATATCGTTATATCGAAATAAGTGGAATAGAAACAGCCCCAGCCATAGAACAGGTGCAGAGCATTGCATTATCGAGTGTTGAAAATATCACTGGTACATTTACTTGCAGCCATGAATTGGTGAACAAACTCGTATCCAATGTAACCTATAGTCAGAGAAGTAATTTTATCAGTATTCCAACAGATTGCCCGCAAAGAAATGAAAGAATGGGATGGGTTGGTGATACACATGTATTCTGTCGAACAGCAACTTATCAAAGCAATACAAAGAATTTTTATCTTCGTAATCTACAAGCGATGAAAGATCTTCAGTCAGACGATGGAAGACTTCCGGATATTGCACCTTTTGGTGGTGGATTTGGTGGTATTGTCTATGAGAGTGCAATGATTTTAGTGACATGGGAACTTTACCAGCAATATGGCGATATCACGGTTGTAGAAGAGTATTACGATGCGATGAATCAATGGATGCAAGCGATGGAAAAAGCAGGTCTTCCAGGAATGCTGAACGAGTTTGGACTAGGGGACTGGCTGGCAACAGAAGAAACAGATCCGCATCTGATCTGGAATGCATTTCATTATCGCAACGCAAAAATCATGTCAACCTATGCAAACATACTAGGAAAAGACGAAGACGAACTTCGATATGGGAAGATAGCTGTCGAAACCAAAGAGTATTGGAACAAATTTTTCGTGGAAGCTGGGACAGGATATTCACGGTCTGCGGATGGCAGAATAAATGATACACAGGGAAGCTATGCAATTGCACTTAGCTGTGATGTATATAATGACGAAAATAAGAAACTTGGATATGCACATTTGGCAAGAAAGACAAGAGAAGCCAACTGCACGGTTCAAACAGGATTTTTCGGAACAGGACCTTTAAACCCGATGCTTAGTGAGGGTGGATATGAAGACTTGGCACAAAAAACAATTACACAGACCATGTATCCTAGCTGGTTGTATCCAATTACACAAGGAGCAACGACAATTTGGGAACGATGGAATAGCTTCACTACGGAACATGGATTTGGTGGGAATAATGCGATGAACAGTTTTAATCATTATTCTCTTGGAAGTGTCGTTAGCTGGCTGTACGAAAATGTTTTGGGTATTCACCGGGATGAAACAAAGCCTGGGTACAAACATTTCATATTAAGACCAGAGACAGGAACATTCGCTTATGCCAAGGGGCATATAGAGACACCACACGGGACGATAAAGAGTGAGTGGAAATTAATTGGAGATAAAATTATCTATCAATGTGAGATTCCTGCGAATACCAGTGCGACTTTACAGTTTGGAAAAATTAAAAAGGAACTTGGAAGCGGATGTTATGAATTCAGAAAGGACATAAATCATGAAATATAGAGGAATCATCTTTGATTTGGATGGGGTGATCTGTTTTACAGACCAATATCATTATCAAGCATGGAAGAATTTAGCAGATGAAATTGGAGTTTATTTTGATGAACAGATTAACAACAGACTGCGAGGCGTGAGCCGAATGGATAGTTTGGACATTATACTTGAGAAATCTGAGAAGGAATATACAAAGGTTGAAAAAGCAGTATTGGCTGAAAAGAAAAATACACTTTATGTAAGTCTTCTCGAAAATATGACTTCGGCAGATTTGCCACACGAGGTCAAAGAAACACTGGATAAATTACGTCAGGCAGGAATGCTGCTTGCGATTGGATCATCAAGCAAGAATGCAAAGTTGATTTTATCACATCTTGGCTTAGAGGGATACTTTGACGCGATTAGTGATGGAACCAATATTACAAATTCCAAGCCAGACCCGGAAGTATTCTTAAAAGCTGCACAATTCATAAATTTCAAACCAGAAGAATGTCTGGTTGTTGAGGATGCAATAGCAGGAATCGATGCAGCTATTGCAGGTGGATTTGCAAGTGCCGGATTGGGAGAGGCAGCAACTCATACAAACGTTACATATCCTATGAGCAAATTTAGTGATTTGCTGACCGTTACAGAGTAAAGGCAGTATTCGTACGATATTGAGAAGGTGTTTTACCATACGTTTTTTTGAAAAGTCGATTGAAATGTTCCACATTTGGATAGCCGATAATATCACTGATGTCTGCAACAGAGTAGTCCGTTGTTGAAAGTAAGCGGCATCCCTGGCTTAAGCGGTATTCGGTGACAAGAGTTATGAAAGTTTTTCCAGTCATTTTCTTAATAAGTTTACTAAAGTGGGAAGGACTATAATTAAAATGTTCAGCAGTGCTATTGAGATCTATATCCATAAAGTGCTGCTGGATATAAAAAATAATTTCTCCGGATTTTTCTTTTGTCTTTTTGTCAGAGACAGATACTTCCATATCACGTTGGTATTCTCTTAATAATAGACTGAATAAGTATTGACAAAGACCGGTAATGGCTTGTGAATAAAATTTTCTATGATAGTAGTATTCTTGATAAATCTGCAGAATAAGACTGGAAATCTTTTCATCACTTCCAGAATGAATCACTACATAATTGTGACTTTCGTCGTTATTCAGCGAATAAGAGATAAAATCAGACAAGATTGGAATATTCGAAAATGAATCAAAAAAAGTGTGCAAAAAAAGATCCTTTGTTAATGTGATGTCAAGCAGAATTCCGTCATCTTCAGCCCAGATGCTGTGAGGTGTGTTGGGTGGAATGATACAGAAGTCTCCTTGTTCTAGAATTTCGTCATTCCCATCTATGATGTTATGACATTGCCCGCGATAGACATAGATGCTTTCATAGAATTGGTGGGTATGCAAAAGTGCAGGAGTATAACGATTGTGTTTCCAAACATAGGCATAAGAGGATGGAAGGTTATGACGAATCTCTTTTAGATTGTCACCGGGAGCGTCCATATTTTGCATTTGCTTTTTGACTTCATCGCTCATTAGTTCCGGTATCCAAAGGAATTCATTTTTTACAAAAGTACGATCAAGCGTGTTCAGGAATCGTTGATAAGATTCGAGCCCTTCTTGTTTGCACTCATACATTTTTTTATATATTAGTTCGTGTTCATTATAGGTGTACAGTGATTCTAAAATACTGTCATTCATAGGAATTACCTCTCATTTATCTTGTTTAAATCTAAATTTATTATAAAGGATATGGGAAGAAAATAAAACAGAATTCAAAATAAAAGGAGAAACAACATGATCAATTTAAAAGGAAACCCGTTTTATCTATCCGAAAATGATATACAGTGGGTAATGGAAACGAAAGAATCACTTAGTTTGGAGGAAAAATTGCAACAATTATTTTTTCCAATTGGCTATTCTGCAAACGAAGATTATCTGAAATATGAGATTCTGGGTCGAGGTCCTGGTGGAATGATGTTTCGGGCAGGGAATAAAGCAGAAATTTTATCTGCTTATAGTTATTTACAAAAGAATGCAAAAGTTCCAATGTTTCTATCTGCAAATCTTGAAGCAGGTGGAGATGGTCTGATTGTAGAAGGAACTGCCTTTGGAAAACAGATGCAAGTAGCAGCAACCGGGAATCCACAAGAAGCGTATCGCTTGGGACTCATATCTTGCAGAGAGGCAAGAGCAGTTGGCGGAAACTATGCATTTGCACCTGTGGTAGATATTGACATGAATTATCATAACCCAATAACAAATGTTCGTACTTATGGTTCAGATAAAGAGATGGTCAAACGTTGTGGGCTTGAGTATATGCGAGCAGCAAAAGAATGCGAACTGGCTGTCTCTATCAAACATTTCCCGGGAGACGGAGTGGATGAAACGGATCAGCACATATTGACAAGTGTCAATTCTCTATCATGTGAAGAATGGGATGAAACATTCGGAGATGTATATAAGACCTTAATCGATGCGGGTGCATTGACCACTATGATTGGACATATCGCAATGCCGGCATATCAGAAACGTTTTAATCCAGAACATCCGAATAAACTAATGCCAGCATCACTTTCTCCAGAGTTATTACAAAATCTGTTAAGAGAACAACTTGGATTTAATGGTATGATTATTACAGATGCATCACCGATGGTTGGATTCTTATGCGCCATGGACCGAGAAAAGTCAGTTCCATATTGCATTGAAGCTGGATGTGATATGATACTTTTTAATAAAGAATACGATGAAGATCTTGCATTCATGAAAAAAGGATATGAGACAGGAATCCTTTCAGAAGAACGTTTGGATGAGGCACTTACAAGAATCCTTGCAACAAAAGCGGCGATGAAGTTACATACAAAACGCGAAAATGGTACCTTGATTCCGAAAGAGGAAGATATGAATATCATCGGATGTGATGAACACTTGCAGTGGGCGAAAGAATGTGCAGATAAGTCAGTTACGCTTGTAAAAGACACACAGAATTTACTCCCAATCAATCCGCAGAAGCACAAGAGAGTACTCTATGAGATTATGGGGGAATGTGAATCAGAATCAAGAGTTACAAAACGATTTTTTGAAAAAATGGAAGCTGAAGGTTTTGAGATGATTCCTTACGAAAAAGAGTATTTTGATTTTTCAAAGCCAATGAAATTTGAAAGCGTTACGGAATTCCGTGACAAGTACGATTTAGTGATTTATATTGGAAATGTAGAAAATGCTTCGAATAAAACGACGAACCGCTTGAACTGGCATGCACCGTATGGAGCTGGAAACAACATTCCCTGGTTCGTAGATGTTGTTCCAACTATGTTTATATCATTACAGAATCCGTATCATTTGCTGGATGTCCCGATGGTAAAGACCTATATCAATGCTTACTCGAACCATGATGCAGTTATTGATGCTGTAGTTGATAAAATATTAGGAAAGAGTGAATTTAAAGGTGTAAGTCCAGTAGATCCGTTTTGCGGAAAAGAATATCTGGCATATTAAAATTATCTTTATATTTGAGAGGGAGAAAACAAGATGTCATATAAAGAGTTTAAAGAAGGAATCATGCAAATGGCAGCCTGGCAGGCAGAGATGAACAAAACATGTGAAACACATGGAAAACGATATGAAATTCCATTGGAAGGACGAAATATAGAAATTGTAGTATATCTGAAACGCCCTGATGCACCAGTCGTATTTTGTGGATTCGGTGGTGGATTCGTATTTGGTGGATGTGCATTGGATGATATGCTTTGGAATACGATACACGACAAGTTGGATGTCACATTAGTTTCAATTGGATATCGAAGAGCACCAGAATTCAAGTTCCCATGTGGGTTAAATGATATGTATGATGTAATCGCATATGTGGAAGATAACAAAGAAGAATTCGGTATAGAGAGTGATGACTATTCTGTATATGGCAACAGTGCAGGAGCAAATCTTGTAACGAATGTATGTATGCTGGATACAAAGAGAGGTGGAAAATTAAAGATAAAGAGACAAATTCTGAATTATCCATACTGCGACCTTTATACAATACCAAAAGAAAAGGGACAAACTGAAAATCAAAGATATATGTATCAGATATTTATCGATGATTATTGTAAGCCGGAAGAATTAAACAACCCTTTGGTATCACCCGTGTTTGCAAAAGAAGAAGACCTCGCGAACATGCCAAGAGCAATTATCTCACTTGCAGAAAATGACCCATTACTTCCGGAAGGAGCGAGATATATCAACAAACTTCGTGGAGCAGGTGTAAATGTGGTGTCCCATATTGCGGCCAAAATGCAGCATGGATATTCTGAGACATTTTTCCAGGGAGAAAACGAGTATTTAGCGGAAGATGAAATCAAAGCCATACGGGATGGAAGTATGGAGAGAGAAGTATACAGAACTATTGATTTCATAAAAGAAAATTGGTAAGAGGTGAATACTATTTGTAGGACTACCATTATGATTTTCCCTTATGCGATTGCCATGATATACAACAACAACCAGACTTTGTGAACATGTCAAGAGCAATTGAATATAGTAGAATAATATGTTAAAGACTCAATTAGTTATTTGATTAAGAAATTTGGAGAGTTTATATAATGTGTAAGAGGGATAATCATGGAAACTCAAAAAGCAGATAACCAGATGAATCTGGCAGTAGAACTGACCCCACAGGAGAGAGAACGCTCTTTAGATTTGGATGTGGGATTTGATGAGCGTGAACGTACTTGGGAGATTATTGTGAAATATTCCGGTAATCTGGAGCGGCTTCGCAGTGACCAGATTCAGATTACGCCACTCAGCGGTCAATATGCAATCGTTGTACTGCCACAGAATCTACTGGATGAATTTGCAAGGGAGCCTGAAGTGGAGTTTATTGAAAAACCCAAGAGGCTTCATTTCGCCATATTGCAGGGGAAGGCGGCATCCTGTATTGGTGCAGTTCAAAGTTCTAATCTTAATCTGACAGGGAGGGGAATTCTGGTTGGAATTGTTGACTCTGGTGTAGATTATGCGCACGAAGATTTCAGACGGACGGATGGAACAAGCAGGATTCTAAGGTTATGGGACCAGACAATTCCAGGTGGGTCGCCGGAAGGTTATAATATTGGGAGTCTTTATACACAGGAAGATATTAATGAGGCTTTGCAGGCATCCTCTAATGCAGAGAGGTATAGCATTGTACCCAGCAGGGACTTAAGTGGACATGGAACCGGGGTAGCAGGAATTGCAGCAGGGAATGGACGGGAGAGTAATGGTGTATACAGGGGAATTGCTTATGAGAGTGAATTAGTGGTTGTAAAACTTGGAGCATCACAGCCTGATTCATTTCCCAGGACTACGCAGTTAATGCAGGCAATTGATTATTGTGTAAGATTTGCAGCATCCAGAAACCAGCCGTTGGCATTAAATATTAGTTTCGGGAATTCTTACGGTTCCCATGACGGAACGTCGCTGGTGGAAACCTATATTAATCAGGTATCTCAGATTGGCCGGTGTGTCATATGCATTGGAAGCGGCAACGAGGGCAGTGCCAGAGGACATTATGAAGGGCAGCTGGTTCAGGGTGCAGGATTGGATATACAATTTTCTATTGGTGCTTATGAAAGTGCTGTGAATCTGCAAATATGGAAAGACTATAGTGATATATTTACCATCGAACTGATTAATCCGGAGGGCAATAGCACGGGACCCTTTCAGGAACAGTTGGGAGTACAGCGGTTTCTTCTGAATAAGGAGGAACTTTTTGTTTATTACGGAAAGCCTTCTCCCTACAGTATCGCTCAGGAAATCTATCTGGATTTCCTTCCGATAGAAGATTTTTTGACGGAAGGATTATGGATTATTCGGATTCAGCCCAGGCGAATTGTGAATGGACGAATTGATTTGTGGCTGCCAGGAGGTGGAATATTAAATGCAAACACAGGATTCTATCGACCGGTACCGGATACAACGCTGACCATTCCCTCAGCCAGCCAATCTGCAATCACAGTGGGTGCATATGATTCCAGAACCATGTCTTATGCACCATTTTCAGGCAGAGGTTTTACCAGGCGAACGAATCAGATTAAACCGGAGCTGGTGGCACCGGGAGTAGATATTGTCAGTACGAAGGCAGGCGGAGGATATGAATCCTATACGGGAACATCCTTCGCTACTCCATATGTCACTGGGGCTGCGGCTCTATTGATGGAGTGGGGGATTATAAATGGAAATGATGCGTATCTTTATGGAGAGAAGGTAAAGGCTTATCTGGTTCGTGGTGCAAGGCAGCTGCCAGGGGTGGATACACCGAATCCGCTGACTGGGTGGGGTGCACTGTGTGCGAGAGAAAGTCTGCCAGTGTAAGACTGAATCATCTAACAGGAACTGGAAAACTATTATAATAATCATTGTCAATAAATGGAGAAAGTGCTATAGTGAATTTACAAATCGCAGATGTTCATATCTGCATTTCATTCGTGGCACTTTCGCCATTTTTCCATATTTAGAAAAGAAGACACAAAGGAGGATACTGAATGCAACTTGAGGAGCAAAAGAAACCCGAATTATATGTGGTAAAAGATCCGGCGGGGAATAGCATTGTAATTGTAAATGATATTATCTTCAAGGGGAAACGACGTATTGATTGGCAAGATGTAGAATCATATGTGAGAAAGTATATTGGGGAATTTTATGAAATTGGCGATACAAAGGATATCGTTTTTATTGACAAGGATTTTCCGGATGAGTTTGCAGGGTCAAAAGACACGCATAATCTGCGAGGAACAAGTGCGAAAGCTAAAGCGAATACTGCTCAGTGCATTCCGCAAATGATCGAAATTGCTTCTAACAAAAAATACAAAGAAAATTTCAATGATAAGCATAGGATGGACGCAAAATTTGGATGGTACAGATATGATACGAGAGTGGGGATTCCAGTGTTCGGTGATACAGGAGAAGTTGAGAGATATAATGTTTTCCGAATGGAATTGTTAATTAGACATTCGTATGATGGAAAATTATATTTATATGATGCTGTGAACATAAAAAAAGAAACAAGCAACCCGCTTGAGCATTAGCTGTACGGTAACAAACCCATTTCCATCCTTAGAATAGCAAAAGCCGGGCGATTCGTCAAGAGCTAATTTGAGGATTGTAACCATAATATAACATCCGCTATGAATGACCTTGTGACAATAACGTAACGTCCTCTCCCCATGATTTATAGCAACAATATAACATCCACTGTCTTAGACCAACGATTTTATGGGAAAATTGGTAGAAAAAACTTGAAAAAGTTTGTGACAATGACTTGACGTCCTCGGGCGCATTATGCATGAGGGATAGTCTGTCTATATAAGACCGAATTATCAATCTGAAAAAATATTTAACATGTTACAAGCAAGAATTTCCCTTCCTCTTAGGTGGGGGATGAATTGCAATAAGCCTATCGGCGACATCGGTTAGAACATAATATAAAAATCTCCTGTCAGGTTGTTTCTGTTGCTTTTCGAAAAATAGCAAAACGAACACTTGTTCTGAATGGAGGAATATGCTATAATATAATCAGTCGATAAAAGAAAAGAGTGATGAAAATGAATGATCTGGATCATAATGCGCATTCAGTATATCTGCTTTATTATCATCTGATTATGGTCGTAAAGTACCGGAAAGAAGTGATTGATGATGTTATTTCAGACCGTGCAGAGAATATCTTTACGTATATTGCACCAAAGTATGGGATAACGCTGGAAGAGTGGAACCATGACAGGGATCATGTCCATGTGATGTTTCGTGCAGAACCCAAAAGTGAAATCAGCAAGTTTATTAATGCATATAAAAGTGCCAGCAGCCGTCTCCTAAAGAAAGAATATCCTCAGATTAAGGAAAAACTCTGGAAAGATGCTTTCTGGAGCCAGAGTTTCTGCCTGCTGAGTACCGGAGGAGCCCCGGTTGAAGTGATTCGTTCTTATATTGAAAGTCAGGGTGAGAAAAAACGTGAACAGAGCCTATCGGTTTCGGATATATCCGGATAAAGAACAGCAGGGATTATTGGCCCGGACATTCGGAAGCTGCCGTTTTATCTACAATCAGATGCTGAGTGACAAGATTGCTGCATATGAGAAAGATAAAAAGATGCTTCTGACAACTCCGGCCATGTACAAAGGCAGATTTCCATGGCTGAAAGAAGTGGATTCTCTTGCTCTTGCAAATGTACAGCTGCATCTTGAAAAAGCATATAAGAACTTTTTCAAAAACCCAAAGTCCGGGTATCCAAAGTATAAATCAAAGCATACCAGCAGAAAAAGTTACACCACAAATCTGGTCAATGGAAATATCGTTATAAATAAAGGAAAAATAAAACTGCCCAAACTGGGAAGTATCCGGATGAAACAGCACAGGAAGATTCCGGCAGATTACAGACTTAAATCAGTGACTGTCAGCCAGGAGCCATCCGGAAAATATTATGCCAGTATTCTGTTTCTCTGCGAGAACCAAGCAGAGAAACATGTGGGAACAGACAAGGTGCTGGGAATAGATTTTGCCCTGTATGGAATGGCTGTGTTTTCGGACGGTTCAAAGGCAGAATATCCTATGTTCTACAAAACTGCACAGAAAAAACTGGCCAGGGAACAGCGGGCATTGTCCCGCTGTGTAAGGGGAAGCAGCAACTACCGGAAGCAGAAACTAAAAGTAGCCAAATGTCATGAAAAGATACGAAACCAGAGGAAAGATTTTCAGCATAAACTGAGCTGTGGAATTGCAGATACCTATGATGCCGTCAGTGTGGAAACACTGGATATGAAAGAGATGAGCAGAGCACATCATTTTGGAAAAGGGGTCATGGATAACGGGTATGGGATGTTCCAGCAGATGCTGGAATACAAACTGACAGAAAAAGGGAAAAAGCTCATTTACGTGGACAGATTCTTTCCTTCCAGCAAAACCTGCAGTGTCTGTGGCAGAGTTAAAAAGGAACTTCTGCTCTCAGAACGGACATACCGGTGTGTATGTGGAAATCATATGGACAGGGATGTCAATGCAGCGATAAACATCAGGGAAGAAGGAATACGTATTTTGTCAGAATCAAAAGAATGCGCATAGCTGCGTTGGGATAATACAGCCGTATCCGGCGAAAAAGATAAACCGTGGGACCCACGGGGATAGCCTGCATAAACTTGGCACGTTGGTGCTATTGAACAGGAAGCCCCCACTTCAAACTTTTAGAAGTTAAGTGGTGGGAGTAGGTCACTTATAATATCTTTCATGCATCTATGCTAATCAGGCATGATAGTGATGGAAAACTGTACTTGTATGATATTATAGACATAAAAAAAGAAACGAGCAACCCACTCGATTCCTAAGAATCTACCTGACAAAAACCCCATTTCTTGATTAAAACTATACACGGAAAAATGGCTTAAGTCAAGGAGATTTTATGAAAAAAACAACCACATGATTTTGCATATGAAAAAGCATTTTTCGCTTTTTTGTTCTTTTTTTCAACAAATCACACACTACTGTTGATTATGTAACATGTGTGAAAACATTGCTGATTGAGATACTTTACGTCTTCTATATAATGATAAATGAAGCAATTCATTACCATGCTATGTAGAAGAGGAGAGAACGAAAATGAAGAAAGAAAACAAAGCGTTATCATTTGATTCCGTACAAGGAAAGGTTGCAATTGTAACAGGAGCAAGCCGTGGAATTGGAAAGGCAATTGCGGAAATATATGGCGCAAATGGAATGAAGGTTGTATGTGCTGCCAGAAGCCAGGAGCAAGGCCAAGCTGTTGCAGATAAGATTTGTGAAGAAGGTGGAGAAGCAATTTTTATTCAGACAGACTGCAGTGATGCAAAAGCAATCAAACACCTTGTCGATGAAACAGTCGCTTATTTCGGAAGATTAGATGGAATCGTAAATAATGCAGGAATCGGTCAAGGCGGAACACCTTTACATGAGTACGAAACAGAAGAATATGATCAGATTTTCGATTTGAACAGTAAGGGTATATTTGCAGGAATGAAATACGGTACAGAAGCAATTTTGCGTTCACACAGCGAAGGAGGATTCCTGATTAATGTTGCATCAATTGCCGGAATCATGGCACAGCGTGGTCAGTCGTTATATACTGCTACAAAATTCGGAGTGGTCGGTATGACGAAGGCCGCAGCGTTAGACTATGCATCTTACAACATCACGGTCAATGCGATCTGCCCAGGCTATACAAAAACAAGCATCTTCGGAAATGCGCCGGAGCAGGCAATGGCATTCTTTACAAAAGATTGTCCGGCTGGTCGTATGGGCGCCCCGGAAGAATGCGCATATCTTGCGCTGTTCCTTGCAAGTGATATGGCTCGCTACATTACTGGTGCAGCAATTCCAGTGGACGGTGCACTTTCCGCCGGAAGTAAAAATGTATCACAGTGGAAACATCCAGAGATATTAGAGTGAAGATGATAAAACCAACTGATTCAGGTGTTCTATCTTTTCAGCAATAGCAGCAGGTGCTTCATGAGCCCCTGCTTTTATCCAGTGTTCAATTAATTGCGTTGTTCCGCCTGCCAGATAACTGTACAAATATTGCTTATCAGCAGGAAAATCGTAATTCGAGTTGTCAGCAGAGAAATAATTTAATGCATATCTCGAACACAGGTCAGTCATTCGTTTCATGAAATTACTATTTAGGGAATTGGCAGTAAGCGGTTCGATTAGGTCTTGATAACGTTGGAGCGAGGACAACAGGGAGACAAGGACAGGCAAATTGCCCTTCTGGTGCGATGCTTCTAACAGTATATCAAATTGTTTTAATGCAGCATCCTCAAGTTTTTGCATGAGATCATAGATATCCTCATAATGTTTATAGAAGGTTCCACGGTTAATCTCAGCTATCTCGCAGATTTCTTTTATTGTGATTTTATGGATTGGTTTTTCTTTCAACAAATCAAGAAATGTATCCCGAATTATATTTTGTGTATAGCGTACACGTGCATCTGTTTTCATGTGACTCACTCCTTACAAATGAATTTCATATAGTACAATAAGAGCCCCATCTAATCATTCATAGTCATGATGCTATGGACTTAGGTGAGGCTTTTTATTTTGGAACAACTTTATATTTTGAGTAATCTTTACTTTTTAATTCCCTGTAATACGCGGTTAACCTGTTTAATACTTTCTTCGTCAGCGCCACCTTGCTTTAAGAGACTGATGAGTGTCATGCGGCCCATCATTTTCTGAAGCGCAGGATTATCCTTTACAGCATCTGCGACATCACCCCGCTCGGATGCACCCTGAGACATCATCTGGTCGATAATTGCACCGGCCTGAGCGTTCTTGCGGATATCGCCTAAGCGGTCGTTGATTGAGAAACATTCTGGATCCAAATCGTCTGCGTCGAACCAGTTCGTGACTGGTGCGCGTTTGATGAAGGTGTAACTTGGATTCTCTTCTGTAACTTTTTTAATTGTGATTGAGTCTGTGCAATCAGTAGCTTTTGCAGTGATGGTATGACTTCCAGTAATCGGAACCTGGAAGGTGAATACTGTCTTACCAGATTCAGTAGTAAATTCTGTACCATCTACGAATAAAGTGACTTCGGACTGGTTTGAATAAACTTTCACTTCTGTAACATCTTCCATGCGATCAATATAACGACTACCGCAGATATGAACGAAGTTCTCTGTCTTATTCCAAGCAGCTTTGTACAGATAAAAGGCATCTTTCTTTAACTTACGATCAATGGTCACAAGACCTTTCTGGTTCTCGCCGTGTTTGCCACCTTCGTCTCTCCCGTCAGCAGCGAAGTCAAACAGGTTCCATACATGAGTAGCCCACAGATAAGGACGAGCCTCAATCATTTTTAGCATATGTTCATGGTATACGGCCTGATAACTCTCGGTATAATCACCTTTTTCAGGAGTCGTTGACTGGAACTGAGGATTGGCATCAGCACCGTATTCTGAGAAGCCAATGACTCGGTCTGGATATTTCTCGTGATATTCATCAAAGAATTCGTCATTCTGTTCCAAGTCACCAAGATACCAGCCAAAGTAGAGATTGTAACTGTTGATATCCGGAATCTCTAATATTGGACTTTCAATGTCCAGCATGAATACATTTGCCATTGTTGTTGGACGTGTTGCATCCAGTTTGTGACATAAGTCGTTCAGCTGTCTGTGATTTTCTAATAAATCTTCATCCACCGTACTTGCAGCTGTGATTTCATTGGAAAGTCCCCAAGTTACGATAGAAGGATGATTATAATTCTGAACGACCAGTTCTTCCATCTGTGATAATGTATTGGCGCGAGCATCCGTCATGTGCATTGTGATGTATGGAATCTCTGCCCAGAGAATCAGTCCATTCTCATCACATAAATCATAGAATTCCTGTGCGTGCTGGTAATGAGCAAGACGAAGTGTTGTTGCACCTAATTCACGGATGATTTCCATATCCTTTTTATGATGTTCGATTGTGAGTGCATTTCCTGCATCTTTAAAATCCTGGTGACGTGATACACCGCGGAGTGGATAAGAGCGTCCGTTTAAGAGGAAACCTTTCTGTGAGTCCATATGAAATTCACGACATCCAAAACGGGTACTCACCTTATCACCACTTGTTAATTGGGCGGTGGCAGTGTAGAGATATGGATCGTCTAAGCCGTTCCACAAATGTACATTTTCGATTGTAAATACAGCCTCTGCATGATGTTGATCTGTGAAGACAGTCTGAGACTGTCCATCAATTGTAAATGTTACGTCTGACTCTGTCGTTGTCCATGCTTCCACAAGGATGGAAGCTGCCTTTTCGGAAAGGTTCACGCAAGGAGTCACTTTGATTCCTGGCGTTCCACAGTAATCCAAATCGAAGTGTGATCCTGGGACAACAATCAGATTTACCATGCGGTAGAGTCCGCCATAGAATGTGAAGTCAGCTTTTTGTGGATAGCAGATAGTATTGTCATCGTTGTTTAGTGCAACCACAATTGTATTTTCATCTGCTAGTTCATCAGTAATGTTGATGCGGAAGGTTGAATATCCACCTTCATGATGCGCCATTTTCTTTTCATTTACATATACATCGGCAATCATTGCGGCACCTAAAAATTCAAGGTAAACTTGATCACCAGCATTTAATTCAGGCTTATGTAATTCTTTTACGTAATAGCAGGTTCCTCTGTGGTAGTCATTGCCACCGTCTTGTCCGTCAATGGCATTCCATGTATGAGGAAGTGTGATTGCTTCCCCAGAAGCAGCTTTTGCAGCAACCTCATTTTCAGCATTTTTCACAAAGGTCCAATTGTCTTTTAATGGTGTAATGATTCTAGTCATGATTATTCAGCCTCGCTTTCGGATGTATTAGCAGCTTTCTTTTCAGCAATTCGTTTTTGTACTTCAACCATGTCTTCTCTGTTTAAATGACAGAAATGCATTGATACAAGAGTACAGATCCAACCAAGGATTGGAAGTCCGAACATAATGATTGTAGTAACCCAGAAAATAGCTGGTGTAGAAGCGTCGGTTGGTTGAGGCATAGATGAAGTATAACCAATAAGTGCAACGGCTCCAGTTGCGATTAAAGCTGAGAATGATGATACAATTTTATCGATGAAGCTATAAAGACCTGTGATAACAGCAGGAACATATCGGCCACTGCGATCCTGCTCATAGTCAATGATATCTGACATGAAAGCGGTATCAGCAGTAGTTACGCACATATTTGCTCCATTTTTTAATAATGTCAGTACAACATAGAGAATCATACAGATTCCTGCTTTTGCTATCTTCTTTGGGTCGATTACAATTAAGAAAATCCACATCACAACACTGATTCCAATACAGATTCGAGTCCATGTAACGATGGTGTTTTGGCTACCATGCTTTCCGGCATATTTTGCACCTGCAACGGCAAAGAGAATGGAAGGAAGCATTCCGATTACGCTAAGAATTGTAGCAAGTCCCATGTTACCAATCAGAATACCGTTCATCATGGTCACGATAACTGCCTGTGAAGTTGTCTGCTGAGCAATTTTATCAGATGCAGCAGAGACGATGTAGCACTGAAGTGGTTTGTTGTGTTTCAAAATTTCCAACATATCCTTCATTTTCAGCTTTTCTTTCTTTTCTCTGAAATCTTTGAAGTTTTCAGGTTTGTCATATTCAGATACACCAATACATACAAGTACAACACCGATACCGGCAATCACGAGACAAAGTATACAAGCAGCAGCTAAAAAATCTAAGGTATAAGTGCCACCGAATTTTGGAAGCAATACTGCATTCAAGACAATACTCAAAGCCATTGGGATAACATAGTTGAGCGCCGTTGACCATACACTGATGGTTGGACGCTGTTTTGGGTCATTGCTGATGATTGGATTAATTGTAAGAGCTGTCATGTTGGCAATTGTATAACCAATAACATAGACAATATAGATCAAAGTAAAACCGATGATACCAAGTCCTTTGCCAGGCCCCCAGACGAACATGACTAAGAGTGCAAGAGCCTCAATTGCATAACCAATTACGAGTAAGATACGAATCTTACCGTATTTTGTGTTAACTCGGTCATAGATGAATGCGAGAATTGGATCTGTGATGCCGTCTAAGATTCGCGTCCATGTCAGGATGACACCAACGACTGCAGTAGCAATACCGAATCCAAGGCTGGCACTATAACTTGCCAAACCAATCAGTGAGTATACGCTCATTCCGATGAATGCGTTACATGCAACTAAAATGATTTGCCAGAGTTTTGCACGACGATACTGTACACCGTCAATTTCACTTTGTGTGAGTTTTTTTGCTTTTTCCATGATAAATAAATCCTCCGTTTGTTTTTTGATTTGTAATCTGGTTGTCTTATGAGATTACTATATTGGAGATTGCGTTTATACATGGTTCAATAATTCGTGAAAATGTTAAATATATCTTTATAATCTGGCAAAAAGACGAAATCTACAACTTGAAGATGAAAAATATAACATTTATACTTTTCGGTTCCTTGTGCGGTATTCGCTTGGAGACATACCAGTTGCTTTTTGGAAACATGAGTAGAAGTAACTTCGATTTCCAAAAGAGAGATCATCACTGATAGTCTGAATGTTATCGTCTGTTCCGGCTAGAAGTAGTTTTGCCTGTTCGATCTTCTCATTCAAGATGAAGTCGTTGATACTCATTCCAACTTCTTTCTTGAATTTGTGAGAAAAGTAATATTCGGAATAACCGTTTTTTTCTGCCAGTTCCTGGATGGATAAAGGACTTGCGATATTGGATTTAATGTAAGCACACGCATTTTGGATTGGAGTTGATATATGAGAATATTTCTTTGCTTGCTGTACGCGATATACGTAGTCGGCAAGCATCGTTTCAGTTAGCTTGGCTATTTCAGTAAGAGAATTACATTCCTCGAAGCGTGTTGCATAGAAGTCATTCAAATCATAGGAAACAGACGGACTAAGACCGCCATTGATACACGCTCTGGAACAAAGTGTCAAGAGTATAAGCGAGTTGTTTTTGTGATTACGGACAGAGTCTTTTGGATCTGTTTTCATACCGGAACTTAAAGAAGAGGATTTTGCCAAAGCTTCTTTATATCGAGGATCACCATCCGCGAGCATCTTGCAAAGCTGCTGCTCGGAATACCAAATCCCGGCATGTTCTTGTGAACCAGCATGAGGACTTCTTTTTGGTGAAGTTGGAACAACACTCAGATAGGTGAGCTCATTCATCGTTATTTTCTCTTTGTTCAGGCAGTAATGCAGCATAACTGCGTATTGGTTAATAATATTCCCTGGGATAGCAGGAATCTGGTCAAATGTTTTGGTGATCTCAGAACGAAGTTTTACTGATAGCGTATATTTGTCCATATGTTTACGCAGAAGCATATGGGAGTCACGTCCATTAAAAATGGGACCGATGATATAACAGTTATTAAAATTCGTATCATCATAACTAAATCCTGCAATCCACAATAGATTGGCTTCTGCTTCTAGAACGACCGGAGTGTGCTTGCCGGAAGCAATGTGTTCTTCCACAAGTCTGGTCAGTCCCGTATAAGAAAGAAAATTCCCGGAAAAAATGTTCTGCGTCCAGTTTGTGTGAAGAAGCTGCATTTTCGTATCATATTCCCATATATACAACTCGTAATTGCAGTTAATTAACTCTAGATAAAAGGATAAATTGTCTGGTGCTTTCATAGGAAATGGCCTCCTCATTTGTGATATGAACGTTAGGAATTTACTGTAGATGTTTCAAAATTAAATAGGATGATTAGCATGAACAAATCATAACACATCGTGACGAATTTTTAAACACATCTTTTAGAAAACAACGATACAATTCAAATTAAGAATAGAAGAAAACAGCTACGGCGGGAGGAGTACGATGAATCAGGAAAAATCAAAAAGTCAGGAACTATTTCGGGACAAACCAGTATGGACGGCAATATTCTCCATGGCAATTCCATCCTGTATTACGATTTTGGTCATGGTGTTTTACAACATGGCAGATATGTTTTTTATTGGGCAGCTGGGGGACACAGCACAGGTGGCAGCAGTTTCTGTCGTTGGACCAGTATTCTCCATTGTTACGGCTGCAGCAACGATGCTTGGAATTGGTGGATGTTCGGTCATCGCAAAAACATCCGGGGAGGGGAAAATTGAAGGTGCAAAAGCTTACAGCAGTCTTTGCTTTTATGCAGCGACGATTTTTGGTGTGATTGCAGCAATAGTCATGCTTACAGCAACGAAACCAATCTTAGGATTATTGGGCGCGAACGATGAAATTCTTGTGTATGCAGGTGACTACATGAGAACGCTGGCCGTTGGCGCACCGGTCCTCTTGCTATCCACAACTTTGTCGGCTCTCTTAAGAGCAGACGGAGCAATCAAAGAAGGCTTAATTGGAAATATGATTGGAACCGTTTTAAATATTGTTTTAGATCCAATTTTCATTTTGGGATTACATATGGGAGTTGTGGGAGCAGCCATTGCGACACTGATTGGAAATGCGGTCAGTACCATTTTTTACATATGGTTTATATTGAAAAAAGCACAGACGCTCAGTATCAAACCAGCATTAGCACTGAAAAAGCCAACTGCAATTTTCCATATAACAGCGGTTGGTTTGCCAAATGGAATCAGCAGTATCTTATCCGGATTAGCGGCTACGTTCTCCAATAATCTGTTAGAAAACTACGGAACCAATGCACTGGCGGCAATGGGCGCAGCCGGAAAAGCGACGATGATTATTACGATGATTCAAATGGGAATCTGCATGGGCGTGCAGCCAATGCTTGCGTATAACTATGGTGCTAGGGACGTGGCAAGATTAAAAGAAGTGATGAAAAAGCTGAGTATACTGACATTTGTCTTGGGACTGGTTGCAACACTCGGTTGCATTTTTGCTCGCCATGCATTGATTGGAATGTTCTTAAAAGATGTGGCGGCACAAAGTATGGGAGAGCAACTAGTCGTATATCTGGTGCTGGCAAGTCCGATTATCGGATTCTATTATCTGGGAACAAATTTCCTGCAGGCTTCTGGAAATGCGATGGCGGCAACAGTTGTCTCGCTGCTAAGACAAGGAGCATTGCTCATCCCGGCAGTATTTATCATGGATTATTTCTTTGGGTTCTTGGGAATCGCATTGGCACATACATTGGCAGATGGAATATCAACGGGAATTGCTGTGCTGGCATTCTATATGCAGTTCAAAAAGCTAAGGAACATGAAAAAAGTAACAGAAAAGTGAAAAAAGTAACACAAGAAAAGTAAACTCACATTACAATAAGAGTATGTAACATGAGAAGAAGCGAACAAAAGCATTTCGATATGAAGAAAGGATCGGATAAAATGATAAAAAAAGCAGTTCAACAGATTATGCTTGGAACCGTGACAACGAATGAGACACAGGCATTGGAAACGCTAAAAGCAATCAAGGCATCCGGATATGATGGAATTGAATTAAATGGTTTTATGATTCGTCCATCGTCATTGATGGTACGCATGATGACAAAGGCAGCGGGAATGCCAGTTGGAAAAGGTGGAAAGTTTGACTGGAGGAAATTACTTGATAAGTCGGGACTTTGTTGTGTGAGTGTTCACGAGGACCTTGGAACCATCAAAAGAGAACCGGAAAATGTAATTGCTGAGGCAAAAAAATTCGGGACTGATAAGATTGTCATTACAGGCATGTATCGATTTGATTATTCCGATAAAGAGGCAGTGAAAAAGCTGATAGAAGATCTGAACCATTCGGGAGAGGTTTTAAAGAAAGCAGGAATTCAACTTTTATATCACAATCATAACTGTGAATTCCGAAAAGTGGAACCGGGTAGGACTGCGTATGACATTATTATCGAGGAGACGAACCCTGAATATGTGAACTTCGAATTAGATTCCTACTGGCCAACGGAGGCAGGTGTATCGGCGATTGAACTTATGAAAAAACTGGGAGACCGCATGAAACTCTATCACATCAATGACCGAGGAAGCAAAGTGGTCGGACCATCGATGACACCGATTTTAAAGTCAGACAGCATGGAACTTGGAACAGGCAATATGAACCTGGAAGAACTGATTAATCAGGCTTTAGCCGTTAATGTAGATGCAATCATATTGGAAAGCCACAAAAATTGGATTGATAAGTCACCGGTTAAATCATTGGAAGTAAGCAGTAAATATTTAAATCAGTACGTATAAGTACAACATAGTAAATTTTTTTTCGGAAAAAAGGAGACAAAAATGAGTAAATTCGCACAGGATTTTTTAGTAGGAGCAGCAACAGCAGCACACCAGGTAGAAGGAAACAATACAAATAGTGATTATTGGACAATGGAGCACATGACATACACTTCATTTACAGAACCATCCATGGACGCAGTCGACCATTACAATCGTTACGAGGAAGACATTAAGATGATGGCAGAAGCGGGACTTAACGCCTATCGTTTCTCAATTGAATGGGCAAGAATTGAGCCGAAAAAAGGTGAATTCGACGAGAATGAAATCGAACACTACCGCAAAGTATTAGAGTGCTGCAAGGCAAATGGAATCGAGCCGGTTGTCACATTATTACATTTCACATCACCAAAATGGCTGATTGAAGAAGGCGGCTGGGAGAATGAAGCGACAGTTGAATTATTTGCAAGATATGCAAAATATGTTGTTGAGAAATTAGGTTCTTACATGCATTATATTTGTACCATCAATGAGGCAAATATGGGACTTCAGATTGCAGCTATTTCTGCAAGATACAAAGCACAGATGATGGCGAGAATGCAGCAGGGAGCAACAGAAAATGCAAGTGAAGATGCAGCCAAGAGTACAGAAGGAACGGTTCAGGTCGGTCTCAACATGCAGAAGATGATGGAAAACATGCAAAAGCAGGCACAGGAAAACATGGAAGTCTTTGGCGTGGCAACACCTCAGATTTTTGTGAGCGGCAGAACACCAGAGGGTGATATCCTTGTAATGAAGGCACATCAAGCTGCAAAGAAAGCAATCAAAGAAGTTGACGATTCCCTTCAGGTCGGTATCACATTATCGTTACATGACATTCAGGCAAAAGAAGGCGGAGAAGAGCAGGCGGCAAAAGAGTGGGATGAGGAATTCTTACACTACGTGTCATACATCAAAGAAGATGATTTCTTCGGTCTTCAGAACTATACACGCTCGGTCTATGATGCAAATGGAATCTGCCCGATACCGGAAGGCGCAGAGCTGACGCAGATGGATTATGAAATTTATCCACAAGCACTGGAGGCATGTATTCGAAAAGCATACAAGGAACTTCAGATGCCAATCATGGTAACAGAGAATGGAATCGCAGTTGATGACGATACAAAGCGAGTTGACTTTATTGAGAAAGCGACGGATGGCGTTGCAAACTGCATTGCAGACGGAATTCCAGTAAAGGGATATATGTATTGGTCTCTGATGGATAACTTTGAATGGCAGAAAGGATTCTCAATGACATTTGGCTTAATTGCTGTTGACCGAAGTGAGCAGAAGAGAATTGCAAAACCAAGTTTGAATTATTTGGGAAGTCTTGCAAAATAAAATCACAGAGTAATCCGATAATTGAGAATTCAAAAGAAGGGGTGTCAACTATGAAATATTATTGCAATCCAATCAACGTACCATATCACTATCAATTCAATATGGATCCACGTTCCCATGGAAAACTGCAGATAGACAGAGAAGCAGCTGACCCGTCCATGATTATGTTCAAAGGGAAGTACTACATTTTCGCATCCATGAACTTAAGTGTGTGGGTATCAGAAGACATGGTGAACTGGGAGTCACATACGCTCCCTGAAAATCTCCCACTATATGACTATGCGCCAGATGCAAGAGCGTGTGGAGACTATGTGTATTTCTGCGCTTCTAAAAAAGGAGAAGTCTGCAACTACTATCGTACAAAAGATATTATCCAGGGACCATATGAGGAAATCAAAGGAACATTTGACTTCTGGGATCCAAATCTGTTCTTCGATGATGATGGCAAAGTGTATTTCTACTGGGGATGCTCGAATATTACACCAGTGTGGGGTGTCGAACTGGAGCCAGAGACGATGCTTCCAAAGACAGAGCGAATCGTGGTGGTAGAAGGAGATCCTTATCAGCGAGGCTATGAGCGAATGGGAATCGACAATTGTGAATTTCCACGCAGTGAGCAAGAGATAGAGATGATGTTCCAGGGATTCTTGAAACAGAGCGGGATGACGGCAGAACAGCTTCCCAAAGAATATGCCCCACAGATTCGTGGTATGTTCACGCGTCGCCCATTTATTGAAGGACCTTGGATGGATAAACATGATGGGAAATATTATCTACAATACGCATGCCCTGGTGCTGAGTACAATACTTATGCTGATGGTGTTTATGTGGGTGCTTCACCACTTGGACCATTCACATTAGCAGCGAACAATCCATTCTCTTATCACCCGGGCGGTTTTATGCCGGGGGCAGGTCACGGTTCGACAATGAAAGACAGAGAAGAAAACATATGGCATACATCGACCATGCGAATCAGTGTCAATCATCAGTTTGAGAGACGTGTTGGAATCTGGCCGGCAGGCTATGATAAGGACGGTGAACTCTTCTGTAATCAGAATTACGGAGACTGGCCAATTGCTGTGGACGAGGGGAAATGTGATTCATTTAGAAATCCGGACTGGTATCTTCTAAGCTATGCAAAACCAGCAAAAGCATCTTCCGCAGTAGAAGGAAAAGGTGCTGAGAAAGCAGTCAATGAGGACTCGAAAACATGGTGGAGAGCTGCAACGAACCAATCAGGAGAATGGCTGGAAGTAGATTTGGAAAAGGCAATGGATGTCAGAGCAATCCAGATTAATTTTGCAGATGATGCACTTCCAATCGAGTCGCCAGGTAAGATACAGGGCTCTGATACGCAGCCACGATATATCGAAGAGAGAAACCTGATTACAAGATGGAAACTGGAAGGTTCTCTGGATGGCAAAGAGTATTTTGTAATCGAAGATAAGTCAGATGTGACAACAGATCTTCCACATGATTTTATCGTGCGAGAAGATGGAATCAAGGTAAGATATGTTCGTCTCACAATTATCGAAATCCCATACGGCGTAGATCCATGTATCTCAGGTCTTCGTGTGTTTGGAGTCGGAGAGGGCGAAAAGCCAGAAGTACCGGAATACACTATCAGCAGAAGTGAAGATAGATTAGACTTGCAGGTGTCAATTAATGGACAAAAAGATGCAATAGGATATAATATCCTCTGGGGACACCAAGAAGATAAGTTATATCATAGTTATCAGATTTACCGTGATGCAAATGACGTGAAAAATCAGAAAGACGCAATGATCGAAAAGAGAATAGGTGCGTTGGTAAAGGAACACAATTATTTTGTGCGTGTTGACTCATACAATGAAAATGGTATTACAAAAGGAAAGGTTACAAAACTATGAGAGCGGTCAATTTAAGAACAGAACACTTAAAAAATCCAATTGGAATTGATATTGTAAGGCCATATCTGTCATGGACATGTCAGGACGGAATCAAGCAGACTGCATATGAGATAGAAGCATCCGCAGATGGGATCAGCATCTGGAAGAGTGGCAAAGTAACAACGGATCAGATGAATACATTTCTTGGAGTGGATGCTGCAAGTAAGCAATGCGTAACATGGAAAGTTCGCCTTTGGGATGAGAAGAATCAAGAAGGGGAATGGAGCGAGACAGCTTCCTTTGAGATGGGAATTCTGAATGCGGAGGAGTTTGTCGCAAAATGGATTAATCCAGAGCTGAGCTGTGACCCGGCCGTTCATAAACCGGCAAGTTATTTGAAGACATCTTTCCAGGCAGAAAAAACAGAACATGCGAGACTTTATGTGACAGCACACGGTCTGTATGAGACTTATCTGAATGGCAAGAGAGTTGGCGAATTCGTTCTTGCACCAGGAACTTGCACCTACGATAAAAAGCTGACTTACCAGACTTACGATGTGACGGAACTGCTGAATGAAGGTGATAATGATGTGCTTGTCATCCTTGGAGATGGCTGGTATCGCAGCTGCTCTGGTGTTGACGGAGATAGAAACTTGTACGGAGAAGATATTGCGTTATATTTCCAGTTGGAAGCAGATGGAGAGCCAGTATGCATTTCCGATGAAAACTGGAAGGCATCCCAGGACGGACCGCTGCGTGAGAATGATATGCAACAAGGGGAAATCTACGATGCGACAATGGAAGAAATCAGCAATTATCATGAAGTGAAGATAGAGGAGTTCGGTACAGCTAATTTTGAGTGCTCGAATAGTCTTCCAATTGTGGAAATGGAACGATTCCCTGGTACAATCATCAAGACTCCAAATGGAGAGACGGTGATTGACTATGGACAGAACATGGCTGGATATGTGGAGTTTCAGGTAAATGGTCATGCAGGAGATAAGATTGCGCTGACGCATGGAGAATCACTTGATGAAAACGGCAACTTTACAGCCGAGAACTTCCAGGATAGAAAACGCCACAAAGAGGGCGGTACAAAACAGGAAGTTGTGTTCACCTGCAAAGAAGGAGAGAATCATTATAAATCTAGATTTACAATTTGGGGATTCCGATATGCGAAAGTTGAAACGAACATAGACCTTACCGATGCAACATTTACAGCAATTGCGGTTTATTCCAAGATGGAACAGACCGGAACCTTTACCTGCTCTAATGAATCTGTAAATAAACTTGTTCAAAATAGTATCTGGAGCCAGAAGTCCAACTTCTGTGATGTACCGACAGACTGTCCAACCAGAGAACGTGCAGCGTGGACAGGTGATATGGGCGTGTTCGTCGATACAGGAATCTTCTTGGAAGACTGCTACCCGGTCATCCGCAAGTGGCTTAGTGAATGTAGAGTCAGCCAGCACGATGATGGAAAAGTATCGAACATTGCACCAAAAAACAATAATCCAAGTTTCTTATCGGGAATGCTTGCCGGATCAGTCGGCTGGGGTGATGCCAGCATTATCGTCCCATATGCAATGTACAAACGATTCGGGGACAGGCGCATTTTGGAAGAAAACTATGAAATGATGCAGAAGTGGTACACCTTCCTGGAAGGCAGAGCAAAACAGAAACCACTCAATCCAATCAAACGATTAAAACGAAATCCATATCGCAAGTATACAATTGAAACCGGTGTAGATTACGGCGAATGGTGCGAACCGGATGTGGAAAGCACGATGGCTATGAGAACGCCGCAGGGAAAAGTTGCGACAGCTTACTTTGCTCGTTCCGGACAATTACTCGCTGAGGTTGCTGATATCTTAGGTAAAGCGGAAGATGCAGAGAATTATCGTAAGATAGCAAAAAATGCGAACAAAGCATTTCGACATATCGCAACAGAAGATGGAAAAATTAATTCTGACAGACAGGCAGAATATGTCCGCGCAATTTCGTTCGACTTATTAAGTGAAGATGAGAAGATGCAGGCAGCAGCTGATTTGAATCAGCTGGTTATCAAGAATGGATATCATCTGAATACCGGATTCTTATCAACCCCGTCACTCTGCCCGGTGTTAGCTGAATACGGATATCTTGAGACAGCATATAAGTTACTTTTACAGGACACGATGCCAAGCTGGCTCTACGCTGTAAAGAAGGGTGCAACGACAATCTGGGAGACCTGGGATGGAATTGACGAGAATGGCAAACCAAAAGAATCACTGAATCACTATTCGTATGGCGCAATCTGTGGATGGTTGTTCCAGGGAGTATGTGGAATCCATTTGGAAAATAATAAGGTTACAATCAAACCAATGCCAAACAAGTTATTGCAGCATGCAAAAGCCACTTACGAATCACCAGTGGGTGAGATTGTGAGCGGCTGGAGATATGAAGGTGGTCAGATTACTTTTGCGGTTCAGATTCCAGCCAATATAGAAGCAGAAGTGATTTTACCAGATGGCACAAAAGAGAAACTTGAAGTTGGTAATCACACAAGAACTTTATCCCTGTAAAATCACAATATTTCTTTTCTCCATTGTCTGAGTACAGGGAACAGCCGAATTATTATTATTTTGATTATTATCATATCGATGGGATTGATTATAATGACAGGATTGCCTATTTGGAATAATATATTGCAGACAACAAATAAGTTTATAAAATGATTGATAACAAATGGTGGAAGTGCCATAGTGAATTTACAAATCGCAGATGTTCAATATCTGCAAAAAATTCATGGTACTTTCGCCATTTTTCATATCTTATACTAATTGAGACAAAAATAAGAAAAGTCCACACCCACAGCTCAATGCTCTTTGTATTTGGAGCGGGGGGACTTACTTGATGAGGTTAAATGCACTAGGTAAACCCAAAACAATCAGAAATTTGTATGATATATTCTGTCAATATGTAGATATACATATTGACAGCTAGTATATACTAGCCTATAATAAAATCAAACAAGCTAGTGAATACTAGCTGATGAAAGAAGGTTTATTTATGGAGTCAGGTAAAAAGTTGGAAGAGTATCTAAGCAACGGAGTTGCGAATATTATCAAAGGAATATGGAAGGCATCTTTGACAAATCCTAAAGCAAGTATCTTCATGGCTCAATATGCCCTCCAAAGTAAAAAAGCCAGAGCGAAAAGAGAACAGGCAGAAATTCTGGGTGAACATGTCCCACCTTTCCTGATTGCAAGCATCACAGAACAATGTAATCTTCATTGCAAAGGCTGTTATGCCAGAGCAAATAACAGTTGTCATGATATATGCAGCGATGGAAAGAACAATGGAATATTGACAAGTACTAACTGGGGAGATATTTTCTCACAGGCAGAAAATATGGGAATTGAATTTATCCTGCTGGCAGGCGGAGAGCCATTTATGAGAAAAGATATACTAAAAGAGGCAGGAAATCACACCAGGATGATATTTCCTGTTTTTACAAATGGCACCATGATTGATGCTGACTATATGAGCATACTGGACGCAAATCGTAATCTTATGCCGGTACTTAGTATTGAAGGAAAACAGGAAACTACAGATATGAGGCGTGGGCCTGGTGTTTATAAAAAACTGGAAGACACAATGGCGCAGTTACATAAGAAAGGAATCCTGTTTGGTGCATCAGTTACTGTGAATAAGAACAATATGCAGGAAGTTTTTGCAGATGAGTTTGTCTGTAAATTAAAGGAAAATGGCGCAAAAGCAATTGTATATGTAAAATATGTTCCTGTTGATCATGGGAGTGAAGGATTGGCGCTGGATGATCAAAGCAGAGATACGATGATGAAACAATTGAACAAAATGAGAGAAAAAATCTCGGAAATGGTTTTCGTCGCATTTCCAGGGGATGAGAAGACGTCCGGTGGCTGCCTGGCGGCGGGAAGAGGATTTTTCCACATCAATGCTCATGGCGGTGCAGAACCTTGTCCATTCTCTCCATATTCAGATATGAATGTTGCAGAAACATCATTAAAAGAATGCTTGAACTCCCCACTGTTTCATAAACTACAGAAGCACGGAAATCTGCTTCAGGAACATAATGGCGGGTGTGTTTTATTTGAACAGGAAGAGCAGGTAAGGAGATTGCTTGCGGAGGAGACCAGATGACAACGAAAGAACGCATAGTAGATGAAGCTTTAAGTCTGTTTTCTGTAAATGGATATAAGGGAACCAGCGTTAAGCGTATAGCCGATGCAGTTGGAATAAAAGACAGCTCACTGTACAAGCACTTCAAGAGCAAACAGGAAATTCTGGATACGATTGTAGATACCATGCGACAGCACATCGAAGATATATCCTGCGAATTTGGTTTGCCTGCAGACGATAATATAGAAGAGGCTGCTGCCGTATATGCTGCGTTTGATGAAAAAATGCTGGTGGAACTCAGCAACAAGATTTTTCTCTTTTATTTAAATGATTCATTTGTATCCAGATTCTGGCGTATGGGAACCATAGAGCAGTTTCAGAATCCAGAAGTATATGGAGTTTTCAAAAAGCTTTTTCTGGAAGACAGCATAGCCTATCAGACAACACTATTTGCAGAACTGAGCAGGCAGGATATATTTATTCAGGCGGATCCCCAGGTAATGGCTGTTTATTTCTATACTCCTATTTTCTTTCTCTTAAATAAGTATGCCAGTGATGTAGAACATGAGGAGGAAGCATTGGAAATACTGGATAAACAGGTGCGGGAGTTTTACAGAATATATAGGAGAAAAGGCGTATAGAGGTTTTCACTTATTGTATTGTTTTTTGTTTTTGTTGTTTGTTTTTTGTTGCTTATGATTTTTCAAAAAAGTTTTGCGGGGTATATATGAGGTTATATCTATTTTTTGCCTCATTTCCCCTCTTGAAGAGTAAATTATATAAGAAATGAGGCATATAGCAGGCTATTTCCTGTTTTTGCCTCGCTGGAAGCCGTTCTGTGAGGCAGAAATCAATCAATTTTGATTATATGCCTCGCAGATTAATTATGAGATGGGTTTTGGAGTCCGCATGAGGCAGGAATAAAATTTTGTTGGATATATGCCTCGCGGGTCAATATGCTACGGGTCAATATGCTACGTGAACAGTAATATTATATCTTTTACCTATAGATTATTATAGATTATAGATATTGGATTAAGCGAGTTTGGTCATCTATAATAAAAGCAGGAAATAATTGTGTTTGTAAGAAAAACGTAGAGGACAAACGATGCGAAAAATGAAAGAAATTATAATGATACTGGTCCTATGCAGTTGTATACCTGCCTGTGGAATTGTATCAGAATTACAGATAAATGAAATAGGTGAACTCGCGATGATTCAGGAAGGTACACAAAATATAGATGAGACTAATAGCAATATTGTAGAGAATACAATTACAACGGATGAGCCAATTACAACGGATGAGCCAATTACAACGGATGAGCCAATTGCAACGGATGAGCCAATTGCAACGGATGAGTCAGTTGCATCAGATGAGCCAATCGCAACGGATGAGTCAGTTGCATCAGATGAGTCCGATACAAAGGATGCAACAAGTTTGCCAGATGAAACCAACAAACCGAAAGAGGAGGAAGAAACCATGCAGAACAGCAAAATAAAAATCACAATAGGTACCACAGAACTTACCGCAACCCTAGAGGACAATGAGTCAGCATCCGCACTGTCAGAAATGTTAATTGAAGAACCGTTAACTATTCATTTCTCCCAGTATGGTGGATTTGAACAGGTAGGAGACTTAGGTACAAGACTTCCCAGCAATGACGTACAGACTACTACAAGTGCAGGTGATATTGTACTATATTCCGGTAATCAGATTGTGATGTTCTATGGATCCAACTCCTGGAGATACACCAGACTTGGAAAGTTTGATGATGTATCTGCAAGTGATTTGAAAAAGATTCTTGGAAATGGAAACATTACAGCGGAAATATCCAGAGCTTAGGATAAGAAAGTGGGAATCCGCTTCTCAGTTTTTTATGAACGTGGGTGGTTTTGTCATTTGTCTGCAATTAAAAAATCGGAAGAAATACGAGGGCTGTATATGGAATATAAAGAAGGTAAAGAATATACAATACGTCTGGCTCAGCCTTCAGAGGCAGAAAGCATTTATAATATCATGAATGTTGTATACAATGATTTGGATAATAAAGATTTGTTTGTCTGTGATTCGTTGGAATATGTTCAGCATCATTTAAGTCATAGCGAATCAGGATTTGGCGTAGTTGCCGTGGATAAGGAAGAAAAAATTGCTGGAAGTTTCATAGTGAGATTTCCAGGGATGGAAGAAGATAATCTGGGATATGATATCGGGATGCGTCGGTGGGAATTACCTAAAGTAGTGCATATGGAATCTGCAGTGGTTTTACCACAGCATCGAGGACATAGTCTACAGCGACGCATGCTGCAGTTTGCGGAAGAACAGCTACAAGAGAAGCAGAGTAAACAGAAAGAGCAGATAGAAAAGCAGCAGAACAGCCAGGAAGGTCAGATAGAAAAGCAGCAGAACAGCCAGGAAGGTCAGATAGAAAAGCAGCAGAGCAAACAGGAAGAGCATATGCAAAAGCAGCAGGATAAGCGGGAAGTTCATGCATATTATATGGCTACAGTCTCTCCTGATAATCCTGCAAGTCTGCGGTGCTTCTTGAAAAATGGCTACAAAGAAGTGCTTCGCAAAGAAAAATATGGAGGAATGGAACGCATTATCTTGAAAAAAGATAATATCTCTTAAAAGCTATCAAAGAAAGCGGCAGAATATTCACCGGTATGTAATCGACACACTGGTGAATATTCTGCCGCTTTCTTATTCTGTTAAGAAATTTAAATAATCGTGTTAACCTATTCTTTACCATTCCAACAATAAGTACATAATTTACAAGGTTCAATACCTACAGATTCAATCATATCATCCAGACGATGATAAAGCAGAGAAGAAAAATTCAATTCCCGCCCGATAGTCTTAGTCATCTCCTGATACCGGTCAGTCTGTGGGTCTGTGTACTCATCCAGGTATTTCTCAGAATCCGTTCCTTCCAGCCTTTTGATTACCCGCCGGGCAATCAGATCCATCTCGGAAGTAGAGCGGGAGAAGTTTAAGAATTTACATCCATATATAATCGGAGGGCAGGCTGTTCTGATATGAACCTGTCTGGCTCCACTTTGATACAGGAACTCTGTGGTTTCACGAAGCTGGGTTCCACGCACGATGGAATCATCAATTAATAACAGATTTTTCTTCTTGATTAATTCATGGATAGGTATTAATTTCATCTTTGCGATAAGGTTACGCTGGCTTTGTATCGTTGGCATAAAGGAACGGGGCCAGGTCGGTGTGTATTTGATAAATGGTCTGGAAAATGGAATCCCGGAGGCATTGGCATATCCGATAGCATGAGCGATACCAGAATCAGGTACGCCAGCGACAATATCTGGAGCAGCATCGTCTCTGCTGGCCAGGAGTTCACCACATTTATATCGCATCTGCTCCACACTGACACCTTCATATGCCGAAGATGGATATCCATAATACACCCATAAGAAAGTACAGATTTTCATATCCTGCCCGGGTGCAGACAGTGTAGTTACAGCTTCAGGAGTCATGACAACGATTTCGCCTGGTCCCAATTCCTTATAGTCCTGATAGCCCAGATTCAGATAAGCGAAGCATTCAAAACTTGCACAAAAAGCGCCGTCCTTTTTACCGATGGCAACAGGGGTGCGTCCCAGTCGGTCTCTGGCGATATAGATACCCTTGGGAGTCATACACAGCATGGTCATAGAGCCTTCGATGACTTCCTGCGCAAACTGCAGACCTTCCACAAGATTTTCTTTTTGATTAATGATAGAAGCCACTAATTCTGTGGCATTGATATCACCGCCGCTCATTTCCAGAAAATGTGTATTTCCAGCTTTAAAAATTCTCTTTACGATCTCATCCGCATTGCTGATTTTTCCCACAGTTGCGATGGCGTAAGTGCCATGGTGAGAGCGTACCAGCAGAGGCTGCGGTTCATAATCGGAGATACAGCCTATTCCCATATAGCCTTTCATCTCATTAACATCCTTCTCGAACTTTGTTCGAAAAGGTGAATTCTCAATATTGTGTATAGACCGGTCAAAACCGTCTTTCCCATAGACAGCCATTCCACCGCGTCTTGTTCCCAGATGGGAATGATAATCCGTCCCAAAGAATAAATCAAAGACACAGTCTTCCTTTGAAGCTACTGCAAAAAATCCACCCATACCATTTTTCCTCCGTATTGTTTAAAAAATTAAGCGCATGTCATGCCATGATTGACCACCATGCGTTGAATCTGCCATACCGAAATCTTTGAATCCGGCCTTGGTGTAATAGTGTACCATGTGATCCTTACAGGTTAAGATAACCCCTGTCTTGCCTTCTGCTCTTGCAGATTCAATCAGTGCCTGCAGCAATTTCTCTGCAATACCCTGCCTGCGGTAGTCTGGAAGGACATTTAAGCCAAATAAAGTCTGATAAGCACCATCAGGTTTGTGAAGGGAGATATCGTGATACATAGCATCTGGCAGATAAGGCTCATCAGTTACCCCTCCATTGATAAAGCCTGCTAAAGTATCCCCCTGTTGCGCAACAAAAAACTTCTCTGGAAATGCTTTCATACGCAGTTTCATCTGTTCAGGTTCTGCGGCTTCCGCTGCAGGAAAACAGGTTTGCTCGATGAAAATTAAAGTCTCGATTTCTTCTGGTTTTGCATTTCGAATTAAAACATTCATGGATAGTTCCTTCCTTGTAGTAATATAATGTGCAATTCGCCGGAGTACTTATCTTTTCTCGGATAAATACCTAAGTTATATGCATATTTATATTATATAGGTTCCTGCCAAAAGAAGCAATCAACAATCATAGGCAGAATGAGAGTATTCTTGAGTTTCATGGAAAGTATGATATAATACGAATTATGAGAATAAAACTGATACGTAGGAAAAGTATTATTCTGCAATATAGTTTTAGGGAACAATTTAATAATTGATAAAGTGAAAAGAGGATAATTATGATACAAGACATAGCACCACGTATATACAATAACAATTTCACACCAAGAGCACCAAAAGACACTGATTACGTACTGGTTTTCTTCGAAAATCAGCCATGGATGATAGAAAGGGAGAATGGATACGAAATCCCTACCTATAAAGACATAAACTTGCGTCTGCCTATGGCAAGCCAGACACTTACTTACCTTTTTACCATTGATGATTATGGGATTTTTTTGCTGCAGGATGTTGAACGCGCAGAGCGGCTGGAGAACAGAAAACTGGAATTAATTCCGGATATGGAATTTCAGAGTCTGCGTACTTTCCGCACTTATGAACCAAGATGGCTGGCATTTGCAGGAGTTACTGCAAGTCATCTGGCAAAATGGTATGCAACTAATCGTTACTGCGGAGGATGTGGAAGTCCGATGAAGCCCAGTGAAGATGAGAGAGCGATGGTCTGTGAGGAGTGTGGATTTATAGATTATCCAAAGATATGTCCTGCAGTTATTGTGGCCGTGATTAACAAAGATAAGATACTCATGAGTAAATATGCAAACCGCAGTTTTACCAGATACGCTTTACTTGCAGGATTTTGCGAAATAGGAGAAACTCTGGAGGATACCGTTCGCAGGGAAGTTATGGAAGAGGTTGGAATCAAGGTAAAGAATATCCGATACTATAAGAGTCAGCCATGGGGATTTTCTGAAAGTCTTTTAGTAGGTTTCTTCGCAGAACTTGATGGAGAGGAAGATATCACATTAGATACCAGTGAACTGGCAGAGGCCGGCTGGTTTTCCAAGGATGAGATTCCGGATGATGAGGAAAATAATTTAAGCCTGACTTACACCATGATGCAGAAATTCAAAAATTCATAATACATAAATATTGGAAAAATAACCCCGGGTATCGGCTGAGACACAGTGCAGTCGATACCCGGGGTTTATCTTGCAAGAAGAACACATTATATATGGGATCTCTTTTCTAAATACCGGCTTAATTCCTGATATAGAACCTTCGGGTCAATTGGCTTTGAGAGATGTTCGTTCATCCCTGCATCTATAGTGCGGGTCCGGTCTTCTATAAATGCATCAGCAGTCATGGCGAGAATTGGTATAGATTTCGCATCTTCTTTATCAGCAGCGCGTATGCGTCTTGTGGCTTCCAGCCCATCCATTACCGGCATACGTACATCCATAAGAATTAAATCATAGGTATAGGCAGGTTCATCTGAAAAAGTATCTACCGCAAGCTGACCATTCGTTACCCAGGTAACAAGGATGTCCTGTTTCTCCAGAAGCTTTTTGGCAACTTTGGCATTGATAGCATTGTCTTCTACTAACAGGATATGACTGCCGGCCAGCACATCCAGGTTTATAGCATTCTTTTCTTTGACCTGAGGAAGGGAAGACGGAGCTTTTCGAATCATATTTATGGTAAAGGTGGTGCCCTTGCCCAGTTCACTGTGACAGGTGATAGTTCCACCCATTAATGTCACCAGATTTTTGACAATAGGAAGTCCAAGACCGGTTCCTGCCACACGGTCGCTGTAAGGATTACGTTCCTGCTCAAATGGTTCATACATATGAGTCAGGAATTCTTTGCTCATTCCGCAGCCTTCATCCGATATCGTACAGACCATACGCATATGAGTAGAATCCACAGGGGTATCTTTAATTATCCATGAGACGGTGCTGCCAGGTGGTGAGAATTTAATCGCATTATTTAACAGGTTTACGTAAATCTGTTTAGAACGAATGGTGTCCATTTCCACCCATGGAGTCTGTGCATTCTGAAATTCCGTATGAAAGTTTACTTGATTGGCATCGGCCAAAGGCTGAATCATATCTACAATTCCCTGGAGAAATGCAGGTCCATCTACTACTTCATAGTTAAGCTTAATCCGACTGCTTTCAATTCGACTCATATCCAGAATATCATTGATGATTTGAAGCAGATAATGACTGGATTCCTGAATCTGGTGAACATATGACTTGGATTCATCCAGTGAGTTACTGTCATTGGCCAGTGCAGACATGCCCAGTATTGCATTCATTGGAGTACGAAGTTCGTGGCTCATGCGGGAGAGAAAGTCTGTTTTTGCATGATTGGCAGTTTCTAATTCTAAACTTTTTTGCTCAATCTGTTTGGTATATAAATATCGTTTATAGGTATAATAGATGAAACAAAGAGCAAGCAGCAGGATAAAGATTAATGCAGTGATAAATACAGGATAATATACATACAGCCTGTCACTGAGGGAGAGATCTTTCCAATTAAAAAGAGTATCTTTGGTGATAAGATTATCTATTTCCGAGGAAGTGACCTGTGTAATTCCCTTGTTTATGATAGAAAGTAATAGTGGATTATTATATCCGCATAGACCAATCTCTCCCTCAAGAGCCGGGGAAGAAAGCATACTGAATCCATCATAACGAGGATTTTCCAAAAGATTATCTAATACATATTCTGAATTGAAAAAAGCATTGATTTCTCCAGATTTCAAAGCATCCAGAGCTTCTGCATTGGTATCAAAACAGGAAATACGAAAATCATCGTTATACTGCAAGAGTAGATTTTCTAAAGAAGGACTGGCAGTTGGAATACCAATAATGGCATTATCCGCTAATTGTTCTCCGGTACCTGTAATGACAGTAAATTTAAAGAGGCTGTCAAATACGTTGTCACTTGTAAAGAAATTTTTGGAATCAGTGTCGAGTGAAGTACCGGATAATATTAAATCGGCCTTACCAGAAGTAATCATGTCTTTTGCATTTTCAGTAGTTATGGCAGTGAAAGTAACAGGAATACCAATCTTATGAAAGAGCAGTTTTATGGCATCTACAGCAATTCCCTCAAAGGAAGCAGTATCGTTGTTGTAATAGCAGACGGGATTTTGATCAGTATTTACTGCAACAGTGAACTGGCTGATATCTTGAATATAGACAGATTCCTCTTTGGTAAAAGGCTCTATGGAACGTTCTGGATAATATTTGGCATACAGGTCTGACTGAAAAGAAGGCTCTGTCAATTTCATAGAAATAACGGCTTCATTAACGGTAGCAAAAGCAGGATCGCCTTTACGCATGGTGATGTAATTATTTTTGATGGAAAACTTACTTAATATCTTCATATCATCTGTAAGATCCATGATATTGCTGATAAGCGCATCAACATCTCCGTTTATCAAGGCCTGATAGCAGTCATTATATTCCGGATAGTAGACTAGATTATCATAGACAACGATGGAATTTAAGTAGTCAGTAGCCCCATTTTTTTCAATCAGATTTTCTGTGACGGCGACCTTCAGATTGGAAAGTGTACTGTTGTCTTCATAATATAAATCGTCGCGGGATTTCAAAGTCATAATGGCATGATAGCTGGTTAAGATATCTTCAGAAGTGTAACTATACTTTGCAGAAGGTGTCGATGGTTCTGTCACGGGCATGCGGATATCGACTTCACCAGAGGCCATCATATCACCAATCGCTTCCCAGGAATCTACGGGGACATATTCAAAGTGTATGTTTTTATATTTGGAAAGTTCATTCAGATAGTCTACGCCATAGCCGCATTCCTGTCCGTTTTTATCATACTCAAAAAAGCCGTCAAGTTCATAGAAGGCGACTTTTAAAGTGATGGAATCAGAAGTTTGCTCAGAGTCTGCGTAGGTTTTATAATCAGAGAATATGATACAAAGAACAAATAGGATGAACACATAGATAACTTTGCGTAAATTTATTTTCATAAAGCAATTCCTCTTCGTTATAAATAATGAGAAATATGTCATAAGATTCACTTAATTATAAGCCAATTTTAAAATTGTTGCAAGTAAACCTCGAGAGAGAGACAACATGCGTATAATTTACATTATTTTGAATGATTTACAGAAAATTAGTAGTAGGAAAATATTGACTCGAAAACGAAGTATTTCCATTCTGCAATCTAATGAATATTTTGTTTTCGATAAAATATAATATTTTCATCAGATACGAAAAAAATAGACAAAAACAGAAAAGAAAATTTGTGCAATATATAAGCTTTGGAGTAAATGGAATTCCTTGTCTTAAGCGGGATTTCGTGCTAATATTTATATGAAATCGATTACACGTTGAAAAGTATACGATAGATGCATTCATAGGGAAGAAGAGCGGGAGGAAAAGGAAATGATTGAAAGAGAGTCTTGGAAACCAGAATTTGCAAAAAGATTTGATGAGAGACAAGATGAGTTAAAGTGGTTATATTGTGAGATTTATAAAAATGATGAGGCTGCTTATGAGTGGCTGTGCAATTCTTTATATGGATATTATACAGACAGAAAAGAAACCTTAAAAAGATTAGATAGAAAAAGAGTTAGCAATCCGGACTGGTATAAGCAAAACGATATGGTGGGTATGATGATGTATACCAATGCTTTTGCCGGAAACTTAAAAGGTGTAAAGGAAAAGTTAGACTATGTGGAAAAAAGCGGAGCAAATTATCTGCACTTTATGCCGCTGCTAGAGAGCCCGGAGGGAAAAAGTGACGGCGGATATGCGGTTGCTGATTTTAGAAAAGTACAGCCAGAGCTTGGAACGATGAAGGACTTAGACAGCCTGACTGCAGCCTGCCATAAGAGAGGCATCAGCTGTTGCCTGGATTTTGTTATGAATCATACCAGCGAGGATCATGAATGGGCAAAAGCAGCTATTGCAGGAGATGAAGAAGCAAGAAAGAGATATTTCTTCTATGATACCTGGGATATTCCGAATCAGTATGAAAAGACGGTTCCACAGGTATTCCCAACAACAGCACCTGGCAATTTTACCTGGCGTGATGATTGCAAGAAGATTGTTATGACCATGTTCTATCCATATCAGTGGGATTTAAATTATGCCAATCCAGTGGTATTTAATGATATGGTTGGAAATATGCTTTATCTGGCAAATCGTGGAATCGACATCATCCGTTTGGATGCAGTTCCTTATATATGGAAGAGAATTGGTACAGACTGTAGAAATCAACCGGAAGTACACACTTTAGTTCGTATGATGCGTATTATCAGCGAAATCGTGTGTCCGGGAACCCTGCTTTTAGGTGAAGTCGTTATGGAACCGGCAAAAGTAGTTCCTTACTTTGGAAGTGTAGAAAAGCCGGAATGCCATATGCTTTATAATGTTACCACCATGGCAAGTACATGGCATACGGTAGCGACCAGAGATGTCCGCCTTTTGAGAAGACAGATGGATCAGGTGTCTGTTCTCCCGAAAGATTATGTGTTCCTGAATTATCTGAGATGTCATGATGATATCGGATGGGGATTAGACTATCCATGGCTGAAACAGTTTGGAATAGACGAAGTAGCCCATAAGAAATATCTAAATGATTATCTGACAGGAGCCTGGGAAGGCAGTGACAGCAGAGGAGAACTTTACAATGATGACCCGACCCTTGGAGATGCCAGACTGTGTGGAACCACTGCCAGCTTATGTGGTGTAGAAGCTGCATTATTTGAACAGGATAAAGAAAAATTAGAGAAATGTCTGAATCTCGACAAGATGCTTCATGCATATATGTTTACCCAGAGTGGAATACCGGTAATATACAGCGGGGATGAAATCGCTCAGGTGAATGATTATGACTATCACTATGATATTCATAAGGCTTCTGACAGCCGCTATCTTCACAGAGGAGATTTTAATTGGGAAGAAGCTGCTCAGGTTGATAAAAAAGGTTCATGGCAGGGAAAATTCTTCTATGAACTTAGAAAAATGGAGACTTTGCGTGCAGAACATCCGGTATTTAACGGCAAAGCAGATGTGTGGACGGTAGATACTTATCACAATGATGTCCTTGGAATCGGACGTTATTATGAAGGAGAGCAGCTCTTTGGATACTTTAACTTTGGGGGCGAGGACAGAGAGATTACAATTCCTGCCGATTACAAATCTGTAAATCTTATGACAGGGAAGAATATCAAAGCTAATAGAGTGGTCGTGAAACCATACTCTTATGTGTGGGCACTCCAGAAGTTGGCTTAGATGATAAGTGTGGAAGAGGGAAATGGAGAGAAAAGTACCATGGATCAACAATTGATATTTTTGGATATTGATGGGACTTTAACAGAGGCGGGATGTAATGTCCCGCCGGATTCAGCCCTGACGGCAGTGAAAAGAGCACAGAAGAGAGGACATAAAGTTTTCCTGTGTACAGGACGAAATTACGATATGCTAAAGCCGCTTTTACAGTATGGATTTGACGGCGTAGTGGCCAGTGCAGGTGGCTATGTACGTTATGAAGATGAGGTGATCTATGATTGCCCGATGACATCAAAACAGCAGAGGATGGCAATGGACATCTTTGAGGAACATGACATCTTCCGGACCATAGAGTGCCTGGATGGTTCCTATACAGATGAATCTTTCAAAGAGTATCTTCGGAATATGAAGAATCAGCCTGGTTCCAGCGAATTGCTTCGATGGAGAGAGATGGTTGAAAAGGAACTGAATATTCTTCCTATGTCACAGTATGAGAATCAGCCGGTTTATAAAATTGTATTTATGTGTGAGAATGAAAAACAGCTGATAGAGCCAAGAGCGGTTCTGGAATCAGAGTTTGAATTCTGTATACAGCCATCTTATGGAAATGGTATCCTAAATGGAGAACTTATTAACCGCAAGTTTGATAAAGGACAGGGAATGGAGAAAATCTGCGAACTTATGGATAAATCCATGGAAGACACCATAGCATTTGGTGACAGCATGAATGACCGTGCCATGATGGAGAGCGCCGGAATCAGTGTATGCATGGCGGATGGTGCATCAGAGATTAAAAGGATGGCAGACGATATCTGTCCGGCAGTAACTGCTGATGGGATATACTATGCATTTATGAAATATGGTCTAATATAACCAGCCACTTTCTTTTTGGCTGGTTTTTTGGTATTATATTTTTAGTTGCCCAACATTTTTGATAAGGGTATGCTGACAGAAAAGGTTATAAGATGTCTGTTGGCAATTATAGAAAATGGAGATATATATGTTACCGATAGAATTTCAACTGCGAATGAAAGAGATGCTTCAGGATGAATACGAAGAATTTCAGAAGTGTTTTGAAGAAGAAAAACATCAGGGACTGCGGTTAAATCCGCTCAAAGTGGACAGGGATGTATTTCTGTCAAAGACAGAATTTAATTTAAAGAAGATTCCCTGGGCCAGTTACGGTTTTTATTATGAAGATGCGGACACTCCGGGTAAGCATCCCTTCCATGAGGCAGGTGCTTACTATATACAGGAACCCAGTGCCATGGCACCGGTGGAGTATCTGGGAGTCAGACCGGGAGATAAAATACTGGATTTATGTGCAGCACCCGGGGGGAAATCAACCCAGATTGCCGGGTATATGCAGGGCCAGGGAATCTTATTCTGTAATGAGATTCATCCGGCACGGGCGAAGATTCTGTCTGAAAACGTGGAACGTATGGGAATTAAGAATGCATTGGTAACCAATGAATCTCCGGAGAGACTGACAAAAGTTTTTAAAGAATATTTTGATAGAATCCTGGTGGATGCACCTTGTTCCGGTGAGGGGATGTTTCGTAAAAATGATGCAGCCTGCAGTGAGTGGAGTGTAGAGAATGTAAATCTTTGCGGCAGCAGACAGGATGGCATTCTCGACTGTGCGGCGGGTATGTTAAGCCCTGGAGGAAGAATTGTGTATTCTACCTGTACCTTTGCTCCGGTAGAAAATGAGGGAAGTATCAGCAGATTTATCCAAAGACATCCGGAATTTCATATCGTTTCAGTTGAGAAGAAACCGGGAATGTCAGAAGGTGTATCTAAGTGGTGGGATAATCCTTGTGAAAATCTGGAGGATACCATCCGTCTGTGGCCTCACAAACTTCACGGAGAGGGACATTATCTGGCTGTTTTAGAAAAAGATAGGCTCACAGAAGAACATTCAGGCAGGATGGCCACAGAACGGGGAATCTCTAAAAAAGAATGCAAAGAATACTTTGATTTTTGTCATGATTATCTCATTAAAGAGCCACAGGGGAACTTAATCCGGTTTGGAGACCAGCTCTATCTGGTGCCAGAGGATACCCCTTCTTTAAAAGGCCTGAAAGTACTTAGACCCGGGCTTCATCTTGGAACTTTGAAGAAGAACCGTTTTGAACCTTCCCATGCGCTGGCATTGGCATTAACTTCGAATCAGGTGAAGTATTCATGCAACCTCTCACTTGAGAAAGATGAGATCTACGGATACTTAAATGGAGAGACATTTTCCTGGGAAGGTGAGAAAGGCTGGTATCTGGTGAACATAGAGAATTTAAGTACAGGATGGGGAAAACTTACGGGAAATACCATGAAGAATCACTATCCAAAAGGCCTGAGAAAGAAACTGAATCGAAAAAAGGCTTAATTAAATTAGCTCTTTAATAATTAGACAAAAGGAATTATACTATAGGAAGGAATAACCTATGAGTCAGAAAAGTTATTGTGAAGAATGCGTACATTACCTGTATGATGAAGATTACGAAGAGTATATCTGTGAAGTAAATCTGGACGAAGATGAGATGGTCCGCTTTTTAAGTGGAAGCCTGGAAGGGTGTCCTTATTATCGCCTGGATGATGAATATGCAGTAGTTAGGAAACAAGGCTTATAAAAAGAAAGGTGGAAGATGACATGCATTGTACTAGAAAAGTAACAGAAGATATTTACTGGGTGGGAGCAGACGACCGCAGACTGCATTTATTTGAAAATATTTTTCCTATACCAAATGGGGTTTCGTATAATTCCTATTTGATTATGGATGAGAAAGTGACTTTGATGGATACCGCTGATTTCTCTGTGACGAGACAGTTTATGGAGAATATAGATTATGTGCTTCAGGGAAAGGAGATTGATTATCTTGTAATCAACCATATGGAGCCAGACCACTGTGCGAACATAGAGAATCTTGCAAAACGTTTCCCGAAGATGCAGTTGGTGGGTAATAAAAAGACTGCACAGATGATGAGCCAGTTTTTTGACATGGACTTTTCTGACAGAATGTTGCTGGTCAATGAATTAGACGAGCTGTGTATCGGAAAACATACCTTACAGTTTGTATTTGCGCCTATGGTGCATTGGCCGGAAGCTATGGTTACTTATGAAAAGACAGAAAAGATTCTTTTCTCCGCAGATGCTTTTGGAACCTTTGGAACTTTAAACGGCAATATCTTTATGGATGAAATTGATTATGACAGCCGTTGGCTGGCAGATGCAAGACGCTATTATACCAATATCGTAGGAAAATATGGTGTTCAGGTTCAGAATCTTTTAAAGAAAGCTTCCGGTTTGGACATCGCCATGATTTGTGCGCTTCATGGTCCGATTATCCGCAAAGACCCCGGATTTTTAATTGACAAATATATAAAATGGAGTACCTACGAACCGGAAGACAAATCCGTGATGATTGTCTATGGCTCTATGTATGGCAATACCGAAAGTGCGGTAAATGCACTGGCTTCCCGTTTAGGTGATGCGGGTGTGAGCAAAATCGCAGTATATGATGTATCCACAACTCATGTATCAGAACTTATCGCAGAGATTTTCCGCTGCAGTCATCTGGTGTTGGCATGCCCGACTTACAATGGCGGTATTTATCCTCCAATGGAGAACTTTATAACAGATATGAAAGCCTTAAATGTACAGAATCGTAAAGTGGCTCTCTTAGATAATGGAACCTGGGCACCGGCAGCAGGAAAGCAGATGGTGGAGATGCTGGGCAACATGAAGAATATGGAAATCCTCGGAGATACCTTATCTGTGAAGTCTGCCTTAAAAGCTGATAAAGAAGAGCAGATGGCAGCATTTGTCCAGTTAATTACAGATTCTTATCTATAACAGCACAGGAGCAGAATATGAATAGAAAAAGAAATAGAATCAAAACAGTATTTCTTTGTATGGCCATGGGAGCTATGGTGTGTATGTCTGGATGTGGAAAGAAAGCTGTAAATTATCAGGTGAAGCTGGATGGGAATATGACTACCGGCTATGCATGGACGTATACAATGGGAGAAGAGGGAATTGTAAAAGAAGTTGAGAATGTCTATGAAGATAAAGACGGGGAAGATATCGCCGGTGGCGGCGGAACCTTTATCTTTGAGTTTAAGGGCGAGAAGGAAGGACAGGTTCAGCTTGATTTCAGCTATGCAAGAAGCTGGGAAGAAAATGTTGCACCGGAAGATACAAAAAGCTATATCCTTACTGTAGATGCGAATGGTAATGTGACCGGAGAAGAAGCTGCAAGTGAAGCACCAGCGAGTGAAGATACAGCAGAAAGTGATGCAGCAGATGCAGAAGCTACGAATGACAGCGAGTAGGCAGAATAAGAATAAATCCATACTGGGTTGGAAAGATTTGGTAGTTCAAGAATGAACATTGGTGAAATAGCGAAAATGGCGGGAGTGTCCAGAGCAGCCGTGTCCAGGTATTTTAATAAAGGCTATATTTCAGAAGAAAAAAAAGAGGCCATTCAAAGAGTGGTGGAGGCAACTGGATATAGGCCCTCGGCTCAAGCACAGACACTGCGAACAAAAAAGACAAAGATGATTGGTGTAATTTTACCCAAAATTACTTCAGAATCCATCGGTGGAATGGTTGGTGGGATTAGTTCTGTGATCAATGAAAGTGATTATCAGATGTTATTAGCTAATACACAGAACACACCAGTGAGGGAATTGGAATATCTGTCAATTTTTAATGAAAAGCAGGTTGACGGAGTTATTTTTATAGCTACTGTTTTTACGAAGAAACATCTGGAAGCACTGAATCATATGAAGGTGCCGGTTGTAATTTTAGGACAGCGTCTGGAGGGCTACAATTGTTACTATCATAATGATTATCAGTCAGAGTATGAGATGACAAAGATGTTCCTTGAAAAGGGAAGAAAAAAGCTTGGATATATCGGGGTAACTCTGGAGGATAAGGCCGCAGGAGCAGCCCGTTATCAGGGATTTTGTGATGCGCTGAAGGAATACGGAGCAGAGGAAAATGCAGATAATTTTGTCATCGCAGACTTTACTATGGAGTCAGGGCATGAGAAGGCAAAAGAACTCTTAGAAAAGAACCGTAATCTGGATGGTATCTTATGTGCCACAGACACCATAGCTGTAGGCGCGATGTTATATCTAAAGGAAGAAAAGATTAAGATACCTGAAGAAATCGCTATGGCTGGAAATGGCAATTCTGCACTGGCCAAAGTTACATCCCCATCCCTTACCACTATCAGTCATCATTATCGGGATTGCGGTGTACTGGGTGCACGGAAGATGATGGATATACTGGAGAATAAGGATGCGGAGATAGCGGAAGTGGAATTGGATTCTTCTCAGGTGTGGCATGATTCTTTTTGCGGAGAGTAAATTGTTATAATCAAGGTGGCATAAATAACAAATATATAAAATAGCAAATATACAAAACAACAAATATAAAACAATAAATGTATAAAACAACAAAGAAAAGAGGACAAAAAATGATTGCAAAAGAAATGGTTAGTTATGTAAAAAATGGTTCTGCAATTCGTGCTATGTTTGAGGATGGCAAGAAGATGGCAGCAGAAGTCGGAGCAGAGAATGTGTATGATTTCAGCCTGGGAAATCCTAATGTAGCAGCACCTAAGGAAGTTAAGGAAGCTGTAATGGAAATCTTAAATGAAGAAGATCCTGTCATGGTTCATGGATATATGAGCAATTCCGGTTATGAGGATGTTCGCGGAGTAATTGCAGCACATCTGAATAAGCTGCATCAGACCTCTTTTACAGAGAATAATATCATCATGACCGTAGGCGCAGCAGGTGGATTAAATGTTGTATTAAAGACAATCTTAGAAGATGGCGACGAAGTGTTGACTTTCGCTCCTTACTTTGTAGAATACCGCAGTTATGTGTCAAATTATCGTGGAAAACTCATTGAAGTTTCTCCTAATACTGTGGATTTTCAGCCAAATCTTACTGAATTTGCAGAAAAAATCACAGCAAAGACAAAAGCGGTTATCGTAAATAATCCAAACAATCCTACCGGAGTTGTTTACTCAGAGGAAACCATCAAGAAGATGGCAGAAATCATGGAAGCAAAACAGAAGGAGTTTGGAACTGAGATTTATTTAATCTCTGACGAACCTTATCGTGAACTGGCATATGATGGAGTGGAAGTGCCATATCTGACAAAGTATTATGATAATACAATCGTAGGTTATTCTTACAGCAAATCATTATCACTGCCAGGGGAACGTATTGGCTATCTGGTAATTCCAAATGAAATGAAAGATTTTGAAGAATTTGTAGGAGCAGCAAATGTTGCCAACAGAATCTTAGGTTTTGTAAATGCTCCATCTCTGATGCAGAGAGTTGTTGCAAAATGTGTAGATGCTCAGGTTGATGTGCCATTCTACGACAGAAACCGTAAGATGTTATATGAAGGTTTGACAAACCTGGGATTTGAATGTGTAAAACCGGAAGGTGCATTTTATCTATTCATGAAATCACCGGTAGCAGATGAGAAGGAATTTTGTGCAGCAGCTAAAAAGCAGCATATCTTACTTGTACCGGGTTCCTCTTTTGCTTGTGCAGGATATGTGAGAATTGCATATTGTGTAGCACCGGAAACGATTCAGAATTCTATGGCAGGGTTTGCTAAACTTGCCGAAGAGTATGGTGTTAAGTAATATTTATCTAATGGCTGAATGAAGAGGAGAATATATTATTATGAAAAAATGGGAAGAGAATATCCGCAAGGTAGTTCCTTATGTGCCGGGAGAACAGCCAAATGCGACGGATATGATTAAGTTAAATACCAATGAAAATCCTTATCCACCGGCTCCGGGAGTACAGGCGGCTTTGAATAGTTTTTCCTGCGAGAAACTTCGCTTATATCCGGAGGCAACCTGTGAATCGCTGGTAAATGCATTGGCAGATTATTATGGACTAAAATTCAATCAGGTGTTTGTGGGCGTTGGCTCAGATGACGTGCTGGCCATGTGTTTTATGACTTTCTTTAATTCAAAGAAACCGATTCTATTTCCAGATATCACATATTCTTTCTATGATGTGTGGGCAGATATGCTGAGAATTCCTTTTGAAACGGAAGCTCTGGACGAGCACTTTCATATCGTGAAGGAAGACTATTACAGAGAGAATGGCGGAGTGGTATTCCCGAATCCGAATGCACCTACCGGTGTGGAGATGCCTTTAGATGAGATCGAGGATATTATCAGACATAATCAGGATGTAATTGTAATCGTGGATGAGGCATATGTAGATTTTGGCGGACATAGTGCGCTGGAGTTAATTGAAAAGTATGAGAACCTTTTAGTCGTTCAGACATTCTCTAAGTCCAGATCTATGGCTGGCTCCAGAATCGGCTTTGCCATGGGTAATCCGGTACTTATCAAATACTTAAATGATGTGAAGTATTCTTTTAATTCTTATACAATGGACAGTATCACGCTTCAGATAGGTGTGGAAGCGGTACGCGACCAGAAGTATTTTGAAGAGACGATTAATAAAATCATAGAGACCAGAGAATGGACAAAAGCAGAACTTCACAAGCTGGGATTTTCCTTCGAGGATTCCAAGTCGAACTTCATCTTTGCTACACATGAGAGCTGTCCGGCTAAGAAGATATTCGATGAACTTCGAAAGGACAATATCTTCGTGCGTTACTTTGCAAAACCAAGAATTGACAATTATCTGAGAATTACCATAGGAACACCGGAAGAGATGAAGGTTCTGATTGAAAAATTGACAGGTATTGTGGGAGCGTAGATTTCGGGAGTATGTATGATCATAAATAGATAGACTCGCAGCTAGAGGTGTGGTAATTGTGATACTACAGTTGTATTCAGGAATTATCTCTTTGAAATGTATATAATTCGAGGAAGAACATCGTGATACTACAATTGTATCCAGGAATTCTGGGACAGTATAATGTATATGTAATAAACCATATAAAATGTATAAAATTTGGGAGGAAGCAGTATGAAAAATCTAATGGTAGCACAATCAGGAGGACCCACCGCCGCTATTAATGCAACAGTTGCAGGCGTTATCACCGCAGCTTATGCGAGCAGTAAAGTGGATGGTGTCTATGGAGCAGTAAATGGTATACAGGGTGTCTTGGATGAGAAATTTATTGACCTTCGGGAAAAAATCAAGAGTACAGATGATTTGGAGACACTGTGCCAGACTCCGGCAGCTGCATTGGGCTCCTGCAGATTGAAACTGAAAGACTTAGATAAAGATAAGGCTCAGTTTGAGCGCATTATAGAAGTATTCCGCAAACACGAGATTGCTTATTTTGTCTATATTGGCGGTAATGATTCCATGGATACCGTGGACAAACTGTCTGCATACTGCGCAAAACAGGGTATCACCGATATCACAGTAGTAGGTGCTCCAAAGACCATAGATAATGATTTGGTCGGAACAGACCATTGTCCGGGATTTGGTTCTGCAGCAAAATATATGGGAGTGACTTTCGCTGAACTAGAGAGAGACTGTCATGTATATGCAACAAAAGCAGTTACCATAGTAGAAGTAATGGGAAGAAATGCAGGATGGCTGACAGCAGCTTCTGCACTTGCCAGAGTCAATGGCGCAAAAGGTCCTAATCTGATTTATCTGTGTGAGCCTGCCTTTGATAATGAGAAATTTATCCAGGACGTAAAAAAACAGTTAGAAACCAATGATTCTGTGCTGGTAGCAATCAGCGAGGGTATCAAGAATAAAGAAGGTGTCTATGTATCCGAACAGGTACAAAGCGGAGCAGTAGATGCGTTTGGACACAGCTATATCGCAGGTTCAGCCAAAGTATTAGAAGATATGGTAAGAGAACAGATTGGCTGCAAAGTCCGCTCTATAGAACTGAATCTTATGCAGCGCTGTGGCGGACATATTGCCAGTGCAACAGATATCGCAGAATCGAGAATGCTTGGAATGAAAGCCTGCCAGTGTGCTATCGACGGCATGGGCGGCATGATGGCAGCAATCATTCGCAAGAGTGATGCTCCATACGAAGTGACCTTCGATGCCATCTCGGTATGTGAAGTATCCAACAAAGAAAAAACAGTACCGGAATCCTATATCAACGAAGAAGGCAATGACGTAACCCAGAAGATGATGGACTACTTAACCCCACTAATCCAGGGCGAAAACCGTGTAGTCTACGAAAACGGTCTCCCCAAACACATCACTCTCTACTAAAAAAGTTAAAAGAAGTATCCGCCCAGTTGCTTCAAACGTGGCCAGCGGGACATGATAAAACGGACAAAAACAGCGAATACCGCTGTTTTTGTCCGTTTTACCGTGTCCCCGATTCTTTTATCTTTATCTTTTAAATTTTCTATATAGCCCCCAAACACCTCAAAACAAAAACCCACCCCGTCAAACTAACCGAAGAAAGTAAAGTAGCGCAAACCACAATGCTGGAAGTCAGCACCTCATCATTCCCCATATTTTTAGCCATTATATAACAACTAACAGTAGTAGGAGACCCCGCAAGAATCAAAATAGAAACCATCTCACTATTGCGAAATCCCAGTACATAAGCAACCGGAAGAATCAAAACTGGAAGCAGCACCAGCTTTACAAAAGTAGCCACAGCAGTCGGTTTAATCTTCTTGACAGCCTTCTTCCCCTCAAATTCCGCGCCAACCATAAGAAGTGCAAGCGGTGTAGCTGTATTAGCCACACTGGAAAGTGCCTTTAAGGGAATCTCCGGAATAGAAATACGAAGAAAAGCAAAAGGCATTCCTAACAGGATTCCGATAATGATAGGATTGGTTATAATATTTTTCAAGGTGGTTTTTAACAATCCTTTTCCTGATTTACGATCCTTAGAACCAAAACTCAGAATAATAACTGAATAGATATTATACAGCGGTATAGCAGCAATAATCATAAGTGGTGCACATCCGGCTCCGCCGTAGATATTTTCCACAAAAGCAATTCCCAGAATGGCTCCGCTTCCACGGACTGCCGCCTGTGAGAAGGCCCCTACCATGGATTTATCCTTCATCCATAGATTAGCCAGACCCCAGGTTCCCATGAACATAATTGTGGTAACGATAATACAGAAAATTACAAATTTCCAGGTGAAGATATCATAGATATCCGCCGTAGCGATGTCTACGAACAGAAGAATAGGAAGGGCCACTTTAAAGACATACCGGTCTGCAACTGCATTAAAATTTTGGTTGAATAAGCCAAGACGCATCAGAATCCACCCTAGTACCATGACCAGGAAGATGGGGATGGTGGCATTTAAACTGAAGATAAAATTACTCATTATTGCCTCCTTGTTGTATGGAGGTATTATAGCAGAGTATTTTGGGATTGGCTAGTATATCATGCAAATATAATATCCTTGATTTATACGATAAATGCAGGTAGAATGAGGGTGAAAACAGAGGCGCAGTGAGGATATAAAACAGGCGCGGTGAAAATATAAAACAGGAGCGGTGCGGACACAAAACAGATGTGAAAAAAGTGGCATAGAGTGTAAATTAGAAACCAGTGTGATACATAGGGAAATGTGTGTTGGAATGGGGGATGAACAATGAAGTTCACTATTAAGGAAGACGGGAAAAGGATTCTGGTGCTTTGTGCTGCAGCGTTTTTGCTGGCCATTAATATCAAAACTTTTGTACGAACAGGAGGATTGTATCCGGGAGGAGCGACAGGGTTGACTATTCTTATTCAGAGAGTGGCAGAACTGTATTTTCATATAGAGATTCCATATACAGTAGTCAATGTGATTTTAAATGCTATTCCGGTGTATATTGGATTTCGATTTATCGGAAAGAAGTTTACGCTGTATTCCTGTCTGATGATTTTTCTTACAGGTATTTTTACGGATTTGATTCCCGGTTATGCGATTACCTATGATACACTGTTAATCAGTATCTTCGGCGGTATGATTAATGGAGCTGTAGTCAGTCTTTGTCTGGTGATGGGTGCAACTACCGGTGGAACAGACTTCATTGCTATTTTCCTGTCAGAACGAAAAGGGATGGATTCCTGGAATATGATTTTTGGAATGAACGTTGTTATTCTTGCCATAGCGGGGTTCCTGTTCGGTTGGGATAAAGCTTTGTATTCTATAATTTTTCAGTATGCATCTACGCAGGTGCTGCATATGCTGTACAAGAAGTTTCAGCAGCAGACACTGCTTATCGTAACGAATAATGCCAGTGATGTATGCCGGGCAATTACAATGGTAAGCAATCACAGCGCAACCATTTTAGACGGGGAAGGTTCATATGGACATTGTGAGAGAAAGGTGGTTTATTCCGTAGTGTCCAGGGCAGAGAGTAAACATGTGATAAATTCCATCAAAGAGGCGGATCCAACTGCCTTTATCAATGTGATGAGGACGGAGCAGTTGTCGGGAAGATTTTATCAGAAGCCGGCGGAGTAGGATAACATACTGAATATAAAAACTATATGTCGGCTACTTGTGTTCCATCAACTTCCATGTGATAGTTTTCCTTGATAATTAACTGAGAAAGGGGTACGAAAGTATACCCTTTCTCTTTTAGATTGGTAATCAGGGTATCTAAGGCATCCGCAGTGTATTTTGCACCATTGTGGCAGAGAATGATAGAACCATTTTTCAAATCTTTATGATTGCATACCGTATCGATGATGCTGTCCACTCCATAATCTTTCCAATCGAGAGAATCATCATCTGTTACTTAAGTAAAGATATATTTTACCACTGATTTGCTACATAAGCTGTCATAGTTGTTGCATCCCTATCGCATCCGTGACCAATTTGATTTGATGTAAAATCAAGGCTTTCTTGTTTCGTCATACCTGCTGTTCGGCATTGGTTGTATTGCCTTTGAGCAAAATTTTTTCGTATGGCATGAAATGTTGATTTTGAATATTTATCTTTCAAGCCTGCCTTTTCAATATGCCTTTGGATATTAACTTGCAGACTTTCAGATTTGCATGGACAAAATCTGCTCGTTTCCGCACTCACATGAGCCTTAATGTCTTGCAAATTCTGTACATCTTGTTGATTCGTGATAATTATATCTCGTTCCCTGCCACCTTTTCCTATTGCATGCACAATGGCTTGAGTTCCGTCTTTATTTATAGTTATATCACGATTTTGCATTTTAGCAATTTCTGCACATCGACAGCCAGAAGCTTGTGCTATCGTTATTGCATTATAGCCTGTACTATAGGGCTGATAGGTTGCTTTAACAGCTTCTTGATGCACTTGCGACATAGCTTGACATCGTACCTTGCTTGTATTATAGCCCGACGGTGTCTTTGTTTCATGTAGATTTACACAAGCTTTAGAGTATGTACTGTTAATATTCTTTTCTAAATCGTTCAGATTCTGACGATATGTTTTGAGTGTGTCCGTACTACATTTACCACTTATTGCCTTACTGTTTAACCATTCTTGACAATGTTCACTTGTTAGCTGATAGGCATTTTTAATATTAGGATAATTTTCTTTCATGTATTGTGCAAAGTCTTTTGCTGTAGCTTCGCGGTTTCTTGATGATGTGTAACTGTATACTCTCCCTGCCGTGTTGTGCCTGCCTGCTTTCCCCATTTTTTTGTCAGAGTGTTTATCTCTTCCAAAAGTAGATTGCCGTTTAATGGCATTAATTAATTGGCTTCTTAATGTACCGCCTATAGATACCACTTCCTTTCTGTATTTCCATGTAATAATTAACCACCCTGCCTTTTTTGCACACAAAAAAGACCTTTTCGGGTGGTTAATTATTACATTATTCACTTGGTCGTCAAAAAAAATATATTCAAGCTACTCTCAGTTCCACTACGAAACTGTACATTATCAGTTTTGAATACTGATTGACCCCGATTTCTTCCAACATAGCTTGACGATCTCGCTTCGCTCGATAGGTCATACCCCAAAATGGGTTACTATTTTGGAACGACAATGCCTGCTTTTGCTCGCTAAGTGGTGGCAAATCCCCACCACCCGCTCTGCATCAATGCATTGCCGTTCCCCTCCCTCGTTCTGTGCTTCACTCTAAATATCAGAGAAGAGAAGCATTTTGTTCCGAATACTAAACCACTTACACATATCAGGCTCTTACAAAAATGACCTTGTTGTTTAAATGTTGTTCTCCAGTTAAAAATCCTCCTGTTATTATGCACCTCCACCTAATCGCCATTACAGCGAACCTTTCTTACTCTTTATAAGTAAAATTTGTCATGTTCTTATCTGCTACATTTGACAAGATATAACATTGGTTGCCAAGCTGAACACCTCGCAACCTTTTGAATCAGATGATTCAACCAAATAATCTACATTACATTATAGATTTTCTACATTAATTTATATCTATCTGGCATAATAAAGTGTACTTCCAAGCAAAAAAAATGCAAGGGCAAGACAAGTGCTTCGCACCCTTGCATTTTCCTTGCTTTTCAGTGGATGGTTGACAAGCCAGATAAAGGACAAAAAGGTTACCGGCTACGCCGATAACCTTTTTGTAAGTCCCTTCTTTCTTCCCTCTTCTTCCAAAAATTCTTTCAAGGTGGAAGAGCGAAGAAAAGGTGTTTGCTCCACCTTTTCCACTCTTTTCCACCTTCACGGAGATTTTGACAAGCCCTAATCTCCGTGCGAAAAGGTTTTGATTTATGGGGGTTTGAGAATTTGGTACTGTATAATTTCCACTTTTCCACCTATTTTTATATATTTTATTCAAATGGTAGTTTGTCACTTTCTTTTTGTAGATTCAAACCTTTTATATGCTTTATTGGGGTCATACTCAAGAATGAATCCATTTCTTCAGCATTTTTCATTTCTTCAGTACTCAGTAAAATCAAGTTTTGAACTGGGTTTTCATATTCTGTTATGTAATCATACTGCTCTGTATTTCGATTAAACTGATATGCTTTGATACGATATGGGTCGATTTGTAGTAGAGTTTTACACCGTTGAGTAATCCGGGGCTGATTACACCGCCTGTCCGGACTATGGAAACCGTGATTCCGGTTTAAAGGAAACCAACATTCCGGTGTTGGAAACCATTTAAATATAAATGTCTTATAATGAAATCATACGC
>JAQVHQ010000052.1 GCA_028696165.1 Lachnospiraceae bacterium | reverse complement strand
AATTATGTTTTATAGGTTTGTATGTACTGTAGTGGATTTGTGTATATGTGTGGTTTGTCGAGTTAGGGGTAATTCAACAATAAAATATATAGAAGCAAACCGCTAAGGATGATTGTATCAGCAGGATCTTAAAACAAGTGTATTTTTTATGAATGGAGGACAATACTTATGAAAAAAAACGGTACAAGCATAAGTGATAAAAGGCATTATACTTTTTACAAACTAGATACGAATGAATCTGCAATTGATTATATTAAGAAACTGCAGCATGCAGATATAACAGATGTTAGAATTAGAGTGTTTGATGAGAATGGAGATCTTGGAATGAGCTATTCCGGCTACTATACTTTTGACCAACTTATATCTGTATATGATACAATTATTGAAGATGAGATTAAAATTACAGTATTTGCGGAATATAAAAAATATCCGGTGAGAGTTCATTTTGATATAGAAAAAAATGATATCACATTTGTTACGAATAACAATGTGTTAAAACTGGAGGAAATTATTGATATTGCATCTCCAACTGATCTTTCAAACGATCATAAATCCAATGGAGAAGTACTACCACCTGAGTTTACACGAGTTGATAAATCTGATGAAGAGATATCACCACCTGATTTTGTAAGGCCTGATAATACCGATGAAGAAGTACCATCATCCAATCAGTCTGATGCAGACATTCCAATTGTAAAAGCAGAAACTATCGATACTGTCGCAAAACCGAAACGAAACCTGCAATTATATTTTTCGGGGGATCATAGTGGCCCGATGCGCGGACATGGGGATCAGGTTTATCTACAACTCAATGATAATATGCAAATAGAAGTCACAGGTTATAACGATGGGTTCCCAAACCGTATGGGAGGCGGTGGATATTCACGAATTATGCCGCCGGAACTTATTGCAAATTACTCCAATACCGCATTTATTAACTGGCTGCAGGATAATTTCTGGTATGGATATAAAATCAATATTTGTGAACCAGTTGATGAGGAAACGGTAAAATCATTTTTAAAAGAATGTATGGAATGAAGCAAAAATCTATCATTGCCGAAAAGGAAAAATTAACCACAATATATTCATCCACACAATGCATACTTCTTCGCCAGATTTTGTAGTGGAGTTTCTTTTAATAAAGCGGGTTACGTCATTTGGACCCTTTTTATAGGTTTCAGGATCTAAGTTTTTCAGCATATTTTTTGCGCGTTCAATCTGTCGGTTCCTGATAAAACGCTGATACTCCATCATCTTTCTTGAAAATGTAATAATGATTTTCTGGTAGAGAACAGCCTTTGATTTTACTTTTCTGGTTCTGCCATTTTTAAGCTTTTTTTCTTCATAAAAACCTAGATCCATAGCTTTGTCAGCAATTATAATTTTGTAGGCTTTCTCATTATATAGTCTTTTGTTATCGGGATCACTTTTATCAAAGGATTTCAGATCCGCAACAGATGTAGTTTCATCAGAGGAAAGCAATCTATAATCATAGTCATTAAATACAGCAGTCTGTAATGCATCAGAGAGTTTTTTATAGACTGCGTAACAATAAAAGCACGTCTCATCAGTCTCATTCAAAATTGAGACTAAGTATAAGATTTTACCAAAAACATTGAAATTAGAGGTAAAGTCACACCGAGAGTCTCATTGTGGAGGTGAGACTGATGAGACGAAAATGCGGTAGGGAGAAAGGCTACAGATAACGTTAATAAGGAATTTGTAGGGGGAAACTCGATAATTGATTAACTTTCTATCATAAAAGGAGACCAGGTAATATGAGCAATCGTAGAAACTGACCAAAGAAGTGGCAAAAAGCTGCTGTCGGAGGTCTATTTTTTTGACTAATTTTGAAGGGATGGATTGATGCGAAGCGTGGTCCACTAACACATACTTCAATGATAATTTGCAGGCAAACCTAAAGGTGTTTTATATGTTCAAGGTACTTTTTCATATATGTTAAAAATCTTTTTTTTTCATTAGCATCGGTTTGGCTAAACATTTCAATTATACCAAATAGTTCAGGATTATCAGATTTGTTAATCGCAAAACATGTAGGTGCAGGATTATTCGTTTCACCGGTTAAATATTCGACTGAGGTACCGAGGGCATTTGCCATAGTTTGTATGACATGGATAGAAGGATTTCTATCACCGGATTCATATCTTAAATATGCAGGCTGTGACATTTGCATTCTCTTTGCGGCTTCTTGTTTTGTAATATTTAATTTTTCTCGGCATGAAATAAGTCGTTCTTTATCTAATATAATATTTTTCATTTTCGAATTACCTTCCTAAGAAATGTTAAGCATAGTATATCATATTTCTATTGAATATACCAACGGAATAGTGTATTATAAATATACCAATGGTATATGAGAGGGGGATTACAATATGAGTTATGATATACATCTGCTAGATCCGGTAACGAAAGAGACAGCAGAAGTTCCAGGTCATCTAATGATTGGTGGAACCTATAAGGCTGATTATCATCCAGAAACTGGAACGTTTACTCCAGCGCTTAATACGGAGGCACATCTAAACATCACTTATAATTACGGTAGTTATTACAGAGAAATATATGAGGAAGGGATTCGAACTATCTATGGATTGTCTGGAGCTGATAGTATTCGTATTTTGGAAAAAATGATTGAACACATTCGGAATACGTATCAAGTGAATGGCGTATGGATTTCTACGAAAAGGACTATAACGATTTACTATGATGAAAACAATCAGCTGATAGAGGACATTATCGAGATACTTCGTGCAAAGGGAAAATGCAGAGAAGAGGAAGTGGAAATTGAAGTGGATGAGGGTGACACGAGTGATTACTGGAATGCGACAGCAGCCAATGTAATAAAACCACTTTATCAGTTAATTGCATTAGCAAAAATGAGGCCGGATTGTATATGGGATGGTGATTAATATGCAGGATAATCAATATCATGCTGTAACTAATATTCTTCAAAAGGAATATAGAGTTACTTTGGAAGAATCGGTTCGGGAGAATTGTAAATGGATGGTAGAATGTCCAAAGGAATTTGTGAGGTGGATAGGACATGGACAATAGAATTTTTGTATTAAGCGCAGATATGGATAACAGACTGGTAGAGGAGGTTGCGAGAGATTTGGCCAATCAGATATCTGATTTATGTGATAAATTGGTTGAGCAAGATCAAATAAGAAAGGCAGAGAATGCAGATCAAAGGGAGAGAAAAATATGAGATATTACATTGCAGACCCACACTTCTTTCATTCGAAGCTGAATGTTTTAATGGATTGCCGAGGGTTTGAAAGTGGCGAGGAAATGAATTCTTACATGTTGAAACAGTGGAACAATAAGGTGCGGAAAAATGATGAAGTTGTTATTCTGGGGGATTTGTCATGGGGAAAAGCGGAAGAGACGAACGAATTACTAGAAAAATTAAACGGACGGCTGTATTTGATTCAAGGGAATCATGATCGTTTTCTGAAGAACAAGGACTATAATGATAAGCGATTTGTTTGGATTAAGCCGTATGAAGAACTGCAAGATAACAAGCGCAAGGTGATTTTGTCCCATTACCCAATCATGTGTTACAACGGACAGTACCGCGTGGATACAGATGGCAACCCAAAAGTCTATATGCTTTATGGACACGTACATGATACTTTTGATCAGAGGCTCATAGAACGATTCCAGTGCATTACCAGAGATAGCGTCAGGTTAGACCATGATGGAAATGCGAGAAATGTTCCGTGCAATATGATCAATTGCTTTTGTATGTATTCAGATTACATGCCACTCACATTAGATGAGTGGATTGAGTGTGACCGAAATAGAACGAAAACATGTGGTAATTCATGTGAAAGCTAGAATAGAGATGGTTTCTACTTCAAGGCGAGTACGTGCCTGCCCAAAAGAATAGTTGATATGGCAACAGTTTTGAAGGTGTGCTATTATTAACTCAATGAGGTGGATATGAAGAAGACAATATTAGTAGTAGAAGATGACAACAAATTAAATAACGGTGTTTGTCTTGCTCTTAAGAACGATAGCTATACCTTTGTCCAATGTAAGACATTAGCAGAGGCAGACCATGCCCTTTTGCACGAACAACCGTCCTTGATACTTTTAGATGTCAATCTCCCAGATGGAAATGGCATTGATTTTATTAAGCAAATTCGTTTGAATAGCCAAGTACCAATCATATTGATGACCGTCAACAACATGGAGGTGGATATTGTAACGGGACTAGAAGCAGGAGCCAATGATTACATTACCAAACCATTTAGTTTGATGGTTCTAAGAGCCAGGGTTGCAGTTCAACTAAGAGATAAAGGAAACAAAAACAATACACATTTCCAACAAGATGACTTTGATTTCGATTTTGATAAGATGGAATACATTTGCCGTGGAAATGTGATAGAGCTTAGCAAAACAGAACAGAAGATTTTACGGATCTTGTGTGATAATAAAGGTGCAACGGTAAAACGTAGTTACTTAATTGATGAAGTATGGCAAGGTGAGACGGAATTTGTGGACGAACATGCACTCACCGTTGCGATAAAACGTTTGCGAGATAAGTTAGAAGAAAATTCTGCCAATCCAGAATACATAAAGACCGTATATGGAGTGGGCTATACCTGGGCGGTGAGGCAATGACAAACTATGTAATCATAATCATCATTGTGCTTATACTATCAGGTATTTGCTGGTATCTTTATTATCAACATAGAGAAAAACAGTTGGTGGATCGCCTTCAGCACATGGTTGATCAGGCGGTGGCAGGTAAATTAAAACGTGAAGAAATAACCGAAAGCAAAGTTTCCGCACTTGAGAACAGTTTAAAGAGATATTTAGATGATAGCTTGCTTGCAGGGGAAAATCAGATGCTGCAGAAGAACATGATTCAGGGACTTATATCAGATATTGCACACCAGACCTTAACACCCATTTCTAATCTTAAGATTTATTCGGAGTTACTTCAGGAACAAATATCGGAAGATCTGAATGAAACAGCGGATACCATTCATGAGCAGACAGAAAAACTGGACTTTCTCATTCAGTCATTGGTGAAACTTTCTCGCATGGAGAATGGAATTATTACGGTGCACCCGGAACATATTTCAGTGTCAGAACTGCTGAAATCTTTAGATGCCCAATATCGCTCAAAGGCGAATGAAAAGCAGATTCAATTAGAGATAAGGGAAATGGATACGCTTGCCAAGTATGATTTGAAGTGGACGAGTGAAGCTGTGGGGAACATATTGGATAATGCTATCAAATATACAGGTGAAGGCGGAAGAGTAACCGTTGAAGTACAATCATATTCTATGTTTGTTCGGATTGACATCAAAGATACCGGAATGGGAATTAGCGAAGAAGAAATTCCGAAGATATTTACCAGATTTTACCGAAGTCTGAATGTATCAGAATTGCCAGGAGTGGGAATTGGACTATATCTTACCCGGGAGATTATTCAGGCACAAAAGGGGTATATCAAAGTGGAATCGGAAGTCGGAAAAGGAACAATATTTTCTGTGTATTTGCCTCAATAGTTTCAAAACTGTGACATTTCAGAAACTAGATGGAGACATTGTTATGATAAAGTCTGTATTGTGAAAAGCAATATGGACTTTCATTATGTATATGAGGGATATTGCTTAAAAACGAAAAGTGTCATTACAGGAGGGCAAGCATGAAGATATTAGAATCGACAAATTTGCAGAAGATATATGGACAGGGGGACACCGAAGTCCGGGCTTTAGACAATGTCAGTGTAGAAGTGGAAAAGGGAGAGTTTGTTGCTATTGTAGGAACTTCTGGATCTGGAAAGTCAACATTACTTCATATGATCGGTGGGCTAGATGTGCCAACGGCAGGAGAAGTGACGGTGGATGGACAAGTATTAAGTCATATGACTGACGAAGAACTGACCATATTTCGTCGCAGGAATATAGGATTTGTATTTCAGCAGTACAACTTAGTTCCTATGTTGAACGTATGGGAGAACATTGTACTACCAGTGAAGTTAGATGGAAATGTACCAGAAAAAGAATACATTGATGAGATTATTGACATTCTCGGACTGCAAGAAAAACTAGAGAATCTGCCTAATGCATTATCGGGAGGACAGCAGCAACGTGTGGCTATTGCAAGAGCACTGGCTTCTAAACCAGCTATATTATTGGCGGATGAACCGACAGGGAACTTAGATTCCAGAACCAGTCAAGATGTACTGGGGCTTTTGAAAGTAACCAGTAAACAATTCCAACAGACTATCGTTATGATTACCCACAACGAGGAGATTGCACAGCTTGCAGACCGCATACTTCGCATTGAAGATGGCAAGATTGTAAACACCTCAAATCCATCTGATCATTCATCTATATCAGAAGAAAGATTGTAGGGGGTGTCTTTATGGTTAAAGTAGAAAATAAAGATACCCTTCGTTTATTGACGAAGAAGTTTATGAAACAGAATCGTGGAAGAAATATGGTTGCAGTGATTGCCATTATGCTGACATGCCTGTTATTCACCAGTCTATTTATGGGCTCTGTTTCACTTATTTTATCCAAGCGAGCATCGGATATCAAGCAATATATGGATTCTTCCCACGCAGTAGCACAGGATTTAACCAGAGAAGAAAGCAAAAATGTCAAATCTGCTTTGAAAAAAGATGAAGATATTGAACGTTATGGAGAAGGAATCTTTCTAGGTAGTGGAAGAGATGTCCGATTTGGATTCTCAACAGAAGTAAGATCAGCAGATGAAAACTTTGCGGAAAGCTATAACTGTACGCCGACTACGGGAAATCTTCCAAAGGAAGAGGACGAGGTTGCAGTGAGTACGGTTATACTAGACGCACTAGAAGTACCACATAAACTAGGTGAAAAAGTGACGATTACCTATGAACACAGTGGAGAATTAGAGGATATTAGAACTGAGGAGTTTCGAGTCAGTGGATTCTGGGAAGGTGATCCAGCAGTTATGGCTCAGATGGTATGGGTGTCCAAGGATTATGCAAAAGTAAATGCTTATCCCGCTACAAGAAAAGATCTGGATAATGGTCTCGCCAACGGTGGTATGAATTATGTGGTCTGGTATCATAACCTGTGGAATATTCAGGAGAAGACTGAGCATCTGACAGAACTGGCAGGCATTACAGACCCAGAATTAGCATTCCAGGTGAATCCTGCCTATGATATGATGCAAGAGGACTCATTTCCAATGTTGTCCTTGGGGATTATGATTCTGTTCATTATTCTGGCGGGTTACCTGATTATCTATAATATATTCAACATCTCGGTGAAGACGGACATGCGAACTTATGGACTATTGAAGAACGTGGGAACGACGGGGAAGCAGTTGAAGAAGATTGTGCGTATGCAGGCATGGCGGTTATCTGCTATGGGCATTCCAATTGGACTATTATTGGGTTATGGGGCAACCCTTCTTATGGCACCATCGTTGAATGCAAGTATGGAAACGAATAACAGTACAGAAACTGTGGTGTCTGCTAATCCGGTCATCTTTCTTGTGGCAGCTGTCTTCACCCTGATTACGGTCTACTTATCCAGTCTGCGTGCTTGTAAATTAGTGGGAGATATCTCCCCGGTGGAAGCACTTCGATTGGCGGAAAGCGACCAAAGCAAGCGGAAGAATAAGAAAAGTTCGTCTGTTACCTGGTATGCCATGGCCATACAGAATATGCTACGTAACTGGAAGAAAGGCTTTATCGTCATGCTATCCATTGCATTATCCATGGTGGTCGTAAATTGTGTGGTTATGTTGGTGAATGGTTATGATTTTGACTCTTATGTGCATATATTCCTCTCTTCAGATTTTCAACTGGATGAGATGACTAGCACAGCACCTAATACGAACTTCAACGGAATTACACCAGAAGTTCGAGAGAAGCTGGAGGCAAGTCCCTATACAGAAAGCAGTGGATATGTGTATTATTCTGATGAAAGTCACGTCATGGAACCACAACTTAAGGAAATATGGGATCAATACAAAGCAAAATATGAATCTGATTGGAGTGATTACGAAAAGGCATATTGGGACGATGTGCAACAATCGGGAAAAATTCGTGTACATTACCTAGGGATTTCAGAGGATATTTTTGAGAAGATTGATTGGAGGGGAGAACCAAGTTCTTGGGAAGAGTTTAAAGACGGAAATAAAGTAATTGTAGATTGGAACGACCAATACTCTGAGAATCCAGTGTCTTACTATGCCCCTGGCGACACCTTCCATATGACCTACCAGAACGGAAAAGAAAAGGATTATCAGGTATTAGGAGAAGGCATGATGCCATATTCATTAGACTATCCATATGCCGACATATTCTACATCACCGTTATGGTGCCAGAGACAGAATATATAAAATATACGGGAAATGATTGTGCCATGTATGCAGCCGTGGACGCGAAAAAAGGAACTGATAAGAAAATGGATCAATACATAAAGGATGAATTATTAAGCAAAAATGAGCGAATGAAAGTATTCTCCATGTTGGAAATGCGTGCCAGCTTTGAACGGTATGTGCGAAAGTATTACATGATCGGTGGATGCCTTGCGTTAGTATTAGCTCTGATTGGCATCATGAACTTCTTTAATACTACAGCGACCTCAGTGCTCAATCGAAAGCGTGAGTTTGCGTTGTTAGAAGCCGTGGGAATGACAAAGAAGCAGATATCTAGGATGTTGGTTATGGAAGGATTTATTTATCTAGGTGGTGCATTTGTACTGGCGGTTATTCTTCTATGTACCTGTGCAGAAAAATTGTTGACCAATACTCTGGGTATGGCATTCTTCTTCCGAATGCATCTGACTATTGTGCCATGTATCTGTATGCTGCCATTGATGGCAGTGATTGCTTATGTCATACCTAGAAAACTATTTCGAAAGATGTGCAAAGAAAGTGTAACTATGAGAATACGAGTAGAATAGAAGGTGTTGATTTTGAAATAAAAAAATTGAACGAGCTATTATGAGTGCCATTCGATTTTTGTGATCCGACGATTAAAGTGAAAATTGAAAAAGTCCCTTGCATAGATGAAAAAGGCAGAAATAACCATGTTGTGCTTATGCATATAGATGCCAGCCCACAGGTACATACAAATCAAGCAGATGACGTGTATCTACGAGTTGGTGATAAGTCTAAATTACAGACATTCGAAGAGAGGCTTCGACTTAATTATGACAAAGGGGAGCGGTACTTTGAGGATAAAGCTGTTTCTGACGCAATGATTTTGAATGTTAAAATGTCTGGAAGTTAAGAGAGAATAAGTAAAAATAGTGTACGTTTAGTATACTTTTATATTGTATAATAGAAGCAGATTTTTAAGCATAAGGAGAACAGCTGGATGAGGATTTTGGCAGTCGATGATGAGAAGATAGCCTTAAGCGGCTTAGTTAGCTCTATTAAAAAGGTGGTTCCAGATGTAGAATTATTGGGTTTTCAGAGTCCAATGGAGGCACTTGAAGCAACAAAAGAAAAGGTATTTGACGTGGCTTTTTTAGATGTGGAAATGCGTGAGATGGATGGAATCACGCTTGCAAAGCGTCTAAAGGCAATTCATCCAAAAATTAATATTATATTTACAACAGGATATATGGAATACGCCGCAAGTGCCATAGCCCTTCGTGTCAGTGGCTATGTATCAAAACCAATCACACCGGAGAAGATTCGATGTGAGATGGACGAGCTTCGTAATCCCATAGAGGAAGAACCAAAAGAAAAAATCAGGGTGAAAGCATTTGGGAATTTCGAGGTATATATAGGAGATAAACTGTTGAAATTTCAAAACAGCAAGACAAAAGAATTGTTTGCCTACCTGATTGACCGAAATGGTTCTATGTGTACGAAACGCGAGATTATCAATGTTCTGTGGGACGACGATGAGAACGCATTTCGTCACAATTCTTATATGAATAAGCTGCGTTGTGACCTGATAAAAACACTGGAGAACGAAGGCTTCAGTCATCACAACCGGTGATGATGGTACCTTGCCAGCCATCGAACAACTGCCATCCAGAGAACATTATGCATTAAGCGGGTTCTATCAAAAAGCTGCCGGAGAAGGAATTCAGTATTACGATGAAACGGGTGCGTCTCTGGGTGAGAAGATTACAGCAAATACCACTATTTATGCAGACTGGTCTCAAGTACAGTACCCGATGACCTTTAATCAGACCAGAGGAACCGGTGGTACCACAAGCAGCTGGACCACAGGAACAGATGGCACGTTACCGGAAATTACCGTGCCCACGAAAGAAGGGTACCGGTTTAAAGGATACTTTACAGAAACTTATGGCGGTGGAACGAAGTATTATGAGGAAGATGGCACACCTTCTGCACTTAAGATGACAAAGGTATCAGGGATTACCCTGTACGCAAGTTGGGAATCTGCTGTCTATGACATTACCTATACAGGAATGGAAGGCGCCACAAACGGAACAGGAAACCCGGCGACCTTTACCTTTGGCATGCCCCTTAAGATTACAAATCCGGTAAAAGAAGGGTATACCTTTGTAGGCTGGTCAGTAAATGGAAACACAAGGCGTTACAAAGACTTTACAGTCACAGCAAGTGATACAGAGTATGCCATGGATCTGATACTGGAGGCCACCTGGATGAAAGCAGCAGAAACAGCTGTGGAGACACAGGTAGAAGGAGTTGCAACTAATACTGCTGAGATAAACGAGGCATTAGCGCAGGCATTTAGTTATATTGTTGCAAGGGACGAGGATGGTGTCACAGTTCAGGATATGACAGGGGAAAAGCGCATAAAACTTACCCTTACGGTCAAGCCTGCGGACAGCCAGACGGACGTAGAACAAATCGAAGGCATGGCACAGGGTACGGCACTTCAATTCTATGAGATTAAAGTAAAAAAAGAGGTTATAACAATAGGAGATGAAGCAAATCCTGTCATTACAGATTTGAAAGAATTCCCAGTGCCCATTACCATTCGAATCAGTGCAACGGGAGAACTTGATGATAAGCCATCCTATGCGGTATATCGTGTGCATGATGCAATAGCAGAGAAACTACCGGTAGCCACAGAGACCAGTGGAGAATACTATGATGTGGCAAATAATGAAATCGTGATTAGCACTCGCAAATTTTCCACTTATGGGGTGGTTGCCTCAGAAAAAGCCATTACAAATGATGGAGGTTATGTGACTGATTTTGCAGGTGGACAGGAAGTGGATGTACAGGGACGTATGGTGGAGCAGGCTCCGGATAAAGTCTATAAGATGGATATGAGCTGGGGCGATATGAAGTTTGAATACTCGGTAAATCGAGAATGGGATGCCAGTGCACATATGTATACAGACGGTGCCCTAAACGATTGGAGAATACAAAGTTATGAAGAGGGAAACAATCGCGTTCAGGTACTAAATCACTCCAATACTGATGTGCGCGTGAATATGAACGTGCAGAGCAATCTGGAAGGAGTAGGTATGGGACTTCATATCTACAATGAACAGACTGCAGAAGAGGCGCAGTATTTCATTTTAGAGGATGCACCGGAAGGATCTCTTACATCCCAGTTGTTGCCATGCGATGCCTATTTATATCTGCAGGGTTCACCTACAAAAACATGGCTGGATGCAAATAAGGATACGTTTGTAAATGTGGGAAACATAACGGTTACGGTGGAAGCATATCTAAATGAATAAAAAATTAAAATTACTTGATAACGGGGAGCAACAATGAAAAAGAATTATTGTCTCGGAGGATTTGCTGCCATCAATACAGGCACAATTGAAAATAGCTACAGCCTGGTAAAACTATCCGCAAAAGGAAATGTCAGTGGTGGTTTTGTGGGAAAGAACAGCGGCAATGTCACAAACAGCTTTTCACATATAGAAAAAGCCAAAGTGAGTGGAGGATTTTACGGCATTGACACAGGTTCTATTCTGCACAGTTATTTCTTTCATTCTCTGTCAGAAAACAGCAAGGCATTAAAAAATCTATCAGATACCACAATCGGACAACGATTAGAAGAAATCAAAAACACAGATGATGTTGGCAATTTGGGATTTGACATGGAGAATGTGTGGGAATATGGTCAAGAGGCCAAACCCATTCGCTTTTTAAACCATAACTGGATTTATGATGTAAGCCAATCAGAAAAATATGCAGCACGAAAAGAAAATTCGATTCTCATAAAGACGGCGGAGGAACTACGTGAACTGGCAAATAAAATCAATGCAGGGGAAACGGGTGCTTCCGACGCATATGTTGTGCTAGATGCAGATATTGATTTAGAAGGAAAAGAGTGGATACCCATTGGAAAAGAACGTCCCCGTGCGTTTACCGGTTTGTTTGACGGGCAGGGCCATACGGTGACAAACTTTGTCATCCGTGACAAAGAAGTGACCAATAAAGGGTTTTTTGGTTTTCTAAAGGGAGAAGTATACAATCTGACAGTTGACTGTCGCATTAAGGCAAATCAAATGGCTGGCGGGATTGCTGCAAATTGTGATGAGGGGATTATCGGCTGTTGCGCAGCCATAGTAGATATCACAGGAAATCAATCGGACTTTGGCGGGCTGGTTGGTACCAATGGTGGAAGGATTTTTCAAAGCTATGCAGCAGGGAAGATACATCCGTTTGCATTTCCATGGCTGTTAGGTTTGATTCCCATGCTTGCCATTGTGGGGGTATTGGTTGCGGTAAATCTGCCGGATGGCACGGGGGGGAACAAGTATGCACCGGTTCCATATGATCCAGACGCAATCGCTGATCCAGATGCAGAGGACGATCAGCCACGCACCGATGGAAATTTTGCATCCTTCCAGTTTGAACAAAAGATAAATATTGACCTTACCAGCGGGCTGTGCGCATTTAACTTTAAAAACCCGGGAGAGAGCAATCATAATATCGTAGTACAACTGCAGTTTACCGATGAACAGGCAAAGACGATTATGGGAAGCACAGGGCGAACGGAGGAAGAACAGGCTGCATTAGAAGCTGCTGAAGATTATGATCCAGAGATAAACCGCACCACAATTGCAGAATCCGGATCAATCAGACCGGGTTATATGCTGGAAAATCTCCGGCTAATCAGTCAGCCAAATGGCGCGACGATACCGCCAGGTACTTACAATGCAGTGGTTTATCTTATTTTTTATGACATAGAGACAAATAACAGGGCAATGCTGGATTCTCAGCTGCCGGTTGTCATAGAAGTTGAGTAACAGCAGGAGAAACAGATGAGAACACAGGCGACAAAATTAGAAACAGGAAAAAAACAAAAGATTATTATTTTCTCAGTATTTCTGTTATTGGTGATAGCAGCCATCCTTTTATTGGTTGTAAAAGTAATGCCAAAAAGCTATACGCCTCCCAAATTTGATGAGACGGCAGTTTTAGGAGAACCGATACCCGATGCACATTTTGCCTATGATGAAATCAGTGTGGAAAACGGCTTTTCCTTTTTTGTGGCAGGAAATATTTACCAGCAAGAAGATGGTTCTGTATATCTCTATCTGACAAATCCTGAGGGTAGTGACTACATCTTACAAGGGGAAATACTGGATGAATCAGGCGAAGTCCTTTACAGCACCGGTGCTATCAAATCCGGTTCCTATGTAGAAAAACTAAAACCACTTAAGGAGATAGAAAATAAAGCCATGAAAGTGGAGATGAGAATCTACGCATTTGAGAAAGACACCTGGTATAGCCGTGGAACCATCAGCTTAAACAATACGCTGCAGCCCTGGTAACCGGATCGAATACATTTTTTAACTTAAAAAAGGATGAAAGCAGGCGCAAGAATTTTTCCACAATTGTACGGAAAAATAAACTTGCGCTTGTTCTAAAAGATTTAGATGAATTTTTATTTGGATAAAAATTGGGGGCTGTCGCACTAAACAGTTAGTGCACAGCCTCTTTTTCGTACAAAATTCTTGCAAAAACACAATTGCCACTAAATATCGGTTACATAATCCCGGATAATGATTCGGTGCGTTTGTTAAGTCAATTTGTAGAGGAGATGGATATTTCGGATTTATTCAGGACTTATTTCCGTGTTCGGAAAAATACAGCAACGCCAAGACAGATGCTGAAGATTATGCTCTATGCTTACATGAATAAGCTCTATTCTTCCCGTGACATTGAAACGGCCTGTCACAGAGATATCAACTTTATGTTCCTGCTGGAGGATTCTCCAGCTCCTGACCAAGCAACAATTGCACGGTTTCGGACACTTCACTTCGCCCCTTATTCCAAAAAGATTATGGCGGAAGTCAGTAATTATCTTTATGAATTAGGTGAAATCTCCGGTGAAACGATTTTTATTGATGGTAGAAAAATCGAGGCAAATGCAAACAAGTATACTTTTGTCTGGAAAAAGGCAGTTACAAAGAACCTGGCAAAACGACTGGAGAAACTCGCTGAGTTTGTAGCTGTCTGCGAAGAACAGTATGGTATCAAAATCGCATATCAAAATAAAGTTTCCCTGCATCAGATCAAGAAGCTGAGAAAAAAACTGTACCGCATCAAAAAAGAAGAACATATTTCCAAACTGAAAGAATACACAAAAAAGATCTATAACTGTGGAACAAGAAACAGTTATTCGAAAACAGATCAGGATGCTACTTTCATGCGAATGAAGGAAGATGCAATGCGCAATGGGCAGCTAAAACCAGCATACAATCTTCAGCATGGTGTTGATTCCGGATATGAAAGCGAAGAGAATTATCTTTTTATTGAGGGAAATCAACAGCTGGCATTTATCAAACCTTCGAATTATGAAATCTCAAAATCAAGGAAATATAAAACAGATATCAGCAGGCGCGAGAACATGGAGTATGATGCAGAGCAGGATATTTACATTTGCAGGAACCAAAAACAGTTAAAAGCAACCTGGTGTTCGGACCATATGGTGTTGATATGGTTTTCTCCAAGAACCTCTTTTCGAGCAAGGTAAATGAGTTCATCAAGCTGTTTCGCGTTTTCTGTTTGTCCTGAATTAAAATATTCTACAGCTAAAATCTGTGCGATTTCCAAAGTGGTAGGATGATTCGTACCTAATATATGGATACATTTTTTATAGAGATTCTCTGCACAGACAATACTTTCCTCCAACCTGCCGGCATGAGCCAATGCGAGTACGACGCTTTGTTCCGCTGCTAATGTACATGGATTGTTTTCACCCAGGGTTTGTTGCCTGGTGTCATAAATGGCTTGGCAATAGGACAGTGCCTCTTCTGGTTTTTCAAGTATTATCGATATTTCAGATAAAGCACGCTTGATAGATAACGTGCAGTTGTTTTCCGGACCAAGCGATTCGAGGGAAGATTGGAGAGCCTGTAAAAGGACAGTTTCTGCATCTTTATACAGTGCCCTATCTTGATGTGTCGCTGCAATATGAAAGAGGCATTTGCCGTAATCACACAGAGTTTGAATGGTAATACTATGATTTTCTCCAAGAAGATTTTTTTCCGTTTCATATACATTTTTGATAATCGATAGTCCTTCGTTTTCTTTTGCAGGAATTTGGCTTAGATGAATGGCCATGTTTTTTAATTGCAAGAGAGTTTTTGGGTGATTTTCACCATATGTTTTTTGACTGATTGCATAGGCAGATTGATTGATGGCTATTATCAGCGTTATCCAGTTCATTTACATAATAGTTCCATGTGTTTTTATAGATGGACGCAATTGGTTCATAATTCTCCTGCTTACAGAATTCGCAGATATTTTCACGAATCAGGGAATGCATATAGAAGTATTCGCTGTCTTCTGAGTGAATCATACAGGAACGTTTGATTTTATCATAGATGGTATAGTTGATATTGTTGATAATGGATAAAGAGTTGTTATCCCATTTACCGAGGATTGCTAGCTGTTTGACCAGATCCTGCATATCGTTATCCATATATTTGATATATCGTTCCAACATTTTGGATGCGGACTTTATGCCAGATATTGAAAAACTGGTGCCGCGGTTAATCGAATTTTCATAGAAACCAACCGCCACATCTAACCACAATGGATTACCCATAGTCAGGTTATAGATATCAGAATGGTACCTCTCTGGTATCTGAGCGCTTGTCAAAAACCCTATCGCATCAGTATCGGACAGATTGCCAAGCAGATGCAGTTTACTTTCCACGTACTCATCCGGGTTTTCTACCTGATCTAAAGTCTGGTGCTCCAGTGTCTGGAAGCCCATGGATTCCCAGTCAAACTGAGGCTTATCGCGCCCGGCAAGTACCCATAAGATATGGTTGGACTGTGAGATGATTCCACGATTTGGATCGACCAGCCAGTCATCTTTGGATTTGATATCTGCATCCAGATAATTTGCCAGTTTTTCATACGTATCTAAAAAAATCACAAGCGGTTTTTTGAGCTTCTCGGTACATTTATTTAAATCCATGGAAAAATATTCCGGTAACTTCTGAAGAATTTCATTTTCTTGCAGATTGTTTAATTCGGCAGAAATACGGTTCGCAGACCGCTTCATATCGAAACCTATAATTGCATTTTTTGATTCGTTGATGGCACTTATGATTTGCGTAAAGGTCGAGGCAATCGGGATAGCACCGCCTACTTCAAGTGCTGCTTTCAACAAGGGACTGCTCTCAATAAAATCATTGCTCTTTTCGATAAGGTCATTGCCAGAACCAGTCTGTTCTGCGTATTTTAAGCAGGCCAAATCGAATTGCACAAAAGAAAATTTTCGGGAATCTAATTTGATAAGCATGTTTCTTAAAGCCGTTAATATCTGTTTCTCATTGTTGGATGTTTCAAAGTCGTATTTTATATAGTATTTGCCTATGTTTTGTTTCGGGTTCGGATTTTTAAAATTGTCAGAAATCAGTTTATCTAATAAAGTTGTTTTGCCAATTCCGCCAATTCCATAATACGCCAACAGAAAATATTCATCCGGGTGTTCGACTGCTATGTTGTATTCATCTTTAAATGCCTGTCTCGGTTCTATTCGGTCTGTAAATTCTCATTGTGCTTCAAACTTTTTCTTGACTGCTTTTGCCATTGTGAAATCCTTCTTTCGTAAATTAGTGAGTTATGATTTTATAGAGGGCTATAATCGCGCGTCTTTATGGGTATTGTAGCATTTCTTTTGTGTATTCACAATATTTGATGATATTGAACAGAACTTTTCTACGGGGAGCTGTAATCATGGATTTGCGTCCTATGTTATTTATTGGCTGGCAGGAATTTTTGGATGGGAAGAAACTTTTATATGATTCCAATGCACAAATTGGCAAATACCCCGTTATGACAAAAAATGAACCAGTGTCTTTTTGTCGAATCAATGATATAATATTTTATACGCACGTACTTAAGGGGGAAAACATCATATGGACAGAAAATATTTTGAATGGCCGGAGTTTAAAAAGCAGCACCAACTGAGTGGATTGTCTGAGACTTTTATGAAATACAGTTGTCTTATCAATCTATCAGAGGAGAAGATATATCTTTCGTATGCATTATCTTCTATCATTTGGAAAGAGAGGGCGCATGCACAGGAGAGCATTTCTATAGACGTGTTTTTACAGCACCTTACGGAAAACAGCAGAAAGTCATTTGAAGAGGATATCAGAAGGCTGACAGCAGAAAAGCTGATGCAGACAGATATCCAGGTCACAGTGTCAACAGAGAACGATCCAATTGTTGCACTGCTTATGATGCAGAAGATTTCGGGTCAGCCCTACATTGTATGTATGGTCAGACTTTGTTACGAGATGGTAGTTGAATATAAGAAACATTTGAATAAAGTGGTAGAAGAATTAGAACATGCACAGAATGTGAACCGTCTGATTCTGGAGGGTTCCACAGACTATATTTATCAGCTAAATCTTATTGAAAATGTGTGTACTTTTTCACCCAAAGCGCTGGAAGTATTGCCTCTTGAATCACCGACGTTCGGAAATGCGATGGACAGAATTTTGTCTTTCATCGTTCCGGAAGACCGATCGGTGTTTTTAGAGTCTTTTACACCATTTCTGATAGGTAAATCCCAGTATCATACAGCAGAGTACCGAGTTAATACAAAGCAAGGTGATATTATGTGGATTTCCTGCCATGGGAAGGGATCCTATGATGAGCAGGGAAAGCCGGTGATGATTGCCGGTTCTCTGATGGATATTACGGAAAATAAGAAAACCCAGGAACGTATCCATCGGATGATTTATACGGATACGCTGACCGGACTTAAGAATCGCTTTTGTTATGAGGAAGAATTACTGGAATATATGGAGAAGGCGGATGCGAAGGGAAGTATTGTCTGCATAGATATTCGAAATTTCAAATTATTCAATGAGATATTCGGACATAATTTCGGCAATAAGATTCTTCAGGATTTTGCAGCAATGCTCCAGATGTACCTTCCAAACAGCTGTGGAATCTATCGATTGGAGGGCGATGAATTCCTGATTCACCTAAAAGAGTCGGATAAAGAGGAAGTCCTTAGTGTATTGACACCACTGCAGCTTGCGCTCACTAAGGCAAGGACGATAGAGGGACATAGTATCTATATCGATGTTACAATTGGAATTGCTGTATATCCGGAGCATGGAACTACGCCTGATGAACTTTTAAAAAATGCAGATACTGTGCTGTATAAGATGTCTAAGTACTCCAATGAAAAAGTTATGTTCTTCATGAATGAAAAAGGAAAAGACCTTTCAAAACGCTATACTTTGGAAAATGAACTGCGTATGGATATCGAGAGTCAATTTAAGCATTTTCGAATGGTTTTCCAGCCAATTGTCGAGCTGTGTGAGGATGGAAACTATTGGTGTTCTGCAGAAGCGCTTCTGCGTTATGCTAATCCTTCACTTCCGGATGTGACACAGAAGGAATTAATCGAGACACTGGAGGTGTCGGATCTGATTATCCCTATAGGCCGTTGGGTGTTGGAACAATCCATTAAAGAGTGCAGCAATTGGCATAAGACCGGGGCTAAGGTAGGAGTACATGTGAATTTCTCAGCACAGCAGGTGTCTGATGCAGGACTGAAGAATTTTATAATTGAAACATTAAAAAAGAATGACCTTCCTCCGCAATACCTCATCTGTGAATTGACAGAGACTTCTATGATTAATAATTTTGAGACAGCTATTACATTCTGTAGGGAATTGATGGACTATGGAATCGGAGTGGCATTAGACGATTTTGGAACAGGATATTCCAGTTTTAATTATCTGAGAAGTCTTCCAATCAGCCAGATTAAGATTGACAAGAACTATGTGGATGGATTGACCAATGACGATTATAATCAGATTATCATTTCCTGCATTAATGATCTGTCAAAGAATATGAATATTGAACTATGTGTGGAGGGAATTGAGACAAAGGAAATCTTAGACATCCTTGCAGATATGGGGATTACGTTGATTCAGGGATTTTATTTTGAACGTCCTCTGGAGGCAGATGTGATACGTAAGGAATTTACGCAGCATTGCCGCCAGGAACGTTAACTCACGATGTATTCTACAATTTAAGAATTTTAAACTGGTCGCTGACTAATTTCTTTCGGGTTTTAAAATCCATCTTAGGCAGCGGCCATTCTATATAGTTTTTTCCTTTTTGTTCTTCTGAAACAGCCGGAACAGGGTATATGATGTTCTCGTGTCTGGAAGGACAGTCTACCCATTTACCAATAGCACTTAAGAATGCACGGTGCAGCACCATGGAAACTGTGTGTGTACCAAAATGCACCAAAGAATGGTTCTTAGCAGAAAGCAAAGGAAATGGAATCTTCATAGCAGCGGTAACGGCCAGCATACAGGTAGATGGACTGCAGCAGCCTGGTGTCCGATAGGAAGCGGCATCATCCATTACACTGGCACAGTTGCCAAGGGTCATGAGCGGCTGTTTTAGATTAAGGATATCCTGTTCTGAATAAGCTTTTCCATCACGGTCGAACCAGTAGCGGATTCCATTGCACACTATGCCGCCACCTACGAGGATAGTCATAGGTAAAGTGTAGTCTTTCTTTGGCGCATAGATGACATAATCAAAACCAGAACGCAGCGCAGCAAGACATCCGCCGTCACAGGCAGTTTCCAGTCTGCGGGCGAGCTCAGGTGTCACAGTACCTGGATCGGTGACCTTAGGTGCATGGGGCAGATTATGTCCGGCAAGTACCAATATATTTGGAAAGGTCTGATGGAAGGTTTCGTCCATCAGGGATGGGTTGGCGCGGCGGAAGGAAAAGGAAGGAATATGTCCAATTATTTCTGTTTCTGTTGCATCAAAACCACGCTTTTTTGCCTCCTGCATGAGCGGAACCAGATCGGGATTCAGCCCCATGATGCGGGTTCCAACAGAATCAACGGCGACGGAGTTGGTACCGGAAATCAGGACATGAGAATCTACCGGGTCAACAGGCGCAGGTGTATTTCCCTCACCGCCAATCAGTCCATCGATAATAATCAGATTTGGTTCAAAGAGATAGAGCAAATCAGCAAGCTTTTTGTTTATGTAATAGTTGTGATTGCGTTCACGAAGCGCATAGGGAATGGTTCCCATGGCGTTTTTAAATCCCAGAGTTACCTGCGTGTACAGGTTTGTTTTCAATTTTGGTACAGAGATATAATAAGCAGTTTTATTTACAACTTCCTGAAAAAGCTCAGGAATATAGACTTCTTTCATTACCTCTGCCCTGGGAAGGAGATAGCGAACTACCGGACAGGTCTCTAAAGCTACCAAACCTGTGTGGTGATGCCGGGCAATACGGTCATAGCCAGCCACTTTAAAGCTTGTTTTGGTGGGCATGGGCTTTCCGGAAGATTCCACGATAACAATATTTTTATGATATTTTCTTAAATAAGAGAGAATTGCATCGAATACTCTTGGATCCGTAGATTCCGGGTAATCTGTATTTTCCAGACCGCTGTTATGGTAGACGGAAACCAGATTTGGTTTAATCAGTATCTTCTCATAAGATGCAAGTTTATCTGTGAAGTGGTTTTTGGCATTCAACTGATTTAAATTGTCATAGACTAGTTTGTAGATAGCACGGATATCCGGTCGGTTATAGTATTCCCTGGTTCCATAGTTTTTCGGCAGCGCCACATAATCTTGCCGGAAATTTGTGTCAGGCGCATTTGAAACAACAATGTATTCTTTCATTCGGTCCTCCAATAAGTTCCTTATCTATTCAATTTATATTGTTTTTTATTTTCATACATAGCCTCATCGGCAATGCTGATTAATTTTCGTGCATCATCGATATTGGAGCAGCATCCAGAACTGATCCCAATACTTACAGATAATACATAAGGAGTCTTTTTTTTTGTCATTTTTTCTTTGAACTTTTCATTAATATCTTTTTCTATTCGATTAATTTCTCTGATATCTTCATTTATTAATGCGAGGACAAATTCGTCACCACCATATCGACATAAGAAAGGTCTTTTCGTGGTACCTTTACAGACATCTTTTAGTACCTCTGCGGTATGGCAAAGTGCATTATCACCTTCGCTATGACCATATTTATCATTTATCAGTTTGAATTTATTCAGGTCGATTAACAGGAACGTCAAGTTTGTCTTTGGATAATGAAGTGTAAAATCATGCAGGAAATGTTCTAATCCCCGGCGATTATTAAGACCAGTCAATGTGTCAGTCAAAATCCGGTTACTCTGATAGGACAGACAAATCATGACCAGGGAAATTGATACACCTACTTGTGTTGAGGAGATTCCGTAAAACACCATTTGTATGAGACTGCAAATTAGTGGAGCAATAAAAAAATATGCCAACGGAATAATTTCCTGACGTTTCAGTTTGCTCTTTTCCAAAATTAGTAATTTGATAACCTGTATCGTTGTTATTACAAAATATGAATAAGTGATAATCCAGTGAAATATGATACCACTGCCCCGGACATATAAATTTTTTTCATTAATAGAAAACAAAAAATTAGTAAAGGGATTGGTAATAGCTGCCAGGGTAAATATAATTAAAGGCAATTTTACCAGAAAATTGTTTTTTAAAGGTTCAATCTTATTTATTCTAATATGAACAAATTTCATCCATAAATAAGCGATTATAACCAGAGATTCGTCATATATCAAATTACTAAACTCAATAATTATACGGGCGCCAGAAAAGAGCTGTCCTCTGAAAATGCCGGCAATCATATCGGAAAGACAAAAAACAATCGCTGTGATAATCAGGTGCCGAAGGACTAGTTCTGCTTCAGATTGCTGCATATATTTGTTTTGTATCTGATTATAAAATAGGAATAGTATGATGATGCATATCAAATTGATTTCTACATAATATATAATGTTCATCGAGACCTCTGCGTATATGAATGTAATCTCTTATGTGAAAGAGTTAAAATTATTATACCATATAATTAACGCTTGCAAATCAATTTATTGTACATTATTAATATATTAGAAAAAACAGGTGTAAATCATAAAAAGCTTTAGGAATACCTGAAAAATAGGCGCTTCCTGAAGCTTTTAGTTGCCATGCATTTCTTTTAAGTTTTTCAAATAGAAACTGGTGGATCCCATTCGTTTAAGCCTTTACTTTGAAGGGAAAGTGCTTCTTCCATGGAAAGTGAAGGCAGATCCTCCAGCAGATATTCCATCAATTCATCGATGCCTTCCCGGGTTACATTATCTACAAGAAAAATGCGCTCACAGCCGGCATTTAGCATCCATTGTTTCACCATGGGAACATTCGCATAGGGAGAATGAATCTTTGTAATGATTCCAATAATTGGCCGAAGTATAAAAGAGCGAAGACCTGAACCAAATAGATTAAAAGGTTCATCCGCAGCCTGGACGATTCCAACTACATCCGCTTCAAAGGAAAAACATGCAAGCCCCACACCGAAATGTTTGGATTCTGCATATTCACCGGGAGAGTCGATGGTATCGGCGGCAGTATTGGTATATTGTGTTTTTACATAGTGAAGAGTCTCACCTTTTAATGCCTGCGTCAGTGAAGTCTTTCCAGCTTCGCTTCGCCCCATTAAAAATAATTTTTTCATCTTGTCACCTTCATTTTATGTGTCAGTTCTTATGAATTTCACAGGTTTTAAATCCTAGCACTTCATCAAAAAAACGAACTACTTCTTCCACCGCAGTCTGTACCTGAGAAAGTCCTCCGGTAATAATTAAAGTTCCGCAAAAACGATCCATGAAACCAATCTCAATATCTGCACTTTTTATCGCTACATCAGCGGCAACAACAACTGCTTCCCAGGGTGTAAAGCGAATCATTCCAACAGATTCTCCCATATGGTTCTCGCCTTCATGTACACCAATATGCAGACCCAGGTTTTCATAAATACATGCCTGGGATGGATTGATGATATGAGCCAGACATACTTCTTTCCCCGGAACTCTCACACGAGTCATACGAAGCTTTTTGCCTTTGAGCTGTTCATAATCTACGTGGAACATTTTTTCAAGCAGTTCTTCTTTGGTCATTCGAGCCATAATACCACTTCCTATCTCTTGGTGATGTCGCAGACCACATATCCCAGAGAATCTCTGAAATAATCCACGATTTCAGTCATTGCGGATATTATATCAGAAATCTCACCGGTAATAATCAGTGTACCAGTAAAGCGATCCGCAAATCCCAGATATACATTACCACTTTTGACAGCGATATCAGATGCGATTACGGCAGACTCCGGAGGCGTCATATTCATAATGCCGATTGCAGATGAGCTGTAATCCACCTGTGGGTTCAATCCAAGTTTTTGATATATAATTGGAGCAGGGCCGCCCATGACATGTGCAAAGGTAATTTCTTTACCGGCTACCGTCTCCTGTACAATTCGTATCTGTTCTTCATGTTCATTTGCCATTTATTCATTCCTCATTTCCAGAGTTTAATAGTTATCTCAAGTATGCCTTTGCATACTTCCTGCAAATCTTACTATCTGTAATGATACCACACTTACAGTAATCTTTCAATATGAAAAATGATTAAAAAACAACAAAAATACCATGAAAAACCACATAAAACAACAAAATATATATTGGAAACCTGGCAAGGTATTGTTGGGCGCTGTGTCCATGGTATAATATGATATAAACAAAAAATAAAAGAGTTTATTTTTATAGAGACCAACCTCACTTACAAATCATCTAATCTATGTAAATACAAAAAAGCCGGCCGGCAGGAAAGGAAACCATATGACGAAAGAGCAATTGGGGAATATGATAATTGCCTCTGAGGATCACTTGTATCGGGTTGCAAAGTTGCTGCTAAATAATGATGCAGACTGTGCAGATGCCATACAGGAAGCAATTGTAAAAGCATTTTCAAAACTGCATACATTAAGAAATGATAAATATGCGAGAACATGGCTTATAAGAATTCTGATGAATGAGTGTTATACCACTATGCGGAAGGAAAAGAAGTTCGTGTCTTTGGAAGCGATCCAAGAGGGAGCCACGACGGAAGAAAATGACTATACAGATCTGTATCAGGCTGTTTCGAAGCTCCCTGCAGATTTGCGTGTTGCAGTATTGCTTTATTATTCAGAAGGCTATTCGGTAAAGGAGATTGCAGCCATAGAGGATACTACGGAGAGTGCAATTAAGAATCGATTACATAGAGCGAGAACAAAACTTCGCGGGATGTTAGCGGAAGAGGAGGCGTGCAATTTATGAAATTAGAAAATTTGAAAGAAGAGTGTCCTAAGATACCTGAAGATATCAGAAATATGATTCGAAAAGAGGTAGAAGCACAGGTAAGTGGTAACCATGAGAATATGGGAGAATCACAAGGAATACAGACAAAGGATATTACTGGAAATGCAGTTAAGAGACTGAATAACACTGATAATATGAACGAAATAGATATATGGACCAATGGTGAAAATGCTAAGAAAATAGTAGAAATACATAAGAAGAGATATAATCTGGGGAAAATATCCGTGGCTGTATTAGCAGCGACAATGCTGCTTGGTACGACAGCATTTGCTGGAGTAAAACTTTATCAATGGCAGACGCAGAAGGAAGGAAACTATGGCTTAAAGGCGGGGATAGTTGCAGACGAATCACAGACAGAGGGCGATTCTGTCACGATTCCGGAAGCTATTCCGATGCTGTCAATTACTGCAGAGTATCTTCCAGAAGGAATGGTACCTGCAGATGATGATTCTACCAAATACTATTATGAACAAACACCATATCAGGGCGGCATCTCCATCGCCACAATTGCTATGGATCGACAGTTATCCGAGGACCAGCTGCCTCTTAGTGATACATATGTCATAGCCGAAGAGGCCGTGGACATCAATGATAAAGAGGCCATTTATCTGGAACGGGAAATCACTGGGGGTGTTTCTGTCAGTTTTGATAAGAAAATCTATGTGGCTTATCCGGAATATTGGCAGATTCTTGAGATATTTGTAGGCGAAGATGTGTCAAAAGAAGAGGCACTCCAGATTGCAGACAGTCTAAATGTACAGCCAACGGAGGAAATGATACCGCTGTCTGAAGTCATTCAGTGGAGTGATTTACTGACGGCAGAGGAAGAGCCTTTTGAGATGCAATTAAGTGCATCAAAAGAGGAAATGAAAAACCTTCATGCCATTGGAGATTCCTTTGTCATTCCAATGACGGAAGTAGCGAGTGACGATACTCTCATACAGATAAATGATATTCAGGCAAAAGTAACAGATGTGCAGGTTGCGGATGACTATTCCCTGCTGGATGCTGCATATGTTGATGAAGATTTAAAAACTGGATTGGACGAGAATGGCAAATTAAAGCAGAATGTGATTCATTATATGAAGTCTGGTGACGGTATTGATTCTCTAAGTCAGGAAATTAGAACGGATACAGTAAATCAAAAGCTGATATATGTGACTACTGAATATACGAACACCGGAAATGAAGAATTAAAAGATGTACTTTTCTTTGCTTGTTTTGTGGGAATGAAGGAAGAGGACGATACCTATGTCTTATATGACCGGGCAGCAGCAGACGGCGATGAAGAAACCAATTTGACTTTCGGCGACAGCATCGGAGAACCAGGAGAAATGGATTATTATGATGTACGCGGCGGCGAGGAGGGAAAAAATTATATTTCCTCAATAAAACCAGGGGAAACTGTAGTTGTACATTTCGCAAAAGTGGTAAATGAAGATGAGCTGGATAAGATGTATCTTTCACTTGATACAGCTGGCGCGGCATTGGAGATTACAGAAGGGGCACTTGAAGTTGGGTATGTTGATATCAGACGGTAGATTGATATTATAAAGAAATGAAATTCTCTTTTAAAAAGGATTAACTTAAAGGAAAAACACCTTGGAGTTGATCCTTTTTTTCGTAAACAGAACAAAAATTCGAAGTCGAAGGGAGTTTTTTGGGACTTGTATGGTGGTAATATGTAGTTATAAAAAACACGGAGGTGCCTTATTGTCAGACGGCGAATTACAATCGGGTGCAACAGCAAATTAAAATCCCGTCTGACACCTATCAGACCGCGCGGTCTTGCCTGTAACTGCACATTCTTATCAGCCTGACCGCACACTCTCGTAGT
>JAQVHQ010000008.1 GCA_028696165.1 Lachnospiraceae bacterium | reverse complement strand
CATCGGGGGCAGGCGAAAACGGAAACAACCTGACAGAAACCGTCAAAAATAGATGTTTGAATTGATTTCATCTATTTTTGACGGTTTCTGTCAGGTTGTTTCCGTTTTCGCCTGCCCCCGATGGTCATTTTAGCCTGCTCGTTTCCGTCATTTTTTTCTTCATCACTGTACTAAAAGCGATAAGAAAGCATACTGCTGTTACTCCCCAGGTAATCGGATACACAACTGCTACCGATGAGAAGGAACCCACAAATTTATTAATAATAAATAAAAGGAAAATGCGAAGTATACAGAGATTCGTCAGCACCACCAGCATTGACATTCTCGCATACCCCATGCCTCTAAGCGCTCCCCCCGCGACTTCTAATACCGCATAAAGTCCATAAAATGGAAATGTTATTCGCATAATAGATATACCATACGAAACAACTGTGCTGTCTCTTAAGAATAAGCTCATGAAAAATCCAGAAAGACAAAGCATAAATACTGCAATGCCCATCGTTAAAACCACAGAACATCCCATAACCTGCCAGGTGCCTTTTTTTATCCTTTTAAGCTCTCCCGCTCCATAATTTTGTCCTGCGAAGGTCATAATAGCCTGCCCGCAGGCCATCACGGGATAGTATATAATATTTTCGATTTTGAAATAAGCCGCATAAGCTGCCACAGCATTCTCCCCATATCCATTAATATAATACTGTACAATCACATTGGAAAAAGTAAGCACAATGGCCTGCACACCAGCTGGTAATCCGTAAAACAGAATATGTTTCAGCCAGTGTCTGTAAATACGCATCTTTCCCCAAGTCAAACGAAGTGTACTACGCGAACTCAGTAAAAAAGTAAGCATACACAACGCTGAAACCGTCTGTGATATACTGGTTGCTGCTGCCGCACCCACGACACCCATTCGAAATACTGCCACTAATAGTGTATCTGCTATAACATTTGCAATTCCCCCGCCAATTAATATGTAGAAAGGAATCTTAGAATTTCCTGTGGCGCGCAAAATACTCGCTCCCATATTATAAAGAACCATGGATATCATACTCAAGAAATAAATCCGCACATATCTCACAGCCTCAGACAATATTTCTTTCGGCGTATTCAGCCAGATTAATATTTGTCTGGCAGCTGCTATTCCAATTATTGTCAATAGGATGCTTCCGATTACGCCAATCACAAGCGCTGTATGCGCCGTCTCTTCTGCATCCTTGTACTTCCCGGCTCCCCATGCGTGAGCAATTACGATTCCAACTCCCACTGAAATTCCGGTAAATAGTCCTATCAGACAGGTAAAGATGAGCCCGCTGCTTCCCACTGCAGCGGCAGCCGTCTTTCCTGCAAAATTACTTACAAATAATAAGTCTGCAGTATTATATAACTGCTGGACCAAGCTGCTCCCAAGCAACGGCAGCGCAAACAATAATACCTGCGGCAGTATACTGCCTTTTGTCATATCTTTCTTCTCCAACTTTTTTCTCCCAAAACCGTTTTATTTTTAACACTGAGGGATAAAACCGGAGACTACATGAAAACAGGGCAGCTTTCTGCCCTATTTCACCTAAGTTTACAAGTTTCCCTCAAGTATTGCAAAAATGCATCTGCATTCTCGCTTAAAGAGCTTCCCTGCCTCTTTAAATAACCTACAGAAATACATTTTTCACTGCCTTCAACAGGAAGTGCCCATATCTGGTTATTCTCATAATATCTAGATAGAAAAGGACTTCCCACATAACAAAGGCTGGAATTCATTAATAATTGTACAAGCAGCAGGTTCCCATTCGTGGTAACACCTGCCGGTGCTTCTATTTCATTTGTCTTTTTATCACGTTCCAGATGTTTATTTAACGAAAACAAATCTACATCTGTCTGTATGGACTTTAATTTTTTTAGTTCTTCTACAGTAATACTATCCCGTCCGTAGTACGGATTGTTCACTCCCACATTTACACATATAGGATTGCGCGTAATCTCCGTGTATTCCAGTTTTTGTGTCACACAATAATAAGAAATTAATGACAGCAAAGATTTTTCCACAAAAATTAATCCTATTTCAGATATATCATTTGCTACATTTTCAATAACTGTCTTCGTATCACATTCGGTATAACGAACGGTAATCTCCTCATGTTCTTTATAAAATCCTGCAAATCTTGTTGCCATCTCACCACTGGGATTCGTAGATATCCTCAGTTCCATAAGATTCTTAGGCTGCATAATATCATAGATAGACTCGGTATCTTCCAAAACCTTTTTGGCTCTCTGATACACCTTTTCCCCGGCAGCCGTCAGTTCAATACCATGTCCATTACGGGACACCAGTTTTACCTGTAAGTCTTCTTCCATATTCTTAATCAGCTTGCTGATAAGCGGCTGCTTTGTCTTTAATACTTCCGCAGCTCTGCTGATACTTTTTAATTCCGCACTTACTACAAAATACTGCAATTGATTTAATTCGATCATATGATTTCCTCCCCCAAAATTTATAATATAACATTATTATAACTGTTATCATTTTATCGTTCTTATTCTTCGCAGCTTCAGATACTCTTTAACAAATTTACTGCAAATGATACGTCAACTATGCTGACATAATACTTTGTGCGAAAATAATAACATATTTTGAAAGGAATAACAATCAACTGCATCAATACCTGTGACAGGCTACCAGATGTTCCTCAGTCAACGGAATTAATTGGGGTTTCTCCCTGCTGCATATCTCCATACACGCTTCGCATCTGTCCTGAAAAGGGCATCCAACAGGGACATCCAATGGACTTGGGACTTCTCCTTCTGCACATTCAATCTGTTTAGTAAAGTCCATCTTAACATCAAAGATAGAATGAATCAGCGCCTGTGTATATGGATGTTTTGCGCATTCTCCTATATCTTCACCCGGAAGAATTTCTACAATATTTCCCAGATACATCACTGCAATCTGATGTGCAAAAGATTGAATTAATCCTAAATCATGAGCAATAAATCCAATTGCTATGTTTTTCTTTTTCTGCAATCCTACAATTAATTCAATAATTGTCTTTTGTACCGATACATCCAACGCACAGGTAGCCTCATCCATGACGATGATTTCCGGTTCCAACGCTATGGCTCTGGCAATTGCAACTCTCTGACGCTGTCCACCGCTCATATTGTGCGGATAACGATTAGCAAACTCTCCCGGCAAATCCACCATCTCCAGATATTTGCGGGCAACCGCATCTTTTTCGCCTGCTTTTATCTTTCTAAAATTCATCAAGGGTTCACAGATGATATCCCTTATTTTCATTTTGGGATTGAAGGAGCCTGACGGATCCTGAAAAACCATCTGAATATGTTGACGATTCTGACGAAGTTCTTCCCCCTTCATTTTGGTAATATCCTTACCACGATAAAGTATTTTTCCCTCAGTAGGTTTATCCAGTGCAACAAGGAAACGCATAAAAGTACTTTTCCCACAGCCGGATTCTCCCACCAGACCAAGCGTTTTCCCTTTATACAGTTTCAGATTTATATCATCACAGGCGACCAGCGTTCTATTATTAGAGGCAGGAAATTTCCGTGTAACGTGCTTTGTTTCTAAAATCATCTCGTCATTTTCAAACATAACGCACCCCTCCTAAAGATGGAACTGCCGCCAAAAGACTCTTTGTATATGAATTATCCGGTTCCATAATCATAACATCCCGATTTCCTTCATCTTCTATTTTTCCATCTTTCATTACCACAATATAATCTGACATATAAGCAGCCACACCCAGATTATGTGTCACCATGATGATACTTGTCCCATATTCATCACGAAGTTCCATCATCTGCCGGACAATCTGAGCCTGCGTAGTCACATCCAAAGCACTGGTAGGTTCATCTGCCAGAAGCAGTTTCGGCTGATAGGTCATAGCAAGAGCAATTCCCACTCTCTGCCGCATACCTCCGGATAGCTGGAATGGATAGCTTCTCATAATATTATCTCCATTTGCAAGCCGCATCCGCTCCAGCATCATAATTCCTTTATTCCATGCCTCTTTTTTTGAAATATTTTTCTCATGGGTTCGTATATATTCTACAAATACCGACCCGATTCGCTTCGTTGGATTCATCATTGCCCCTGAATCCTGAAAAATCATAGAGATATCTCTTCCCCGAAGTGCTCTCCACTGCTCACTTGTATTTCCTAACAATGAATTCCCTTCAAATAAAATATCTCCTTTTGTTACTTTTCCACCACCAGCCAGCAATCCCAATACTGCGCGGATTACTGTTGTCTTACCACTGCCGCTTTCTCCTACAAGGCTAAAAATCTGCCCCTGCTCCAATGATAAAGAGAAGTCTGTAACAGTGGGCATTCCATGATAAGATATGGTAACATCTCTAATTTCCAGCATACACACCCTCCTTATTCATCTCTTGGGTCCAGGATATCCCGCAGACTATCACCCAGAAGATTAAACACTACAACAACAATAAAAATAGCCAGACCTGGATAAATCATCAGCCAGGGAGCAGCCTGCATAAAAGAGCGCCCCTCATTAAGCATCAAGCCCCATTCCGGTGTGGGCGGCTGTGCACCAAATCCCAGAAAAGAAAGACCTGCCAGTTCCAGCATCATACCACCGATATCCGTAGCAGCAGTAATAATCATAGTTGGAAGTACATTGGGCAGCATATATCTCACCAGCATATATGGAGTCTTTGAGCCTGTTACAATTGCAGCTGCGACATAGTCTCTGTTTCGAATTTTTAGCACAAGACTTCGTGCCAGCCGGGCATATTTCGTCCAGGTTACCAGCGAAATAGCAATGACCGCATTCTTAATACTTGCTCCCATAATACCTGCCACTGCAATGGCAAGAACCAATCCCGGGAAAGCAATCATCATATCAGCAATGCGCATAATAATAGTATCTACAATACCGCCAAAATATCCTGCCAAAATACCCAGTAAAGTTCCCACACAAAACACCAGAATTACCACAGAAAATGCTGCCGTTAAGGATGTCCTTGCGCCATATATTACTCTGGTAAATATATCTCTTCCCAGTTTATCTGTTCCGAAAAGGTGCCCTTGCCCCGGTGCCTTAAGAGCATCTGTCAGTGTCCCGCTGGTAGGATCCACACCCCCGGTAACTACCGGTGCAAAAATTGCAGTTAAAATTATCGCAGCAGCCAATGCACACCAGATAATAAATGTAACTTTCTTAAATGTTTTCTTATCCATGCCCTCACCTCTTCTCTCGAATTCGAGGATCTACGTATATATACGATAAATCGACGATTAGATTAATTAACATATAAATGATGGCAATCCACAGTACATACCCCTGAATCAACGGGTAGTCATAAGCTGTGATAGCAGAAACCGCCAGATTTCCCAGCCCTGGATAAGAAAAGACAACTTCCACCACAGCAGTACCGCCAAGCAGAGCTCCTACCGACAGACCGAACATAGTAATCAGAGGCAGCAGCGAGTTTGGAAATACATTTTTCCACAAGATGTTACTTTCCTTAACACCTCTTGCTCTGGCCCCAGTAACATAATCCTGGTTTAATTCATCTAAAATAGCTGCCCGAACCTGTCTGGTGTATTTTGCAGACATGGCAAATGCCAAGGTAACTGCCGGCAGAACCAGACTTTTAAAATCTCCGTTTGAGGAGACAACAGGCAGCCATCCCAACTTTACACAGAAAAAAAGCATTAGCATTAATCCTACCCAGAAGTTTGGCACTGATACACCGAAGAAAGTAATTCCTCTGGTAAGATAATCTATCCATTTATTCTTATATACTGCAGACAGCATACCAAAAGGTATGGATACAATCAGCATCAATACCATAGAAAGCAATGCAAGTTTCAAAGTTGGCCACAATCTGGTCACCAATAACTCCACTACTGGTTTATGATATGCATAAGAAGTCCCGAAATCTCCTTTTAGACAGGCGGTTAGCCAATTTCCATACTGTATCAGCATTGGCTGATTTAGTCCCAGCTCTTCCCTGGCCGCCTCTAAGACTTCAGGTTTTGGCATAATTCCTGTTGCAGAATACATCGCCTGTACTGGATCTCCCGGTGCCAGATAGGTCAGAATAAAGGTCAGAAAACTAATGCCGAATAATACAACCACCATCTGAATCAGCCGAATTCCCAATTGTTTTTTTGTCAAAACAAATTTCTCCTTTCAGAAATGTGTGCCATATAGCAGCCAAAAAACCGGGTCTGCATGCAGACCCGGCTAAGATTCACTAGTTCGCAGGTGTAATCTCCGTTGTGAGCCAATAATAGTCTGCTGTGTGGATATTTGCATTTGCAACTGCTTTTGAAGAAATCATAGAGCTGTTATAATAGCCATGTACTAAAACTGCTGCATCGTCCACAAGAACCTGCTGCATCTGTGTAATCAGTTCTGTACGCTTTGCATCATCTAACTCAACCAACAGCTGTTCGTAGAGCTTATCATATTCTTCATTCTCATATCCGCAGTAATTTGCTGTGGATTTACCATACCAGTTGTCCAGATATTCTGTCGGATCTCCTGTACCAACTGTGGTCCAGTTAGAAGAACATAGATCGTAATTACCATTTACCATCTCATTCCATTCAGACTCAGAATCCATATTATTCACTTCAACTCCGATTCCAATTTCTGCCAGAAGCTGCTGCGTTCCTTCTGCAAATGTACTAAGTGCTCTGTTTTCGTATGTAATGAATTTCAATGAAATATTCTCTCCGTCTAACTCACGGATTCCATCTCCATCACTATCCACAATGCCTGCTGCGTCCAGCTTGGCCTTTGCTTCTTCCTGATTATATTCAAATGGATTACTTAACTTATCATAGTTATAAGCCAGATTGGAGGGCAGAACTGAAAATCCATATGTATAGAGACCACCTACAGTTGTCTCACACATGGTTTTTTCATCAACAGCCTGGATCACTGCTTCCCGCAAATCCTTATTTCCAAGAATTCCTCCTTGATTAATATAGGCAAATCCACAGCGCACACCATTGGCAATAGTAACTGTATAGTTCTCATCAGCCTCTAATTCTTCCAAATCACTTACTGTAGTAATATTTTCCACCAAATCTACCTGTCCGCTCTTAAGCGCCATGGCTTTTGCAGACGCATCCCCCATATATAACAGTTCAACACTGTCATATGGAACTTCTCCATCCCAATAATTTTCATTAGCAGTCAATGTATATCCAACTTCTTCTGTATACTCTTTTGCCACATAAGGTCCTGTTCCAATTGTGCCATGAGCATAGTCCTGTGTATCTGCAACATCCACAATCGCCATAACTGGATATGCCAGATTCTTTGTGAGATCCGGATACGCAGTTTGAGTCACAATCGTTACCGTACCTGCTGCATCATCCGCAGTAATAGCAGCCTCTTTCTCCAGATATTTTTCAGGAGCAGAAGAACCACTCTCTCCATCTGTGAATAATCTTTTAAAGCTATCCGCTACACTCTGAGCTGTCATGTCACAGCCATCTGAGAATTTAACACCTTCACGAATATGAAATGTCCAGGTCTTATGATCATCAGATACTTCATAAGAATCACACAGCCAAGGCTGTACCTGCATAGTATCATCAAACTGAAATAAACATTGGCCAATACCATATCTCATACAATTCCAGGCCTGATTTGTCTCAACGGCCGGATCGATTCCGCCTGCTCCATAATTTTGACAGCCAAAGGTTAAAGTCTTCCCACCATCATCCGACGTTGTTGTTTCTGATGCACTATCCGCTGCACCGGATGCATCTGTTCCGGATGAAGAACTGCTCCCACATCCTGTCATCACACCTGCTGTAAATGTCGCTGCTAACCCCAGCACCAGTGTTTTTTTCAAAATTCTTTTCTTTTGTCTCATCCTTTTCCTCCTAGTTAACATGTGAGTCTCCGATATCATTTCTGTCAATTAAATCTTAAAGCGCAATTATACATCCACGCTCTTGAATTAATATTCGATATATCTTTTTAATTATATCGTTATTGAATAATATCATATTTTTTTGCTTTTTCAATGCTTTTATATAAGTACATTATAGTTAATTCAATATATCTTTGTTTGAATAAAGTCTGTGTTTACACAGATTGAATAAACCTCTGAAAATGGTCCACCAGACCTCTTTACACATGCATAGCAACAAAAAAGAACCCGGAAAAGAGCCATTTCTCATTTCCGGATTCTTCTTATATAATTATATCTTCATAAAATTTACATTAAACGCCTCTGCTTACTGCAGCTTTCTAAAGACCTTCTCGTCAATCGGAATTGCAACAGGCGAAGGATAATACCCCATAAACCCAGTGCAGGAATGATGCGGATACAATACATTAACCTGAGCAGAAATCTCAATATAATACTTCATACTTTCCCATGCTCTTTTCAAAACCTCAACTGTTTTTTTCATCATAATCGACTCCCTTCTTACAAGGCTGCGCCTGTATGCGCAAAATAATTTGTGAGTTCTTACATTATAAGGAATAAAATCTCCCTGAATATGCAAAAACAGGGCAACGAAGTTTCCTAGAACTTCGTTGCCCTGCTTAATGTAGATACTATAGCATATTTTTCTGAAAATTACAATTTATTTTTCTTTAATTTGTTTACCATAACCTGTTCCCAGGCATCTGTCAAACGTTCCAACGAATAGGATGCATTCGCCGGACTGGTGGATGGCAGCCCAATAATCGGTATCCCCGTCTTATCCTGCTGATATTTCTCATACAATTTCTTCGCCGTTGCTCCGTTAGCATAGATATGTACAATATCTGCCTGCGACAAAATCACTGACAAATCTACCGGAACCACATTTTTTATACTGCTGTCACTGGATCCTGCGATATCGCAGCTTGCAATCACATCCCAAACCGCAATCTGATTTTTTAAAAGCATTTCTTTTTTCTCCGGAAGTGTCTGCGGCACCTCGCACTTGCAGATACCAGCCAAGACTTTCCAGAACCGGTTCTGTGGATGTCCATAATAGAACTGATTCTGCCGCGACTTCACAGATGGAAATGTTCCCAATATTAATATGCGTGACTCTCTGTTAAAAACCGGTTCAAATTCATGAACCTGATGTTCCATATCCATATTTTTACAAATCCTTCCACTCTGATTCTTTAAATCCAGTCAGGACGAAATCATCACCAATTACCAGTGGACGTTTCACTAACATACCATCGGTGGCCAGCAATTCGTATTGTTCCTCCTCCGACATCTCTGGAAGCTTATCTTTTAAAGCCAGTTCTTTATACTTCAATCCGCTGGTATTAAAAAATCGTTTTAATGGAAGTCCACTCAATTTATGCCATTCTTTTATCTGCTCTTTCGACGGATTCTGTTCTTTTATATCATATAAATCATAAGAAATATTCTTCTCATCCAGATATTTTAAAGTTCTTTTACATGTCGTGCACTTTGGATAGCAATATACAATCATTTTTCGCCCTCTTCTCTCTGTTTTCTATTTTGCCGTAATATGTGATTTTTCAAATTATTCACAGGGATATTTCATTCCCCAGATTCTGCGAATCTCATCCATCAATTTCATGACCCGCAAGGTCTCGCTATGAGGCATCTCTTCACACTCACACTTACCGTTCTTAATTGCCTTTTCACATGCCAGAACTTCGTACTCATACCCGTTGATTTGTTCCGGAACTGCATATGTCTTTATCAATTTTCTCTCTTCATTATAAACACGGATTTCTTCACAGTTATTGATATTCTGAATCTCAATATATCCCTTTTCTCCATTGATAACCCCTTCTCGATCTAAGGTGGCTAACATATTACTATGAAGATCTGCCATTCTTCCATCTGCAAAAATCAAAGTAATATTATTCATCCAGTCAACACCTTTTGGTGACATAACAGCGGATGCCTGTACCTTTGTAATCTCTCCGTGAAATGCCATCAAAGCAAAATTAATCGGATATACGCCCAAGTCTAACAACGCCCCTCCGGCAAGTTCCGGATTCTGCATACGCTCCACATGTTTTAGCGGATATCCCAGATTAGCTGTTAAGGATGTCACATCTCCGATAACACCGCTTTCTACGATTTCATCAATCATTATGCGGCTTGGCATATAGCGTGTCCAGATTGCTTCTGTTAATAACAAACCTTTCTCTTCTGAAAGTTTAATCAACTCTTCTGCCTGAACTGCATTTACAGTAAATGCTTTTTCCACCAGCACATGTTTTCCATGTTCCAGACACATCTTTGCATACTGATAATGGTGGGAATGAGGCGTTGCTACATAAACCAGCTCCACCTCTGGATCATTTAACATCTCTTCATAGGAACCATAAGCCTTTTCAAATCCCCATTTATCGGTAAAGGTTTTCGCCTTATCCATATTACGAGAAGCAATCGCGTACTTTTCTATCTGCTTTAATCCACTAACTGCCTCAGCCATCTTCTCGGCAATTCCACCAGGCGCTAAAATCGAAAACTTCATATTATCCCTCTCCTTTTTCTTTTTATTCTTTTATTTTTTTAGCTGTTCTTTACTTATTCAGGTTTCCATTTTTATGAACATCCATCACTTTTAATCATTTTCCTTAATCAGGCACTTTAACTCTGATGAAAGCACTCCAATACCTGTCGGTTTATCTCTATAATCTTATCCTTATCCATCTTCAATATTTCCCGGTCATATGTCATAAATCCATTTACCTCATCCTCCACATCGGACAGCTGTGTGTAAATCATCGCAGACAGTCCTCTGGAAATATTGGGGATAATCTCCTGTTGCATAAGGCGGCAGTACCTCGCTGTCAGACTTTCCTTATCCTGAAACTTGCGGTAGCCAAAGAAATCTTCGTTAAAACTATGGTCTTCCACATGCCATGCATACCCGCCACATTCTGTCAGCGCAATCGCACGATCCTTCGGCCGTACTCGCAGGCGATTCCAGTAATTATGAATGCTGTACGTATCTCCGCCCTTCTGATCGTACCATCCGCTTGCTTCATCTATAAGGCGGTTTCGATCAAGTTTTCGCAGCATAGTTGTTGCTTTCGCAGCATCAAACTGTCCCCAGCCTTCATTAAAAGGTGTCCACAAAGCTACACTGGGATAATTATAGAGATGTTTTACCATATCATACAGTTCATCATAGTATTCCTGTCTGCCATCCACATCCTGTCTGGAAAATACATGGTACTTATTGTCCTTTACTTTCCTTCCTGCCCAACTGAAAAAATTAGGAAGAATACACACAAAGTTCCAATGATATTTTGCACCGCCATTCATCATATCCTGCCATACTGCCATACCTATCCGGTCACAATGATAGTACCATCTGGCTGATTCGATTTTGATATGCTTGCGCAGGGTATTAAATCCCAGTTCTTTCATGGATTCTATATCAAAAATCAAAGCATCATCTGATGGTGCTGTATACAACCCATCCGGCCAATATCCCTGATCCAAAACCCCATGAAAAAAATATGGCTTGTTGTTGAGAAAATATCTCAAAATTCCTTTTTCATCAGGTTCCACACTGTATTTTCGCATGGCGAAATAGCTTTTTATTCTGTCATTTCCAACTTCCAGATGGATATCATACAAATTAGGATTTTCCGGAGACCAGCTGCAAAAATCAGGAATCGTGATACGTGTAGTCTCATTCGCCATAAAATCCGTTGTAAGCACATGTTCACCCTGATAATAAACCGTGGCATGTACCGCCGCTCTGACTCTCTTATACGTAAATACTTTCAAGTCCAGAGCCCCTTCATCATATCGGGGTGTCATCTTCAGTGCTTCCACATAGATATCAGGTACATATTCCATCCATACAGTCTGCCAGATACCACTCTGTGCCGTATAGAAGAGTCCCCCTCTCTCCAGTTTTTGTTTACCACGGGTGTGATAAGATGTTTCAGACACGTCCTGAACAACCACTTGCAGAACATTCTCTCCCACTCGAACCTTCTTGGTAATATCAAACTCAAACGGTGTATATCCTCCTCGATGAATTCCAACAGATTCCCCATTTACATATACTCTGCAGAACTGATCCACCGCGCCGAAATGCAGCAGCAGCCGATTTTTTAATATAGTTTCATCTACCTGTATCTGTTTTCTATAATGCAGGAATTCATCTGGAAGCAATTGTCTCTGCACACCAGACAAGACAGATTCCGGAGAAAATGGCACTAAAATGATACCATCATATTTTTCCGGCAATTCCTTTGATACCGATATCGCATAGTCCCAGAAACCATTTAAACATTCATAACTTTCCCGTACCATCTGTGGCCGCGGATATTCTTTTAATACTTCTTGTGACTCAATCTGCTTTCCCCATCTTGTATACAATTGTTCGCCCATAGCCAGCTCCTTTACGGTAATCCATCGCCGTCAAATGCAAGTATTATATATTCAAGTACGCCTTGGCGTACTTGCTGCGTTGCTCTGCAATCCGCCGGAGGCTTTATCTTCTTGCAAGATAAATATATGTATCTAGTGTATCACAATTTATAGAAAAAAGACATTTTTTCAACACATAAAAACGACTGTACACAAATTAAAAGTAAACTTGTGTACAGCCGTTTTTCTTATTATATTTCCTGCATACGTTTTAGTGTTTCTTTTACCTTCTTGCCAATGGTCTCTTCTGTCATAGTCAACAGTCTGCCATCCAACACAGTCTGCCTGCCATTTACCACTACTGTTTTAACAGCAGTAGGTTCCATAGAGTATACCAGGTTTGGCAGCATCTGCTCCAGCGACTCGCTAAGCGGCATCATGGAAAGATCTCTCAAATTAATACCTACAAAGTCCGCCATCTTTCCTGCTTTCAATTCCCCGGTATTCAATTCAAGAAGATGTGCTCCATTCTTCGTTCCCATATCGAATGCCTGTTGGTAATTCAGGCACATAGCATTACAGGTCTTTGCTTTTTGAAGGATAGAAACCATACGCATTTCTTCAAAAATACTGATGCGGTTATTACTGCAGGCTCCATCACTGCCCAGACCAATCAACACTCCTGATTCCACAAACTTTGGAATATCTGTGATTCCATCAGCCAGGAACATGTTGCTGGATGGACAGTAGGCCAGCTTCGCCCCACGTTTACCCATCAATTCTATTTCCTCAGGTTTTAGCCATACCCCATGTATGATGACCATATGCTCATCCACAACCCCAAGCGTATCAAGATACTCTATGGTTGTCAGTCCTCCATGTTCTTTCTTCACCTGTTCCACTTCAAAAGGTTCTTCCGCCACATGAATATGAAAACAGGTTCCCAGTTCTTTTGCCAATGCATGTCCTGCCTGAATCATCTCCGGTGTTGCGGCATGCAGGCTGTGGGGTGCAGGAAGGATAGTCACCATACTATCCTCTTTTTTGTTATACCGTTCTGCAAGTACCCGCGTTGTATCTACCGCCTGGTTGATGGTCTCTACATAACCTGCCGGAGCGCCTTCCCAATCATACATTGTTCTCGCCAGTACCAGACGAATACCCACGTCATGAGCCGCCCGGATAATAGCTTCATCACTCTTAATTCCATAATTATGCAGGTAGAAGAAATCAGATACACAAGTTACTCCCCTCTTCATCATCTCTCCAAATGCAAACACTGCTCCATTATAGATATCTTCTTCTGTCAGAATCTGCGAGTAACGGTACAAAGATTCATCCCGCCACTCTAAAAACGGACGATCTGCTGCGATTCCCCTTAAGAGACTCTGAAAAGAATGATTATGTACGTTTACCGTACCCGGCACCATAACTTCTCCATCCATTATTACTTCTCTAGCCATAGGATATTTTTGTTTCAGTTCTTCGTATGATGCAATCTCGCTGATTTTCCCATTCTCCGTCAGCAGACCCCTATGGGATACAAAACTTCCTTCCTGATAAACATATTCTGGTTTATATAGTTTCACTTTTATCACTCCTATCCAATGCCAATACTGCTTGGAGCATGGCATTTCCTACTTTTTCTATATCTTCCGGGGTTGAATATTCTTCCTTACAATGGCTCTTACCGTCAACACTTCTCACAAAAATCATTCCCGATTTTGTCACACGTGCCAAATTAGCTGCATCATGTCCTGCCATACTGACTAATTCCGGTACTTTTTCCTGTACACTTTGCACACCTTGGCAAACAGCCTGAATCACATCCGGATGCATAGGCATATGAAGCTGATCCAGTAAAACTTCACGTTTGATTTTCACGCCTCTCTTTTCTTCAATCCTGCTGACGGCATCTGTGATTCTGGCGACAAATAGTGCTTTTACCGCTGTATCATAGGTTCGAATATCCACAATACATTGAGTCACACCCGGTATAATATTCGCCTCATTTGGCTGTACCTCTACATATCCCACCGTTGCTACAACATCATCGTCTTGAAATTCCAAAGCAATCCGTTCCAGCATAAGACTCAATTCTGCTGCAGCCAGATAAGCATCTTTTCTGTCAGTCATAACCGTAGTTCCTGCATGATTTGCCTCGCCTTGTACTGTATACTGCTCGCGATAGATACCTGTGATACAGGTTACTGCGGCCGTTGGCAAATTCTTCTTTTCCAATCTGCTGCCCTGCTCAATATGACACTCTAAAAAGGCAAAGAGATCCTCTTTTGTGAGTCTTGCCGAAGGAAGCCTCTCCAGATTACCACCTGCCCGTGCCAATGCATCTGCAATCCGCTCTCCATTATCACGGCTGATACAGTTTTCCAAAGATTCCCTGGTTAAACGCCCACACAACACCTTGCTTCCAATTGTAGACAGGTTAAATGGATTAGGCTCTTCACCGGTAAATGACACAACACTAAGCGGATGATTCAGTTTCAACTTTGCTTCCATAAGGGTTTCTAAAATCTCTGTTGCCAGCAATACCCCAAGAGCACCATCATAGCGACCACCATCTGGTACTGCATCATGGTGAGAACCGATAACCAACGGCAAACAACCTTCCTTTTTCTGATAATCCACCCAGAGGTTAGCCGCTGCATCAATGCGTGTCTCTATCCCCAGATGTTCTTTCCAGTATCGGATTAACCATTCCCTTGCTTCTAAATCACTTTTGCTTCCGAAGGCACGGTCGATACCGCCGCCTTCATTTCTTCCTATATAAGATAACTCTTCCAGATTTTTTAAAAGTCGTTCGCTATTAATTTTCATAGTCTCTTCTCTTTTCTTATTTCTCCAGCAGATTTTCAATTATCGTATCATCTACGCAATATGGAATCGTAATGTGATTATTGTCATTGTAAGTATTGTTATACTCCACACAGGTACTGATAGAGTTTTCATTTCTGGCCCAGGAACGTCTTGCCACACCTACCATAGTGTCCCAAGGCATAGCCATCTTCAGTATATTATCCACACGTTCACTTCCATCCAGCACCATACCAAAACCGCCATTGATAGATTTGCCAATGTCTATAACCTGCGTGCTATTCAGAACAGTATTCTACGTATTTTATACCGCATTACAGAACAGACCCCGGTATTTTTGATGATTGATAACTTACACTATGCAGATTGGGCTTCTTTACAGATTTTCACTTCTCTGTTAAGAGAGCTTCGACATAACTTTATGCTTGTGTCCACTGCACTGAACAGCTCCGTAGATTCACTGTCTGAGTTTATTCTTCATATACCGAAACGAGTGGGATTAAAACAAATTCATCTGACCAGATTTTCTATTGAGGATATGCAGGAAATTATTTCATCCAAAACAGACATCAACAAAATACCAGCCGATATTTTAACGTCCATCTATGAGACAACAGCAGGTAATGCCTTTTTTCTAAATGAACTTCTCAACAACTATAAAGAACAGGGCTCCCTAGATACCTTCTCCGATCAGGCACAAAATATTTTGTCGCAGCGTCTGCAAGGTCTGTCTACGCAATCCAGACAACTTTTAGATATTATTTCCCTGCTGCACAACTACGCTTCACTGAATCTATTGGAACACGTCAATGGACGCAGCACTCTTGATATTCTTGAAAGTGTAGAAGAACTGACTGCCCGGGCACTGATTATAGAAAAACAGCGCCATGGTAAAACCATTTTTACATTTACTCACGGAAAAATGCGTGAGTATGTTGTAGGACTGATTCCACCATCTAAATGTCGTATTCTATACAAGAGTATTGCATGTGCACTGGAAGAAATACTCCCTCCCAAAAATAATGCGACTTACAACAGACTAATCCAATATTTTGAATTGGCCGGGATGCAGACAAAAGTTCTCAAATATCAGATATATCTTCTGGAAGAGTTGTCTATTGCCCAATATGAGCTATATCCTAGCCAGGTAACATTTGAGCAATCTCCTGCGCCCGCCGACCAATCTGCTTTTTTCTCTAACATAGAGGAACAGTTGAAAAAAGAACGCCATAACTTTACCCAGGATGAGGAATATGAAGAACTCTCCGCACGTCTGCTCATAGCCAAAGGACGCTACTATATCCTTTCCGGTCTATATAACGAAGGGCTCATCTGTATCCGCCGTTGTTTCCATCTGGGCTATGTACGCAGACACTCCTCTTACCTGCTGCGCGCCTATCGGCAAATGATTTATTATGGCATCCAGCTTTATGAACCTGAACTGATGAAACAATATCTTGATTTAGGACTTGCTCTTGCTTCTGAGCAGAATTACCTTATGGAACGTGCACTTTTTCTCCGCTTGAACGGATTATATCACCTCATGTGCAATGAGTATGAGGAAAGTGAAGAAGATCTGCGTACTTCTATCTCCATCTTTGAGCATCATACATTACAAAACAGTACCACTCTACTAAATATTTCGGCTGCTTATAACTATCTGGGTGAATTGCAGCGGAAAAAGCAACAGCCTGATAAAGCAATTGCTTTCTACCACAAAGCTATCCACCTTTGTCAGGAACACAGCCTCGCTATAAATCCAACTCATTATACAAACTTAGGTTCTGCCTATCGTGCTGTTGGCAAGAATGACAAAGCCTTTGCTTCCTATGCGACCGCCTGCAGCCTGTATGATAATTCCTATACACTCATGGGCCGTTCTGTCGCCAAAAGCCGATATGCTGTTTTTCTATGTGAAAGAGGGGATTTTTCTATGTCTGATAAATTTCTCCATGAAGCCAACGCTGCATGCAACAAACTGGGATCGCCTGTAGAAAAAGGACTTTTACGCAAAACTCAGGCAGAACTCCTTATTCAATACCCGAAGGAATGTAAGGAATTTCTGCCTGAGCCACTTGAATTTTATCTGTCAGATGCGAAACGCTTAATGAATATTGACCATCAGCTTCCCGAATGGAAGGAATTAGCAGAACTTTGATTTTACCACGGCTTCAATCAGCTCTGCTGTCTTCTCCACACCGAGAAGGCTGCTGTTAATCATAAGATCATGAGTTCCTATACTATCATAAGATTCCCCTGTATAGAACTCATGATAATTTTGTCTTGCTTTATCTACAGATGTAATCATTTTCTTCGCATCTTCAATATACAGGTTTAAATCGTGGGTACAATTGTAGATACGGTCTTTATATGGAGCATATATAAACAATTTCAATACATTTTTATGATTTTTTAAAATGTAATCTGCACATCTCCCAACAATTACACAGGATTCCTTTTCGGAAATTTCTAAAATCTTTGCCTTTTGCAGTTCAAAGAGCTTTGTCTGTGTTATGGATTCTTTTAATCCCATAGGATATAAAGCTTTGAAAAATGGATTGGACAATTTTTCATCATACTGATCCAGATTATTCATATCTTTTCCCAGAATTTCCACTGCGTCCTCAAGCAGTTCCCTGTCATAATACGCAATTCCAAGATTCTCGGCCACCTTTTTTCCAATGGTTCTTCCCAGACTTCCAAATTGTCTCGCAATAGTGATGACATATTTTTTCTTCATACCTGCACCTCTTTTCTACTCTCTGACACTTCTTCTGTTAACAATATGTTTTTTGTATCTTCCGTCCTTGTATACACAATCGTCCGAATCAGCTTTGCACTGCTGCTGCCTGTATTTTTAATTGTAAATCCCTGTACATCTTCATCCTTTATATTGATAATTCCCAGTTCGCCCATTTCCACTTTTTTTATTTCCTGTCCGTCCTGAACACAAACTTCCCCTGAATATACATAGAGCAGTAAAAAACACTCCTTGTTTTTTTTTGGATAAATGGCAAAAGTTTCCCTGTCTTTTGGTAACAGGCAAATAGATTCCACTGTCCCATCAGTCTCATCTTTGACCATTAGATTAAAGTCTGTGGCCAGCCCCACACTAACCGTTTTCACATCACCGGAAAACACATCACATTTGCCAGGCATCAGGGACAAAGGTTCCTTTTTCCCATGTATCAGTTTCATATTTCCTTCCAACAGCATTAAAGTTCTGGTTACTCCCGGCAGTGAAGTAAACATACTGGGACTCTCCTCCACTACTGCACTGCTGATACGAAAAAGAAAATCTCTTTTTTGATAACTGCCATTCTCCGGATATAAATAAAATTCAGTTGTACTTCCACCAGACCATTGGTTCGTCGAAAACTCTTTTCTTACTTCGAATCTATTTTTCATATACCAGTTCGCCCCCTTTTATTACTTTCTCTACCAGATTAGCATCCGTATGATAAACAAGGAAACGGTAATCCGGATACTCTATGATATTTATATCTGCCTGTTTTCCCACCTCGATACTGCCCAGGATATCTGCTCGTTTAAGCGCTGCGGCACCATTAAGGGTGAGTGCACAAATTGCTTCCTCTATGGACATTTTCATATGGATAACTGCCAGTGCCAACATAAGCGGAATAGAATTTGCAAAGCAGCTTCCCGGATTGAAATCACTTGCTAATGCTACTGCACATCCAGAATCAATAAGTCTGCGTGCCGGTGCATATGGTTTATCCAGACAAAAAGCCGTACAGGGAAGTAAGGTAGCTACGGTGTCCGAATTGGACAAATCTTTTATACCCTGATTGGAAATCATCAGCAGATGATCTGCAGATGCGGCTCCCAGCCGGGCAGCAAGTTCTGCTCCTCCTAAAGTGACGATTTCATCTGCATGAATTTTGCTTATGAATCCCAGCTTCTTTGCTGCATTTAACAAACGTTCTGACTGAGCAATAGAAAAGACACTATCCTCACAGAAGATATCACAAAATTCCGCAAGATTCTCAGCCTTTACCCTTGGCAGTACCTTTTCAATCATATAGTCAATATACCCGTCTGCATCTTCCTTATATTCTAATGGCACTGCATGACCACCCAGATAAGTCGGTACAATATCCACCGGTTGTTTCTCATTAAGTTCTTTCATTACCTGTAATTGTTTTCTCTCACATTCAAAATCCAGACCATAACCGCTCTTTCCTTCTACTGTAGTAATGCCCTGTTCTAACATATGATTCAAACGTTTCTTTCCATTTTCATATAAATTTTCATAAGAAGAACTTCTGGTGGCGTCCACGGTAGCCTGAATGCCTCCTCCCATCTGCATGATTTCCAAATATCCGGCACCTTCCAGTCTTCGAATAAATTCTTTGGGACGATAACCGCCAAATATGAAATGTGTATGTGAATCCACGAACCCAGGTACTGCACATTTATCCCTTCCGTCAATCACCTGGCAGGACGCTTCATCCAGGCCGGCACAGACCTCTGCTGTTTGCCCTACCTTCCGAATAATCCCATCTTCTATATAGACTGCCCCATCCGAAATGCAGGTAATCTGCGCCATAGCACTTCCTTTTTGCATCTTTTTTCCTGTTGGTGTTGCAATCTGTGCTAGATTTTTAATCAGAACCTTCTTCATATAGTTCCCTCCTGATTGTCCGATATTGTTTTCATTCTAAACCCGACTTGTCGAAAAACTGTCAAAAAAATATTATTCTTCTTTTGACGTTTTTTTGACAGTTGCTATAGTATAACTTCATCAACAAGAAAATAATTGAACTCACAAAGCTGTGATATCTGGATTCCGGATATTGCAGCTTTTATTTTCTTTCAACCTTATTAACCCGGACTACAAGGAGGAATTATTATGAAGAAGAAAGTATTAGCAGGTCTCTTAACACTTACCATGATTGCAGGAACCATAGCTGGATGTGGAAACGCAGCTTCCGCTTCTGGCGACGAAACACCTATTGTTGTTGGATCAAAAGATTTTACCGAATCAATTATCATAGGAGAAATATATGCACTTGCTCTGGAAGACGCTGGTATCCCGGTGGAACGCAAACTGCAGATAGGTTCTCAGATTATCCATGATTCTCTGATAAATAAAGAAATTGACGTATATCCAGAATACACAGGTACCGGCCTGGTGTCTCACTTAGGCATGGATCCTATCTATGATCCGGAAGAATGTTATGAAACAGTAAAAAAAGAGTACGAAGACCAATTCCAGATTACATGGCTTGATCACTCCAATGTGAATGATTCCGAAGGTCTTGTTGTATCAAAATCTGCAGCCGAACAGTATAATCTGACTACAATATCTGATGTGTGGGCAAACGCTTCCAACCTGACGCTTGCAGGAAACGGAGAATTTTTTGAAGCTGCTGCCACTTATCCCAGATTAATGGAAATCTACGGAAATGTAACCTTTAAAGATGAGGTAACTATGGATCATAATCTTACCTTTACAGCCGCCAAAAATGGAGAAGTAGATGTTATCAGCGCTTACACTACCGAAGGAAGTCTTTCCGGTAACGACTTCGTTATCCTGGAAGATGATAAACAGTGCTGGCCACCATACTATCTGGCTCCAGTCATCAGAGATGAAGTTTTAGGATCTCACCCGGATGCACAGGAGATTCTGAATAAAGTAACAGCAACCTTCACTGACGAAAATGTCATCGCCATGAACGCTGCTGTTGATATTGATGGGGAAGATTTCGAAGATGTTGCCGCTGATTACTACGATTCCATCAAAGATTCTTTATAAATCCTGTTTTACACCATGGATAAGGAGACTGTTATGTCAAATTCAATCATAAAACATTTTAAAATTCCGGAATGCGCATATTCCTATATTGATCTTATGCTTACGGATACAGAACGGCAAATACTGGAATCCTATGACCCCTCGGTACTCTTTGACGCCCCTTCGATGGCTCTTACTCTGAATATCAATTTAGCAGAAGCGCAAAATACAGTCGCTTCTGCTTATAAGAGGGGCGTTCTTGAACGATCAGATGAAACCCATTACCATACAGGCAGTTTCTACGGACGCCTGGGGATTTTCTGTCAATACGAAAATAAAATCTGGCACTCTATACCTTCTGCCGATCGGGATATGATTGGTTCCTGGTACCTGGATTCCTTTATCCAGATGAATAAACCACGCTGGGAAAAAGGCGAGCGATTAGATTCCGTAGCTCCACTGGAGGAAGCTATTCATTTTCTGGAACAGCAGACAGACCCTGTATATGTAACAACTTGTGACTGTCGCAGTATTTTTGAAAACTGTAAGCATTCTCGTGAAACCTGTATCAGTTTTTCCAATGACTATAATAGTCCTGCCGATCGTGGTCATGCTCGAAAAATTTCTGTTTCTGAAGCAGTAGAGCTTGTCATTAACTGTGACAAAGAAGGACTGATTCATACTTTGGAAGGGTCACATGGGATGTGTAATTGTTGCGGAGATTGCTGCTTTGAATATCGTGCAGCTAAGATTTGTAATACTATCGGAACATTTCCCATCACACACACTATAGCCACTTACCAAAAAGAAGCCTGTGTAAAATGTGGGCTCTGCGTCCGCAGATGTCCTATGAAAGCTTTTACCAAAGAAGATGATACGATTGTTTTTGATTCCAACGTCTGTATCGGATGTGGTATCTGCGTAAATGCCTGTCCAAAACAGGCTATCACAGTGGGAAAACGCCCAGTGTAATAGCCTGTACTTATCCTTGAATAAATATCAAACAAATTATTTTATAAAAAGTCTTTCACTAAAGCTCGCTTTCTGGAAGACTTTAATTTATTAATTGCCTTAGCCTCTATCTGACGAATTCTTTCTCTGGTCAGCTGGAATTCCTGTCCGATTTCTTCCAAGGTCTTAGCTTCACCATTTTCAAGGCCATATCTTCGAATCAGAATATCCCGCTCTCGTTCTGTCAGTACTTCCAGAAGAATATTCAGATTTTCTTTCAGCATAGTCTGTTCTGTAGATGCCTCTGGTGACGGCATGACCTCATCTGCCACAAAATCCCCCAGACTGGAATCTGCCTCATCACCAATTGGTGTATCTAAAGATGCCGGGTCCGCAGCATACTGATATATCTCCATAAGCTTATCTTCACTAATCTGCAGTTCATCTGCCAACTCACTATGGCTTGGCTCATGGCCTAACTCTGTGGTCAGTCTCTTTTGTGTTCTCACTACTTTATTGATAATCTCAACCATATGTACCGGCACTCGAATCGTACGGGACTTATCCGCAAGGGCTCTGGTTATAGACTGTTTTATCCACCATGTTACATAGGTACTGATTTTAAATCCTTTTTCGTAATCATATTTCTCGATTCCCTTTATTAATCCCAGGTTTCCCTCCTGAATCAAATCCAGAAAGCTTAATCCCCTGCCGGTATATCTTTTGGCAATGCTGACAACCAGTCGAAGATTACTGTTAATCAGTTCCTCTACTGCGTAAGCATCTCCCTCCGCTTTTCTCTTAGCCAGCTCTACTTCCCGCTCTGCACTGAGCAGTGGAAACATACCAATCTCTTTCAAATACAGACGCACAGGATCCTCTGTTCCCACATGTTCCAGAAGACTTGCAGAATCCATATCATAAGATTCTTCATCTGCTATTATCTTGACATCATCGGAATCTGATACTTTTCCGTGGAATCCACCTTCATCCAAAAGATCAGCGCTGCTCTTCTCAGAATCTGCCAGATGTGCTTCATATATATTCTTGGCAGGAAATTCTTCGCCTAATAAACCTTCACTAAATATATCTTTGTCCAGAAGACGCTCGTCCACAGTAAAATCATCTGTGCCGCTTTGCAGTTTCGTGTCGATTAAATCTTCATTTTCATCATCTGCGGTATCACCTGCATCATCATTTATATAGGCATCCTCATCAGACTCCAGCGAATCGACAGCATCCATTTCATTTTCTTTTTTTATTGATTTTGCTGCATTATTTGTTCTAACTGCCTTTTCCTCTTTAACTGGCTTCTTTTCTACGGATTCTACAGTTTTCGATTCCATTTGTTCACTGTCTTTTACTATTTTTATATGAAAGCCCTGAATGTAAGCGTACATTTGCACCAGTTGCTCTTCTGAAAAAGATGCTCCTGGAAAGGCAGCTAAGACATCCTGTTCTGTTAATATATTTTGATTTTTATTCCCCAGGTCTACTAACTCATTCATTTTTCGCATAAATACAGTTTCAACTGACATACGCTCTTTCCCCTCTTATCTTTCGTCATTATTCCAAGTGTTCTCTCATGCCTCCAATAATGGCAATTGTCATTCTCTGCGTTTTACGCAGCAGTATATATTCTACACAGTTATATACTAAATTTCAACCAAAACATATGGTACTTCCAAAAAAAATTATATAAAAACAAAATACCGCCCCAAGCAGTACCCCTTTTCATGTTCATCCTCTATATAATAAATATTCTACTAGTATTATAACGTATTTTTCATATTTTTTCATCTATCCTGCCGTGTTTTTTCACATCTTTTTTCAATTTATTTTTGTAATCTGTAGGACAATAAAAGTAAGAGTATCGTATCGTTATCTGTCAAATCAAGTTCTGTAAGCCGGTAAATATGATCCATTCTGCGACAAAACGTCGTGCGATGAATATATAGTGCTGCAGCTGCCGTGGTCATATTTAAATTATTAGTAAGATATGCTTCGAGTGTACGCGATAATTCTGTATGATGTACCTTATCATACTCCGTCAGCTGCTTTTTAGCCGGATGACACAGCATACTTTCCGGAAGTATTTTATGCATTTCTTCTAACATATAAGTAAGACGGTAATCATCAAATAAATAATACCAAAAATGAGGATCTTCTTTTCGTCCTATAATAAGAGCCGCATCTGCTGCACGGAATGCATCCGCGAGAAGCGAAAAGTCCATAAAATGTGGACTTACTCCTGCATTACACACATTATCTCTCACAAAATAAGCAACTCTCTGATGAAAGCTGTGCTGGTCAGTATCATCACCGGACAGACTCATATTAATTGTCCAGAAGATTTCTGTACCTGTATAAATGGCACAGGAGTCCTTCCATTCCCGCTCTAACTCTCGCGCCAGGTATGGCAGCGTGATCTCTAACTGACTGTCCCACCCCATTTCCGCGAAAAATTGCAGTTTTATAGTGGAATAACTGTGATTCATCTTCCATCCAAATTTTTCCAGAACTTCTGCTATTCCATTCTGCTCCATCTTCTTTCCATTTATGATCGTACGGCAAAGATTGTGCAGCCGGTCATTGACATGGCGATGCACTGCGGTTTTCCCGAAATGATACATATCCTGTATATGATCAGAAAATCGTTCGAAGATTTCCAGCAATCCATCTGATACGCACTTGCTTCCATCCTGCATATACATAATAATCCGGGCATAATACTGTTCATCTCTAAAGATGTTACGGCAAAGCAGATACAGATTATCCGAATCATCATAATAATAGAAGGCTTCTCTTTTCTTCGCTACTTCATGAAATTCTTTTTGCAGAATCAAGTGCTGTACAATTTCCTGCGGAATCCTGGATTGGTCACTTGTCTGATGAAAGAAGCGATTGAAACCCGGTGTCAGATATAAATTATTCATATCACAATCCACAATGGAATATTTCCATGGAAGCACATCTATTCCCATAGAAAATAATTTTGTATTTGAAACTTGATGTAGAATGTCATCTGCAAACTGAGCGTCCCAATTTTGTAAGTGGTCTCTTATGTCTATGACTTCTTCAAAAACTGTCTCTACATTCAACTTTCCCGACACTACTGCCGACACTTCTTTTTCACACACTCGTTTTTTCCATAGCGCATGATTTTCTTGCTTCTCCTCTATATTCATATTGCAGTCTTCACAAATAAGGAAGCAAAGAGTCTGGTTTCTTCTGTCTTCTGCTGCAAAAAAATCTTTTATCAATGATTCCGCAAGCACATAAAGTATACCCTCTTTTATCTCCGTCCCCACACGATACATCCGAATACCCTTGAGCAAAATTCCTTTTTTTCCAATAGTTTCGCTTTTAACATCGTACTTTTTTGATAATATATAGAATAAAATTTCTGCTGTTATTTTCATATACTTCACCCCGCTACAAATTGTAGCATGAACCCTCGAAAAAGACAACATACGGTGGCTGTCCAAAGGTAAAGAAAACGCTTATACTAAGAAAAGAGTTATGGAATTTTCGGAATTTCAAATTTAGTTTTATGTATTTAACAAACCGTAAACATTGGGGAAAGAAGGTATTTTTATGAGTGAAAGTACAACAAATCAAGGAGCACAGTCAAAATTTTCCGAAAGATTAAATCGTGTTAACACAGCGATTGCTCTCGGTACACCAGACCGGGTACCTGTTGCACCATTTATTGCATCCTATATGCAGCGTGCGCACGGTTCCAGTTATAAGGATATCTATTATAATTATGAACAGGCCGGTGAAGCAGCTTTAAAATTCTATGCAGAACATCCTATGTGTGATACCCATCTCTTCTCAGGTTTTACCAGTGGACTGGCTAATGAACTGGCGGATTCCCAGATGATTGACTGGCCTGGCAAACCTGGCACCATGGTTTCTGACTATAGTTCTCATCAGGTTATCGAACGTGAGATGATGACACAGGAAGAATATCCTGAACTGCTTAATGATTTTACCGGATTTATGCTTCGTAAATACATACCGCGTGCATATCCATCACTCAAAAATCTTGCAAATATTCAGCTGACACCTACAGTTGTATTGAATACAGGACTTTTATCTTCGCTTTACAGTCCGGGCATGCAGGAAGCTTATGAATTGCTTGCCAAAATTGGCAAAGCAGATGCTGATGCTTCTGCTGCAGGCAAAATGTACCAGCAAAAGCTGGGTGAGATGGGATTCCCTGGATTAATAACCGGAATATCTGAAGCACCATATGACATCCTGGGTGATTACTTTAGAAGTACCATGGGTATCTTTGAAGATCTGATTGATGAAGATATGCAGGAATATATTGAACAGGCCTGTGATATGTTCGCTAATCAACAAATCGCTAATCTGCAGTACTTCCGCTATGTGGATATGCCGGTTAAGCGAGTATTCTTCCCACTTCATAAGGCAATGGACGGATTTATGAGTGCCGAGCAGTATGAACGCCTGTATTGGAAACCACTTAAGAAGATTATGATGGCATTAATTGATATGGGCGTTACTCCATATATTTACACAGAAGGCCCTTATAACAGCCGTCTTGAACAACTAACCGATGTCCCTAAGGGAAAAGTATTATATCATTTTGAAACTGTAGATATGAAAGAAGCTAAAAGGATATTGGGCGGCACTGCCTGCATATGCGGCAATCTGTCAATCTCGCAGTTGGAATTTGGAAAGAAAGAAGATGTCGTAGAGCAGACAAAGAGACTCCTAGATGACTGCATGCCAGGTGGTGGTTATATATTCGACTTTAATGGTTCCCTTGAAAACTGTAAACCAGAGAATTTGGATGCTATGTTCGAGACATTGGATAAATACGGTAAATATTAAATTTAAAGCTGAAATAATAAAAGAGGCACTGTCACACTATCTATGACAGCACCTCTTTTACTATTTCCTGTGAATATTCGCAATATCAGTATGACCAATAGACGCTTTCATATCTCCACCAAGCATTGCACGATAATTATCCTGCATTTTATATATATTGTGATATTTTATATGTTATCTTATTTTTAGATAATTTTCAGTTAATTCATTATATTTTATACAATTATTATTCAATCTATATTTTTTAGTTTTATTATCAATTTACTCTTGACTTTTTTTATCTTATTTAGTATACTTCAATCATAGAAAAAACGAAACGAGCTAAGGAGGATGGACCACCGAAATATTAAGTGATTTATCTCATATTTTAAGAAAGGAAGGTATAGACCACCAGAAAAGTAGAAGAATTACCTCAAAACAAATATTAAGCAAAGGATGGTACAGACCACCAAAAATGTAAATGATTTACCTTAAAACAATATTTTAAGAAAGGATGGTACAGACCACCAAGAACGTAATGATTTACCTCAAAGAAAAATTTTAAGAAAAGGATGGTACAGACCACCAGAAAAGTAAGAGAAGTAATTAAATCATTTTTTAACACAAATTCAAACGAAGGGTTGGAATTAACCAACAGAAAGGTATAGTCCAATGGAGATATCATCGAATAAAAAAGAGTTATTAGATTGAAGGAAATAAATCTAATAACTCTTTTTTTGTGTTCTATATTCCTGCAAAATTCCCACAAAATGATAAAGGCTTAAAGAAGATTTATAAATTCCTCTCTAAGCCTTTTATATATCAATCAACTGAATTCATGTCCTGGTATGCCATTATTTGCAAATGTGATTCCCTCTGCATCCGAGAATCCAGTTACGGTCAGTTCGGTTATTCTTGGGAATGAGAAGTTCAGTGTGTACTGCTGTCCATAATATGTGGCTGTTGTTCCATTACCGGTAAAAACAGCGGTATGCGACCTGAATATCACGTCATAATTATTCGTCTGGGTATTATATCTCGTTATCTTAAAATCAAATCCGGTTGATGTCACATTCGAAATCACTACGGTAACATAATTATTTACACGCTCAGGATTGTCCCCATAAATACGAATATCATGATAGTCTCCTGGATACAGACTGACATTTCCAACGACCGCACCTGCAGAATTCGACGAAGTTCCTGCCTGTCCAGTCAAAGAATCTTTTCTTGCACTTATAAGCTGTATGTTCTGTCTTTCTAAAGCAGACAGCATACTTTCCTGAAATGCATCTGGTTGAATAGTTCCCTGGTACCAGCTTTTTCCATTGAAATATGCCTGCAGTTCCTGATCTTTGAACATTCGTCCATGGCGGGCATAGATTTCATTAATGGCCAGGCGAAGCTGGTCTGCACTGAGACTTGATATGTCTGCCTGCGTCAAAGTTACGGTTGAACTATTCGCTATCACATATTCCCCTGCTGCTGCCGCTTGAGCATCAGCCTTAGCTTTTGCCTCTGCTTCCGCCTTGGCCTTTGCCTGTGCTTCTGCCTTTTCTGCGGCCTGTATTTCTTCCGGCGATAAGCTTTCAGGAGTTTCTTCCGGCTCTACAATATCTGTTTTTTCCACTTCATCCGGATCTTTCGCCTCTGTATCATTCTCACCAGCCTGTACTTCTTCTCCCACTTGTACCTGAGGTTCTGAAGCACTCTCTGCCTGCGCTGTTTCGTCTCCTTTTGTATTACCCAATATCATAAATCCTATAATGATAATGCCCACCACAATCAGGCAACCAACACATGTAATCAGTACCGGCAGTACACTTGATTTTTTCTCTGGTTCATCCTCTTCGTATTGATATTTTTTACTTTTAAAATAAGTTTCTCCTTGCTTTTTTTCGTGCATATCCTCAAGCGGAGTACCACATTCCGGACAAAAGCTTGAATCATCCGGTATTCTATTCCCACAATTTCCGCAATACATATTTGTCCTCCCTTGTTTTCACTTTATCTTAGTGAATAGTAATCATCAATTTCTTATAATGCAATTGTAAGCGATTTATACTACACTGTAAATACAAATATTTATCAGGGAGGGTTAAATTTATGTTTCTTTATACTAATCTTTTCTATTATTGGCTCATTTTCTGATTACGGGCACAATCCACAAGTTCCTGACTTTTCACCATATAAAATAGATTTTCAATATCCGGATAAAAATATCTGTCATTCTCTGCAAAATCAACTTTTTCTCTGATCTTACTGCACACAGTCTCTGTCACGGAAGATGGTTTCAGTGGCTTTTGTAATTCAATTGCCTGCGCTGCTGTCATATATTCAATTGCAATAATATAATCTAACTTTTCTGCTATTTCGATTGCCTTTTTGCTGGCAAAATATGCAAAAGATACCGGTGATTCCTGTTCCGCACATGTTGGTATACTGTCTATACTACATGAGGTTGCCAATATTTTTATTTCATTTAAAAGTCCCGCTGCAGTATACTGCGGAATCATAAACCCATTATTCAGTCCAGGATTTGGAGCCAGAAAAGCTGGTAAACCATTATTTAAATATCTGTTTACCATTCTGTCTATACACCTCTCGGCCAGATTTCCGACCATTGCAGCCGCCATTCCCAACATATCAGCATGACTTCCCACATAACTTCCATCAAAATTCCCACTCATTAAAGCAACTCCACCGTTACTGTCCTCAAACAATTCCGGATTATCACTAACTCCATGCATTTCATCCACGATTACTTCTTCTGCTTCTTTTACCAGCTTCCTGGCAGCACCTAATATTTGAACCATGCAACGAAGCACGTAAGGATCCTGCACCCTGCTCTCCTTATATTTCTCACATATTTCACTTGTTTTCAGCATACGTGCAATCTTTATTGCTGTATTTAGCTGTTCTTCATGATTTTTAACAATATGTAATCTTTCATCAAGGCATTTGACGGTTCCCTGCAATGCCTCAAACACCATCGCTCCACATACTTCTAAATTGTCCAATGCCTTTTTCATCTCGTACACCGCCACAAGTCCAAGCCCTGTTACGGAAGTAGAACCATTTAATAAACTCAGTCCTTCCTTACATGCAAACTCGACCGGTTTTAACCCTATTTGTTTTAATACATAAGTAGCTTCTTTTTTCTCACCTTTATAGAAAATATATCCTTCCCCCATATAGGTAAGCGTAATATGACCTTCCACAGATAGATATCCTACAGAACCATTTCCTGGTGCAAAAGGATATATGTCATTATTCAAAAAATCTTTTATTAATGAAATGGTATCCAGCTTAATTCCTGAATAACCTTTTCCTACATTTAAGATTTGCATTAACATGATTGCTCTTACATTTGTTTCCGAAAGAGGTTCCCCTACCGAAACAGAATGAGATCTCACAATATTTTTCTGAAGAGTAATCGCATCATCTGGAGATATTGCATATCGGACATTTTCACCAAACCCAGTGGTCACACCATATATAGGACGATTTTCTGCTAAGAAATCATTAATCATTTTTCTGCTTTTTTTTATTTTCATTACCATTTCTTCGCTAAAAGAAATGGCAGCTTCCTTATTTACAATCTGCATGAATTCATCCAGCGAAATCTTACAATCTGTTAATTCAATACACTTTTTCATTTTGTTTCCCTCCTGAAATTTTGTTTAACAAAGATTGATTTCCATTATTTCGATAAACGGACTTCCACTTCTTTTAAATGTTCTGTCAGTTTTGTATTCTCAGCATAATCCACTGGGCAGTCAATCACACAAGGCACACCGGATGAAAAAGCATCCTCCAGAATTTCCGGAAGTTCTTCTGCTTTTTCCACACGGTATCCTTTTACATGCATACTTTCTGCCAGTTTCACAAAATCAGGATTTGCAAAATCCACAAAGAAATGTCTTCCGAAGCGATCTTCCTGTTTCCATTTAATCAATCCATAGCTGCTGTCCCTTAAAATCAGCACAACAATTGGAATCTCGTAACGTACTGCTGTCTCCAGTTCCTGACTGTTCATCATGAATCCACCGTCTCCGGTTATAGCCAGAATGCGCTTTTGAGGATAAACCATCTTAGCAGCTATAGAACCTGGTACTGCAATTCCCATTGTGGCAAACCCATTGGATATGATGCAGGTATTGGGCTGATAGCAATGGTAATGGCGGGCAACCCACATCTTATTGGCTCCCACATCTGATATAACAATATCATCCGGTGCCAATGCTTTTCTAACATCATGCAGAATTTTCTGAGGTTTTACCGGGAACGAATAATCCTCTGCATAGCCGGCATCTTCCTCCACCATCATAGCTTTAATTTTCATAGCTTCCAGTGGTTCTTCTTTCGCTGAACACCTATTAGAAATCATTTCCAGAGAATAGCTGATATCTCCTACTACTTCCACCAGCGGCTGGTATAATTTGTTAATATGAGCCGGTCTGGAGTCAATATGAATAATCTCGTGGTTATCCTTAATGTTCCACTTCACTGGTGCAAATTCTACGATATCATACCCTACTGCCAGCACAACATCAGCACGGTCCAGAATTGCATTAGGATAATCTTTTTGAGGAATTCCCACGGTCCACATAGAATATGGACTGTCATAAGAAATGATTCCTTTGGCCATCATCGTGTTGACTACAGGTATATGCAGGTTCTCAGCAAAAGCCCGTAGTGCTTCTGCTGCATGAGAACGTACCGCGGAATGTCCTACCAGGATAACAGGATTCTTTGCCTTGAACACCATAGCTGCTGCATGTTCGATATTGGATACATCTGCGTATTCTTTCTGTAATTTAGGTCTGTTCAAAAGTTTTCTTGCAACGCCTTCTTCAACGGGTAATTTTGCCACATCATCCGGAATACAGATATGTGTTGCTCCGGGGCGTTCATTTTCCGCATATTTAAATGACATACGCACGATTTCATTCACGGATTCCGGGCGCATTACCATCTTCGTACGTTTTGTTATCGGCCGGAAAAGACACTCAAGGTCCAGATACTGATGAGAAGTAAGATGAATCTTATCTGTTGCCACCTGCGCAGTGATTGCAACCAGAGGCGCTCCATCTCCATTGGCATCTGCGACTCCTGTAATCAGGTTCGTTGCTCTAGGTCCTAAAGTGGCAAAACATACTCCAGCCTTACCTGTCAGTCTTCCGTATACGTCAGCCATAAAAGCAGCTCCCTGCTCATGTCTCACAATCACTGGTTTGATTTTTTCTGATTCACCCAGTGCTTCCAAAAAATCAAGATTTTCTTCCCCTGGAATTCCAAACGCGTATTCCACATTCTCATGTTCCAAAGCTTTTACTACCGTCTGAGCTATATTGACAGGCTCTTCTATATTTATTTCTTCTGTATTCTTTTTTTCCTGCTTCATTTTACTAAAGTTTCCCCCTTGAGAAAATTTTATTCTTTTATTGCCTTTCTGATAATCTCATCTTTAACCAGATATGGCAGCGTAATATGATTTTCCTCTCCATAGATCTGGTTGTATTCCACACAAGTGGTCAATGAATTTTCATTACGAGCCCAAGCTCTTCTTGAAACTCCCACCATCGTATCCCATGGCATAGCCATACGTAGAATCGTGTCTACACGTTCGCTTCCATCTAAAACCATACCAAAACCACTATTGATGGATTTACCAATACCAACTCCACCTCCATTATGGATTGCGATCATACTCATACCCCTCGCAGCATTTCCAGCGAAACATTGTGTCGCCATATCAGCCATAATATTAGAACCATCCTTGATATTAGAAGTCTCACGGAAAGGTGAATCTGTTCCGCCGGTATCGTGATGATCTCTTCCCATCATAACAGGTCCGATTTCTCCGTTTCGTACCATCTCATTAAACTTCAACGCTATTTTTGTTCTGCCCATGGCATCCTGATAGAGAATCCTTGCCTGTGTTCCTACAACGAGTTTGTTCTTCTTTGCATCACGCACCCAGATGTAATTGTCCAAATCCTGGTATCTTCTGTCTTTATCGATACACTCCATAGCGGCCCGGTCAGTTGTCTCCAGATCTTCTTCTTTTCCGCTCAGGCACACCCATCGGAATGGACCATATCCAAAGTCAAACAGCTGTGGTCCAAGAATATCTTCCACATAAGAAGGGAATATAAAGCCTTCTGTGTCATCCTTTTTATTTTTACAGATAGACTGTTCTCCGGCATCATATACAGACTTTAAGAAACTGTTTCCATAATCAAAGAAATAAGTTCCTTTCTCAGACAATCTGCAAATCAACTTATAGTGATGAATCAGTGTCTGCTTTACTCTCTTACAGAATTCCTCTTTATTTTCATCCAGCATACGGGTACGTTCCTCAAAACTCAACCCCTGTGGACAATAACCACCTTCATACTGTGCATGGCAGGACGTCTGGTCTGAAAGAAGATCTACATGAATCTCTTTCTCTAGAAGATACTCCAACAAATCCACAATATTTCCATGGTATGCAATCGCACATGGACGTTTTGCATCCATTTCTTCTTTTGCCCATGCTGTGGCCTCATCCAGGCTGTCTGTATATTTCTTCACCCATCCCTGGGTATATCTTGTGATGATTCTGGACTCATCTACTTCTGCAATAATGGCTACTGCACCTGCTATTTCAGCTGCCTTTCCCTGTGCTCCACTCATGCCGCCAAGGCCAGAGGATACAAATAGACGCCCTTCCAGATTTCCTTCCTGAGGAATATTTAATTTTAAGCGCCCTGCATTTAGCAACGTATTAAAAGTTCCATGGACGATTCCCTGTGGTCCGATGTACATCCATCCACCGGCAGTCATCTGCCCATAGTTGGCCACCCCGATTGCTGCTGCGCGATTAAAAGATTTCTGATTATCAAACTCTCCCACCATCAATCCATTCGTGATAATAACACGTGGTGCCATAGCGTGGGATTTGAAAAGTCCTACCGGATGTCCTGACTCCATGACCAGTGTCTGTTCACTGGTAAGTGCTTCCAGATATTTTTTAATCAAACGATACTGCATCCAATTCTGACATACCTGTCCAGTCTCTCCGTAAGTGGTCAATTCATATGGATAAAGTGCCACATCAAAATCCAGATTATTATCAATCATGACCTGAATTGCTTTTCCTTCTATACAATTTCCTTTATATTCATCAATTGATTTCCCCTTTATGGCTCCTTCCGGGCGAAAACGATAGCCATAAATTCTTCCATGTTCCTTTAACTCTTCCATGAATTCTTCAACCATCTGCTCATGATATTTTTCCGGAATATAACGCAGGGCATTGCAAAGTGCCAACTCCTTGTCATGTTCTGAAAGTTCTGCTTCTCTTCTTGGTGCTCTGCGATATCCTTCTTCCATCTTGGGATATTCAGGAAGCACATCATCTAGTTTGATTACCATAGCTTCATCAATTGTTTTGTTTTCCATGTTTTTTCTCCCTTTTTACTTTTTAAATTTCCAATGCGATACTATCATCGTTAAGTCAATAAAGTGTCAATTACTGCATCATCACCATCATAGTCTGCGATAAAAGCTGGATCTACAATAGATGCTTCCGGATGATCCACGGTATCATACTGTTCATAATGACTCAGCATCTTAACTCCGCTGACAACGATTAATATCATGACAATCAAAAGTGGGAACGCGGCAAGAATTGCCAGCTGCTTTGTCGCATCGATTCCACTGACTGCACCTACAGAGTTTGCGGTTGCCAGATTTACAAATGCTACCAGAGACAATGTCAGTCCCCAGAAAATCTTGACCTTAGCCGGCGGTTCAACCGTTGCGGCATTCTTGACATTGATAGACAGCGATGAAATCGTTGTAGTCATGGAATCTGCCAGAGTTACAATGGAAATAAATACCGTAAATAAAAATACTACACACAATATCTGCGAAAATGGCAGATTATCAAAGAATGCATAAACTGCAGATTCTGTCCCCTTTGTCTGCATCGTATTCCAGATAACTCCATTTTTAATCTGAAAATTAATAGAAGCACCGCCAAATACACCAAACCACAGAACACCAAATATTCCCGGATACAGGAAGTTATACAAAACAAACTCTTTGAGTGTTCTTCCCCTGGCAACTTTCGCAAGAAAGATTCCCATCAATGGTGCATAAGCAATCATCCAGCTCCAATAATTAACTGTCCACCACGTTGGCCACTGGTCTTTGTCAAAAGCACCCAGATAAAGAGACTGGCGGAAAAAGTTCGTCACATGGAATCCAAACGCCTCCGTTGCCAGATTCAGGATATAGCTGGTAGGTCCTGTAAACAGTACAAATGCAAGCAGAACAATAAAAAGTTTTGCATTTTTATCAGAGAAGAAACGTACACCTTTACTGATTCCTGTATAGCTGGAGAGAATAAAGGTAATAACTACTGCGATTAATATAATAATCCACATAACTTTACCCGGTGTAACATTCTGCAAAATACCAATTCCCGCACCAATCTGTAAAGCCCCTTCACACAACGAAGCAGAAACACCTCCCGCAAGACCAAAGACACAGAGAATATCAATGACCGTTCCAACTGCACCCATTGCTCTTTTTCCAATCAGCGGGTATAAGCATGAGCTTATTCTATAAGGTAATTTCAGATTGTACACAGCAACTCCAATGACGATTCCAGCCACACAATAATAAGCATATTCCGAGACACCCCAATGCAGATAACAGGTACTAAGTGCAAGCAAAGCTGCGCTACTGTTCTCTGTACCTATATCGGCAAATCCAGGTATCCCTGACATAAAATGAGTGACCGGTTCTGCAATTCCCCAGAACACTATTCCTGTAGCAATTCCACCACATAGAGAAATAACAAACCAGCTCCATTTACCCATGATAGGCTTTGCGTCTTTTCCCCCTAACTTGATGCTGCCAATTTTCTTTGAGAAAATCACCCATACACAAAATCCAACCAGCGCCAGGGTCAACAACTCATATGCCCATCCAAAGTTTGAACATGCGAAAGTAACAATCGTATCCTCCACAGCTGCAAATGCTTCCGGTGATACCAGTCCAAGTATAATAATACCTATGTAGACGATGCACATGGTAATAAAAACCGGTTTTCTAAGTGTGACTTTTTCTTTCATAACAATCTCCTCCTCGTTGTACGAATCCTTTTTTCCTTTGGTGAAAGCGGAAAAATGTACTATATTTAATTTTCCAGAATACCCATTTCTTCCTCTACGGCTTGAATCAGTGCTCCCTGATGAATCAATGTCTTTAACTTCTCCAGATAAGGATAAAGATACATGTCTTCCTCCATAACCGGAACCTCACTGCCCACCAGTTTCCAGACAGCTCTAGAGCCTTTTCCCCTCTGTAAATTTTTATCAATAAACTGCTGAGACTGATATGCAGACATCAATTCAATTGCCAGTATATATTCTGCCTTTTTAACCACCGTTAATGACTTACAGCAGGCATTATATCCCATAGACACATAATCCTCCTGACCTGCGCTGGTAGATACACTGTCTATGGTGGACGCAGTAGCAAGCCCGCGAAGTTCATTCAAAAGCCCTGCCTGAGTATACTGTGGAATCATAAGACCGGAATTTAATCCTGGTTTCTTCACAAGGAACCAGGGCATATCCGACAGATTACTATCCAGAAAGCGAGCATTTCTTCTCTCTGACATTTTTGCCAGATTCACCGCCGCCACACAGGCTGCATCCATCTCAATACCTACATAGGAAGCATCCGGATTACCATTGGACAAGGCTTCCTCAAATCCAGGTTCACCTGCAATAATCGGATTATCCCCACAGCTGTTGATCTCTGTCTGTATCACATCCGCTGCATCATTTAAGACTCTCTTAACCGCACCATGAAGCTGCGGGATACAGCGAAGCGACAGGGCATCCTGAATATGAGTGTCCTTGAAACTTTCTATTACCTGGGAATCTGCCAGTAGTTTTTGAATATTATGCGCTGTCTCATACATCTCTTTCTGTGGTCTGCAGTCCAGAATTCTGTCGTCATATGCTTTTAAAAGTCCCCCTAAACTTTCCAGTGAAAGTCCTGCTACAATATCTGCTGTTTTCGACAATTGCTGCAAATCATAAATACCAATTGCTGCAAGAGCAGTTGCTGATGTAGTTCCATTAAGTAATGCCAGCCCTTCCTTGTAACTTAAAACAATGGGAGATAGTCCCACCATGGAAAGAGCTGTTTTGGCATCATACAGATTTCCTTCTACATACGCTTTGCCTTCTCCTATGGCTGCTGCCGCTATATGGCCTTCCGCACACAGATATCCTACAGAGCCTTCCTTCGGTGTGTATGGCACCAATCCTCTGTTTAAGAACTGTCGATACAGTTCCAGAAGTTCCATACGCACACCACTCACTCCTCTTCCAAGGCTCTGAAGTACCATGAGTATAATCGCTCTTACCACTTCCTCCTCAAAGGGCTCTCCCACCGAAACAGAATGTGTTAATACAATGTTTTTCTGCAGCAGCTCTGCCTGGCTTTTATCGATTCGTTGACTGACTAATGCTCCAAAACCGGTGGTCAATCCATATACTGCCCGGTTTTCTTCAACAAATCTTTCTACTACTGCTCTGGATTTTTTCACTCTGGCTGTATATTCTGGCAAGAATTCCACCTTAGCATGCCCCCTGACAATCTTCATAAAAGTTTCCAGGCTAAGTTCTGCTCCCAAATATATTGTCTCTTGTACCATCTTCTCTTTCTCCTAACTGTTTTCCTTATTACGCTTCTGTTTTATCTTCCACCAGTCGTATCAATTCCTGACTGTCTACCAGTTCATACATGCGTTCTATATATTCATGCAAATAAGCATCCTCTGAAATTACCGGAATTGTTTCTCTGATTTTATCGTGAATAGCAGCCAGAATCTCTGACTCTCTTTCGGATTCTTCCCGCATATCGATTGCCTGTTCTGCGGCAAAAAGTTCCAATGCAACCATATATTTCAATTTTTCTGCCGCTTCATATGCTTTCTGTCCCGCCCGGTATGCCATAGACACCGGATCCTCCTGTCCTGCACAGGTGGTAATACTATCTGGTGACGCCGGAGCTGCCAAGAGTTTTAATTCTGCTGTCAATGCAGCCTGCGTATACTGGATAATCATAAACCCATTGTTCACTCCTGCATTGGGAATCAAAAAGGATGGAAGGCCCTCGTTTACGTGATGGTTCATAAGCCGATCCGTAATTCTCTCTACTAATCCTGCCAGATTCGCACATGCAATTGTCAGCATATCTGCATGGGTAGCAACAAAAGAGCCATCAAAATTCCCATTCATCAGTGCTTCTCCCATGCCATCTTCCGTCTCCAGTATGAGAGGATTATCTGAGCAGGAATTCATCTCTGTAAGAAACACTTCGCAGACTTCGTCCAGCAATTTTTTCACTGCCCCATGTATCTGAGGCATTGCCCGCAGTGCACACGCATCCTGCACTTTTATGTCACGATAATGTTCTGCGATTTCGCTTCCATTCAGAAGGATTCTAAGATTTTCTGCCGCTTCCTGCTGTTGTCTGTATCCCTTTCGCTCATGTATTCTGGAATCAAGTGCTTTCGTCGTCGCATGAAGTGCTTCGTAAGCCACCGCCCCGGCCATTTCTGCATGTTTCAGGCAGCTGTAAGCATCATATACTGCTAATAGGCTGTAGGCAGTTGATGAGGTTGTTCCCGTAATTAATACCAAGCCTTCCTTGCAGCCAAGAGTAACAGGCGTCAGTCTTTCTTTCTCCAGGACTGATGCCGCCGGAACTTTATTGCCATTAACAAGGAAGTAACCTTCTCCAATCAAAGTAAGTGCCATATGCGCCTCCACAGAAAGATATCCCACCGAACCACTACGCGGTGCATACGGTATTAGGTTATGGTTCAAGATCTCACAAAGGAGTTCCATAGTATCCCTTTTTATTGCCGAGAAACCTTTACCTGCATTTAATATAATCATAAAGATGATTGCCCTTGCCTCTTCTTCGTTCAGTGCTTCTCCCACAGACACGGCATGAGTTCGCAGCATATTTTTCTGAAGCACAGATGCCTCTTCCCGTGATACTGCATACTTAACGTTATCTCCCACTCCGGTAGTGACACCATACACAGGTCTTTCTTCATCTAAAAAACGTTCAACCAAAGCCCGGCTTTTATCAATACGTGCCATAAATGCATCACCCGGCACCACCCGCGCATGATAGCGCGCCACTGCGGCAAACTCTTCCAGAGTAACCGTATCATCCTGCAAAACCACTTTCCTTATTTCTTCTGCTCTCATTTTCTCATATTTCATAGGAATTCCTTTCCTCTCTTTAATATCGAGTTCAGCCTGTTGAATGACCACTGTGTCTTTTCGCACCTGTTTTTGACAACGATAAAAGGCGCATATACATTTCTGTATACACGCCCTCGTGTTTATCTTTTGTTTAATTTATTATACTTTACCATATCCGCTGTCAAAAAAGTGTCAAATGTTCTTTGACTTTTTGTCGGTCTTTCTCATCATAATTTCCAATGCATCATATACAATTCCTTTTACTGCTCTTTCCTTGTATACTTTTTCACATTCTTGTATACGAAGTCGCGGTTGCCTTTTCCTGTTCTCACGAATAGCCCGAATTCGTTTAGACAGGCTGTCCGCCAAAAGATCCATCTCATATTTTCCTACTTTGCGGTCTTCCAGAATCTCGTCAACTTCTTGCAGATAAATTGGTTTGGTATCTACTGCTCCCAAAACGCCTTCGATTTTATGAAAATGTTGCCCACTTCTTTCCCAGGAAAAAGCCAGTGAAATCTCAGCAATGGTCACTTCACGGCGTCCTCCCAGTTTGATAAAACAGCTTTCCCGATGGCTTTGTAATGGCAGCCATACCGCCATTATCACTTCTTGTGGCTGTAGTATAGTTCTTCCTATTCCCAAGGTAAATTCCTGTGCGTCAACTTTTCTCGTCTTGCCGGCACTATCCAGTATCTCGACAAGACCATGAAAAAGCACCAACACCGGAAGCATATCTCCCGCTACAGAAGCATTTCCAAGACTTCCGCCTATAGTCCCCTTGTTTCGAACCTGCTGAGAACCCACATGAGAACACGCCATGGCCAATGCTTTGCATTCCTTCCTAACAAGTGTATTATTAGCAATGTTATCATGAGTCTCCATTGCTCCGATGCGCAGATACCCACCACTCTCACTGATACTTTTGAGTTCTGGTACCCTGCAGAGGCTTAACATGCAATCCGGATTCATATGCCGGCTTCGCAGTTTTATAATCAAGTCAGTTCCACCTGCCAAAATCACACTGTCTGAAGTCATTTTGGCAAGCCCTGTCACCAATTCTTTAAGTGTATCAGGCTGAATGTATTGTTCACACGCCACAGCTACTCCTCCTCTTTCTCTGCCACCAGTTGAATGGCTTCTTTAATTTCGCGATATCCTGCGCATCTGCAGATATTTCCGGAAATTGCTTTCTTAATCTCTTCCTTCGATGGATGTGGGTTTTCCATCAAAAGTGCTTTTGCTGACATCACCATACCTGAAGTACAGAATCCACATTGAATTGCACTTTTTTTTATAAATGCTTTTTGAATCTCATCCAGCTCTCCATTTTGTTCCAATCCCTCTATGGTCAATAATTCTCCTCCATCAAGCTGACCAGTCAATGTGAGACAGGAATGGATTGCTTTGCCATTTAAAACAACTGTACAAGCTCCGCATTCGCCTTCCCCACAGCCTTCCTTGGTCCCCGTCAGATGAAGATCTTCCCGAATGAAATCCAGAAGCCGTCTGTCTGCCTGAACATCTGCTGTTGTCTGTTTTCCATTTAACACAAAGTGAATTATCATATTATTCTACCTCCTTAATTGCTTCCAATATTACCGGTGGTGTAAGCGGAAGTGTGGTCAATTCTGTACCCAAAGCCTGATTCACCGCTTCTACAAGCGCCGGGGCAATTGGTGCTAATACAATTTCTCCGATACCCTTTGCACCAAATGGACCAGTCTCTTCCTCCTCTTCAATAAGCAGTGAATCATAATCCGGCATGTCTGCCGCATTCATCACCTCGTAGTTTTTGAAATTAGTAATCAAAGCCCGACCTGTAATCGGATCAATCTTAATCTCTTCCCGCAGAGCCATACCAATCCCCTGCTGGATGCCACTTCCAATCTGTCCCCGACACATATCCGGGTTAATTGCCCGACCCACATCATGAACCGAAAGACAATGTTCTATCTCTACCGCTCCAGTATAGGTATCCACCTTTACCTGGGTGAAATGAGCGCCCGCCGTTCCCGGATTGCCATTGGCATTTGTAGTACACATCTCATACAAATCCTTACCCATGGTAAATACCGAATACTTCCATACCTCATGAAGATTCAAACGTCTATCCAGATTTGGTTCGGAAAAGAACTCTCCATTTTCATATAGAATCGTATTGTCTGCACATCCTAATTGAGCAGCCGCTACCATCTTTGCTTTTCCCAACAATTTCTCACAGCATTCTTTGACCGCCCGTCCCAATGTATATACTGTACGGCTGGCATAACATCCATAGTCATAAGGCATATTCTCTGTGTCCGCTTCATTTAATGTGATCCGATCCAGCTTCACTTGAAGTATCTCTGCTGCAATCTTCTTCATAGCCATAACGGTACCACAGCCATGATCATGAATAGGCACATGCACCACCAGACTTCCGTCATCCTGAATCCGCGCTGCCGCACTGGCCACCTCAGTCTGATAAGGATAGAAGGATGTCGTATGAGAGCAAAGTGCCATACCCACTCCATAACGATAACGTCCCTTTTTCTGATTTTTCTTTGCACATGCAGCTTTTCGTTCCTGCCACTGAAAGCGCTCGCTTCCCTGTCGTAGACATTCTTCAAAGCGCACTTCTCCGACAGATGCTCCATGCAGGACTTCACGATCTCCATATTGGAGATGATTTTTCAAGCGAAATTCCACCGGATCCATGCCCAGCTGTTTGGCCACATAATTCCAATGAGATTCCACCAGCATAGTTGCTTCTGACGATCCCCAGCTCCGGAAGCTTCCATTAACAGGAGTGGTTGTACACACCGCTCTTCCATGATAGTTGATATTTTTCATCTTATATACTTTGCCCAGCTTACCTCCTATGGTCCGCAGGTAAGAAGGGCTTATCGTCTGATAAGCACCACTGTCCATGCAGACATCCAGAGAGATGCCCTGAATCGTCCCCTCTCTGTCCACTTTGCTCTCTATCTGGCCATCCAGACTATGTTTTAGCATTGCATTTACAATCTGCTCTTCTCTTGTATATACAAACTTCACATCTGCCTGCAGATCTTTCGCTACATAGGATACCAGTGGCTCAAGTATCATTTCCTGCTTGCATCCAAAAGATCCACCCATCAATGGTTTGATTACCCGAACCTTGCTAAAAGGCATATCCAGAAATTCTGCAATGGTAGCTCTGGCTCCATATACAGTCTGGGTTCCTGTCCATACGGTCAGCTTCCGCTCGCTTTTGCTATAGCACGCCCGTACACACTGAGTTTCCATAGATAAATGTGTCATTCTTCCAATATGGACTCTGGTCTGATATTTACATTCACTCTGGACGCCTCCATAATCTCCGTAGGAAGTCTGAGTCTCATACACATTTCCACTTGTATGGAGCTGTGGAGCGTCTGGCTGCATTGCAGCTTCCATGGATACGGCCAACGGAAGTTCTTCATATTCTACCTTTATCTTATTACAAGCTTCTTCTGCATCCTCCACAGACTCTGCCACAACAGCTGCTACCCGTTCTCCATAGAAACGTATGTGTCTGTCAAATAGTCTCTCCTGATTTGGAGCATTATCAGCCTCTGTCAGACTGACTCTTCCCCTGTCAAAATAGCGATTGGGTGTATTTTCCCATGTATATATTGCACGCACCCCTGGTACTTTCCACGCCTCTTCGGAATCTATCCTGGTAATCATCCCGTGGCTCACTTCTCCGGCCTTGCATTTCATATGCAGCATCCCTACGGATTCCATGTCGGAACAATACTCTGCAGAACCTGTAACTTTTCCATATACACCATCGTTGGAGAGAGCTTTTCCAATATAATGATAATCTTTTTCCATACCTATGCTGCCCCCTTCCTGTCTAATCCTATCTATTGGTAGCTTATTTGTAAGAATTATCGTAATTATAGATTGACACTGTCGATAAAATGTCAAAAACAAAAATTCATAAAAATAGACTGCCGCACCTTTTCTTAGTGCAACAGCCCATTTGCTCTACATGTTAAATATAAAATCACCTGTTCTTCAATTGTTCCTCTAATTTTTTTATTTTCTCTTTGAGATCCTTTTGTACCTTCAGATGTTCTTCTTCTGCCCTCATGCGTTCCTCTTCCATCTTTGCGCGTTCCTCTTCTAGCTTTTTCTCTGCTTCCTCTGCCCGCTGCTCCGCTTCCTTAGTCTTCTCCATCTGCCTGTGTTCTCCATACTCGATCCAATGTTCTCCCGTAAGTGCCATTCGCTCCATCTCCTCCCGGAACTTCTGATTCTTTGAGAAATCTATATACTTCCCCACTTCGTCCACATCATAGAAAATCCCATGCAGAAACTGGATAATATCCGTAACATCTCCCCCAAGTCTCTCCCCGATTCGAATAATCACCAGTCCCATCAGGTCAATATCTGCCGGATTTAGTTCCACATTTCCTATGTTTTTCGTATTTGTGTATTCACAATAGGATTCATATGAGCAGGGCATATATACAGCCCTTCAAGCTCCTCTGCCTCGTTTTAAGATCAATATCGAGGCATCAGGAAAAAGTTGGCTTGTATATGCCCCATTTGCTTGATTTAGTCAGGAAAATATAGCATAATGGGGCATTAACTAAAAGTGCGGTTCTATATGCCCCGTGTGATTTTAATGAACCGTTCTACAGATTCCATTTATAAGAATTTAAATGTAAACAGTAAAATACAAAATGGACAACTATGAACAAGAATATTCAAGAATAGAGCTGCCGCAGTGCGACAGCTCTATTCTTGAACATCCTATATTGATTTTTAGTAAGGCACCCCGCCAGCCAGCAAAGCCTGACTATTTACATCACACCCGTACAATTCATTTCTTGGAAGTGTTGTTCCAATTTCATCTCCTACACCTACTTCGTGGTCGAGAAGTTTAGTTACTGTAATCGAATTACCATTTTTATTAATCAGATTTACCCACTCATATCCCATATGCGCATATTCTAAGACTAATCCTGTCGTGCCATCTATATAGCACGCCCATCCATGTCCACCTGGCTGTTCACCCAACTGTATTGCATTACTTCCATCATATGTATAGATACGTATGATGGCATCTGCCTCGCATGTTTTTTCATTGATGATAAGTTCCAGAATGCCATCTTCGTCCATATCCCACAACCAATACCAGGAGATATTATTGGGCACGGATGCTGCCCTGGCAACCAGTCCGGCATAGGCACTTACGTAATTGACACCACCTGTATTACTGGATGCAGATGCTGTTCCTGCTGCATCTTTTCTGGCACTTAGCAGCTGTACATTTTGCTTTTCTATGTCAGACAACAAGCTTTCGTCAAATGCATCCGGTTCTATGGTTCCATGATACCAGCCTCTTGCATTAAAATAATTTTGCAGTTCCTGATCTTTAAACTTTCTTCCATGTCGGGCATATATCTCATTAATCGCCAGACGAAGTTCTTCTGCGCTGAGTCCATCCATATCTGCCTGGGTAAGCAGACTTGTGGAACTATTTACTAATATATATTCCTTAGGTTCCTCCTGCCCCGTGACAGATTCCTGTGATTCTGGTGCCTCATCTGCTGCAGGTTGCGCTTCCTCCTGCACTTCTTCAGGTTCTTCCTCCGGTTTTGTTTCTTCCGGTTTTGCCTCTTCTGCTTCCTCAGTCTGTTGTTCCTGGGCTTGTGCTGCCTGCTTCGTATCTTCTTTATCCTTCTTTCCATTTGTAAACAGGATAAAGCAAATAACACCAAGCACGACAATCAATGCACCCACGCCCACAATCAGAATGGGCATAATATCTGTTTTCGTTTTATCTGTATTTCTGCCTTCTGCCTTATGTTTCTTAGAATTTTCTATCTTAGAATACTTTTCCTCCGGCTGTACATATGATGCTTTTTCTTGTGTTAACGTCCCGCATTTGGGACAAAATTTAGCATCATCCGGTATTTGATTTCCACAATTTCCACAATACATCTTGCCTATCTCCTCCTCAAAACACTCACCGCCTACAAAGGTGGAGTCTTAATATGCTATCTATCCTTTAACACATCATTCAAATTTTATCTGTTTTTTAAACTTCTGGTAATAGATAAAATTAATCAATATTCCAAACACAGTAGCTGTAGGTGCTGCCAGTGCAATCATGGTCAAAGAAGCATTTGGCTGAATACTCATTATGTAGGACATGGGCAGACGCACGATAAATGATTGTGCAAGCCCCTGAGACATGACAAACAATGTCTTTTCATGTCCGTTAAAATATCCCATAAAGCTGAACATCACGCAGGTAACCATAGCTTCCGGACTAAATCCCTTAAGATACTCAAAAGCTTTTACTATAACTTCCGTATCCTTCGTAAACAATGACGCCAGCAAATCTCCTTTGAAGAAGGTAAATGCCGCCACAAAGATACCAATACCAACTCCCACTGCCATCCCGCAGAACATAGCCTGAGTCGCTCTTTTTTCTTTTCTTGCTCCCACATTCTGAGCCACAAAGGAGGACATGGACTGCATAAGAGATGATGGAATCAATAAAACAAATCCCACCAGCTTATTTGCAATACCATAGCCCGATGATGCCTCCAACCCAAGGCGATTTACAAAAGCACAGAGAGCCAGAAAGGTCAGGTTTGTCAGAAGTTCCTGCAATGCAATTGGTGATCCAATCTGAAGAAATTTTTTCACTTCTCCAGAAAAGCATATATCTTCTCTTCTGATGTGAAATGGCAATTTCTGTTTTCTGATGATCACTATTGAAAGTACTACGCTGACCGCCTGGGCAAAAATCGTTGCTATTGCCGCACCCGCCACGTTCATATGAAATCCTGCTACCAGCACCAAATCGCCTACCACATTAGCCACGCAGGCAATCGCCACAAATATCAACGGAAGTTTTGAATTCCCCAAACCACGGAAGATACTGCTTATGATGTTATATCCTATAACAAATATAATTCCACCGCCACAGATTCTTACATACAGAACCGTCAGTTCCAAAGCTTCTTCCGGAGCCTGCATAAGTTTTGACAACGGCTTAGCAAATATCAGCAATACTATTGCAAGTATAATCGACAGACATACGAAGAAACAGATAACTCCGCCAATTAATTTGCCAATGCGCTCTTCCTTTTTTTCTCCAATGTATCTGCTTATAAGCACGGTAACACCCATAGCCAGACCTGTGATTGTAAATGTTGCCAGATTAATAATACTGCTTCCGGTCGATACTGCGGAAATACCGGAAGTTGTTCCAAACTGACCTACGATTAATAAATCTACCGCTCCATACATAGCCTGTAAAATCAATGCTCCCAGAATAGGAATCATAAACTTGACCAGTTTACTTAAAATATTTCCTTGTGTAAAATCACTTGCATTTTTATTGCTCATTCGTGCTGTTCTCCTCTTTTGTACGGCTTTTCTCTTTATATTTCGCAAGTGTATTTTTCAAGCCACCTGCACTCCTTCTCATCAAGATAAGGGCTTACTTTTTCAAATACCTGCTTATGATATTGATTCAACAGTTTTCTGTCATCCTCAGTCATTATCTCCGGCTTAATAAGTTCCAAATCAATAGGCACAAAAGTAATTGGTTCCAGGTGCATAAACTGCCCATATTCATTTTCTTCTGATTCGCATACCAGCAGTTCATTTTCTGTACGGATTCCATGAGAGCCTTCGATATATAACCCGGGTTCATCTGTAATTATCATACCATCTTCCAACATTTGATTATGTTCGCCGATTCTCCAGCGGAAGGCAATGGGGCCTTCATGAATTGTTCCAAGATAACCTACGCCATGCCCGGTTCCATGTTTAAAATCCAATCCCCGCTTCCAGAATATCTCCCGGGCCGCATAATCCAGATTGGCACCTGTACATCCATGAAGGAACTTTGCATCAGCTAAACGCAGATTTGCCATGGCAACCAAGGTGAAATGTTCTTTCTCCAATTCGCTTACCGGGCCAAGTGCCATCGTTCTGGTAATGTCCGTTGAACCGTCATAATAATTAGCACCGGTATCCATAAGCACCATGCCACTTTTTCTCAGTTCTGATGCTGATTCCGCCGTCGCTGAATAATGCACAATTGCAGCATGTTCCTTATAGGCACAAATCGGATCAAAGCTTGGCTGCATATACAGTTTTTGCTGTCTGCGAAATTCTTCCAGTTTTTCAGATGCACTAATTTCTGTGATTTTTATCTTACCAATATTCATCTTCAACCAGTACATGAATTTTGTACATGCCACACCATCTTTAATGTGCGCATTTCTGATATTTTTTATCTCAGTTGCATTCTTCATAGACTTCATGAGAATGGTTGGATTCTCCCCTTTTATAATATTTACATCTGATGAAATATTTTTAACCATAGCATAATTGGTACCAAGCGGATCTATCAGGACATTTTCCTCTTTAGAGATTTCTTTTACCGCTTCGTAGATGTCATCATATGGATGAATGATCACTTTATTATCTTCCAGATATTTTTTTAAACCCGAATCAAGTTTTGTCTCATCCACATATAAATCAACCCAATTCATGCTTACCATTGCATAAGAAAGCAGTAATGGAAAATAAGTCACATCTTTCCCACGAATATTCAGCAGCCAGTCAATATCATCCAGCGTAGCTAATATGTGTAGATTCGTGCCTTTCTCTTTCATTACTTTCCTAAGTCTCTTAAGCTTTGTCTCTGTGCTTTCACCCGCATACTTTTCTTCCAAAAGGAAAGCAGGTTCTTTGGAAATCTCAGGCCGCATCTCCCAGATATTGTCTACCAAATCTTCCTGATAGGCAATACTTCCGTGCTTCTTTAACACTATTTCCTCATATTTCATTCCCTGCTCATAGCCAATTGTTCGTCCGTCAAATCCCAGTATGGCATCTTCCGGCAGTTTTTCTTCCAGGTATTCGCAAATATCCGGTACCCCGGGCTCGCCCATCTTCTGCAGTATAATTCCACTTCCTGACAGTTGCTCTTCTGCCTGGATAAAATATCTTCCATCTGTCCAAAGGCAGGCTTCTCTCATTGTAACAACTGCCGTACCTGCTGAACCGGTAAATCCGGTCATAAACTCTCTGCTTTTAAAATGGTTCCCCACATATTCACTCTGATGATAATCTGCTGTAGGGATAATATAGGCATCAATATCTCTCGCCCGCATACTTTTCTGTAATTTTTCAATTCTGTCTGCTATCTGTTCTCTCATCGTCTTGTCTTCTTTCTATCTCAACTACGCCTTGTCATACTTACTGTGCTGCGCTGTAATCCACTGGAAGTTTTCTTGTCATTTAAGCCAGCAATTCCAATAATTTATCGATATCTTCCTCTTTGGTTGCCCAGCTGGTTGCAAATCGCACGACTGTATGGTTCTCATCATAATTTTCCCAAAATCCGAAAGAAACATGCTCAGATAATTCCTTCATTTTTTTATTTTCCAATACTACAAACTGCTGATTGGTAGGCGAATCAATAAAAACCTGACAGCCTGCCTTCTCTAATCCGTTCCGCAATTTTTCAGCCATCTTAATCGCATGACGTGCTATATCAAGATACAGATTATCTGTAAATAAAGTATCAAACTGCAATCCCAGCATTCTTCCTTTTGCCATAAGCGCACCATGCTGTTTCATAATGCTTAAAAAGCGGTGAAAACATTCCTGATAATGATTTACCACAACGGCCTCGCCAAATAAAGCTCCTACTTTTGTTCCACCAATATAATACACATCGCAGCATTCTGATAAAGTTTCCAGGTCTACATCCGTATCACTGGCGGCCAATCCATATCCTAATCTTGCACCATCCAGATATAACGGAATCTCATATTCCCGACACACGTTCGCCAGTTCTTCCAGTTCCCTTTTTGTATACAGCGTTCCATATTCTGTAGGATGGGATATGTACACCATTCCCGGCGCAACCATGTGTTCATAATTTTCGTCTTTATAATATCCTGCTATGTAGGATTTTACAGTTTCTGCAGACAACTTTCCCTGCTGTGCCTCCAGTTCCAGAACTTTATGTCCGCCAAACTCAATTGCACCTGCTTCATGTGTAGCTACATGTCCTGATTTTGCTGCCACCACACCCTCATAGGATTTAAGCAGCGTATCAATAACCGTAACATTCGTCTGGGTTCCACCCACTAAGAAATAGACTTTTGCATCTGGATTTTTACATGCTGTCTTTATTTTTTCTTTTGCGCTCTCACAATACATGTCACTTCCATACCCTGGTGTCTGCTCCCGATTAGTCTGAACCAACCTCTCTATAATCTTCTCATGAGCGCCTTCCATGTAATCGCTGTCAAAATGCTGCATTTTTCTTTCCTCCTGCTGTCTTGTGTTTGATATATTTTTATAACTTTATTTTCATATTTTACACTTCAACTTTATCATTTCATTTTTTATGTTAAATTTTTTTCTCTATACTTCTGCTTTCAGACTTGCGATTTTACTCTAATCCCAAATCTTCCACAGCAAAAGACATCATAAGATACAGTCTGGAGAGATAATCATCCAGATTCACTCCCGTCACCTTGTTAATACGCTCGATACGATGGGGCAGGGTACTCCGGTGAATAGCCAGGGTCTGTGCCGTCAAAGTACTGTTTCTCTCACACATCAGATAAACCTTTAACGTCTGATACAAATCCGTCCCGTTTTTTCTATCATACTCTTTGATACGGAGAAGTCCATCTGCCATGATACCCTTCCAGGGCAGAGTCCCTTTCCCCTTAGTCAGCCAGTAATCCAGAACCTCTTCACTAAATTCATTATACCAACTGGTAAAATTCTTCTCCATAGGATAAGACAGAGCAATCTCAGCCTGCTGCATATGCATCGGCAAATCCAGAAGATTTTCAAATACATTCGAGACACCCACATGCAGCAATACCTCCCGAATGATGTAAGACATCTGCATGCGAAGCTCCTGCTCAGTCATTTTCCCAATAGTCAGGTTAATCAACACATAGATAGCCCCCTCCAGATAACAGGTGCAGCTGCCTTTAATCTGCTGTCTAATCGTATTACAGATTCCAAAAATCATATAATGAGATATCTTTTCCTTCCCAAAAGCGATTTTCCCACAGATGTACTGATCATCCATCTTCCAATTTACTTCTGCAGCCTTCTCCTCCAACACTTCCGCTTTTAATTCCACATTATTAATCGCATTCATCAGCATACTCTGCATAGAATTCGTATCTTCACCAGGATATACATAACGATTCAAAATCGCCTGTTTAATCACGTCTCCAAAAAAAGTCACCTCTCTAAGTTTCCCCGGCGACGGATTCGTCTCCAGAATAATCACCCGTCCCTTATAAGAATCCTCAATCCAGATATTAGCATACAGACAAACCTCATCATTAAAATCACTGTCCCAACACTGACCGCCCACAGTTTTTAAAGTCTCCTGATAAGCCGCACTCGTCTGAAAATGTGCCAAAGTCTCACTGTCCTGCATATAATGTCCAATATTAGAATTATAATCAAACTTCGTCCGCCCCGGCTCATACTCCGGACAAGCCAATATATAATAATACTCATCATGCACAAAAAGCACCTTCTGAAAATGACTAAGCCCCGACTGACAAATATCGTTCAGATCACACTCCCCCTGCAAAATGTCATCCAGCTCCTTCTCCCACTCCCGATACCGAACAAACAAATCCGTCAAAAAATTCCAAACCACATAAAAATCCAAATCCTCAGCCACCCAAATAAACTCCGCCAAAGACCCCTTCATTTCATCAAAAACAGATCCACCCACCTCATTCTCACTACAAAAATCATCCCTCTTAACCCCATCAGCACCCACCAGGCAACTCCAATCCCCCAACAAAAGCAAACACCCCGCCGCAGGCAATTCAGAAACCCTCTCCCTCTGACAAATCAAAAGAAACTCCGGATCCACATCCTGACCATCCTCATAAAACTTCATCCCCTTAAGCCCCTGAAGATTAACCCCAGAATTCTCCCCCCAATTCATCCGAACAGAAAATCCCCTCTCCACCATCTTCTCAAAAATAATAGAAAGATTCACCAAATGCTTCCACCGCTTCTCCATCCCACACCCCAACTTTCCCAAATCATCATAACTCATATATTTCAAGTACATCAAGCCATACCAACTGCAAAACGCAACATACCCCAATTCCAATATAGCTCAACAACTCAACAACTCAACAACTCAACAACTCAACAACTCAACAACTCAACAACTCAACAACTCAACAACTCAACAACTCATTCTATTTTAACACAAAACAAGCGAGGATAAAGCCCCCAACTTCATCCTCGCCCCAAAAATCTTATCAAACACCCCAAAACCTCAAAGTATCCAAAACACACCCACCCACACATTATCCATCCACACACACTACAACAACTCCCCACACACTACATCAACTCCCCACCCACAAACTCAGCCCCTAACCTCCCGTCTCACCACAATCCCCGTGCCGCCCCGGCACGCGCCTTCACAGCCACAACAAACTCTATATTTTAATCTTTTATCTTTTCCCCTCTTCCCACAGTTAATCGTAATTGATCCCCAGTCCCTGCCAACGCGTAGCGGCTGCGCAAAAGGAGATCTGATACAGGAACAATCAGTGGGTGTCCTTAGCTTTGGTGAAATCCTCTGTTTACTAAGACTTAGGTGCGAGGGTCACACCCCGAGCATCTTAGTCGCAGTTAACAGATAGTTCACCAAAGCGTTACCCACGTTCCTGTATCATATCTCCTTTTGCGCAGCCGCGTCCCCCCGCAACCACCTAAACCTCAATTACCATTAACCCACATTCTCTCTATCCAGCCGGTATCCAAACAGCAGCACCATAGCCCCCACAAAGATAACCACCGCCGGAATAATCATAAACCCAATACAAATACCTCTCTGAACAGCTTCACTAGCCGTAGCCGGATCAATATCAGCAGAAAATCCACCAATAGCAAGTGCGGCACCAATCAGGATACCTCGCATAACAATACCAACCTTAACAGGAACAGTCAAAAGTCCCATAACAGTACCAGTAGTATCATATCCCGTCTTAGCTGAACTATATCCAGCACAATTTGCAAAGAGCTCCGGTTCACATGCATTCGTAAGTGTCATAGCAAATACTACCAGACACATAAGAGCAATAACGCCCCAGGTATTTTGATAAATCAAAAAAGCAATAATCATACCAACTGCCATAACCAGATAACCATACACGATAGTACTCTTGGCAGATAATTTTGCAACCACATATTTTGATACATAAGATGCTACTACACCAAGCAAATTTGTAATCAATACAAAGGTTGCCAACAGTGCCGGATTGTGACTGATATAAGTAAAGTAATATACAGCAATACCATTTACCAGGAATAATACCATGTATTTGGTTGTGCTGGAAAAAATCAATCCAATAAGATGAGGATTACAGCGAATGGCTGCCCATGCACTGACTTTCTGCTGTTTCTTATCTTCTGCTCTTGCTGCTGCTTCCTTCTGAAGTCTCGCAAGTTCTTCCTCACCGGTTTCCTCATATCCGGTAAACATTTTAAAATGAGCAAAATATCCTGCTGCCATCAAAGCTGCAAATACAAATGCGGTTGCAGCGTATGCATTGGATTCACCCAGCATATTTGCAAATAAAGCGACTACGATTGGACCTGCATAAGAATAAATTACGCTTCCTAAAGATGTCCAGACCATACGTGTAGAAGAAAGAGCCATTCTGTCTTCTGTAGTCTTACCAGCTACATTAATCATGGAAATGTTCGCAATATAAGGAATATTCCATGCGATACGGCTGGTGATCATGGCCACGGTCATAACTATAATGCCGCCGATTCCATTATTAATCTTAAAGAACTGCAGCGCATAAAGAAATGGAACCATCCACGGTGTCAAAATCAGCCAGGAACGATAACGTCCCCATTTTTTAGGTTTAATCTTGTTCATCCACGCTCCATAGAGACAGGATAAAATCGCATCTACAATTGCTGAGATGGTAGTGATTGTCGTTACAATTCCCAATGAAAATTTTGCAATATTGGTAAAGAAATATGTAGCATAGAAGGTATCGATGTTGGACATTAAGGTAAATCCAAAATCACCAATACCAAAAAATCGTTTTTGCGTAGAGCTTACTTTTTTTGCAGTTTTCTCTTCTCCCATAGTTTTCCCCCAAATTCTTTAGAAACCTAGAATGTTCCTTCTGCTAAGATTTTTTGATTTATCTTCTCTAATTCTTCTGTCAGATAGTCATAAACTCCCGGATAGATACTTTCCGGACCACCCATACTATTACATGGAATAAATGATTTTCTTCCGTATTGTTCTGTAGCACGTTTTGCTTCCGATGCAATCACTTCTTTAGACCAGTCAGGTCTATCAATAGTAGCACTGTCAATTCCACCCATAAAGGTAATCTTGTCGCCATATTTAGGAATCAATTCATCAATTTTATTGGAAGTCATAACACCCTGCCAGATATCAATTCCGATATCAATCATAGCTGGTACCAGGTTTGCAGCATAAGAATCTGAATGATGCACGATTACTTCTACTCCGCCTTCACGATAAGCGCCATAGATTTTCTGATAAGCGGGTACAAAATATTCCTGGAACATTTCCGGTGAAATAAAGGAATTGCTTCCGCTTCCCCAGTCATCATGATGGAACAGTGCATCCGGTTTGATATATTTACATACTTCATGAGCATACTGAACTTCCCAATCTGTGATGTAATCTACCAGTTCATGCATAGCTTCCGGTTCCATATAAAAGTCCATGAGACAATTCTGAATCTCCAGCAGATAATGACACTGTTCGAATACACCTGGTGCCACAAACGGAGTTACAAAATACTCATCGCGGTCAATCTTATTCGCTTCAGCTACAAATGGAGCCCACTCTTCCGGTGTATAAATAACATTTGGAGCTTTTACATATTTCTTCCAGTCTGCAACGTCTTTACATACGATATGTTCAGCGTCATGTACCGGGAATGGTCCTGGCATGCCATCGGGGAATGAAATCGTTACTCCCCAGGCATTTACTACATTGGGACCACCCTTTGTAGCCATCGGATATCCTGCTGTATAAGGTGTTCCGTAGACCATCTGAAATGGTTCATACTGATTTACAAACCGATCCGGTTTGCCATGATGGATAGTTTCTAATAAGTTCTGTTTTTTCGTTAACATGTTACTCACCCTCCTATAGTTTATTCCCTATGTTTTCTCATAACTTCATTATAAGTATCGAATTATCTAAATACAATTCTGCAAAATGGCGATATTCTGTTCTTGAGAATCAGCAATCTGTCGATGTGCACTATTTTTTATATTTATTCTCACTTTCTTTGTGTATTTTTTCCATCTTTTTATCGTTTTTTCACAAGATTTTCTTATACCTCCGCCATGCTTGCACACCGCAAAAAAGCTGTCTGAACATTTTTTCAAATGCAGACAGCTTACATATTTAGCTTTTAATTTATCTATTTCAAGTACACTCGGCATATCCCTACTGACAGCCAGAAACTGCCAATAGTTTCTGTAGTCTCTGGTACGATAATAACACGTCCTCCTTTGTATTGCACTCAATGGTATAAGTGATATTCTTCTGCCTTCGCAGGCAAGCAAATACTTCCTCTAAAGGAATACTACCATTACCAAGAGCCAAATGGTTGTCCCAATCCCGAAGATTATCGTGCACATGAATATGCGATATATATTTTTTTAAATTTTCCGCCCATTCTGATACCGGTATTGTTGAAAACCGATGGGCATGCCCCATATCCAGGCATAGTCTAAAATTTTCATAGGACAGCTTTTGAGCCACATCTAAAATCGGCGTCCATTCCAGATCATATACATTTTCCATAACCACTTCAATATCACGACGTTCTTCCAAAAATTCCTGCATAAAATCCACCATACGATCTGCCCATCCGGTAAGCAGATACACATCCGGATCAAGACAAGTATGATATACGATTTTCTTTGCTTCCAGTTCTCGGGCCGCCTCATAAGACTGTGCATAACGAAGCATGGTGATTTTCCGAATTTCCCTGTCATAAGCCACCGGATTGATATCCAGAAATGGTCCATGCATAGTCAGTTCGGGTTTTCCAAGATTGTTCAGACGAACTTTATAGGCCCGAAGTTTTTCAGACAAAGAATCCAGGTTCTCCGCAATAGAAAATTCAATACTTTCCAAGCCTGCGCCTGTCTTTTCTATTATGTCCTTCATCTCACAGTCCTCTAATAAATGACTTATATATATCATAATGTATTATCTCTTTTCCCGTCTATGTAAAAATCTGTCCAACCGATAGAATCCAAACCCCAATGCCAGAAAAAACGCCACCAGACCGATAACAATCAGTAAAACTTTTGGCAGTCCCAATACATCTACATCTATGAATGGATAAGGATACCTGCTGCTTCCATGTCCTATACCGTCTCCAATATTAGCCGCTATCATGGCATACACAAAGTATAGCAGCGGTGCCGCAACACCCTGAAGCGGAAATTTTCCAGTCAACAGCCCCTTTTCATCAAATAAAATCCAATCCAGCAAAACCATCAGCGGACATACATCATGCAGCAAAATCAATGTCAACGAGGAACTCCCTCCCATATTAAATCCGCCCAAGAGGAAATATGCCACCAGCATAGTCACTGTAATACTCATAGTGACCGCTCCTTTCACTGCCGGATAGACCGTAACCTTTTCCTTGTTCTTAAGTAATGCAATTACACTGACTGCAAAATAAATTAAAACTGCAATATTACTTAGATTAGTAAAATAATTCAGCATACTCCAGTTCACATTATCGGTAAAAAGTCTAAGCGCCAACTGAAGCCCGATAAGTTCCAAAATAACAATTATGATTTTCCACACAATAGAGATGCCTCTGTTTTTTATTCTCATTTGTCACTGCCCCTTTGTCTTCTGTTTTGTGTTGTGAAAGAACATCCCCACCAGAGCTCTTGCCCATGTATTTGGCCAGAAGTACCATCTTGACTTGCAGCCGGTAACTTCTGCCCTTAATCCGGCTTTTCCTGCAGATAATCCATCGAAATACGCCTGATGACTGCCAGAAACAACTACCGCACGAGCTTTCGTATTTTTTGCTTCTATCATTGTTTTACAAATACACATATTTTCGTAAACAGTGGAAGCACCATCCGCCATGAGAATAGCTTCCTGCGGAATGTCTTTCTCTATGAGGCAGCATTTTACTGCCTCAGCCCCACTGCGGTTCTTCTCTTCTAAATTTATTCCCTTGGGACTTTTTCTGCCTGATACAACAAATACAGCCTTTCTTCCCTTCTTTTTTAGCTGTTCCTGATAAAATGTAATCGCCATATCCACGCAATCGTAGAGTAAAGGATGCAGCTTCCCGTCCTTGCCATATCCATATGCGGGAATAAGGATGAACTTTTTATTATATTTAGGTCTGTGTTTTGCTGCCAAGACCGTACCAAAAGCAGTTCCTGCCAGCATACATTCCAGATAGAAAAAAACTGTATTCACCACATTTATCAACAGAGTTTCCTTTCTCCCTGTAAGTGGCCCTGCCAGATCAGAGATACCATTCCCCATAAGAAAAAATGATACTGTAGCAGTTAATATTCCCAAAAGCAACCAAAGGATATTCGTAGCCCGGAATTTTTCCCGTATCAGCAGTATAAGATTGCTGATTACCATGGCAATCGCAAAAAGCAGAATCACAGGTGCTGTATAATACACTATCTGTTCTATGGCTGCAAGAAGTTCTTCACAGACCTGATAAAGTCCCAAACTATAATTCCATGGTTTTATCTTGTAGTAATAATAGCTGATACACAATACGCTTCCTAACATGAGTGAAATAATCAGCATACCCACTGCATGATTTAGCTTATATGTAAACTGCGCTTCCTTAATCATCTTCCGGATACCGCTTATCAATACAATTCCCAGTACCAAAAACCAGATTCCTCCAGCCAGAACCACATAATAAAATCCGTTGAAATTCACAAAAAACTTTCCTTCTGTGATAATTAATAATGGACCTGCATGCAATTCATAAAAGCGTGAGGCATCTACAAATGCCGCATCCTCAGATGACTGATCTTTCAAACGGTATTGGACCGTAACTAAGGTATCTCCCTGTTCTGCCGCCTTGAAAGTGAGTTTCACATTATTATCCAGATACTCTGTATTAATCAGTTCTACAATCCCATCCTGACTGTACTCTATCTGAACAGTCTCTCCGTATACATTTTTTTCCAGTTCATTGTGATCATTAATATATGCATAAAAAGTATTTCCATTTTCATAAACATAAAAAAATGTTCCTGCCATGAGCACTATAAATAAAAATGTCAGGAACCCAATCTTTCGTCTCATCTATTTCCTCGCATTATCCTGTTGATTTTTCTTTATCAATAAACATCATAATAAAGGTAAGCAGAAGCAAACCGGCATTCACGGCTATTGCATAATGCCCCAGATATTTAATGAAAGTATTTCCAATAATAGCTCCCAGCACAAAAAATACAATAATACCATAATAAAGAAATCCTTTTTCTAAATTTATCCTCTTATGGTGTATAAAGTATTCGCACATATACTGTGTGGCGCTTCGCAGATTGCCGATACACATCGTAGTGGCAATGCCATTGCCCCGTATCTTGCGAAAAGTCTCTACCTGCATCCCACAGGCAAAAGATAAGAGGCTGTTTGCCAGCAGATTCTGAGTAAGCGGAATCTGGCTTACTATAGCCAGAACAATTGCTTCACCCAGCACAATAATCTGTCTCCAATGAACCAGCGACAACTGTTTAAATTCCAAACGTATAATATCTGCAATGGCAATTCCAATCACAAAGGCACACACCGGGCTTGCATAGCGAAGTGCAATATCCCAGTTTTTTTCAGCCAGATTAACTCCTAAAAGAAGCAGATTTCCCGTTTGCGCATTGGCAAATACATGATCTCTGCATAGATATGAATAAGCATCCATAAATCCACCCGCAAGAGCAAGAACAATCCCTAATTCTATGGATTCTGACATCTGTCGTGCACGTTCCATCTTTTGTCCCTCCAACTAGAATCCTTCTTCATTTCTCGTAAGGCGTATCTGGCGTCTCTTCTTAGCTCTTTCCCACTCCGCCTGCTGAGATACGCCATCAACAATCAGCCCCGGAATTTCCTGTGGTTTGTCATTCGCATCCAGACCAACCATGGTAAAATAAGCACGATTAATCACATGTCTCATACATTCCTCATCTTCCACATAAGTATCCACTCTGACTTCCATGGAGGTTCTGCCTACATAAGTAACTTTGCCAATAATCACAACTGTATTTCCCACATATGCACCCTGCAGAAACTTCAGATTATCTACTGAAGCTGTGATAACATTCATCCTTGCGTGGCGCTTTGCCACTAATCCTGCCACTTCATCAATCCATTGCATAAGCATTCCCCCGAACAATCTACCGGCACTGTTCAGATGATTTGGCCGTACCATGTGTATAGTTTCAACCTGTGAATCCTCCACTTTTCTCATAATTCGCTCCATAAAATATCTGCCTCTCTTTCTCTGATGTCCTCACACTATTTTATTTTTCAATGTATCATCCAGCATATCCAATTCTTCCATCCATATACAATTAGGAATATGATTTTCTGCAACTGCCTTCTTGCATTCTTCAAAATCCATCCAAATCACTGCCTCCAGCTCCTCCTTCTGAATCTGAAAATCAGCTGCCTCCAGATTTTTAAAAACTGCATACACATTACTCACCTGACAGTCACGAAAGAGTTTGCCATGGAAATTCTCCTGAAATTCAAAACATCTCTGACCACAATAAATAAATTCATTCTCGTAAAGTGTAACTCCCAGTTCTTCTCTTGCCTCTCGAATTGCCGACGGAATAAAATCATCTCCAGCAGGAATATGTCCCGCAGTAGATATATCAAAACACCCCGGGAAAGAATCCTTATTGAGGCTGCGTTTCTGGAGCAACACCTCTAACACACCATTCCGTCTTCGAAACAGCCATACATGTGAAGTCCTATGGCGGATTCCTTTCTGATGCGCCACACTACGGTCCACAGTTTCACCTGTAGGTACTCCATATTTATCAACTACATCTAATATTTCCATCTATCTCTCACCTCTTGTATCCTTCTTAAGTTCTTTCTATTATACCATTTCACTGCGTCATTGCAATGTTTTATCCTTTACGCATGCATGGCAGCCTAAAAACAGCAGCTGCACTAAGCACAGCTGCTGTATCTCCCCTATATTTAATATAATCGATCAATACCCATCCTTTTTACTGCAAATTTTTACCGACAGCATCTCACACACCAGTAAAACTGCAATACAAATCACCACCAGTAATCCTCCCAGCATCACCGCCTGTCGCTGCAAAATCCCCACTAGATTCTTCAGCAAATCCGGTTCTTTGATCAGTGCATCACTGGCATAGGTAATTCCAAAGAACACAACAAATCCTGGAATCAGTCGAAACATAGCAAGCCACTGCTGGCTCTTTTCCCGCCCGACTTTGTAAAACACCAGCATCTGTATACTGCCAATCATAATGCTTATGCAGAACGCCGCAAGCATAAATACTGCTTCCATTCCACTAATTGAAAAAGAAAAACCTTCTGCAATAAAATGTGATATCATAGCGCAAAGAAAAGCACCCAACATTAATATTATCAAATTCAAAAATCTTCCCCATACCCTATCCTTAAGTTTGCCCGGTAGCATGGCTATAAACAAATCAGATCCCTTTTGCTCATACATAAATGCTGTTGGAGCAATAATAATAGCCCCAAAACAAAGGTATCCAAATACAAATGCAAAGTCCATCTTCCCAAATGCCTCCATAAATACAGCAAGAATAGGAAATAGAATCAGCACAACCTTCTGAACCTTCAGAAATCTTAAATCTATCTTCATATATTTTATTGCACCCATGTATGATTTCCTCCCATATTTTTTTGAAAAGCTACGATAATATCATTAATTGCAGGCTGCTCCACCAGAAATTTATCCCCAATTGTATCTCCAACCTCTCTGCTGACAATCCCTTGAAATCCAACACTGCTTTTTTGCAATCCGATAATTTCTTTCTCTAACTCTGATGTTAATTCATCTGTTCCACCCTTTACCATGCGGTAAGCTTCCATAATCTGGTCTTTATAATCACAGAACACTTCCCCGCCCTTCTCGATAAAAAATACATAATCTGCAATCTTCTCCAGATCTTCCAATATATGTGTAGAAAAGAGCACGCTGCGTTCTCCATCCTCTATATATTTCTGCAGCATCACTAAAACTTCATCTCTTGTAATCGGATCTAACCCGCTAGTCGCTTCGTCCAACAGCAAAATCCTGGTGTCCCTGGCAAGCACTCCGGCAAACATCAATTTAACTTTCATGCCTTTAGAAAATTCACCTATTTTCTTATCCGTTGGCAGCTCCCATTGCTCAATATACTGCATATACTGCGCTTCACGAAATGTAGGGTAGAAATCCTTTTGAATAGACACAATATCCTTAATTTTAAATGCCTCATGAAAATAAGATTCATCTCCAATATATCCGATGCTTTCCTTATAAAGTACCTTATCATCTTCCGCCCGGTTCCCATCAATCCGCACCTCGCCCGCGTCTTTATGATACAGACTTGTAATCAAATTAATAGTCGTCGTTTTTCCCGCCCCGTTTCTGCCTACAAATCCCATAATATATCCTTTTGGCAGTTTGAAACTAATATCGTCCAGTGTGAAATCCGAAAACTTCTTCGTCAGATTCGTCACCTCTAATGCGTAATCACCCATAAACACTTCCTCCATTCCCACATCTGCAAAATCAACTCAATGAACTATTTTCTCTAAATAAATCATTTTATCCCGGCAAAATTTACTCCACCTCAGAAAATCATCTCATCTCGACAAATCATTTCATCTGTCACACTACTCATCATCTATTAAATTTCCTAACATATCAATCAACTCTTCATTACTCAACTTTAAAAATCTGGCGGTCTCAATGGCCGTCTCCAAAGCCTCTTCAATTCGCCTGAGATATTGTTCACGCAGCAAATCATTGTCCCTTCCAAGCACCACACTTCCTTTCCCCTGCATGGTAGCAATATACCCCTCGCTTTCCAGTTCACTGTACGCCCGGGTAATGGTAATCACACTGATTTTTAAGTCCTTAGCCAACTGCCTGATAGAAGGAAGCTTCGTTCCCTCCAAAATCACACCAGTCATAATCTGCTCTTTAATCTGTTCTTTCACCTGCGCATAAATTGGTAATTCCGAATGATTTGAAATAACTATCTTCATATGAATCTCCATTTCATTGTTATTTCTGTATATACTGTATATATATTATTATATACAGTATATGTATTTTGTCAATGCTTACGTAACCTCTTTTTGATTATTTTAAAATTATACGAAAAATATTCCTCTACCAATTCACTGAATCTCTTCAGCACAGTTCCAAAGGAACGATGGTGCCTCATCATTTTACTAATTTGAAGAATTCTAATTTTCATATATCTACGAACATGCTATACTAAATACAATAATAAAAAACAGGAGGGACCCCAAAATGAGTCTGCATATTCTAGAAAATGAAACTTTAAAAATAACCATATCCACCGCCGGAGCAGAATTAAAATCAATCATTAAAAAAGCCACAAATCAGGAATACATGTGGCAGGCCGACCCCTCCTACTGGGGTAGAACCTCCCCCATCCTGTTTCCACTGGTAGGAAACTTCACCGACAAACGCTACGCCTACAACGGAAAACTCTATCCCATGTCCCAACACGGCTTCGCCAGAGATCAGGAATTCACCTACTTAGAAGAAGACGAAGACACCATCTGGTTTAGACTAAATCAAAATGAAGAAACACTAAAAATCTATCCCTTCAACTTCCAATTAGACCTGGGATACGAACTAAAAGACAACATGCTGACCGTCCTCTGGAAAGTCACAAATACAGACGAGAAAACGCTGCACTTCTCCATCGGCGGACACCCGGCTTTCCTATGTCCACTCAACAAAGACGAACAGCAAACCGACTGCTATCTAAACTTCCACACACCAGAGCCCCTAACCTCAGGAATTCTGAACGAAAAAGGACTCCTAAGCCCCACCACCAAAACCTTCCAAACCGAAGACGGAATCCTGAAAATCACCGAAACCCTCTTCGACGAAGACGCCCTAATCTTCGAACACCACCAAACCCAAAGCGTAACCCTGCACTCCAAAGACAAGACCCCCTACCTCACCGTAGACTTCAACGCCCCACTCTTTGGAATCTGGTCCCCAACAGGAAAACACGCCCCCTTCGTCTGCATCGAACCCTGGTACGGCCGCAGCGACAAAGCCGACTTCGACGGAACCCTAGAAACCCGCGAATACAACAACTACCTAGACCCAAACGCCACCTTCAAAACCAACTACAAAATAACAATCCACTAACCTTTATATCATACATATCCCCCATTACGCCACAACACCCACTCACCCCACTCACCACAACCACCCACCGCAACCACCCACCGCAACCACCCACCGCAACCACCCGCCCCACTCACCGTAGCCACCCGCCCCACTCACCGTAGCCCTCATGGACAGCGCAGCGCCTCCATGAGGGCGGCCTGACCACCACCCACAAATCCAGCCCTTCCTCATCGCCTCCCGTCTCCAACACCCAGGCGCAAAAAGCAATCGCCATCCCACACCAGCCCGGCCCTGTGCAGACACCAGCGCACAAAAGAAATTACGCAGGGCACTTAGTTCTACTTGAATAAATAGCAGCCAGGAAAGTTGATGAAATTGGGTTCACAAAACCCAATTTCAAAACCACTTGAGATGGATTTTCATCAGAAAATACATCGAATGTGGTTGGTTCAACATTCCTGGCTGCTATTTATTCTAGTAGAACTTAGTGCCCGAAGCTTTCTTTTGTGCGCTGGTGTCTGCACAGGGCCGAGCTGGTGTGGGATGGCGATTGCTTTTTGTGCCGTCCCACCATCCTAATAAACAAAATCCCCACTCTTCCCCCCGTGTTTCTCCACAAGGTGCACCCCGCCAATTTCCATCCTCTTATCAATCGCCTTACACATATCATAAATCGTCAGCAAAGCAACACTAACCCCAGTCAGAGCTTCCATCTCCACCCCAGTCTTCCCGTCAATCATCACTCTGCAAAACACGCAAATCTCAAGTCTCTCTTCCTCAATTTCAAAATCCACACTGCACTTCTCAATCAAAAGCGTATGACACATAGGAATCAGATTCGAAGTCTGCTTCACCGCCATAATCCCCGCAACTCTGGCAACTCCAAGAACATCCCCCTTCTTAGAAGTTCCATTCACCACAGCCTCCAACACCTCTTTGCTCACCCGGATATTTCCAGTAGCTACAGCCTCCCTGCGTGTAACCTTCTTATCCCCCACATCAACCATAATCGCATTACCTGCCCCATCAAAATGAGTCAGCTTCTTTAATTCATCTCCCATAAATCAAGCCTCTTTTCTCTTCTTCGCACGCATAGCAATCAATTCTCCCGCAACACTAATCGCCAGTTCATCCGGCGTCTCTGCCCCAATATCCGTTCCAATTGGCATATGGCAGCTCTGAATATCTTCCAGCGGTATACCAGTCTCCAACAACTTTTTCGTCACAAAAGCAATTTTCTTTCTGCTTCCCATAACTCCCACATAATAAGGATGCCTGCGCAGTGAAAACTCCTGTGCATCAAAGTCACACAGATGTCCACGTGTCATAATCACTACATAATCATTAGCAGTAATATCCACAGATTCTTCCAGTTTTTTAAAATCACATACAACCACCTTACTGGCTGTAGGAAATAATTCCTCAGATGCAAATTCCTCCCGATCATCTAAAACCACGCAGGAAAACTCTACTCTGGAAAGGACAGGAACTAAAGCCTGGGCAACATGACCGCCGCCAAACACATACACAGTCCCCAGATGCGTAAGATTTTCCACAAAATATGTCTCACCATCCAGTTGTCCATAATAAGGGTAAGGGTTTACACCATTTTCTACCGGAATCTTATCGATTGGCTGGCTTAACACCTGCATCTCCCAACTCTTCCCATTTTGTTCGCTTATTCTTGTAGACAGCCAATACCTGGTATTCTGTCTGCAGGCATGTTCAATAGCCTCACACAATTCTATATTTTCTGTAGTTGGTGCCATATATTGCAAATACACCGTCTCATTGCCGCCGCATACCATGCCAAGTTCCGAAGCCATCTTCGCTTCCAGTGTATATTCCTTCAGCTGAGACTCCGCTTGAAGCAGTAAACTATGTGCTAATTTGTATGCCTCATACTCAAGCTTTCCACCACCGATTGTTCCATGAAAGTTCCCATCAGAAAGCACCAGCATCCTGGAACCTGCGCCCCTGGGAATAGAACCGCTGGCACGAACAATTGTTACCCATTCCACTGAATTTCCATTTCTCAATTCTTCTAATGCTATCGTAATTAAATTCTGCATACGTCACCACTTCTTTCTGTGATTATTCATTAACATGTTCTGAGAATCCATAATCTGCAAAGATGCTCATAGCTTCTTCTGAAAGTAAAAACTCAAAAAAATCATTAGCCGCTATGGTCTGTATATCCTTTTCATCTCCATGAGCTAACAGTACAAGCGTATAAAGAGGGCTATCCAGCAGCTCTACCGAAGTTCCCTTTTTAACAAAATCTTTTTTTTCAAAGTCATCCATCTTGCTGGAATCTTTATAGAAGAATAGATCACATTCTGTACCCTTCTTTATTTTTTTCAATAATTTAGCAGTGGAATCCGATTTTACTTCTATCTTCACTTTTGGCTGGCTTATGTTATAAGTTGTGACAATTCCCTTCTCAAAAGCTTCTTCCAATGCAGAATCAACATAGACTATCAATTCCGTTTCATCAATTACTGCAATTCCTCCCGCTGCAGTCTCTACACTGCCCTTCTGCGCTGGATCCGCTTTTACTACTTCGTCATGGCTGTCGCCCTCAGCTGTGCCAACTTCGTCATTTGCCGAATCTGCCGAGCCTGTCTCTTCTACCACTAAACCTTCTCCGTCACTGCCCGAAGCCGTTGTACCGGACTCACCCTGCGTCTCCGTCTGACTGCCGGTTGTTTCCGTCACAGATGTATCTTTCTTGCTTTCACATCCTGCCAGCAGACCAACTGCCAGCAAAAAGACTGCAATAATACCAATTAATTTTTTCATAATTTAATTTCTCCTAAGTGTTCTTATTAGATAATCATGGTCAAAGCGATTCTCTTCTTTTTAATATCCACGCTTAAGACCTTAACCTCTACAATATCCCCCACACTTAAGACTTCCAATGGATGTTTGATAAACTTTTTATTTGTAATCTGAGAAATATGCACCAGTCCATCCTGATGTACTCCGATATCTACAAACACTCCAAAGTCAATTACATTACGTACGGTTCCTTTTAAAATCATGCCTTCTTTCAAGTCCTTCATATCCAGTACATCTGTACGAAGAATCGGTTTCGGCATCTCATCACGAGGGTCACGTCCCGGTTTTTCCAATTCTTTTACAATATCTCTAAGTGTTGGCTCACCGATTTCCAGTTCCTCGGCCATCTTCTTATAGTCCTTGACCATAAGTGATATGCCGGTAAGTCCACTGGTTCCGATATCAGAAGCGGTAAATCCGAGCTTTTTCAATAATTTTGTCGCTGCTTCATAACTTTCCGGATGCACGCTGGTGGCATCTAATGGATTCTTCCCTCCTGGAATTCTGGTAAATCCTGCACACTGTTCATATGCTTTTGGTCCTAGTTTTGCTACTTTGAGCAATTCACGACGACTGGTAAATCTTCCATTTTCCTCACGGTAAGTTACGATATTCTTCGCAATCACTTTGGATATTCCGGAAATATATTCCAACAGGGAAGCGGATGCTGTATTTAAATCCACGCCGACTTTATTAACAGAATCTTCCACTACACCTGTTAATGCTTCTCCCAATTTTTTCTGGTTCATATCATGCTGATACTGTCCTACACCGATGGATTTAGGATCGATTTTTACCAGTTCAGCAAGAGGATCCTGTACACGACGGGCAATAGATGCCGCACTTCTCTGACCAACATCAAAATTCGGGAACTCCTCTGTTGCCAATTTACTTGCAGAATATACAGATGCTCCTGCCTCATTTGTAATCACATACTGTACCTTTTCTGGAATTTCCTTAAAAAGTTCCACAATAATCTGCTCTGACTCACGGGAAGCCGTTCCATTTCCTACGGAGAAAAGAGTTACATGATACTTGCGGATAAGCTTCTTCAATGTCTCCTTAGCTGCTGCAATCTTCGCTTCTGAAGTTGGAGCAGTGGGATAGATAACCGTGGTATCCAAAACCTTTCCTGTGGGATCTACTACTGCCAGTTTACAGCCCGTACGGAAAGCCGGATCCCATCCCAGGACCACCTGTCCCATAATTGGAGGCTGCATAAGAAGCTGCTCTAAATTTTTTCCAAATACTTTAATAGCGCCCTCTTCTGCTTTTTCAGTCATATCGTTACGTATTTCTCTCTCAATGGCAGGTGCTATCAGACGTTTGTAGCTGTCTTCCACAACAGCTTTTAAAACAGGTGTTGTGTGTTTATTATCTCTGGTAATTACCTTTTTTTCCAGGTAGCGAATAATATCTTCCTCTGGCGCAAGAATCTTGACATTTAACAATTTTTCCTTCTCACCACGATTTAGGGCAAGGGTTCTGTGTCCTGCAACTTTTGAAATAGGCTCTTCATAGTCATAATACATCTCATATACAGACTGTTCCTTCTCATCCTTGGCAACAGATATGATTTTTCCAGCCTGAACTGTTTTCTTACGAATAAAGATACGGTAATCCGCCTCATCAGAGATATGCTCTGCGATGATATCCTTAGCCCCTTCAATAGCCTCTTCAACTGTATTCACTTCTTTTTCTTCTGAGAGAAATTCCTTCGCCTCTTCTTCTATCGCCTTATCCGTCATCTGAAGTGATATGATATTCGCCAATGGCTCTAATCCCTTCTCCTTGGCGATAGTTGCTCTGGTTCTTCTCTTTGGTCTGTATGGGCGGTATAAATCATCCACAACCACTAAGGTCGCAGCTGCTTCAATCTGCTTTCTAAGTTCTTCTGTTAGTTTGCCCTGTTCCTCAATACTGCCTAAAACCTGCTGCTTTTTCTCTTCCAGATTACGAAGATATGTGAGACGCTCGTATAAATTACGAAGCTGCTCATCATCTAAAGTACCGGTTACCTCTTTACGATATCTGGAAATAAAGGGAATTGTATTTCCCTCATCTATTAATTTTACAGCAGCTTCTACCTGCCATTTTTGTACTTTCAATTCCTGGGTTAATGCCTGTATGATATCCATAACTTCCTCCTAAAAACCATTTTATTCACTTTCATGATTGTACCAGTTTCCCACATCTACGTCAATTCTATCAGCCACTGGCGTACATCCCATGATATGCATATCTAATTTCTCGCTTGTGCTACATATATCAACGTGCTAAAATGTAAGATAAGTAAACTAAATGGAGGTATTATATGGAAGGAAATATGAATTATTCCGCCCCACTGCCAGAGAAAAATGGAATGGCGACAGCCGCCCTTGTTATGGGTATCTGTTCTCTGGTATTTTTATGTTGTGGATGTGGTTTTCTCTTTGCAGCTCTCGCTATTCTTTTTGCAGCGCTGTCCCGCGGTGCCGGCAGAATGAGTACCAATGCAAAAGTAGGATTGGGGCTTTCTATAGGAAGTCTGGTTCTGACAGTAATCATTTCGATTGTAAGTCTGGTTTCCGTTGTGGCTGCTCTTGGCAGTGCTTTTCAAAATTATGATTTCACCACGGAACAGGGAATCGAGGAATTTATGGAAGATTATCTGGACCAGTATTTAGGTGACAGCTATAATTTCGACTATGATTATGGCAATGATTATGACAATGGTGGTTCTTACTACTTTGATGACGGAAGCAACAGTACTGATTCCGGCAGTTCTGCTGGAAACGAACTGTAAGATAATCACCACATTCTGCTGATACGACTGCCTGATTTTTAATCTTCTAATTCAGGACAGACCACCGGTAAGTGTAACTCCATAACGAATCAGCATATAATTTTTAAATATCCAATTTATCAAAACAATAACCAATGCAATATATACATAGAGATTTCTGTATTTTAATCCAATGGCAATTTTTCCTTTGGATGCTATCTGAATCGTATTAGAAATCATAAACCAGAGATACAATATAACGGTGTAGAGAATAACCGGATGGAAATGAAGACTGCTTCTGATATCACCTTGAAGAAGTGTCACAACAGCCCTTGTACCGCCGCATCCCGGACAGTAAAGTCCCAGATAATGGCGCATCATACACTCCGGAAACATTCCTAATATAGATACATGCAGCATCTGCTGTATAAGTATCAGGCAGAAGCCGACACCCAGCAGACACCAGCCTATCCAATATAAATTTTGATTTTCCTGTGATAATGTTGATGTTTTCATATTGCCTCCTGTATATATTACACACAAATAATCTAGAACGGAGATAGAATATCATGAAACGATCCTCAGCCGAACTAAAAAAATTAGCCCGTGCCCGTCTAAATGGACATTGGGGGCTTCCCATTGGTGCTTTCCTTTTATTAATATTAGGAATGACCATCGTCTCACTTATCGTTACCACTGTAATCGTGGTACCAAGTGCAAGTTCTTCTGATACAAACTATATCATTACTTTCGCCTTAAGTGAAGGGATAATGTTAATTATCAGCCTTGTATTTACCATTTTTTCAGCAGGATATAATTATCTTCTGCTAAACTTCTGCCGGGCTAAAAGCACCAGCACCGGAGATTTACTCTATGCATTTAAACATCATCCGGACCGCTTTATCGTTGTTTCTTTCCTGCTTATGCTGGTAGGTCTGGTATGCGGACTTCCGGGAACTATCTGCAGTGTATTAGTTACCATAAGCGATGAATTAAATATCGGTTTGTCCTTATTATCCTCTGTTTTCTCGCTTATTGGAGCTATCATTGCAGTGATATTGACACTGGGATTTACCCTGTCCATCCAGCTCCTCTTAGACAACCCGGATATGGGAGCAATCGAATCCATGAAAACAAGCTTCCAACTGATGCGCGGAAATAAGGGCAGGATGATCTACATCTATCTATCCTTCATCGGATGGATGATTCTTTCCATGTTTACCTGTTATATCGGATTGCTCTGGCTGGTTCCTTACATGGCTGCCACCACCACTTATTTCTATCTGGATGTGACCGGCGAATTAGACCGCCCGCATTATGAAGAACCAGGTGGATATCAGCAGTCTTATCAAGATTCAGACAGATACCAGCAGCCTTATCAGGACAATACCGGTTTCGCGCCAACCAATCCCGACAGCAATGATTTTCCACCTACTTATGAAGATAAAAATGGATATCAACAGGTTTATCCGGAACCACAACAGCCAGATGCACCAGTTTCACCAGAACTTAATTCTGAAAATGAAGACGGTAATAGTGAGACATCATCTCAGGATACTGATGATTCTCAGCAATTTTAATTAATTATTCTTATAGATTCAACGTATTAATGGAGGAAGCATTGGCAATATGAATATTGCTAATGCTTCCTCCATTTACTAGGATCTAGTACATCTCCAACACCAATTTGGGAGTTTATCTTTTTATATTTCATCAAAATATTGATTTTCACAAAGATACATTCTTAATTTTTTCACAAGGCATTCCTTCCGGTAAAACGCCAGACCATACTTCACGATATTCTGATATCCCTCTTGACGCAGTCTCTCATCATATCTTTCCTTCTCAATCTGTTCTAATGCTACATCTGCATCTTTTCCCTATCCAGGTACCGCTTGCTGTACTTAAATTCCATAATAACTGCAATTCCTCGAAGACTATTATATCGCACAATCAAATCCGATCTCCCGTTCCCAGATTCCTGATTTGATTCCAGATAGTAATTGTTCATATTTTGTAAAATACCGGCCATCAATCCATGATAGAAAGCTTCTGTCCTGGAGTCATAATAACTGATTGTGGACATCAATACATCTGAAATCTGTGTACTTATAACCTCTGTGTCCCCATCAATTATTGCCTGATACAAAATCTGTTTTTACAAGCCGTTCTTTCATCCACGCCATAATCGTGCTATTGTAAATATATTTTACCTCTTTATTTGGAATCGTTAAATCTAATCTACAATCTGACCATTTGATATGTACTTTTTCAGCACTTTACATTTTAAATTTTGACTTATGTTTTTTTGATACGTACTTCTCCAATACTTTTACGTATCATTTCCTGACTTTTACTATTTTGGCACATACTTCTCCAACTCTTTTACGTGTCATTTCCTGACTTTTACCATTTTGACACGTACTTCTCCAACTCTTTTACGTGTCATTTCCTTATTTTTGCCCTTTTGACACGTACTTTTCCAACATTTTTACGTGTTTATTTCTGACTTTTACTGTTTTGGTACGTACTTCTCCAACTCTTTTACGTGTCATTTCTCGACTTTTGCTGTTTTGGCACGTACTTCTCCAACTCTTTTACGTGTCATTTCTCGACTTTTGCTGTTTTGGCACGTACTTCTCCAACTCTTTTACGTGTCATTTCTCGACTTTTGTCATTTTGACACGTACTTCTCCTGCTCTTTTACCTGGCAAATTTCCACGCAACGTTCTAAACTACATAACATTTCTGAACAACCAGCACCCGTACGCCATGTGAGACTATGGAGGGTGTGAGAACCGTGGAAGGCTGTGAAAAAGGGATGCCATGCTAGAACAATTCAGCAAGCGCACTTAGCGTAGTCAAAATCCTCTGCTTACAATGACTTAGGCGCGAGGACTCTCCCGAGCGCCTTAGACGTTGTTAGCAGATAGTTTGACGAAGCGTTGCCTGCGTTCTAGTGTGGCATCCCTTTTTCACAGCCTTCCACGGTTCTCACGCCCTCCATAGTCTCACATGGCGTACGGGTGCGTCCTATGCAGGTACATCCTATGCAGGTACATCCATTCTCACATGACATACAGGTTACGCTACACAGGTGCGTCCTACGCTGCACAGGTACATCCATTCTTCTCACAATGGCGCCAAGTGCCACCCTGCAGCGACACCCTCCCGAAAAAGACAATCCAAAAGACAATCTAAAATCTATTCACTCAACCCAAAAGCATCATGTACAGCATTAATAGCTCTCTCAGCATCCTTCTCATTAATCAGAACAGTAACACGAATCTCCGAAGTAGAAATCATATTAATATTAATATCCTCATTAAACAGACACTCAAACATCTTAGCAGCGACACCAGGATTAGACATCATACCAGCGCCAACGATAGACAGCTTAGCTACATCCTTGCTGCACTGAACATCTTCAAAATTCAATCTAGCCTTGTTAGCTTCGATAACAGCCATAGCATCATCCACATCTTTATCAGAAACAGTGAAAGAGATATCCTTCGTGTTGTGACGTCCGATAGACTGGAGAATAACATCTACATTGATATTCTTCTTAGCCAGGCAGTCAAATAACTTAAATGCAATACCCGGTTCATCCTTAAGTCCCATAACAGCAATTCTATCTGCATCTCTATCTAATGCAACTCCACTAATCAGCATTCTTTCCACTTTAACATCCTCCTTCACTACGGTTCCTTCTGAATTATTCAAACTTGAACGTACCACTAACTGTACACCATATTTTTTAGCCATCTCTACAGAACGATTGTGCAGTACACCAGCACCCAGAGTAGCCAAATCTAACATCTCATCATAAGTGATTTCATCTAATTTACGTGCATTCTTAACAAGTCTCGGATCTGCGGTGAATACACCATCAACATCTGTATAGATCTCGCATGCATCTGCATGGAGTGCTGCTGCTAAAGCAACGGCGGTTGTATCGGAACCACCTCTTCCCAAAGTGGTATAATCATCAAATTTATTTACGCCCTGGAAACCGGTAACGATAACAATCTTACGATCATCCAGCTCATGGCGGATACGCTCGCTGTCGATTCTTTTTAATCTTGCATTACCATAAGTGCTGGTGGTATGCATAGCTACCTGAAATGCATTCAGAGATACAGCACGTACTCCCAAAGATTCCATCGCCATAGCCATCAGGGAAACAGACATCTGCTCTCCAATGGTAAATAACATATCCATCTCTCTTTTTGGTGGCTTAGGGTTGATATCCTCAGCCTTTGCAATCAATTCATCTGTGTATTTACCCATAGCGGATAATACAACAACTACATCGTTTCCTTTTTGGTAATCTTCGATACATCTTCTGGCTACATTAAAGATTCTTTCTTTATTTGCTACAGAAGTACCGCCAAATTTTTTAACTATTAGCATAACGTCCTCCAAATTATTTTATCTTCGTATTATAAGATATCTTATTCGTGAAACAGATGTTCCATAATTTCACAGCCTTTTGCAATATCATTACCGCTTGATTTAGCTTCGGCTTCATTATAATTCCATGTATGATTCTGCAGATTGGAACTATCATACAAAAGATATGGAACTGCATCAGAAGTGTGCGTGCGGACACAGATTGGGGTTGGATGATCCGGCAATACCAGAATCCTATACTCTTCTCCCGACTTATCCATACGTTCCTTCACATAGCGAATGACACGTTCATCCAGATACTCAATAGCCTGAACCTTACGTTCCATACTGCCCTGGTGTCCCATCTCATCCGGTGCTTCCACATGTATGTATGCGAAATCATAACCTTCCTTTAAAAGTGCATCCACAGCTGCCTGTGCCTTTCCTTCATAATTTGTATGAAGTCCGCCATTAGCGCCCTCTACCTCAATATTATGAAGTCCGGTTCCCACTGCAATTCCTTTTAATAAATCCACAGCAGAAATCATGACACCTTTTTTATGAAATGTCTCTTCAAAAGAAGACAGCGCCGGTTTTGTTCCTGCTCCCCAGAACCAGAAACTATTGGCAGGATTTAATCCCTGTTTCTTTCGTTCCAGATTCAGTGGATGTTTGGAAAGTATTTCATAACTTCTCTTCTGCATCCAGCGAAGTTTGTCATCTGTCGGCAGATATTGTCCAATCACCTGTCCCAGCACATCATGAGGTGCTGTTAATTCCACAACCTGTCCCTCTGCCCAGATAAGGCAGTGACGGTAGCTGGTACCCACATAGAACTGATAGGTCTCATCTTCCAATTCTTCACAGACTGCTTTCAGTAAAACAGCTGCATCCTCTGTACTGATTTCTGAAGAGCTATGATCGATAATAGTCTTCTCTTCATAAGGCTCTTCCTCAGAAAGAGTCACGATGTTGCAGCGAAGTGCTACATCAGTATCCTTCATATCTACTCCGATACTTAAAGCTTCAAGTGGTGAACGGCCCGTATAATACTGTCTTGGATCATATCCGATAACAGATAAGTTAGCTGTATCACTTCCCGGCTTCATGCCTTCCGGAATCGTATGTACCAGTCCGATTTCGGATACTTTGGATAACTCATCCATCATCGGTGTCTTAGCGTACTGTAAAGGCGTCTGATTATCTAATGCGGCGATAGGCTCATCTGCCATACCGTCTCCTAATACTACGATATATTTCATAATAATCTCCTCAATTATCAGTCTTTGATTCGAATACGGCTGATATATCCTCCAAGCTGTTTCGCTTTTTCTTTAAAGGTCTCCTCATTCATCTCTGGTGTGATAAATGCAAATTCATCTGTCACATCTGCCAGTCCGATTGGTTCAACCGGTCCAAAGATTGCTTCCACGTCAGAAAGTGTTGCAGTTAAGCTTCCTGCTTTTCTTACGAAGAAACGGCTCTCTACCTGCTTCACATCCATAAGTTCCAGGCGCTTGCTGCTCCAGCTCATCATGATGTTGCGGTGAAGATGTTTTGCACAGTCTACTACATCCGCTACTACAGCACTTGCTGTTGGCAATTTTCCTGCTCCGCTTCCGTAGAACATGGCATCTCCTAAGACATTGCCATGTACAAAGATTGCATTGAATACATTATTAACACTATATAATGGGCTGTCCTGGCCGACGAAAGCCGGGCATACCATAGCATAGAATTTATCTCCGATTTTCTTACTGGTAGCCAGTAATTTGATGCTGTATCCTAATTTCTTCGCATATTTGATATCTGTTGCTGTGATTTTGGTAATTCCTTCTGTGTAAATATCAGAGAAATCCACGTGACAGCCATATGCCAAAGAAGAAAGAATCGCGATTTTTCTGCAGGCATCATATCCTTCCACATCAGCTTCCGGATTGCGTTCTGCATACCCTTTGTCCTGGGCGTCTTTTAATACCACGTCAAAGTCAGAACCATCTGTGGTCATCTTGCTTAAGATATAGTTGGTTGTACCATTTAAGATACCAGTAATCTCATCGATTTCATCTGCTGTAAGAGAAGAATTCAATGGACGGATAATTGGAATACCGCCTCCGCAGCTTGCCTCAAACAGATAATTGATATCTTTTGATTTTGCGATCTCAAGTAATTCCAAACCGTGCTGCGCAACCAGCTCTTTGTTGGAGGTACATACGCTCTTACCAGCCTCTAAGGCTCTTTTTGTAAATTCATAAGCCGGATGTAATCCACCCATAACCTCTACTACAATCTGAATCTCCGGATCATTGATGATATCCTCAAAATCATGAGTAATCTTATCCTGAACAGGATCTCCGGGAAAATCTCTCAAATCTAATACGTACTTAATGTTGATTTCTTCGGCAGCTTTCTTATTAATGCTTGCCTGATTAGTATTAATTACCTCTACTACTCCGGAACCTACTGTTCCGTAACCCAATACTGCTATGCTTATCATCCGTATCACTCCCTACCTAATATTTTTAAATAATGAACACCGTCAAGGCTTTCAATCTTATGAATCATGGCTTCCACATCTCCCTTAGCAGGAAGTATATCAATACTGAGTGTCAAAGTTGCAATTCCGTTAATTGGAATACTCTGATGTATGGTCAGAATATTACCGGAATGCTCTGCAACAGCTCCCAGCACCATAGATAATAGTCCTGGCTCATCATCCATCTGGATAATAAACGTAACGGTTTTTCCCTTGGCATCATCGTGAAAAGGAAAAATGTCATCTTTATACTTATAAAATGAACTTCTGCTGATTCCTACCTGCTCGGTAGCTTCCTGAACTGTCATCACCTTTTCTGTGTCCAACAGTTTCTTGGCTTCCACCACTTTAAGCAGTACTTCCGGAACCGCTTTTTCCTTCACGACAAAGTATTTTGTCTTTTCTTTCATGTGCACCACCTTTGTTCGCTCACGGAATACATTTGTACTCACAACGAAGATATTAACACATTAAAGCGTTGAATGCAAGCGTTTAAGATTGTTTTTTTGACAGTGCAATCCACTTTAGGTATGCATTGATAAAAGAGTCTAAATCTCCGTCCATAACTGCATCCACATTGCCGCTCTCTTCATTGGTTCTGTGGTCTTTGACCATAGTGTATGGCTGCATTACATAAGAACGAATCTGGTTACCCCATCCGATTTCTGTAACATCTCCACGGATACCGGACAGTTTTTCCATATTTTCCTGCTGTTTTAAGAGGAAAAGTTTGGCTTTCAGCATCTGCATAGCCTTGTCCTTATTCTGGAACTGTGAACGCTCATTCTGGCACTGCACTACGGTATTGGTAGGCAGATGGGTAATACGAATCGCAGAAGAAGTCTTATTAATATGCTGTCCACCGGCACCTGAAGAACGATAAGTATCAATTCGAATCTCATCATCCTTGATTTCGATATCTAAATCTTCCTCAATATCAGGCATGACATCACAGGATACAAAGGAAGTCTGGCGTTTGCCTGCTGCATTAAATGGCGAAATTCGAACCAGACGGTGTACTCCTTTTTCTGATTTCAGATAGCCATATGCATTCTCACCATTCACCTGGAAAGTCACGGACTTGATACCCGCTTCATCTCCATCCAGATAATCCAGCACTTCAATGGTAAATCCATGTTTTTCTGACCATCTGGTGTACATGCGGTACAGCATGCTGGCCCAGTCACAGGACTCTGTTCCGCCTGCTCCTGCATTTAATTTTACAATTGCATTATTGCTGTCATATTCTCCTGACAGCAGAGTTTTTATTCGAATACTCTCAAAATTGATTTCAAACTGATTTAACAATTCCTGAATCTCCGGTATGAGCGATTCATCATTTTCCTCATATCCCATCTCGATTAATGTCTCCATGTCCTCTTTTTCGGTTATGAGTTTTTCATAAGTCTCCACATCGGATTTAAGGGAGTTTAACTGTTTCATCATTTCCTGCGCTCTCTCTGGCTGGTCCCAAAAGTCCGGAGCCTCCATCTCACGCTCTAATTCCTGGATTTTTTGCTCTTTGTTAGCCAGGTCAAAGTGAATCCCTCACTTCCACTAATGGTTCTACATACGAATTCAACGTATATTTAAATTGATCTAATTCAACCACAGCTTCACCTTCTTTCTCATATTTACTACTTCATGGTCTTTATCAATTCATTATAACTGCATATTCTTCCAGGTACGCTAACATACCTGCTGTCTGCAGCCCGTTTAACTATGCTTCTGATTTTCCAGCTTCCATAGCCTGTATCAGTGTATCATATAAATCCGGTTTTGTCTTCTTTAAAGATACCGGCTGCCCCTGTTCATTCAAGAAACAGTGCACGCTTTTTCCCGTGGTGCGCAGTTCCCCTGTTTCGCTGTCATATATCTCATATTTTAAAAACAGTTTTATACCATTAAATTTCTCAACAACCGGCTCAATTAGAACTACATCTTCAAAATGAACCATAGACCGGTACTGACACTCCACACTAAGTACCGGGCAGATAATACCTTCCTCTTCCATTCGTTTATATGGATATCCAATATGGCGAAGAAGTTCTGTCCGTGCCTCTTCAAACCAGCGGATATAATTTGAATGATGTACAATACCCATCTGATCGGTCTCATAATACTGTGCTTTATGCGTACAACTAAATTTTTCCATCTGCTGCTCCCTACAATCTCTGCAATACTATTTATGCTGTCTGCTTTGATATCCTGTTTAATATGCTCTGTTAATCTGCCAATAACAAACTCATAGTTTCTAATCTGTCTGCTATGAAACTGCTATTTTACCTTCCAGTAATAAAAGCTATATGCCGGCATATCATAAGCTCCGGTAAATGATACAGACTCTTCTGTAAATAAATCAATTCCTTCTCCCACCTGTGCGTCAAAGTGAATCGTACATGGCTGGTCAGATAAATTCACTGCTACTAAGACACGTTCCGAATCACATTTACGCTCCATAACCAGCTGCTGATTTTGAATCATGACATTTCTGTAATCGCCATAGCACAATGCCGGACTTGCTTTATGAATCTTGATGAGCTGCTTGATCGTTTCTGTCAATTCATTTTCTTCCGGTTTCTCGATACAAGGTCTCAAATCATCATCGCCCTTGTTCTTATCTCCCTCGATACCCCACTCACTTCCATAATAGAGACATGGGATACCATTCATGCCAAACATAACTGCATATACCAGTGGCAGATGCTTCTTGTCTTTTAAAATTGTTGCAATTCTGGATACATCATGATTATCCACGAAGTTCATTAGATTTAAGCCACGATACAGACACCACTGTTCCCCACCATACTGGCGGTTAAGCGAATGGGCAATCTCAAATAGGTTTTTGTCGTTAAAGCTTGAGAACAGCCCCTTATAACACTCATAATTCGTTGCACTGTCCAGCATATCATTATTTACAATCTGCTTGTAATCGCCGAAGAGCATCTCTCCCAGCAGGAAGAACTCCTCATTTATTTCTCTTGTAAAGTAATGAAGACGTTTCATAAACTCGCGATCCACCATATAAGCCACATCCAGGCGAAGACCGTCGATACCAAATTCTTCCATCCAGAACTTAGTACTTTCTAACAGGTAGTCCACTACAGCCGGATTCTGAAGATTCAGTTTTACTAATTCGTAATGACCTTCCCAGCCCTCGTAGTATAAACCGTCATTATAACCATTATTACCGCCAAAATTAATATAAAACCAATCTTTATATGGAGAATTTTCTCTATTTTGAAGAACATCTGCAAATGCCCAGAATCCTCTTCCCACATGATTATATACAGCATCCAAAATTACTTTGATTCCGTGTGCGTGTAAATCCTCACAAACTTTCTTAAAATCTTCATTCGTTCCCAAACGAACATCTAAAGTCCGGTAATCTCTGGTGTCATAACCGTGACGGTCGGATTCAAAGATAGGATTAAATAAAACTGCAGAAATACCCAATTCCTGGAAATGATCTGTCCACTCCATAACTTTTGTAATTCTCGATACTAATTTCCCATCATTTTCATGAGGTGCTCCACAGAATCCTAACGGATAGATTTGATACAATACGCTTTCTTTTGCCCACATAATATTGTCTCCTTTGATGTTTTATTTTATATATGAAATTTCTTGTGTATCTCACTGATAACTGCCCTGCGCTGAAATATAAAAAATGCCGCAAGACTTAAAATAGAAACTGCCGCACAGATAACCGATGGCAGTGGAGTGGTCACTGCTCTGGTCAACAGCAGAATTATTGGAATACAACCGGTCACATTAACTGCCAGCAGATAAATCATGTACTGCGGCGAGCTCAGCTTCCACACAATCGTAATCGTCAGCATTACCACAAAAGCCAGAAGTATACCGATAGGGAAGAAAAAATTCACCCACCAGCGATTCCATCCTAAGAATCCATCCCACGCTGCAAGAAGTACCTCTATAATAAGCAGCTGCCAGAGTGTATTCTTCATGAGATTCTTCCTTTTGGCAATTCCCACATTTACCACAATCCAGGTACATATAGTAGCTCCAACCACATACCAGGACCAACGGTAATGAGGCGTCACAATCCAGTTTACTGCCACACATATAACACATACTGCAATTGCCGCAAAGGCAATAATCCGGTGAATCATGGGATATGGTGTCTTCTCTGCTTCTACTACCGGAAAAATCCTCTCATTTTCTTCATAAGCACCGGCTAACTCACCCTGACACAGGGGGCATCGGTCATGTTTAGAGCGAACTGTCACTTTACATTTCTCACAATATAACATACGCGCCTCCTATTCCGGAAGGGAAGTAATCTCTACTTCCACACCCTGTTTTGTCAACATTCGAAAATAATTACGGAATATATTCACGTCTTCATAAGCCGTCGTAAAACTAAGAACCATCTCATCCTGATAAGAGCACATACAAAGTTCTATCTTTGGTGTACTGGTAAATATATCAAACAATTTAATATAGGGACTGCATTCCTCCGGCATCTGAATCCGGCCCACATTGGAAAATACTGCTGTATCAGCTGACATGCTGCTAAAGGTTCCCAGCTGCATGAAGAATAATTTTATTTCCAGCGGAATAATTCTCATGAATATATTCTGTTCCAATCCCACCAGCCCATTCATGCGCACTGCCATGCGCTCTTTGGTAATCTCTTTCTTAAAAAAAGCCGCCACATAGGTTATAACATCCTCCAATGCAGCACTTTTATATTTAAAATCATAACCGATATCAATCCACCCGAAGAAATTGCGCACAGATTCTGAAGGGAAAAAGTTTCTAAGATTAACCGGGATCATCAGAGCTACCGGTCTCTTCTTGTCACGCTGGCTCATCTCCTTTTGAATCGCACATAAGAATACGGCTGTCAAAAACACTGTTACTGTAGTATTGTATTTCTTTGAAAGTGCCACTACTTGTTTTGCCGATACTCGGCCTTCGATTAATTTTAACTGTCCCACATCTCTCTTTGGACTCGAAAACTGATACGCTTTATACTTGGGAATCTTAATCTTACTGGTGTCTTTCTCATAATACTTCTGAAATCCGTCTTCTGCCTTCTCCTGGTCGCTTACATCAAAGTCCAGTCTGGTCAATGGTCCCGGAACTTCTTTGGGATGTACCTGCATCAGATATTGATATACCAGAGATTTCAGAAATTGCAAGGTTCCTGTTCCATCTGCCAGGGCATGAAAGATTTCCAGGTTAATCCTCTTTTTGTAATATGTGACTTCAAATAACAGGGATTGTTTGTCCCTCTCATAAAGCCTGCTGCATGCCGGCTTATATTCCTGACGCACTACCGGTTTAATATTGGATTCCTCAAAATAATTCCAAAAAACGCCTTTTCTTAACACACAGGAAAACAGAGAAAAAGACTGCATCGTACGATCAAGTGCTTCCTGCAGTGGTTCTTCCTGAACATCTTCTGTTAATTCACAGGCAAAGCGGAAAACCCGCTCATCCTTCTTATTGCTGGTTGCCGGGAATATCTTAGCAGCATTCTCCAGCTTCCTCCATCTTGTCTTCCTGGATTGAAACATCTTCCCAAACCTCACTTAAAAATGAATTAATATATTCCAACGTATCCTTTACGTGAAAATACTTTGTTGACAGGGCAAAAAATCCATGCAGCGCATCATCAATCCGGTGCATCTCTACATCATTTCCCGCTTCTATAAGCCGTTTTCCATAAGCCTCACCCTCATCTCTTAAAGGGTCATACTGTGCAGTAATCAACAGCGTTTTTGGCAAATGTGATAAATCTTTTGCTTTTAGGGGTGCCAGATATGGATTTTCCAAATCCTCATCACAGCTCTTATATAAATCCATATATTCTTCCATATCTTTTCTAGTCAAAAGATAATCCGTGCCATTCTCCATCACCGATGGATGTATGGAATGTTCGGAATAATCACTGTCAGTACATGGATAAATCAGTATCTGTCTCTTTGGGGTAAAATCTCCGCGGTCTCTCGCCATCTGGCACAGGACTGCAGTAATATTACCGCCCGCACTATCACCAATGATGGTAATCCTGTCTGGATCCACATTAAGAATCGTGCGTTCCTGGAATATAGCCTTAGCCGCTGCATAACAATCCTCAATACCAATAGGGAAGCGGTGTTCTGGCGCCAGTCGGTAATCTACTGATACTACCACATGATTTGTACTGTTGGCCAGATTCCAGCATACTTTATTGTAAGTATCTACACTCTCTGTAACAAATCCGCCTCCATGGAAAAAAAGCAGTACCGGAAATGTATTGCGTTCCATATTCTTACCGGCTTTCACATGTTCATCCGGAATATAGATACGCATAGGCACTTCGTAATCACCATTATAAACCTGGTAATCAATGGTTTTATATAAAAGTTTCAAGGGATCCACCGCTTTCATGTTTGCCAGCTTTCTGGAAACCTTCAAGTCAAAATCCGGGAAAGAAAGTGCCTTTAATACTGCTTTTGCAGCTTTGTTAATAGCCATATTCGTTATTCTCCATTTCTTTGTCCTGGTATACGACCGTATGTTTATACTGCCGCTGTGTCTTTATTCTGGAATAGGCATACATCAGAGAACCAAACTTATTATAAATCCAGTACCCCACTATTCCCATCCATCTGATAATTCTATTTGGTTCATTCCACTCTATATCATCTTCGCAGCTCCCGGCATAAATCCCCTGCCGTCTTCGAATCGCACGAATCAAATCGTTGTTACAGGTAATATTGTCTGTAAACTCCACAAATGCCGTCCCCAGATTGCGGAGATGATGTGCATCAGACCCTGCAAACTCAGGCTTTTTATATCTTGCTGCCAGTTCCTTTGCCAGTTTGTTGGCAATTTTGTCTGAACAGGAGTTAAAAGATTCTATAAAATCAAACTTAGGGATAATATCCAGATGACGCTGCACATACCAATTATGCATCAGTGCAAAAAAACCTGTTCCGTAGGGATGCGCCGGACCAAGAATTCCACCCAGGCCATGCACAAGCTCTTCCAATTTCTTAACTGACATGCCTCGCAGTTCCAATAACTTGCAGTGAACCTGATCAGGCAGCACAACCAATATATGACCTCCATCTACTGTATCATACTCTATTCCCTTTAATATCACAAAATCTTCCAGATCTTTATACTTTTCCTTCACATACTCCCACATCTGATAGCCTTTGTAAGAATTATGGTCAGTTATCAGCATGCCCTGAAATCCTTTTTCTTTTAATTTCCTCGCAATGGAAACCAATTCCGCCTTTGCATCCAGCGAACCTTCTTTTGTGTGCGTATGCATGTCAAATTTCATTTTATTCACCTCACTACTACCTACCATGGTTCCGCTTTTGTGCAAGCACAACGCCGAACCTTTCTTGCGCTCGCACTATTTTGCAGTGCAAGCTCGATTCCGCTTCGCTTCATTGCCATCGCGTATATTATATCATATTCTTTTAGTATAATGGAACTTAAAAAGCAGAAACAACCCGTTTTATGCCAATCTGGTTTCAACGGATGTTTCTGCTTTTTTATTTAAAGTCCAAGAATCTCGTTTGCCAGTTCTGCAATACGGTCTTCCAGAATTTTCGGTGTTCCCATTGCTTTTCCCTGCGCAGAACGCATTACATTCTTTGCCACAAACTTATCGAATCCTTTTAATTTATTCACATCCAGTTCGCCGCCAAAGCTTCGTACATAGAATGCGTGATCCATAAACTCCTGGGAGAAGTTTCCTGCCAGTATCTGCTTTTCCTGCTCCAGAAATCCATTGCAGATAAAACATGCCAGTTTTCTCTGTTTTAAAACTTCCCAGTTTTCCTTCAGCCATTTCTGAAGACTCTTCTGAATCATTCCCATACGTACGCTGCTGCCTACAACTATGATTTCAAATTTTTCCGGATTAATATTCTCTTTGTTCAAATCCACAACTGTGGCACGGTTCAGCTTATCTGCCAGCATATGTGCACACGTCTTAGTTGTACCCGTTTTGCCCGCATATGCAATTAAAATATTCATGTTCTGTCCTCAATTCTATTCTCTCATTATCTATTCAGATATCTATCTGATAAAGTTCGTCCTCTGATTTACCTCTTCCGGCTGTGGAAGTTCTATTCCCGCCTTCCTGCCTGCTTCAATAGACTTTAACAGCCATGCCATGTTCCTTCCCAGTGTACGCATAATCTGCATACCTTCCAGATCCTGCTTCGCCTCTTCGGCACAGTTTCCGTGAACCATCGGCCAATACTTTGAAGATACCACCGGCATATTACTGATTGTAAAGTACTTGTTCAGCACTTCCAGTGAAGCCGTTGTTCCTGCACGTCTGGCAGAAACCACTGCCGCTGCCGGTTTATAAGCGAAACTATTTCCCGCATAAAAAGCACGGTCTAAAAGTGCCAGTAGAGAACCATTTGGAGAAGCATAGTAAACTGGCGAGCCTACCACAAACCCATCACATGTTTCTGCTTTTTCAAGCAGCGCATTTACTGCATCATCGTCATGTACACAACGTCCATTCTGATTGCGTCCACACACTCCGCATCCGTTACATCCGCGAATATTCGAACTTCCCATCTGGAATATCTCTGTCTCGATTCCTGCTTTTTCAAGTTCTGAAGCAACTTCTGTCAAAGCCGTAAAAGTACAGCCATTTTTATGCGGACTTCCATTAACTAATAATACTTTCATAATAATACCTCCATATATAATATATGCACCATCAAATTATCTTCTATCATACTCTTTTTTTCAAATTAAATCAACCAAACTGCTCTCCATGCCCGTCCACCATGCGTGTTCACAGTCATAGTACCACGAAAACTAGTGTCTGGCATATCGAACACCCTTGCCAAATGCTACTAGCATATCCAATATATATATCAAAGACATCGCCACCAGAATCCATACCGGCAGATTCTGTGTAAACACATCCCATTGCAAATGCAGCTTTGCCAGGATCTGTTCTAATATCTGCACAAACTGTGGATTAATAATCTGTTCCATAAGAAGTAAATTCGCACAGAAGACGATTTCGCAGGCGTCGGCTGCTATAGATGTAATTACAACTCTCATAGAGTACCTGCCATCATACAGGCGAATACATTCTTTAACAACTCCAATAGCTGCAATCAGAATCACTGTTGTCCAATGTGACCGGATAACTGCACTTCGAAATATGGGAATTCTCACACTGCCCTGCACCGCATAGGCCAAATACTGCGGAACCAGTAAAATCATAGCAGTAAGTACTATGATAAAAGCAATACTCAATATAGAGGGAAGCTTCGGTATCTTCTCCCTGTTGTGGGGGATCTCCGGAAGTTCATCCAACTGAGGATCTGAGAAAATATGACTATTGCCACGTCTTTGCATAAGAGAAAAAACCAGTGTCACAATTCCATAAGCCATAATCATCGCAGAAATCATATCACCGATATTCTCCCATAAAACTGTATACCAGGGGACAGGGCTTCCTGCCGCAATCGTTACAATTCCACTTATAAGTATCCCTGCTGCCACACAGCCCAACACCAATCGTAGAACTGATATGTAACGCAAATACCTTTTAGGTCCAATCAGGTATTGATTTTCACGTCCGGAATACTCCACTGCGACCTGCGCCGGTGAGCCAAAATCAACCAGTACTCTTCGAATTATCTCCTGTTCCGACACATCGGCTTCTTTCTGCTGAAGCTGTTTGCACTGTTCCTCAATAGCCTGTCTGATTTCCTTTTTTATATGTTCTCTCTCTTTTTTTGGTAAATACTTTCCAGCAGCATATAGATAGCGTTCTATTAATTCTTTTTCCATCATAAATCTCCTAGTTTTTTTATCCAACGGATACTGTTATGATATAACCATCTGAATTATTGCCTGATATCTCGTAAGTTCCTTCCGGCTGTGGAATACTCACTGCATTTGTATAAAAGACCTGATAAGAACCCGTCTCACAGTCTATCTGAAGCGGTGTCTCCTGCGTAGTTGTTGTCTTTAATAAATCAAGATACTCTTCCAGACACAAATCATTATTATTCATATAAGTCGCATGTGGTATTCCTACATAACGGAAATGCCACGCCTCATTATTAATCCCGGTAATTGCCACTTTACTTTCCTTATATCTGCGAACAAACCCGTAATGATAGGCATTTTCTTCCATCCAGACTGCATTCTCACTCTCTGAGAAACTACCCTCACTTCCATCCTCATAGTATATCCCCAGATCCATAGCAAGTCCTGTATGATGTTCACTATATCCCGGTGTTGCCACATAGGCATCTGCATATTCCTGTCCATAATCTGCCACATACTGATCATATACGGACTGCTGATATTCTATAGAACGGTAGGCACTGCTGATTCCTGTTGTTGTAACATTCAGTGCACTGTTGCAGGCTGCAATCATCTGATCCAACGGTGCCATAATCCTCAAAGCAAGCTGCATATCCTCTTTATTCACCGCATAAGATACTGTCTGTGCTTCTTTGATATTTACCAACTGAAGAGAATCCGCATTTTCTTCAAAATGATATGGATACTGGTCATTAACCAAAAGCAAATCGCCCGTATACTTCTGTGTTTCTGTCAGTTCCAGCATTGCAGGCTCTGGTTCTGCAGTCTCTGCCTGATTTGCTGTATCTTCTGCCGAATCATTTGACGCATCTTCCAGATGTGTATTGTCATTATTCTCTGATTGTGTTTCCTGCACATTCTTTTTTTCTGCGTCCTGTGATCGATTTTTAATCACAAGAAAAACAGCCACTGCAAGTAACACTATAATGCAAAGCCCCATGATCAATGCAATTATTTTTCTCCTTCTGGCGGCTTTTCTTCTACGGATTTTTTCCTGCCTTGTCATTTCTCATTCACCTTATTCTTTCTACTATATGTTAATTGAACTATCATCACTATATTCAGGTTCATCAGTCATCCTATGTACAAATTAACAATCAAAAAAAGACGAATCAACGACTCGTCTTAGTAAAGAGCGCGAGACGGGACTCGAACCCGCGGCCTCGACCTTGGCAAGGTCGCGCTCCACCAACTGAGCCACTCGCGCATAAGCGGGTGATGGGAATCGAACCCACGTATCTAGCTTGGAAGGCTAGTGTTCTACCATTGAACTACACCCGCACTTATAAAGTTTTGTCATGAAAAGAATTTCTTTTCAGCGACAAAAGTTATTCTATCGCATGGTTCTCATTTTGTCAACATCTTTTTTGATTTTATTTCTATTTTTATTTATTAATTTCCATTCTAGAATCCACGTATGGAATCCTGGCTGTCATCCTGGGTATTCTGAATTGATTTAATTACCACATAATACCCTGCATTCTCGTTGACCTTTACGTACACCCGGTCACCAATCTTCTTTCCAAGGATTGCCTTTCCAATCGGTGATTCTGTGCTGATCAATCCTTTTACAGAATTTCCCCGGATAGAAGTTACCAGACGATATACTTCCGTCTCATCATCATCTTCAAAATGCACTTCAACTGTATTATTGATTCCCACTTCATCTTCTTTTGAAGTGTCCGATACGATTTCTGCTGTTCTTAACATACGCTCCAGATAACGAATGCGGCTTTCATTTTGATTTTTGTATTTCTTTGCAGCATGGTACTCAAAATTTTCACTTAAGTCCCCATGAGCCCTTGCTTCCTTTACTGCTTCTATGGCCTCCTTGCGAATAACCAGCTTCCGGTGTTCGATTTCTTCCTCTATTTTTTGCACATCACTTTTTGTCAATTGTTCTCTCATTATTTATTTCCCCATTTCTATTTTCATGGTAATACCACTTTCATTATCCCTTTACCTTGCAGCTTATAGTATAGCGCACCAATTTTTACGAATCAAGCCCATCTTTCATTGACATATATATTCAGGTTCGTTATCATATTTATAGTCAGATGTGATTTTATTTTAAATATGAAGTATATACATCCGTTTTACGTACTACTTAATTCGAGGGAGGCTCTTATGGAACAAACTGTACACCAGGAAAACAAAATGGGAACGATGCCCATTCCAAAACTACTATTTACTATGGCACTACCCATGATCATCTCAATGATGATCCAGGCTCTGTATAACATCGTAGACAGCATGTTCGTAGCACAGATTAATGAAAATGCACTGTCTGCTGTATCTTTAGCATTTCCGGTGCAAAATCTAATGATTTCCATCGTATCTGGAACCTGCGTAGGTATCAATGCACTGCTTTCCAGAAATCTTGGAGAGCATGATTACAAAGGTGCTAATCGAGTGGCCCACAATGCGCTGCTTCTGGCATTAATCAGCTATATTATCTTTGCAGTTATCACGGTATCTCTTACTGATGTCTTTTTTAAGATTCAGACTTCTGATGCTGAAATCTGCGCTTTTGGACATGACTATATGACTCTTGTCTGCGGCCTTTCCTTCGGAGCATTCTTCGTTATCACATTGGAACGACTGCTGCAGTCTACCGGACGAACACATCTATCTATGATTTCCCAGGCAGTGGGAGCTATCTTTAACATTATCTTTGACCCGATCTTAATCTTTGGATTACTTGGTTTTCCAAAATTAGGAGTAGCCGGTGCAGCTATTGCAACTGTCTCAGGACAGATTCTGGGAGCCTTTATCTCTCTGTTCCTGAATCTTCGCTATAATAAGGAACTCCAGTTTAGCTGGAAGGCTATGCGCCTGCATTGGCATACTATCAAGCAGATTTATGTGGTTGGTATTCCATCCATCATCATGATGTCCATAGGTTCTGTCATGACTTTCTGTTTCAATAAGATTTTACTGGCATTTACTTCAACTGCAACTGCGGTATTCGGTGTTTACTTTAAATTAAACAGCATTTTCTTCATGCCTGTCTTCGGTTTGAATTCCGGCATGGTTCCAATCATTGCATTCAACTATGGTGCCAGGAATCCTAAGCGAATCATGGAAACCTACAAACTGTCCGCCATCGCCGCAACCTGCATGATGCTCATCGGTATTTCTATGTTTATGTTCCTTCCAGATAAGCTGTTGGGGCTGTTCAATGCTTCTGCCAATATGTTGGAAATAGGCGTACCTGCCCTTCGTATCATCAGCATCAGTTTCCTGTTCGCCGGTTACTGTATCATCACAGGTTCCGTCTACCAGGCACTGGGAAATGGTACCTACAGTCTGATTGTATCCCTGGCACGCCAGCTCTTCGTACTGGTTCCGGTTGCTTACTTCCTAAGCCATGCCTTTGGACTGCAGGCAATCTGGTGGTCCTTCCCGATTGCAGAAATCATATCTGTAATCGCTTCTTTCTATTTGTTTAAACGAATTTACCGATTAAAAATCAAGCCTTTGGAAGCATAAAAACAAGCCTGAGTTTATTTAAGCTCAGGCTTATTTTGTATCATTTTCCTTATAATCCCGTAAGTCTTTCTCAGGATATCTTAATTGTCTATTCTGCTTTCCATGTATTTATGGCATCCGTAAACTTCCGATACTCTGTCTTTACATCTTCGTAAGCTTCCAGTGCGTCTTCAATGTTCTCGTCTCTTAGTTCTTCCAGCATATCTATAGCAGCATCTGCAAGTGGAAGAAATCCCAGGTTATTCACGATTCCTTTCAAGGCATGTACGGATTTCTCCGCTGCATCATAATCCTTGCGTTCTACTGCCGCCACCAGATCTGGCATACTATGTTCTTCGGGAAAGCTGCGGACATATTTCAGATACATCTCCTCATCATTCATAAAACGCTCCAGTGCATCTTCAGTCTCTGCACCTATATCATCCAGTATTTTCATAATATCGCTCATTGTATTAATCTCCTCTCTACTACAATGTATTTATGGTTAATATCCCTTACAACCAGTAAGGAATTATCCATCTTGTTACTTAAGCTGTTAGAATGTAGGTAGCAATGGTATATCGGCTTCCTTTCTTGGACTTCGCGTCCGT
>JAQVHQ010000051.1 GCA_028696165.1 Lachnospiraceae bacterium | reverse complement strand
AGCCTCAAGGAGTGTTCGATGTCACTCTATCTAATAGAATAATTATACAAGATATTCTTGTATAAATATACAGTTAACAAAGGGTTATAGGTTACCTTTATCAACCTAAATATATTATATAAGGAGTCATATAATCATGGGATTTATTGACGTAATCAAAGAGAGAGCAAGATCAAGCAAAAAAACAATCGTTTTACCTGAGACCGAGGATCGTAGAACATACGAAGCAGCAGCACAGGTATTAAAAGAGGGAATCGCAGACATCGTATTAGTTGGAAGCGAGGAAGCAGTCAAAGCAGGAAGCGAAGGATTAGATATCAGTGGTGCTAAAATCGTTGATCCGGCAACTTCAGACAGAACAGCTGCTTATGTGGACAAATTAGTAGAATTAAGATCTAAAAAAGGAATGACACCTGAGCAGGCAAAAGACATTCTTTTAAACCAGTATTTATACTATGGCGTAATGATGGTAAAAATGGGCGATGCAGACGGAATGGTTTCCGGAGCTTGTCATTCAACAGCTGATACATTAAGACCTTGTCTTCAGATCTTAAAAACAAAACCTGGTACAAAATTAGTCTCTGCATTCTTCTTAATGGCAGTTCCAAATTGCGAATTCGGAGCAGACGGCACTTTTGTATTTGCTGATGCTGGATTAAACCAGAATCCAAATCCAGAAGAATTAGCAGCAATCGCAGCTTCTTCAGCAGAGTCTTTTGAATTATTAGTAGGAAAAGAGCCAGTAGTTGCTATGCTTTCACACTCTACTATGGGAAGTGCAAAACATGCAGATGTTGATAAAGTTACAGAAGCAGTTAAGATTGCAAAAGAACAGAATCCTGAAATTAAATTAGATGGAGAATTCCAGTTAGATGCTGCTATCGTTCCAAGTGTTGGAGCTTCTAAAGCACCAAACAGCCCGGTAGCTGGTAAAGCAAACGTTCTCGTATTCCCAGACTTAGATGCAGGAAATATTGGATACAAATTAGTTCAGAGACTTGCAAAAGCAGAAGCTTATGGTCCTATTACTCAGGGTATCGCAGCACCAGTTAACGATTTATCTCGTGGATGTTCTTCAGAAGATATCGTTGGTGTAGTTGCAATCACTTCTGTTCAGTGCCAGGCTGCTGAATAATTGGAATACAATAAATAAGACAGAAGTCTTATACATAATTAATGAAAATCTTAGGAGGATATCAGCATGAACGTATTAGTAATTAACTGTGGTAGTTCTTCATTGAAATATCAGTTAATCAACTCAGATTCAGAAGCAGTATTAGCAAAAGGTCTCTGTGAGAGAATCGGTATTGACGGAAGCCGTATCGTATATCAGCCAGCAGGCGGAGAAAAAGAAGTTACCGAAAGCCCGATGCCAACTCATCAGCAGGCTATTCAGTTAGTGCTTGACGCATTAATGAATGAAAAAACAGGTGTAATCAAGAGCCTTTCAGAAGTGGAAGCGGTTGGTCACCGTGTGGTACATGGTGGAGAAAAATTTGCAAAATCAGTTGTTATCGATGATGAAGTATTAGCAGCTGTAGAAGCTTGCAATGACTTGGCACCATTACACAATCCAGCTAACTTAATCGGAATCCGTGCATGCCAGGAATTAATGCCAGGTGTACCGATGGTAGCCGTATTTGATACTGCATTCCATCAGACTATGCCAGAGAAAGCATATCTCTATGGTATTCCTTACAAATATTATGAAGAAGATCAGGTTCGTAGATATGGTTTCCACGGAACCTCTCATAGCTTTGTTTCTAAAGAAACAGCAGCTTTCTTAGGAAAGAATGTTGAAGACATGAAGATTATTGTTTGCCATTTAGGAAACGGTGCTTCTTTATCAGCTGTAGATCACGGAAAATCAGTAGATACTTCAATGGGTCTTACTCCATTGGAAGGATTAATCATGGGAACTCGTTCTGGTGATTTGGATCCAGCTATCTTAGAGTATTTAGGAAAGAAACATAATATGGATCTTCCGGCATTAATGAATATGCTGAATAAAGAATCTGGAGTATACGGTTTATCTGGCGATTTATCCAGTGATTTCCGTGACTTGGAAGATGCAGCAGCAGCTAATAATCCAGCTGGAATCCGTGCTAGAAATGCATTTAACTATCGTGTTATCAAATATATCGGCGCTTATGCAGCAGCTATGAATGGTGTAGATGCTATTGCGTTTACCGCTGGTGTAGGTGAGAATGATGCTTTAGTACGTAAGGATATTTGTGCTAATTTAGGTTACTTAGGTGTAGAATTTGATGAAGAAGCGAACAATGTTCGTGGTAAAGATGCTTTGATTTCTAAACCTTCTTCTAAGGTTGCTGTTGTTTTGATTCCTACCAATGAGGAATTGGCTATTTGCCGTGAGACAGTTGCTTTAGTTTAATGGAGTTGTGATTTAGTTATTAAGTTATTAAGTACTGTTTGGTTGATGACAGGGTTCTGGCTTTTGAGCTGGGATCCTGTTTTTTATTGTAGGAGGACGCCTTAGAGAGCAGACAACACCCCGGGCACAGGAACAGTTGGTTTTTATGGATAGGACATTTCGCTGTATACAGCTAAGTGTGCAGCCGCCAGTTGCTGTGGTACCGGCCGCATTCGGTGTGTATGCTGATGCATACACACCTCAGGGCGTCCTCACAGAGCGTTTGGGTCAAACGCTCTGTGACCACAACAACTGACGTCTGCGCACTAATCTGTATATCAGCTTATGTATATCCATAAAAACCAACTGTTCCTGTGCCCGGGGTGTTGTCTGCTCTCTAAGGCTGGTTGTGGGTGGAGGGGGGATTGGAAAAGCTGAGAGGTGTGGTGGCAGTGAAATCGCGTGCCATGGAGGCACGGGGCTTGAGAGGGGCGGGAGGTTAGAGGCTGAGTTTGTTGGTGGCGGGGTGAAAGTGTAATTGGTGGCGAGGTGAAAGCGCAATTGGTGGTGAGGCGTTTTTTGGTGGGATATCGGGTGAGAATGAGTTCAATCTGAGGATTTTTACTGCTGTGGGTAGGGGAATTGAGGAAGACGAGGGTGAATTTGGAGAGGTTTCAAAATAAAAAACAAGTGTCAAGTAGTTTTACTTGATAAAAATAAAATTAATTAGTGAAATGGGTTGACAAATGTGGGGTGCGTATGTATAATAATTTAGGTGTGATTAGGAGATTATTATGCAGATAGATTTAACGAAAGTTCTATCCCAAGAGGGCAGAACGCAGTCAGCAGATGCTGAGTATTCAAAGAAACAGTTTGAATCCAAAAGAGGAATCTTCCCGGTTGTGGGAGAGAATATGATTCATTTTGAACTGGAGCATTTTGGTAATCGGGTTTTATCCGTGGTTGGAAGCGGCAAAGTTGATTTGATGATTCCATGTGCCAGATGTTTAGAGCCAGTGTTGGTATCGATTGATATCTCTGCTAAGGAGAAGATTGATTTGAAACTTTCATTGGATGAAAGAAGTGGAGAAGAGGATTCAGGCAGTTATATTGATGGTCAGAAGCTGGATGTAGACGAATTTGTCCATAATCAGATCTTAATTAATTGGCCCTTGAGGGTACTTTGCAAGGATGACTGTAAAGGAATCTGCAGCCATTGTGGATGCAATCGCAACTTAACAGAGTGTGATTGTGACACAACGGAGTTAGACCCCAGAATGGCTGCTATCAAAGATATATTTAATCAGTTTAAGGAGGTGTAACAATGTCCATCTGTCCAAAGAATAAAAGTTCAAAAGCAAGAAGAGATAAGAGAAGAGCGAACTGGAAAATGAGCGCGCCAAACTTAGTAAAATGCAGCAAATGTGGAGAACTCATGATGCCTCACAGAGTATGTAAAGCATGTGGTTCTTACAATAAGAAAGAAATCATTGCTATGGATTAATTTCTTGCTAAAGTTTTTAATAACTTTGCTTATGAAAAAAAACGGCACTCTAAGCAGAGTGCCGTTTTTCGTTGCTATACATGTGTAAAATGGTCCAGTGGATCAATTTTAAGTTGTATACAATGTGATCTGCTCGAGCTGTCAACGACTTGCTTGAATGGGTTAAAATATTACTAGTTCCTTTTTGAGGGGAAATGCGTTATAATCATAGTATTAATTTTATGGAGGAAACCTATGAAGAACAGAATTGTAAAAAGTTTATGTGCAACTGCTTTAGCAGCAACCTTGGCATTGGGACTTTCAGGATGCTCTACATTAGAGATGTTAGGCATTTCCACACCAGAAGAAACAAAAACAGAGACTGAGACACAGGAAAATCAAGAAGCAAAAGATAAGACCGAGGCACCAGCCATCGCAACTGATTTAGGCGGAAGTGTATCTTATGCCGTGAATGGGGAAGCAGCTCCGCTTACTGTGGAAGCAACTGTACCGGAAGGCGGAACACTTACCTGTCAGTGGTATCGTAATAATATAAATTCCAATGCAGGCGGAACGCCTATTGAAGGCGCAACAGAAGCATCTTATACCCCTGCGACTACAGAACTTGGAACTACGTACTATTATGTAGTACTGGGTAATGAAGTTTCAGATGGTTCAAAAGATCCGGGTATGACAACAAGCCAGACGGTGGAAGTTGTGATACAGGAAGCAGAAGCTCAGGCAGCGGCAGAAGCAGCAGCAGCCCAGGCAGCAGCGGAAGCTCAGGCGGCAGCAGAAGCCCAGGCAGCGGCAGAGGCACAGGCAGCAGCAGCAGCCCAGGCAGCGGCAGATGAGGCAGCACGTGTGGCAGAGGCTACAAAACCAGGAAATTGGGTGGATACTGCACAAGGAAGAATGTTCCAGCATGAAGACGGAAGTTATGCAAAGGATCAGTGGAAAGAAATTAATGGAAGACGTTATCATTTTGATCCAAATGGAATTTTGCAAAAGGGTTGGATTACTACCAATGATGGTAATTCCTATTTCTTGTCTGCAACTGATGGTCATATGATCGTTGACTATGATGTAGATGGCCGCCATCTGGGACCAGACGGTGTTGCAACTTCTTAAATTGATAGAAGATAATGAGCAAGCAGCGAAGCGGATTGCGAATATCCGCTTTGACTCTGTGATAAGGGGATTCGTGTGTGATTGCACGAGAATACAAAGATATGGAAGACAAGATAAGAATTGTACTGGATGCTATGGGTGGTGATAATGCACCTGTGGAGACTGTAAAAGGTGCTGTTCTGGCTGTGAAGGAAAGCGATAAGATTGTTGTGGAACTTTCCGGAAAAGAAGATTTGATTAAGACAGAACTGGCTAAATATGAATATCCAAAAGAACAGATAAAGATACTTCCGGCTTCGGAGGTCATAGAGATGGCTGAGCCGCCGGTTGTTGCCATTAAGAGTAAAAAGGATTCTTCTATTGTAGTAGGTATGATGAAAGTGCGAAAGGGTGAAGCAGATGCTTTTGTTTCTGCTGGCAGTACTGGAGCTGTACTTGTAGGAGGCCAGGTTCTTGTAGGCCGATTAAAAGGAGTGGAAAGACCACCACTGGCACCGCTTATTCCGACGGTTAAGGGTGTGTCTCTTCTTATCGATTGTGGCGCAAATGTGGATGCCAGAGCATCACATCTGGTTCAGTTTGCCAAGATGGGTTCCGTGTATATGGAAAGTGTTATGGGAATTAAGAATCCTCGGGTCGCTATCGTAAATATCGGTGCAGAGGAAGAAAAGGGAAATGCTCTTGTGAAAGAGACGATGCCGTTATTAAAAGAATGTAAAGATATTAACTTTATAGGCAGTATTGAAGCACGCAATATCCCGGCAGGGGATGCGGATGTAATTGTCTGCGAAGCTTTTGTGGGAAATGTAATTTTGAAGTTATATGAAGGCGTTGGCTCTATGCTTTTGAAAAAAGTAAAGGCAGGACTGATGACGTCTCTACGTTCTAAGATAGGTGGAGTGCTGATTAAACCGGCGCTTAAGAGCACTATGAAGGAATTCGACACCAGTGAATATGGTGGTGCGCCTATGCTGGGATTAAAAGGACTTGTGGTAAAAACCCATGGAAGTTCCAAAGCAGTTGAAATTAAAAATTCTATTTTACAGTGTATTCAGTTTACAGAACAGGATATTACTGGTAAAATAAAAAATAAAATTTCAGTGGAATAAGGAGGAAATACGCAAGAGATGGAATTTGAAAAATTACAGGAAATTATTGCAGAAGTCTTAAATGTAGACTCAGAAGAGATAACCATGGATACAACCTTCGTAGATGACCTGGGTGCAGACTCCTTGGATGTTTTTCAGATTATCATGGGTATCGAAGAAGAATTCGATATTGAAATTGCAAATGAAGATGCTGAGCGAATTGTCTCAGTTGCAGATGCAGTAGAACAAATCAAAAATTCAATTAATTAGATGGATTTATTCATGCTGAGTGTAGCGGCTGTTCATGGTTTGAAAAAATCGCGGGCAGTCGCTATTACTCATTAAAAAAACGGATAAGTAATCTGAGGGAGAAAAAAAGATGCAGGAACATAATGTGGAGAATATCCAGTCAGTGATAGGATATCAATTTAAAAAGAAAGAACTGCTCATATGCGCTATGACACATACGTCTTATGCTAATGAACATCGCAGAGAGAATGTAAAGCACAATGAACGTCTGGAATTTTTAGGCGATGCGGTATTAGAAGTGGTAAGCAGCGAGTATCTGTTTCGCAAATACGATCAGTGGGATGAGGGAAGTATGACGCGCAAACGTGCCAGTATGGTATGTGAACCCACACTTGCCATGTGCGGAAGAGAATTTCATATAGATCAATATATTCTTCTTGGAAAGGGCGAAGAACTTACCGGGGGAAGAAAGCGGGATTCTATCGTATCCGACGCGGTGGAAGCGCTTATAGGGGCTATATATCTGGATGGTGGATTTGCTAGTGCAAAAGAATTCATTCAAAACCATATCTTAAATGGAATTGAAGAAAAACAACTCTTTTTTGATAGCAAGACCATCCTTCAGGAAATCGTACAGGGAGAGGATATGGGAGATATTTCATATGAACTTGAGAAGGAAGAAGGACCGGATCATGACAAATCTTTCCATGTAAATGCTCTTATTGGACCGGAAGTCTATGGACATGGAGTTGGGCATACGAAGAAGGCAGCAGAGCAGCAGGCTGCATATTCTGCAATTCAAAAATTACAGAAGCGATAGGTGAAAGTATGTATTTAAAAAGTATAGAAGTGCAGGGCTTCAAATCCTTTGCAAATAAGATGATATTTGAATTTCATAATGGTATTACAGGAATTGTAGGACCGAATGGAAGCGGAAAGAGTAATGTTGCTGATGCTGTGCGCTGGGTATTAGGAGAACAGAGTGCCAAGCAGCTTCGTGGCGGTAATATGCAGGATGTCATTTTCTCTGGAACCGAGACCAGAAAACCTCAAGGGTTTGCTTTTGTGGCAATCACACTGGATAATTCAGATCACAAGTTGGATATCGAATATGAAGAGGTAACAGTAGCAAGACGTCTTTATCGTTCGGGTGAAAGTGAATATCTGATTAATGGTACTTCCTGCAGACTGAAGGACATTAATGAACTTTTTTATGATACAGGTATTGGTAAAGAGGGATATTCTATTATTGGTCAGGGTCAGATTGACCGCATCTTAAGTGGAAAACCGGAAGAAAGAAGAGAACTTTTCGATGAGGCAGCTGGAATTGTAAAGTTTAAACGACGCAAAAATACGGCTCTTAAGAAACTGGAAGAAGAAAAACAGAATCTTCTTCGTGTGACGGATATTCTCTCTGAATTGACCAGACAGTTAGCTCCGTTGGAGAGACAATCTGAAACAGCCAGAATCTATCTTAAGAAAAAAGAAGAATTAAAAGTATTAGATGTGAATATGTTTCTGTTAGAGAGCAGTCATATCAAAGAACAGTTAAGTAAAGTAGAAGCTTCTTTCGATACAGCTCAAAGGGATCTTCAGGATACGAGGGATGTATTTGAGAAGACGAAGCTTGAGTACGAACAGCTGGAACTTGATATGGAACAGCTTGATACGAAAATTGCGCAAAGCCGTGAAGATAATAACCAGAATACACTCTTAAAACAGCAGTTAGAAGCGCAGATAGAGATTTTAAAGGAGCAGATTAACGCTTCCAGACAAAATGATGAACATTATAAAAATCGAATAGAGGCAGTACAGGCCGATCTTTTAAAAAGGCAGGAAGAGGAAGAAAAATGCCAGTCAAACCATAAGCGGTTAGAAGAAGAATTGCTTGCAGTAGAAGAACGTCAGAAAAAGGCAAATGAAAAGCTGGAAAAGCTTCATGAGAAATCACAAAAGGCTCAGCAAAGTATGGAAGATGCGAAAAATGAGTTGATTGATATCTTAAATGCCCGCACATCTACCAAGGGTAAAATGCAGCGATATGATGCTATGCTAGAGCAGATTAGTATTCGTAAAGCAACTATCAGCCAGCAGATGCTGAATCTGAAGACACAGGAAAATGCACAGACAGAGGCATTTGAAGAGCAGAAACAAATTTTTGATGATGGAAAAGAAAAAATTAATGATTTTGAAGAAACGGCAAAGAAACTTCAACAGCAAATTGGCGTCCTTCAGATGCAGCTGCAAAAGAAAAATCATCAGATGGAAGTTGGACAGACTGCTTATCACAGAGAGTCTTCAAGATTAGAATCACTTCGTAATCTGACAGAACGGTATGATGGTTATGGTAATAGTATTAAAAAAGTCATGGAGCAAAAAGACCGGATACCAGGAATCAAAGGTGTGGTTGCTGACTTGATTAAAGTATCAAAGCAGTATGAGACTGCTGTGGAGACGGCTCTGGGCGGAAGTATTCAGAATATTGTAACCGATCAGGAACAGACCGCGAAACAGATGATTGAATATCTGAAGAAAAACAGATTTGGGCGAGCTACATTTCTTCCACTTACAGCCATAAGCAGCAGGGGCGGATTTAATAATCCTCAGGCATTAAAGGAACAGGGCGTTATCGGCATTGCCAGTGATTTGGTGTCTGTATCAGATGAATATAAAGACTTGGCAGTTAATCTTTTGGGCAAGACGCTTGTAATTGACCATATGGACCATGCTATTGTAATTGGAAGGAAGTATCGCCACAGTTTCCGTATGGTAACTTTGGAAGGGGAACTTTTAAATGCCGGTGGTTCTATGACAGGTGGTGCTTTTAAGAACAACAGCAATCTTCTTGGCCGGCGTAGAGAAATCGAGGAGTTAAACAGCAGTGTGGCTACATTAAAATCCGAGATGGAAGCTATGCAGGAAAGTATTGAGCAGACTCGAAAGAAGAGAAATGAATTAAGAGCCGGTTTGGAGAAAAATCAGGCGGCTATGCAAAATCAGCAGATACAGCAAAATACTGCGCAGCTAAGTTATCGCGCAGCAAAGGAGAAGCTGGAAGAGATACAGCAGCGCTATGGTAGATTTCAACGGGAAGCAAATGAAATCGAAGCCCAGATTCGGGAAATTCAGGAAAACAGCCAGCAGATTCAAACGGAAATTAAAGACTCCGAAGAGCGGGAAGAATTGTTAAAGAGTAAAACAGATACAGATCAGAGTAATCTGGATGCTTTGCTGGAAGAAGAAAAGCTGCAGAATGAAAAGTTGGAAGAGATTCATCTGGCTTATGCGAATATTACGCAGAAGGCAGGATTCAACCAGCAGAATTTAAAACGTATTCTGGAAGAAAAACAAACACTCATAGAAGAACAGAATCAGATAAACCAGAATTTGGAAAATGGTTCCGGTGAAATCGAGAAAAAGGAGCAGGACATTTTAAAAATCCAGGAGACGATTCAGGCGGCTGTGGACACCGGACTTGCAAAGGATGAAGAGATTGCCTGCCTTATAAAAGATAAGGAAAATATGACCAGAGATCACAAAGCTTTCTTTGATCGCCGTGACGAGTTGTCGGAGCGAATGAATCTTCTGGACAAAGAATGTTTTCGATTAAACAATCAGAGGGAAAAATTCGAGGAAAATCAGGAAAATCAAATCACTTATATGTGGGAAGAGTATGAACTCACACCACAGCGCGCTCTTGAATTAAAGAATGAGGAACTAAATGATAGAAGCAGTATGAAAAAATCAGTGAATGCATTGCGTGATGAGATTCGAAAACTTGGTTCCGTCAATGTAAATGCTATTGAGGAGTACAAAGAACTTTCAGAGCGTCATAGTTTTCTATCTGCCCAGTATGAAGATCTTGTAAAGGCAGAGAAGACATTAGTGGGTATTATTGAAGAATTAGATACCGGAATGCGAAAGCAGTTTACAGAGAAGTTTGCTGAGATTCGGGTGGAATTTGATAAGGCATTTAAAGAATTGTTCGGAGGCGGTAAAGGCTCGCTGGAATTGGATGATAACGAGGATGTATTAGAAGCAGCAATTACCATCGTGTCACAGCCCCCGGGAAAGAAACTGCAGAATATGATGCAGTTATCCGGTGGAGAGAAGGCATTGACAGCAATTGCACTTCTTTTTGCGATTCAGAATCTGAAGCCTTCACCATTTTGTCTGTTAGATGAAATTGAGGCTGCATTGGATGATTCAAATGTCACAAGATATGCAAAATATCTTCATAAGTTGACAAAGAACACACAATTCATTATTATAACACATAGGCGTGGTACTATGAATGCCGCAGACCGGCTCTATGGTATTACCATGCAGGAGAAGGGTGTATCAACCCTGGTATCTGTTAACTTAATAGAAAATGAATTAGATAAGTAGAGGTATGTTATGAGTGAGGAGAAACAAGAGAAGCAGGGCTTTTTTAAGCGACTGGTCAGTGGACTGACCAAGACCAGAAACAGCATCGTCTCTGGAATCGATTCGATATTTAATGGATTCACCAATATTGATGAAGATTTTTATGAAGAAATTGAAGAAATACTGGTTATGGGCGATATAGGAATCAATGCTACAACCAAAATTATTGAACACCTAAAAGAGCAGGTTCAGGAGCAGAGAATCAAAGATCCGGCAGAGTGTAAAAAGCTTCTCATAGACAGTATCAAACACCAGATGGATGTTGGCGAGACTGCTTATGAATTTGAAAATCGAAAATCGGTGGTATTAGTAATCGGGGTAAATGGAGTGGGAAAAACTACTTCAGTTGGAAAACTTGCCGGTAAATTAAAAGACCAGGGGAAAAAGGTTGTGCTTGCCGCTGCAGATACCTTCCGTGCCGCCGCAGGAGAACAGCTGACCCAATGGGCTAACCGTGCGGGGGTCGACATCATTGGTGGGCAGGAAGGGGCAGATCCGGCTGCTATTGTCTATGATGCTATCGCTGCAGCAAAATCAAGAAACGCAGATGTACTTTTGTGCGATACTGCAGGAAGACTTCACAATAAGAAAAATCTTATGGAAGAGTTAAAGAAAATCTATCGGGTTATCGATCGTGAATATCCGGAAGCTTATCTGGAAACATTGGTAGTTTTAGATGGTACAACCGGACAGAATGCTCTTTCTCAGGCCAGAGAGTTCAAGGAGGCTGCCCATGTAACCGGTATTATATTGACAAAGCTTGATGGTACAGCTAAAGGCGGTATTGCTGTGGCGATACAGTCCGAGATGGATATTCCTGTGAAATACATAGGAGTAGGAGAGTCTATTGATGATTTGCAGAAATTTGATGCAGACCAGTTTGTAAATGCATTGTTTGATATAAAAGAAACGGAAGAATAATACAGAAAGTATTTGGAGAGGAACCCTATGTTAACATTAGAAAAATTTGAAGAGGCTTCATTGAAAGTCAAAGAAGTGACTCAGGAGACAAAGTTAGTTTACAGTAAATATTTTAGCGATCAGACAGGCAATAAAGTATATTTAAAGCCTGAGAACATGCAGCTGACAGGTGCTTATAAGCTTCGCGGCGCATATTATAAAATCAGCACATTAACAGATGAGGAACGTGCTAAGGGATTGATTACTGCATCTGCCGGAAATCATGCACAGGGTGTTGCTTATGCGGCGAAAAGTTATGGCTGTAAGGCTGTTATTGTTATGCCGACAACAACTCCTTTGATCAAAGTTGAGAGAACGAAGAGCTATGGTGCAGAAGTAGTATTGTTTGGAGATGTTTACGATGAAGCTTGCGCTAAGGCTTATGAATTAGCTGAAGAGCATGGGTATACTTTTATTCATCCTTTTGATGATGAAGATGTAGCTTGTGGACAGGGAAGTATAGCCATGGAGATTATATCAGAACTTCCACTGGTTGATTATATTCTGGTACCTATTGGCGGTGGCGGATTAGTTACCGGAGTATCTACTTTGGCAAAAATGCTGAAACCGAATATTAAGATTATCGGTGTGGAACCTGCGGGTGCTAATTGCATGCAGACTTCACTTGAAAAAGGTGAGGTTGTTACCATGCCTTCTGTCAGTACGATTGCTGATGGTACTGCAGTTAAGAGACCAGGTGAGACTATTTTTAAATATGTGCAGGAGAATGTTGATGAGATTCTGACGGTAGAAGATGATGAATTGATTGTGGCGTTTCTTGACATGGTGGAAAATCATAAGATGGTTGTGGAGAATTCAGGACTTTTGACTGTGGCTGCGTTAAAACAGTTGGATTGTAAGAATAAGAAGGTGGTATCTGTACTTAGCGGCGGTAATATGGATGTGATTACGATGGCTTCTGTTGTACAGAATGGATTGATTCAGAGGGATAGGATTTTTACTGTTTCTGTATTGCTGCCGGATAAGCCGGGTGAATTGGTACGTGTTGCTCAGGTTATTGCCGGGGAGCAGGGGAATGTTATTAAGTTGGAGCATAACCAGTTCTTTAGTACGAATCGTAATGCTGCGGTGGAATTGCAGATTACTTTGGAGGCTTTTGGAACGGAGCATAAGGGACAGATTGTTAAGGCTTTGGAGACAAATGGGTATAGACCTAAGTTGATTCGTCCGCATTTGTAGGATGGGGGACGGGACGGACTGTCGGACACAACAGCGCCGGCAGGAAAGCAGCGGCCCGGATACATACCTGTCAGGGATGGCTTCGTATGACTAAGTAAGACTAAGAGAATAACAAAGAGAGATGACCGAATCAACCACATTCGCAGTGTTTTCTGATGAAAACACCGCTCAGTGTGGTTTTGAAATTGGGTTTTGTAAACCCAATTTCATCGGTCATCTCTCTTTGTTATTCTCTAAGTCTTACTAAGTATACTGCGCTGATTATCCCTGACAGGTATGTGTCCGGGCCGCTGCTTTCCTGCCGGCGCTGTTGTGTCTGACAGTCCTGGGGGTGGTGGTGGGAAAAGATAAAAGATAAAAGATAAAAGATAAAAAGATATAAATGGGGGTGGGGCGCGTGCCGAAAAGATGGCACGGGGCTTGTGGTGTGGGGAGGGTTAGAAGCTGAATTTGTGTGTGGCGGCTTTGGAGATTTGGAGAGGAGGGGAGAATTTTTTGAGAGTGGTGGGTGGGAACTTTTGGGGTGAGAATGGGTGTTTGGAATCTTTTGTTGTTTCGGGGAAAATTATGTAGTATAATAAATCCATATGTTTATGAGTTTAGAGTGAGGAGCGTATTATTATGATTGCTATTATTGATTATGATGCTGGGAATATTAAGAGTGTTGAGAAGGCTTTGCAGTACCTGGGGAAAGAGGCTGTTATTACCAGGGATAGGGATACTATTTTGGAGGCTGACCATGTGATTCTTCCGGGGGTTGGTAGTTTTGGAGATGCTATGGGGAAGTTGAATGATTATGGGTTGGTTTCTGTTATTCGGGAGGTTGTGGATAGACGGATTCCTTTTTTGGGGATTTGTTTGGGACTGCAGCTTTTGTTTGAGGAGAGTGAGGAGAGTCCTGGGGTGAAGGGGCTTGGGATTCTTAAGGGGAAGATTTTGCGGATTCCGGATCATGAGGGGCTTAAGATTCCTCATATGGGTTGGAATTCGTTGCATTTGCAGCATTTTGGAAGGTTGTTTGCGGGGATTCCGGAACAGACTTATGTGTATTTTGTACATTCTTTTTATCTGAAGGCGGAGGATGAGCATATTGTGAAGGCTACTACGGATTACAGTACGGTGATTCATGCATCTGTGGAGCAGGATAATGTGTTTGCCTGTCAGTTTCATCCGGAGAAGAGCAGTGATATGGGACTGCGTATTTTACGGAATTTTACAGATATTAAGAAGGAGGATTAGTGGATGTTTACTAAGAGAATTATTCCTTGTCTGGATGTGAATTGCGGACGAGTGGTTAAGGGCGTTAATTTTGTGAATTTGAAGGATGCCGGTGATCCGGTGGAGATTGCTAAGGCTTATGATGCTGCTGGGGCGGATGAGGTTGTTTTTCTTGATATTACGGCTTCTTCGGATAATCGTGCTACGGTTGTGGACATGGTACGTCAGGTGGCTGCTAATGTGTTTATTCCTTTTACTGTGGGCGGTGGTATTCGTACGGTGGAGGATTTTCGCAGACTGCTTAGAGAGGGTGCGGATAAGATTTCTGTTAATTCTTCGGCTATTGATAATCCACAGTTGATTGCGGATGCAGCAGCTAAGTTTGGCAGTCAGTGTGTTGTGGTTGCTATTGATGCTAAGAGGCGTGCGGATGGTTCTGGATGGAATATCTATAAGAATGGCGGACGTATTGATATGGGCATTGACGCGGTAGAATGGGCTAAGAAGGTTACCGCTTTAGGTGCTGGAGAGATTTTGCTTACCAGTATGGATTGTGATGGAACGAAGGCAGGATATGATCTGGAGCTTACAAAAGCTATTGCAGACAGTGTGTCAGTACCAGTGATTGCTTCTGGCGGTGCCGGAACTCTGGAACATTTTAATGAGGCTTTGACAGTCGGGGGCGCAGATGCTGCACTGGCGGCTTCTTTGTTTCATTATAAGGAGTTGGAGATTAGGGAAGTTAAGACATACCTGAGTAAAAAGGGTGTACCGGTTCGTTTGTAGACTTTATAGAAAGGGAAGGTGAGAAGTTATGCCGCCACTTAGTGGAGCCTGGGCTGAGGCCTTGAAGGGAGAATTTCATAAACCTTATTATGCACAGTTGTTTCAGACTGTTGGAAGGGAGTATCAGACACATCTGATATTTCCCAATGGAGATGATGTGTTTAATGCATTTCATTTTACCCCGTTAGATCAGGTGAAGGTAGTAATTTTAGGGCAGGATCCCTATCATGGGGATGGACAGGCCCATGGACTTTGTTTTTCGGTAAAACCGGATGTGGACATTCCGCCTTCGCTGGTGAATATTTATAAAGAACTCGAGACGGATATGGGATGTTATATTCCGAATAATGGTTATTTGGAAAAATGGGCCAGACAGGGTGTGCTTATGTTAAATACAGTGCTGACGGTTCGTGCTCATCAGGCCAATTCGCACAGGGGGATTGGATGGGAAGAGTTTACAGATGCTGCCATTAAGGTCTTGAATGAGCAGGATCGTCCAATGGTATTCATACTGTGGGGAAAACCTGCACAGATGAAAAAGCAGCTTCTTGATAATCCAAAACATTTGATCTTGCAGGCGCCGCATCCAAGTCCATTGTCTTCTTATCGCGGATTTTTTGGAAGCAGGCCTTTCAGCAAGACCAATGCGTTTTTGGAAAGTCATGGGATTGCTCCGGTTGACTGGCAGATAGAAAATATATAAATATAAAAATAGATAATAAAGAGGTTTATATACATGGGAAAGAATGAAAAAAGCAGTGTGTTAAAACAGGCATCTGTCTTAGCTGTGGCCGGATTGATTGTAAGAATGATAGGGTTACTGTATCGCAGTCCGATGAAGAGTATTATAGGCTCAGAAGGCGCAGGTTATTATGGTTATGCCTATAATGTCTATACGATTATGCTGCTGATTTCGTCTTACAGCATACCGATGGCCGTATCGAAAGTTATGGCAGAGCGTATTGCTCTTAAGGAATATAAAAATGCGCAGAAAGTATTTAAAGGCGCACTTATTTATGTAACGGTAGTAGGTGGGGCAGCGGCACTTATTATTCTGACTTTTGCAAAGTATCTGTTGCCTAAGGGACAGGAAAATGCAATTTTAGCCTTACAGGTATTAGCACCGACTGTGCTGCTGTCTGGCTATCTGGGCGTTTTGCGTGGCTATTTCCAGGCGCACAGAACGATGGTGCCTACTTCCATATCACAGATTTTAGAACAGATATTTAATGCTATTGTTAGTGTGGGCGCATGTTGGTTTTTTACCAGAAGCGTAGTGGACAGTACCACGCAGGTGGCGATTCGAGGTGCTGCAGGTGGTACTTTAGGAACAGGCGCAGGAGTTTTATTTGGCTTGATTTTTATGATCTTTGTATATTTCCTGAACAGCAGATCAATTAAGGGACATATGAATAAGGATCATACCAGACAGGAAGAAAGTTATAAACAGGTCTTTCGCGTATTGATTATGATGGTTACACCAATTATCTTCAGTACTTGTGTATATAATCTGAGTGCTTATGTGGATCAGACAATTTTTTCTAATGTATTATTAACTAAGGGGATGGAAGCTAAGGAAATTGCATCTCAATATGGTATCTTTAGTTTGCAGTATATGACGATGATTAATATTCCAATTGCCTTGGCAAGCGCTACTTCATCGACGATTGTTCCTGCTATTGCGGGTAATTACGCTAAGGGCGATAAGACGGGTGCAAAAGAAAAGATTGATGAAGGTGTGCAGTTTACCATGTTCCTTGCGATTCCGGCAACGATTGGAATGGGAGTGTTAGGGGTACCGCTTATGCGGGTACTCTTCCCGGGAAATGATGTGGTTGTAGCAGGACATTATCTGACAATTGGCTGTATTTCTATTGTCTTTTATTGTCTGTCTACCATTACAAATGGGGTGCTTCAAAGCATCAGCAAAGCGATGCTGCCTGTTCGTAATGCTGGTATCTCTCTTGCTATTAACATGATTTTATTGTTCGGAATGTTGGAATTATATCCTCAGATGGGCGTATTGGCAGTTATTCTTGCTACGATTTTATATTCTATGTGTATTTGCCTACTGAACAGCTTGTCTATTCGTAAACATTTACAGTACAAAAATCAGATCAAGAAGGCTTATTTGGTACCCCTTGCTGCATCGGCCGCTATGGGTGTTGTCGTATGGGGGTTGAATAAAGGTATCAGCATTCTGATGCCGGATTCCTACTTTGGAAATCTTGTATCAGTTGGGATATCAGTGCTGGTGGGAATAATAGTCTATATTCTTCTTTATCTGGTATTCAGTAAAGCATCACCGGAAGAACTTAAAAAATTTCCTTTTGGAACGAAGTTATTAAGACTTGCCAGGATGCTGCATCTTAGATAATTACAATCGCCTTAAAAACAGGCAAAAATGGCACAAATTATAACAAAACTACCCTCTGGGATAGGTTACAAATAAAAAAAATTATGATAGAATAAAACCATATTCACAATGAAAATCTTTTTAGGAAAGTGGTTAATATGGACAAGGTAGGAAAAGATAAGATATATATATATCGGTATTTGGTGATTTTAAGATTATGAAGTCACGTCAGATTCTTGGTACGGATCAGATATCTTCTGAAAAAATCAGTAAATTATTAGCATATCTATTTTTACATCATGATAGAGTTTTGTCACAGCAGGAATTGACAGATGTACTGTGGGAAGAAAATGAGACGGATAATCCGGCAGGTGCACTGAAAAATTTAATTTACAGGACTCGAATATTATTAAAGAAAAAACTGGGAGATAGCGATTATATACTTACCAGTCGCGGGTCATATAATTGGAATCCTGATATTACATTGGAAATCGATGCGGAACGATTTCATTTGCTGATTCAAAATTCAAAAGAACTGGAAGGTGCAGAAAAGTGTGAGGTTATGGAAGATGCCATAAGACTCTATAAGGGAAAAGTTCTCCAAAACTTTGGCGGAGAGCACTGGATTGTGGCATTGGGAACGTATTATCAATCTCTTTTCCTGGCAGCAACCAGAAGTCTTGCACAGGAGTACTATAATCTTGAACATTATGCCGACGTGGTGAGAATATGTAATCTTGGATTGGAGCAGGATACTCTGGATGAGGAATTACACAGTTTTCTTGTAAAGGCACTTTTGAAACAGGGCAAGAATAATCTTGCAAGAGAGCATTATGATGTTGCTGTAAAACAGCTTCAGGATGCTTTTGGAATAAGTTCTTTATCTTCTTTAAAAGGTTTAGAAAAAGAGTTGATGGCAGCAGGAAATAAGGAAAATGCGAAGCTTTCATCCATACAGGAAGAATTAGACGAAGATGAGTATCAGGGAGCTTTTTGCTGCGGTTATGGTGTGTTTCAGGAGATATATCATCTGGAAGCCAGACGTATCAGCCGTATGGGAATTTCGGAATTTATTCTGCTGTTCACATTGAAGAATGGGGAAAATCAGTTGGCATCCGAAGAAACTCAATTTCATCTTATGAAGAAGGCAGTAAAACAATTTATGGATTTGGTACAAGGTTCTTTACGAATTGGAGATGTGATATCACAGTACAGTGACTTTCAGGTGGCAGTATTACTGCCGGCCAGTACATATGAATCTGCAATTTTAGTGGCGGATCGAATCATACGCAGATTTGGAGAAGAGCATAAGTATAAACGCTTTTATGTGGAGTATTCCATTGAGGAAGTTACGATGGCAGAACCATTTGTCTAAGAAAGTGGATAGGAGTTGAAGCTGAATATGTCGACAGAAAATAAATATTTTCCACCCAATGGATTACGAGTATGTATAGAAAAAGGTGATGGAGTTCACTTGGAAGGAAGATTTTATAGTCCTTTATCTGAAAAAGTCTTTTCTTTTTGTGATTTTCAGGAACTACTGTTAAAGGCGGATAGTTTATTTGATCAGGTAGGGTATCCACAGTCTTTTCAAAAAAAACGAAGTTTTCAACAGGAGGATAATAAATATCCTGCCTATAATGCTCATCCGACAATTTACAGACAAGCTGGAGAAATCCTGAAGATGGAAGGCGGGGAAGCGACATTTGATATTCTGGTCGTTTCCAGATCGAAGGCTAATTGGCAGGGATTTGTAAACGATAAAGCCGGAAAACGAATAGGTCGTTTTCAGGATGTGGTACAGCTGATTAATTATCTGGCGGCCATCTATGAGTAGGCAGGTACTAGGAATTGTAATAATAAAAAACAAGTGATTGGAAATGATTTTTCCAGTCACTTGTTTTTTAGTTATTCGTGTTTATTCATTCATATTCTTAACTGCAGTTGACAGCATCAGCTTGATACGATTTAACTGGTTAACCTCACTGGCGCCTGGATCATAGTCGATGGCTACGATATTAGCACCAGGATACTGATGTCGCAGTTCCTTGATAACACCTTTGCCCACAACATGATTTGGCAGACAGCCGAATGGCTGCGTACATACGATGTTCTTTGCACCGCTGTGTATCAGTTCCAGCATTTCACCGGTTAAGAACCACCCTTCACCAGTCTGGTTGCCGATGGATACGATATCCTTAGCCATATTTGCCAGATCTTCAATCTTGGCCGGAGGTGTAAAATGTTTACTCTTTGCAAATTCTTTCGATGCAGCACCACGGAGGGTTTCGATACCCCAGATACCTAAATTTCCTGTTGTAGCAGCTGATTTTTTAAATCCAAGATATTTTGCTTTGAAATTCTGATTATAAAAACTATAACTCATAAAATCAATTAAATCAGGAACAACAGCTTCCGCGCCTTCTCGTTCTAAAAGTTCTACCAGATAGTTATTGGCAGCTGGAAGGAACTTAACAAGAATTTCACCGACTACGCCAACACGAGGCTTTTTAACATCCGTAATAGGAAGCTTATCAAAATCCTGAATGATTGCACGGCAAAGTTTTTTATAGGCGCCATAGCCTGGGTGAGGTGCAGATACGAATTCGATACATTCCTTTTCCCATTTTTTGTGCATGGCATTGGCAGAACCAGCTTCTACTTCATAAGGACGCATGCGGTATAGACATTTCATAAGAATATCGCCAAATACAGCAGCGTAGACTGCTCTTTTAGCCATAGGTAATGTAATCTTAAAGCCTGGATTGCTTTCTAAACCGCTTAAGTTTGCTGATATAACAGGAATGTATGCCATATCTGATTTTTCTAAAGCACGTCGAATAAATCCGATATAGTTGGAAGCACGACAGCCGCCGCCGGTCTGTGACATGATAATCGCTACTTTATGTAAGTCATATTTACCGGAAAGCAGCGCCTGCATAATCTGTCCAACAACCATCAAAGAAGGATAGCAGGCATCGTTATTTACATATTTAAGGCCTACATCAACTGCCTCTTTGTTATCGTTTGGAAGAACTTCCAGATTATATCCACTGGCTCTAAATGCTGCTTCTAAAATTGAAAAATGAATTGGCGACATCTGTGGGCACAGGATGGTGTAATCTTTACGCATCTCTTCTGTAAATACAACCTTTTCCATGGAAGAGGGACGAAGGATTCTTGAAGACTCCTGATTCTCCCTGGTACGGATGGCAGCAAGAAGAGAACGAACACGAATTCTTGCAGCCCCTAAGTTGTTTACCTCATCGATTTTCAAACAGGTATATATTTTACCACTGTTAGAAAGGATTTCATTCACCTGATCTGTGGTAACCGCATCCAGACCACATCCAAAGGAATTTAACTGAATCAAATCCAGGTCGTCTCGGGTCTTTACAAAGTTTGCAGCGGCATATAATCTGGTATGGTACATCCACTGGTCATTTACACGCAGCGGTCGCTCCAATGGTGCCAGATGTGATACAGAATCTTCTGTAAATACAGCAATTCCATAAGAGTTAACCAAATCAGGAATTCCATGATGAATCTCAGGGTCCAGATGATATGGACGTCCTGCTAATACGATACCTCTGCGTCCTGTTTCACGAAGATAGGCAAGCGTTTCTTCACCTTTGCGTTTGATATCTTCTCGTGCATCTTCCATTTCCTTCCATGCAGCATGGGCAGCGGAACGGACTTCGGTAGCACTGATATTGGAGAATTCATCCACCAGACGGTCTGCCAGAACATTCTCATCTGTCAATGCAAGGAATGGATTATGGAATCGAATAGATGGATCTCTTAATTCTTCAATATTGTTTTTAATATTCTCTGCGTAAGAAGTTACAATCGGGCAGTTGTAGTGATTGATGGCACCTTCAAATTCCGGTCTCTCATAAGGAATACAAGGATAGAAGATGTACTTAACGCCCTGTTTAATCAGCCATGATACATGACCGTGAGCCAGTTTCGCTGGGTAACATTCAGATTCACTGGGAATGGATTCAATTCCTAATTCATAAATCTTACGGGTAGAGGTAGGAGATAATACTACCTGATATCCCAACTTTGTAAAGAAAGTGTACCAGAATGGATAGTTTTCAAACATATTTAAAACTCTTGGAATACCAACCTGGCCGCGAGGCGCCTTGTCTGCTGTAAGCGGTTCATATTCAAACAGCTTTTTATATTTGTATTCAAAGAGATTCGGTACATGATCTTTGTTTTTCTGTTTACCAATACCACGTTCACAGCGGTTTCCTGAGATAAACTGACGGCCACCGCTGAACTTATTGATTGTCAGACGGCAGTTATTGGTACAGCCCTTACAGTTCGCCATGGAAGTTGTATATTTTAATGCATTAATCTTTTCGATGGAAAGCATAGTGGTTTCTTTACTTGCATCATAACGTTCGCGGGCGATTAATGCGGCACCAAAAGCGCCCATGATACCTGCAATATCAGGACGAATTGCCTCGCAGTTTGCTATTTTTTCGAAACTTCTTAGAACAGCATCGTTATAGAATGTTCCCCCCTGAACTACGATATGTGTACCAAGTTCGGATGCATCGGAGACTTTAATTACTTTGTATAAGGCATTTTTTATAACAGAATATGCCAGCCCGGCAGAGATATCAGATACTTCTGCGCCCTCTTTTTGCGCTTGTTTTACTTTCGAATTCATAAATACAGTACAGCGGGTTCCAAGATCAATAGGATTTTTTGCAAACAAAGCTGCTTTGGCGAAATCCTGTACACTGTAATTTAAAGAGTTTGCAAATGTCTCAATAAAAGAACCACATCCGGAAGAACATGCTTCATTTAACTGAACACTGTCTACTGTGTGATTTTTTATTTTGATACACTTCATATCCTGACCGCCGATATCTAAGATACAGTCAACTTCAGGATCAAAGAAGGCAGCCGCATAGTAGTGGGAGACTGTTTCTACTTCTCCTTCATCAAGCAATAATGCTGCTTTGATCAAAGCTTCACCATATCCGGTAGAACAGGAGTAAGCAATATTTGCACTGGTAGGAAGTTTGGTATAAATATCCTGAATGGCCCGGATTGTAGTTGCCAGCGGACTTCCGTTGTTACTGCTGTAGAAAGAGTAAAGTAAGGATCCATCTTCGCCAACTAAAGCTGCTTTTGTAGTAGTAGACCCAGCGTCGATTCCCAGATAGCAGTCGCCTTCATAGGATTCTAAGTCAGCTGTTGCCACATTATAGGTATTCTGACGTTCATTAAAATCTTCATATTCCTGATCGTTTGCAAAGAGTGGTTCCATACGGTCTACTTCAAAATCCATCTGAATAGAAGCAGCCAGACGATTTTTCATAATTACCATGGATTCTGCTACATCCGGGTTTGCATTAAGTGCGGATCCCATAGCAGCAAAAAGATGGGAATTTTCAGGAACAATGGTATGTTCCTCATCCAGTTTTAAGGTACGGATAAATGCGGTCTTTAGTTCTGATAAGAAATGCAGCGGTCCGCCCAGAAAAGCTACATGTCCGCGGATCGGTTTACCGCAGGCCAGACCACTGATGGTCTGATTTACCACAGCCTGAAAAATAGATGCTGATAAATCTTCCTTAGTTGCCCCTTCGTTAATCAATGGCTGAATATCTGTCTTTGCAAATACTCCGCATCGTGCAGCGATTGGGTAAAGAGCCTGGTAGTTTTTTGCATATTCATTTAATCCGGTAGCGTCTGTCTGAAGCAGTGATGCCATTTGATCGATAAAAGAACCGGTACCACCTGCGCAGATTCCGTTCATACGCTGTTCCACATTACCGCCTTCGAAATAGATAATTTTGGCATCTTCTCCGCCAAGCTCAATTGCTACGTCTGTTTTGGGCGCAAATTCCTTCAGTGAAGAAGAAACTGCGATAACTTCCTGTACAAAAGGAACACCCAGATGTTTGGCCAGAGTCAATCCTCCTGAACCGGTAATAACCGGGGAAATCATAAGTTCGCCCAGTTTTTCTTCTGCTTTGCCGAGAAGTTTAGCAAGGGTTTCCTGAATATTGGCAAAGTGACGTTCATAATCTGCAAAAAGCAGATTGTGTGCTTCATCTAATATGGCAATTTTAACGGTAGTAGAACCGATATCAATGCCGAGAGTATATTTTTCCTGATTCATATGTTTTTACAGTTGCCTGTATCCTCCATTTTCTATAATAGTGCGGTGTATCTAAATAGGTACCAATTTTATTAAACATAAAAGCATACTTTCAATAAATTATTTCATATAAAAATATTCTTTTAATAGGTACAAACACTTTAGCTATTATACGATACATTGTCTGAAAAGACAAATAAAAAATCTATGAGTTATTTCTTATTTTATTATGAAATATGTTGAGAGAATATTTTCTTTTATAAAATGTATTTCAAAACAGATGAAATTTTGGTAAGATAGGGATATGTATCAAGAAGACTAGAGAGGTGATAAAATTGAGACTGGAAGAATTTAAGATGGAAAGACAGGGACTGGTTACAGAAGGACAAGAGGTGGAAATCTTCGAGAGTGAGCTGCCTACCAGTTATTATTATACAATTGCACCTGCTGTGGGAATGTCCAGAAATTATGCATATTATGAGAAAATCCTGTCTAGAAAAGGGATTGTAAAGGCAATTGAACATAAGTCAACCGGGTATTATGTGCTGTTGGAATTGGATGAAGAAGCGCCAGCAGGAGATACGGAGAGTAATAACTAGTGCTTTGTAATCCTGGGCAGAGAGAAGGAGAGATGATGGAGCAAAAAATGATATTTCATAAACCAAGAATGTTAATAAAAAATCAGGAAATTCAGGAAGTCCTGGAACGCTGTTTTGTGGTTCATGTGGCACTTCAAAATGGTAAAATTCCATATGTAGTACCAATGAATTATGGATATGTCATGGAAGAGGAACATCCTGTTTTATATCTGCACAGCCAGAAGAATGGTAAAAAGATAAACTGTATAAAGGCAAATCCAGATGTAGGATTTGCACTTGACTGGTTTTCGGAAAAAGAAAGTCTAAGAGCTCATTGTGATATGCATTATCAAAGCATTATAGGTGAAGGGCGGCTGTCCATAGTGGAGGATGAAGAAGAGTGTGTGAGAGGGATGAACAGTATCCTGCTGCATGCAAAAAAACGTCCAATTAAGAAGTATACAGAACAGTTTTTTGCACATTTTCATGTGCTTCGCCTAGATGTGGATGTGTTTTCCGGTAAGGAATTGTAAGGAGTAATTGTAAAAATATATGGAAAATGTCTGAATAGAAGGGGTGTTCGGCATAATAAGTGAAAGAAAGAGCGAGGTAAGAGTATGAATAATTTCAGAGAATGGTTATCGGATAATTTGCGATACATATTATTGGGGGTTGGATTAGTTGCGGCAGGTATTTTGATATTCTTTGCAGTCAGACTGGTTAGTTCATTGACCAATCAGGTAAATGACACTTCTAATGTTCAAGAGGCACAGGTACAGGAAGATACAGAAGAGCAGAAAGAAAATGAACAGCAGAAAACAGATACGCAGACAGTAGATGAAACGCAGACCAATCAGGCGCAGGCGGCAGCAGAAGCGCAGGCGGCAGCAGAAGCGCAGGCGGCAGCAGAGGCGCAAGCGGCAGCAGAAGCGCAAGCGGCAGCAGAGGCGCAGGCGGCAGCAGAAGCGCAAGCGGCAGCAGAGGCGCAAGCGGCAGCAGAAGCGCAAGCGGCAGCAGAGGCGCAGGCGGCAGCAGAGGCGCAAGCGGCAGCAGAAGCACAGGCGGCAGCGCAGGCGGCAGCTCAGCCACAATATCTGACATTAAGAAGCAATTGTAATATCCGACAGGCACCAAGTTATGATGGTGCGATATTAGGAGAAGTGCCAGGTGGGGCGCAGGTTCAGTTCTTAGGTGAGGTTGAAGGCTGGTATCAGGTATCATATAATGGAATAACCGGCTATATGGGTGCAAGATTTTTCTAATGAATAAATCGGGAATAAAAGGCAAAAACAAAAGATAAAAACGCAATATAAAGACGCAATATAAAGACGAAACAGGAGTACATAGACATGGAACGTAAAGAAAAATTATTTTTAGAGATGATAAGCTATTATGGGGGAGATCCCTGCAGGCTGCAGCATTTTACCAAAGTACATGCTTACGCAAGACTGATGGGGATAATGGAGTCACTTACAGAGAAAGAGCAGGAAATATTAGAGGCAGCAGCCTATGTGCATGATGTTGGAATTAAGGCAGCCGAGGAAAAGTTTGGATCCAGTAATGGTAAACTTCAGGAACAGGAAGGACCGGCTGTGGCAAAAGAAATGTTGGAAGAACTTGGATATGAGCCAGATATAGTGGAACGTGTATGTTATCTGGTAGCGCATCATCATACATATACCAATATGGACGGAATGGATTATCAGATACTGGTAGAGGCAGATTTTCTGGTTAATCTCTATGAGGATCATTCTTCAAAGGAAAGTATTCTTCATGCTTATGATAAAATCTTTCGTACAGAAAGCGGCAGACAGATTTGTCGTGATATGTTCGCATTATAGAAAGTGGGAATCTTTTAAATGAAATATGGAAGAATGAAACAGGCTGTTTTCTTATCACGGCCCAATCGATTTATAGCAAACGTGCTGGTGGATGGAAAAGAAGAAATCTGTCATGTGAAGAACACGGGAAGATGTAAAGAATTATTACAGCCGGGTGTCAGCATCTGGATACAGAAATCAGATAATCCTAAACGGAAGACGAAGTATGATTTGATCACCGTGAAGAAAGAAGACTATTTAATTAATATGGACAGCCAGATACCCAATAAAGTAGTTGAAGACTGGCTGCATACTTCTGAGGCGGGAAAAGTGATTGGCAATATAACTTTTATAAAGCGGGAAGTGAAATATAGAAACTCCCGGTTTGATGTTTATTTTGAATATGAAAAAGGTGGTATCTGTAAGAAATGCTTCATGGAAGTAAAGGGAGTAACGCTGGAAGAAGATGGTGTGGTGCGATTCCCGGATGCACCATCTCTTCGTGCGGTAAAACATCTTCAGGAATTGGAACTTGCATGTCAAGAGGGTTATGAAGCTTATGTCATGTTCGTAATTCAGATGCGTCCAGTGAAAGAACTGAGGCCTAATTGGGATACTCATAGAGAATTTGCAGAGGTTTTGCAGCAGGTCAGCCATCATGGTGTGAAAGTTTTCGCTTATGAATGTGCGGTAGAGACAGATAGTATTGAGATGGTATCGGAAGTACCGGTTATCTTAGCTGAATAGAAATTTAGGAATGGGAATTTATTTTTTTGCGGATATGTGCTAGCGTAAAATTTTATTCGGATAATGGAAAATAAATAAAAAGAGAACACCAACTTTGTGATAAAGTATTAAGCGACTAAACCAATACGGTGACAAAGAAAGGTGTTCTCTATGTATAACAGT
>JAQVHQ010000050.1 GCA_028696165.1 Lachnospiraceae bacterium | reverse complement strand
TCCGACGGGGCTTATTAAAGTGCCACTACTCCAGTCACTGTCACTCTGAATAACTCAAAAATTCGATAGATTGGTACTTTGGAAGGATATATTCATTTTTTAATTACATTTTGCGGAAACTCAAGGTTATTTTGTTAACAATTTCCAACTATGTAAAAATTTCCCCGTAATATTTTTAGTATCATTAGCAAATCCCTAATGTATGGGAAAAAGTACATGTTTTTGGATTGACTTTAAGATATGCATCCAATATACTAAGGCTGAAATCGAGAGAAAAAGCACAAAAAAAGTGCATTTCTTGTTAATTTATTATCAATAAGATGGAGGAAAATGGAATGAAACAAGAATGGCAAGGTTTTAACCATGGTATCTGGGAGAAAGAAATCAACGTACGTGACTTTATTCAGAAGAACTATACACCATACGACGGTGATGATACTTTCCTTGCAGGACCAACCAATGCAACCAATGAATTATGGGAACAGGTTATGGACTTAACCAAACAGGAAATCGAAGCTGGCGGTGTGCTTGATATGGACACCAAAGTAATTTCCACGATTACATCCCATGGACCAGGATATTTAGATAAAGAGAAAGAAACCATCGTAGGATTCCAGACTGAGAAGCCTTTCAAACGTTCTCTGCAGCCTTATGGTGGTATCCGTATGGCAGAGAAAGCCTGCTCAGACAATGGCTATACTGTAGACCCTGAAATCAGTGAATTTTTCTCAGTTCATAGAAAGACTCACAATGCCGGTGTCTTTGATGCTTATACTCCAGAGATGAGAGCGTGTCGTTCCAGCCATATCATCACCGGACTTCCGGACGCTTATGGACGCGGACGTATTATCGGTGATTATCGTCGTGTCGCTTTATATGGAGTAGACCGCTTAATCGAAGATAAGACAGAGCAGAAAGATACCACCCGTACCATCATGTACTCTGATGTTATCCGCAACCGAGAAGAACTTTCTGAACAGATTCGTGCTTTACAGGATTTGAAAAAATTAGGTGAAATTTATGGTTTTGACATTTCCAAACCTGCAACAGACACAAAAGAAGCTATTCAGTGGCTGTACTTTGGATATCTTGCTGCTGTCAAAGAGCAAAACGGTGCTGCTATGTCTTTAGGTCGTACATCTACATTTATTGACATCTATGCAGAGCGCGACTTAGCTTCCGGAAAATATACAGAAGAGCAGATTCAGGAATTAGTAGACCATTTCATCATGAAACTTCGTCTTGTGAAATTTGCCCGTACTCCGGAATATAATGATTTGTTCTCCGGAGATCCACAGTGGGTAACAGAATCCATCGGTGGTGTCGGTATCGATGGACGCCATATGGTAACCAAAAGTTCTTTCCGTTACTTACACACATTAAGCAACTTAGGCACCGCTCCGGAGCCAAACCTGACTGTATTATGGTCCACTAAGCTTCCTATGGCTTTCAAAAAGTTCTGTGCAAAGACATCTATTGAATCTTCTTCTATTCAGTATGAAAATGATGATTTGATGCGTGTTACCCACGGTGATGACTATGCCATCGCCTGCTGCGTATCTTCTATGCGCCTGGGCAAAGAGATGCAGTTTTTTGGAGCCCGTGCGAATCTGGCAAAATGCTTATTATACGCAATCAATGGCGGTGTAGATGAAGTGAGCAAAAAGCAGATTGGTCCGGAATTTCGACCAATTACTTCTGAATATTTAGATTATGATGAGGTCATGCATAAATATGATGCCATGATGAAATGGCTGGCAAAAGTTTATGTAAACTCACTGAACATCATCCACTATATGCATGACAAGTATTGTTATGAAAAAATCCAGATGGCGCTTCATGACAAGAACGTTACCCGCTGGTTTGCAACCGGTATCGCAGGATTATCTGTAGTTGCCGATTCTTTATCTGCTATTAAATATGCGAAAGTTAAAGTAATCCGCGATGAAAGTGGTTTAGCTGTAGATTATCAGGTAGAAGGTGATTTTCCTAAATATGGTAATGATGATGACAGAGTTGACAATATTGCCAATGAAATCGTTCATACTTTCATGAACCATATTAAATCAAACCACACTTACCGCGGCGGTATTCCGACTACTTCTATCTTAACGATTACATCCAATGTAGTATATGGTAAAGCAACCGGTTCTACTCCTGACGGAAGAAAGAAAGGTGAGGCATTCGCACCAGGTGCTAACCCGATGCACAGACGAGATACCCATGGAGCAGTTGCTTCTTTGGCATCTGTAGCAAAACTGCCATTCCGCGATGCGCAGGATGGAATTTCAAATACTTTTTCTATCATCCCGGGTGCTCTTGGTAAAGATGACCAGGTATTCGCCGGCGATTTGGATGTGGAATTAGAAGGATTTGAAGGTTAATAAATTCTATATTCTTTCAATTGAATGGAGGGACTATGAATAAGAAAACTATGAATAACGAAAAATTAATTGACGATATTGTAGCCATGTTAGACGGTTCCATGGAAAAGGGAACCGGACATGTAAATATCAAAGTGGATGACGATAATCTGGTACAGATGGAACAGGTTAACAAAAGTGATGAGGATGTTGTTAAGACTGTGGAAACTATTGGCTGTACTACATGTTCACAATAAGCTGCAGTTTTAAATTATTTCATCCCATTAATTTATACACATTTGTAACCAAAATTCCATATAAGGATTTTCACAACTTTCCTATGGACACATGACAATTTATATACATTGCTGCTTTCTGTCATGATAATATGTAAAGCAGCCAGGATAATCAAAGGAGGATACATTATGCATGCAACAGATAATCAGGTAGATAACTTAGTGAACTTATTAGACGGATATGCAGCGCAGGGCGGACATCATCTCAATGTAAATGTATTTACAAAAGAGACTTTATTAGATGCTCAGGCTCATCCGGAAAAATATCCACAGCTTACTGTACGCGTCAGTGGATATGCTGTAAACTTTGTAAAGCTGACAAAAGAACAGCAGGATGAAGTTATCTCAAGAACTTTCCACGATCAGTTTTAATCGTCTATGAAAACAGGGTATATTCATTCACAGGAAAGTTTTGGCACCGTAGACGGACCGGGAATCCGCTACGTCATTTTCTTACAGGGCTGCCCTATGCGCTGTCAGTATTGTCACAATCCTGATACCTGGCAGACCGGTATCGGTACCCCCATTACAGTAGATGAGATACTTCGCAATTACAATAAGAACCGTCCTTTTTACGAAAGGGGCGGTCTTACTGTAACTGGCGGGGAACCTTTACTGCAGATTGATTTTTTGATTGAACTTTTCTCTAGAGCGAAAGCGGAGGGGATTCATACTTGTATTGATACTTCCGGGGTTACTTTTCGGGAGGGGAATTTGAGTTATAGGAAAAAGCTGGATGTTCTTATGGAATATACGGATTTGGTTATGCTGGATATTAAGCATATTGATCCGGTGAAGCATCTGGATTTGACGGGACAGCCTAATGACGGGATTTTGGCTTTTGCCAGGTATTTGAGTGACAAGGGGATTGCCATTTGGATTCGTCATGTTCTGGTGCCTGGGGTGACGGATGATTTGGGGGATCTTTATCGACTTGGTGAGTTTATTGGTGGATTGAAGACTGTGAAGGCTTTGGATGTGCTGCCTTATCATACTATGGGGGTTGGAAAGTATGAAAGTATGGGGTTGGATTATCCGCTGGCGGGGGTTGAGGCTGCTGGTAAGGATGAGGCGATTGCGGCGCGAAAGAGAATTTTGCTGGGAATTCATGATAAAAGAGTTCGGGATAGTAAGTAGGATTAAGGGATATTAGATTTTTAAGACGGACGCATAGAAAAGGACTATGTTCCGAGAACCGTCCCACCTATTGTATTCAATGACAGGGAATTTCGATGTGAAACTCTAGAGGTGCAGAAGCCTCAAGAGTTTCATCATCTTATTCCATGCCATTGAATACAATAGGTGGGACGATCCTCGGAACATAGTCCTTTTTATGCTGATTGTTTTATGATGTTTGATTCTGAAAGGATTTACTTTTAAAAGCAGGGGTAGTATTTTCACAGGTTTTGGGGGGATGTTATTATTTTTCTTGCATATGTATTTTGTAACTTCGTAATCTTTACTGTGAGAATATGTAGTAATGACTAATTTTCTCTATGATTTACGTATCGTAAAAAAGAAATGAGCTTTTTGATACGTACTTTCTCCTCCATTTTACGTGTCTTTTGGACGTAAGCTACTTTTTGACACGTACTTGCTTCTCTTATTTACGTGTTTCTTGGACGTAAGCCACTTTTTGACACGTACTTGCTTCTCTTATTTACGTGTCTTTTGGACGTAACTTGCTTTTTAATACGTACTTTCAATCTGCAATAGGTAGCAAATGCAACAACCATATGAAATAGCAACTGAATATCTATAATATCAACAAACATCTGGCCATAGCCTTACCCCTTTCTTTGTATATCACTGTAATATTTTCTTTACTATATCACACGAATATACATGCTAAAAGTATACTCCCTGCTTTCCAATCTTACTCCCTGATTCAAAGACTGCAAACTGCTCATCCCAATTGCCGGATACCAATTTCTCCAGTATCAAATTGCTCCCCGGGACATAGTCAAGTGGACACCTGATTAAATCTGCATTTTCCTGAGCTTCTGCTGCAAACTCTTCACTGTAACAATCGTAAACACCGGTATCGATGATATCAACGTTCGTATAATTCTGAAAAAAGCTGCCAAAAATACTGGTTCCCATCTCCATACCATATTCCTGGCAGACAGATTTTTTTATATACTTGATACTATACTGCTCCATGTCGCTGTCACGAAGATACATATGGCCCATCTGCTTCAAATTGGCATGCTGTATATCATCTGTATTTAATAATAATGTTATACAGTCATCCATATTCGGAATTATGACTCTTTGTGAAGCGGTAATCCCTTCCCATGAACCGCCGCAATAAGCCATGGCAACCAGTACATTTTCAAAATTGGCCGGTAATTCATTCAAGGCATCCTGAATACATTGCTTCATTTTCTTTGGTTCTACATGGTTATCTCTGTCTAGCTCAATCCATTTAAAATCTGTATGCATCTTTTTTTGTGCAGCTTCCAGATGCAGCAATAGTGAACCGCAAACTAAAATAACTGTATTTTCTTTTGTTAACATAATTTTATCTCTTTTCAAATGTTATTTTATTCTACATATTCTGCATCTCATCTCTTATCCTCTTTAAAAAATGCGTAATTGCAAACATAAGCGTTTCATAATGCATATAATCAAGAATGTTTTTGTCCAGAAGAAGCTGCAAGCTTGCAGGGAACTCATCATCAGAATCCCAAAATCGTAAAACTACCGGCAGAAATGGGAACAAATCCAACTCATAAGCAACATCTCCTTTGCTGGTCAGCCTTCCATTGAATTTCTCGCATGCCGCCTTAAGGGCATCTGTTTTTCCATCAAAATACCGTCCTGATCCCGAAAAGAAGTCACTGCCTTTTGTCAGTGAACCTCCTTGTATAGAAGAAAGACTTCTGATATTTACCCATTCATTTTTCAGATGGCAATCTGCCTTGGAATAGCAGAGCACATCATAGATTGTCATGACTTCATTGTAATCTGCAGCATTTTCTGTTTGGAAAGAATCATATGACCATGTGACCTTACCATCCACTCGATTGATTCGATAATTCCTTGCCACAAAAGTGATATATATAAACTTCTCATCATATTCTAAAGAGAATTTTTCAATCATAATCTTCTGATCATATCGTAAGAATTCCTTCGACATATCGTTTTTCATCTTCTCGTAATTTGATTCCATGAATAGTTACCTCACCTTTCCCACTTCTTTTAGTTCTCTTTCCATTTGTTCTAATTGTTCTGGTGACCTGCCTATGCGATATAGCAGAAGATTTCCTTCATATACAGAAAGACACAAACCTGCAACAGCTTCTAATTTTTCTTGAGGCACTTTATCTTTTTGCAGAACTTTCGCAAAAATATCCCTGATTTTCTCCAGTTCTGTTCGATATTTCTTCACTAAGTTCTCCTCTTGAAATGAAATCTCCATACCGATTACTGCCAAAGGACACCCATAATACGGTCTGTCTCCAAGTTCTTCCTTGAATCCCCGTATAAAAGATTCGCAAAATACATCCCAGGTAATGGCACCTTCCGCTTTTGCTCTGAGGAAGTCAATAATGATATTGCTATAATACTGAAGAACCGCTTCAGCAACTTCTGTTTTACTTTTAAAATAAAAATAAAAAGAGCCCTTAGGCAGTCCTGTTGCTTTTAATATGGCGCTGATTCCTGTTTTGGTATATCCATCTCTCCAGAATAATTCGCCGGCAGCTTCAATTATTTTTGTTTTTGACGTTTCTCCTTTTGTCATATTTACAGTCCCCTTATTTTATCTCTTTAACTTCATGACTATATAATAGACCGATTGGTTTATTATTGTCAAGATAATAATATAAAAGGAGCTGCGCACTGCTGATTGATTTTAATCATCTAGTGCGGCAACCCCTTTTTCCCTTTGTATTCTCTTATATTAATCCTCTGCCAAATTATCCCACACGATAATGCCCCATAATTGTTCCAAAATCACTTAAGATATCTTCCTCATATGATGCCTGAATGGGGTTTGCATGGTGTATAACAAAGGAGATTCCTTTTGCATTCCTGTGATTTGAAATAATACCGATATGTTTTTCCCATATCACAATATCCCCACTCTGCCATTGTTCAATAGCATTCACATCCATTGTGATCTCCGTGGCGGTATGCGCAAAGAAAACTCTCAGATTTCTAACTCGCCTGAAATCTATGTATCTTATGTTGTATTATATTCGCAAAAACACGGCAAAAGTTCAAAATTTTCTCCTATATGCCCCGCATCTCATCTTGTTGATCTTATTTGGAAGGTGCCGCCGGCTGCACTTTTCCTGTTTCCAAATAAAACTGTACCTTATCAAAGATTTCCATCATCAGCATGGTTAATCCCGCAGAATATCCAGTTTCACCGGACTTTCCAAGCTTTCCTTTTCCCGGTTTTCTTAAAGGCTCTGTTTTATGTTCCAGGATCAGCGATTCTACATAATTTTCCACAACATATAGGCGCGCACCACTTCTGTTTTTATAAAGATAGATATATTCTCCACTTTTATTTGGGCCAAAAATCAAAGCGTCACTTTTAACAAAACGAATTCTTCCTATATAAGGTGTTCCCAACGGTGTATCAAACTTGTAGAAAGCATGATACAATTCCTCAATAGTCAATGATTTCGAGCAGGAAAGCATCTTTGTCGTATCTGATGCATTATTATAATTGCGGGGAGATGCCAGAACGAACATAGTACCTCCGGCAATTAGAATAAGGGTTCCTATTACAATAAAACCAAAGACAATAACAGCTAACCCCAAAACCACACCTATGACACCAAGAAAATAGTACAGAAAGAAATGCTTCCTGCTGTTTTGATCCATACCTGCCAGTTCGTCACTTGTTTCCCGGATGTTTCTCTTCATCTTGCCTATGGCAGGAGTTACTTCTTCAGGCGAACTCTCTCCCTTGACTTTCACACGATACACATCACGTATTGCAGTGTAAATAGCCCAGATTAGTGAAATGAAAAATACTGGTATAACCACAAAAAGCAGTAACGCAGCAATCGCTCCATCAAGTTTCTCTCCTTGCCAAAAGCATATAATTGAGACCAGGAAACAAACCAGCGGCAAAATAAACCTTTTCAAACATACTTCTTTTAACATGCTGCATCCCCCTTCGCATGGTTGTTTTATAGCAATGCTTCCAATATTATTCTGAAAACATCCAATATAACTGAAAAATGTACTAACACTTTATATTGGCTTTACTATATCATGTAAATTCACTTTTATCAATTAAGATTTACCGTTCTCCTTCCTTTCTATAACAATCAAATTATTTTCACATTCCACCATTCCATCATCCCACCTGATATTTCCGGTAAAACCTTCGACATGCCCATGCTGCCAAACCTGTCAACTTGTCGGATTCAACACCCCGCAAATCATCCGCATAAGCGTTGTCTTGCCTGCGCCATTTGCCCCCAGGAGTCCGTATACGCCTTGTGATAACTGTAATGATATGCGATCAACAGCAATCTTATTCTTATATTGTTTTGATACATGATCTACTATAAGTTCCATGTATATTCCTCCGTTTGTCTTAATAACTGAAGTCCCTCTCTCCCCGTTAATATGAGAAGCAAAATGCACCACCTGTACATTTTGCAATGTAAGATGATGCATCCTATTCCCTCAATATATTATCTTCTGCTGCTCGTATAAGATTTATACTCTCATGCATTATTGCAATAAAACGGTCTATTTTATCTTATAAAGACGGAAAGCTATTTACTTAGTTGTACACCCAGATTATAAGCATTTTCCAAGTCCATAGAAAAATGTTTTTCATGGAATTTTTTCTTTTCTTCCTCGCTAAAACCAGCCATATTGAACTTTGAATAGTCTTTTACCTGAAGTGTGTTGTAACAAGGATATAAACTAACTTCACCATTTAGAGTTTTAAATTCCTCTGCATATGCTTCAAAGTTTTCTCTGTAAAGTTTATCATAAAATTCTTTCGAGGCATTCATAGTTACAAACATCCCAACATTAACGCTCCCCTTGAAATAATTACTGTAGTCATCATAAGAAAGCGAGGCAAAATGCAATCTTTCCATAAATGCAAAATACTGACTTGTAGGTCTTCCCAAATATATCGGTGTGCCAATAAAAAGTGAATTTGCTGAATACACTTTATCTATTATAGGAGAAAGTTCATCTTTCCAATAGCAATGACACCTTTCTGCATCTTTTCTTTTACAGAGCATACAGCTTCTGCATCCGGTAAAATTCAAATCATACAAATCGAAATATTCAACTTCTGCGCCAACTGATTTTGCACCAGCCATTGCTGATTTGAGTAATTGTGCAGTATTCCAATCCTTTCGCGGACTTGCATTCAAGACTATTGTTTTCATGGCAACCTCCTGTTAACATCTTCGCATTTTGCGAACATATTTCTTGATTTCTAATTATTCTTTATCATATCTATTTTCTCATTAAAATACGAATTGAGCAAGCAAAAGCTTGCCCAATTCGTATTTGCTCAATTCATATTTTCAACAATTGCATCTCTCAAAAACTTTGCGCATCCTGCGATTTCTTTATCATAGTATTTTGTAAATCTCTCATCCGCAACATACATTTCCGCCAATCCTCTGTGAATCTCCGGTGTATAATTCGGCATGGAAATACTAAGCCATTCTTTGTGAAGCATTGTTGCTTTTTTCCCTTCTTCGCCCTTCGGATCTGCACCAGACAAGACTGCTGCCTGAAGATATTTACTAATCTCTGTATCAAGGCTTGTCATTCGCTGATATTCCGATTCTGATAAGTTCATCATCTTTGCATTACTTGCTTTGACAGTTTCCTCACCATATTTGCTGCGGATCTCCTCGCCGTATTTTTCTTCATTTTTACGGATTAGTTCTTCTTTAAAACCCTGGAATTTTTCCTGATCACTCATTTTTCTTGCTCCTTCCTCTTTCTGAATCGTCTTTGTTACATTTTCAATCAAGAGGTCGAGTCTGTTTCTCTTCTTTTGAAGTTCTAACAAATGGCTTTTAAGTGCTGTCATCTGTTCAAATGATTCTGCGTCCAGAATTTCTTTGATTACTGACAACTCAAATCCCATTTCTCGATAGAACAGAATCTGCTGAAGGCGGTCTACTTCTGCCTCTTCGTAGATGCGATATTCTGATGTCTCCATCCGCTTTGGTTTCAGCAGCTGAATCTCATCATAGTAACGAAGCGTTCTGGTACTGATTCCAGCTAGTTCTGCTAATTTCTTTATAGTATATGTCATCTTCATTTCCTCCTGATATATTTATCATAAGGGTTGACGCTGCGTGAATGTCAATAGGATTTTTAAATCTTTTTCTATTATTCTTTATTTTTTTCACCCCAAACACACAGCTGATCCAAAACCTCCATCAGTGATTTTCCTTTATCGCTTAAACTATATTCAACCTTAGGTGGAATTTGAGGGTATTCTTTTCTGCATATCAGTCTATCCACTTCTAATTCTTTCAAATTATTACTAAAAAAATAATATTTTTAAAACAAAGTTCCCCATATGAAGGAACCTTGTATATATATTCTAAAATATTGCGAGTTTTTCATCTGCTCGTCAAACAAGAGCTTGTTATTATACTCAATCATTTAAATCCTCGCGGGGCATATGTAAGTGGATAACCAGTTTCTACCTCGTTTTCATAGATTATTCCAGAAATTATAGTGCCGGCGAGGCATATGCAAGTCATACCTCTACCTCTGCCTCGTTTAATTCTAGCCTACGAGGCAGCGAAGATAACCAGGCTTGTATCTGCCCCGACGAACTGTATTTAACTTGCTTTTCTTAGACAAACGAGGCGAAATTTTAATTTAATTGACTATGTGCCCCGACAACCTTTCAATTCACACATCACTTCACCTTTCACGCAGTTTCCGATTTCAGCTATCTGATACAAATTACTGACAACTAGTGCATGAGTGACTGCTTCAAGAATATATACTCTTTCTACCTCAAATCACTAATTCCTGCCACCTCATATCATCCTTCAAAAATCCATAACAAACTCAGCTCCTACCCCACATACTACCACAAGCCCCGTGCCATTTTGGCACGCGATTTCCCACCACCCACAAACTCTCCCTCCCCTTTCAACACCCACTCCATCCACTACCCACCGCACTCCATCCTCCATTCACTTCCCGCCCCCAATCCCCAGAAACAAAACGCCTATGCCTCCAGAAGACTGCGGGATTTTTAACAGGCGACCAGCCGGCTCCCGGACGATACCAGCACCTCAGGGGGCCAGGCAGGAGGAAAGCGTTTTATTAGCATAAGAATGAGCTGATGAACATCTTAGCGCGCAGAAGGCGGCTGTGCAGGGGCTATCGTGTGTTTACCAAACACACGATAGAAGACACATTCGGTATATATGCATCAAGCATATATGCCGAATGTGTCTGGTTCCCTGTACAGCCGCCTTCTGCACGCATAGATGTTCACAGCGAATGGCTCTGCCAATAAAACACTTCCTCCTGCCTGACCCCCTGAGGTGCTGGTATCGTCCGGGAGCCGGCTGGTCGCCTGTTAAAAATCCCGCAGTCTCCTGGATGCATAGGCGTTTTGTTTCGTCCCCTCACCCCATATCCCCCATAAACCCGCAACAAAAAAGCGCCCCACCTCTTCACTCAAGAAATGAGACACTCTTTTTTCATGTACAAAGTTACAATCAACCCTCAGAAATTGCTTCTGTAGGACATGCAGCTGCGCAAGTTCCACAATCTACGCATTCGTCTGCATTGATTACGTATTTTCCATCGCCTTCGCTAATAGCGCCTACTGGACATTCGCCTTCGCAAGTTCCACAGCTTACACAATCATCAGAAATTACATATGCCATAGTTGTTACCTCCTTATTGTTTAGCCAAGGGCTTATCGTACCTATTTGGCTTTAAAGACATTCTAATATATTCTGTCGAAGAATACAAGTATAAAATTCTAAACAATTATTAATAAAGAAATCTTATCAATAAGTCAGGTCAGCTTCTCTTTCACCTGCAACGTATCTTCCAACATACCAAGTTCATCATCCACAGTTTCTGTCAGCCTCTGATCAACTTCCAGCAACTCTGCATTTAACCGCTCCTCGTTCATCGCCTCCGCATTTAGCTGACCATCTTTCAATTGCTCCGCTTTCATCAGCTCTATTTTAAACTGTTCTGCCTTTCGTTTTCCTTCTTCTTTCTCAGCCTTCTTAGCAGCAGCTTCCATCTTACGATTCAACTGCATACTGCGAATTCTCTTATCCAGGGATTTGTAATGCCCCTCCCCTTTTTTCCGCTCCTTAATTACATTCTTCACCAGCTTATTCATAATCTGAAAGAACTTCTGCTCTTTCTCACCGCTCTCCGCAGACATTTTATCTTCCACATCTGCAGTCATATCTTCTGACACCGCATATTCATTCCCCGGCATCGTCTCCGCTTCCAAATCCTGAACATCCAGCCCCTCTATCGTTATCCCATTAATATCCATTTCATCTACAGTTAAATTCCCTTTTATGGAAACACTCCGTTCTGAAAGTTCCTGTTCCAAATGCTCATATTCCAGTTCATCCCGTGCCTTTGTTTCCGCCTGAGTCTGAGCTATAATCTTCCTCTCAAGAATCTTACCGGCATCTTCCTGTGTTGTATCTGCAATCGGCTCATGAGCGGTGACAAACTCTCCTGCTGAACCCTTCCCATAAAAAAGCGGCATAATTGTCTTCATCTGTTTTAAAGACAAACCCTTTTGTTTTAATTCCTTCACGCTCAAAAAAATGCGTATATCCTGCTCTGTATAAGTTCTGTGACCTCTGTTATTGCGGGATATAGGCAAAAGCATCTCTTCCTCCCAATACCGCAGCACATGAGACTGCACGCCAACCATCCGCACTGCCTCTGATACAGAAAAATTAGTCTGTTCCATCTAATCAACCTCTTTTCACTCCAAAAAACATCTATGCGATTACAAATCCAGTTCAAGTACACCTTAACATACTTGCTGCCGGAGATTTATCTTCTTTCCAAATAAATCTCCGGTAAAAAAGAACACAGCGCATCTCCCGTGTTCTTTTCTCTTGTTGTTCTCTTATAATTTGTTTCTTTTATAATTTGCTCTTTTAATTTGCATCCGCATCTTGTCATACTCTGATTCTATATCTATTTCTGAGCATTTGCAAACTGTGTATACTGCGGCAGCCATACCAGATTGACTGTTCCAATCGGGCCATTTCTCTGCTTAGCTATAATAACTTCTGCTATGTTCTTATTCTCGGAATCCTTATTGTAATAATCATCACGATACAGGAACATAACCACATCGGCATCCTGCTCGATAGCTCCGGATTCACGAAGATCCGACAACTTAGGGCGGTGATCGTCTCTTTGCTCTACCGCACGGCTCAGCTGAGACAGTGCTACTACAGGCACATTAATCTCTCTGGCCAGTGACTTTAGAGAACGGGAGATATCCGATATTTCCTGCTGTCTGGAATCACTTTTACCACTTCCACTCATCAACTGTAAGTAGTCGATGATAATAATTCCCAGATTATGCTCTAATTTGTACTTTCTGCACTTGGAACGAAGCTCCGAGATGGAGATACCAGGCGTATCATCGATAATCAGATTGGATGCACCGATAGTTCCGGCGCCTTCAATCAACTTCGCCCACTCTTCATCACTTAAGTTACCACTACGAATATTTTGAGAATCCACTTTAGATTCCAGAGCAAACATACGGTTTACCAGCTGTTCCTTTGACATCTCAAGACTGAATATAGCAACTGTAATATTACTGCGAAGTGCCATATACTGGGCTACATTCAAGACAAATGCCGTCTTTCCCATGGAAGGACGGGCAGCAACCAGAATTAAATCGGAGGGCTGAAAACCAGATGTCTTATAATCCAAATCTAAAAAGCCAGTGGCAAGACCGGTTACGCTTCCCTTTGTCTTCGATGCCAGCTCGATTTTCTCCAGTGCATTTAATACGACTTGACGAATCGGCACATATTCTCCGCCGTTTCTCGACTGAAGTAATTCAAAGATACGTTTTTCCGTATCCTCCATGATTTCTTCCACATTATCTCTTCCAAGATAACATTCATTGGCTATCTCTTCATTTAATTTAATCAGATTGCGAAGCATGGCTTTCTCTTTTACGATAGTCGCATAATACTTCACATTTGCCGAAGTAGGTACAGCACCCAGCAAATCTCGCATAAACTCAATACTGCTTACTTCCGGCGGTACTTCTTTGGAAATCAGACGGTCCTGCAGAGTTACTACATCCACCGCTTTTCCTTCATTGAACAACTCTACCATGGACTCAAATATGATACCATGTTGTTTTTGATAAAATTCTTCTCCGTTTAGTATCTCAGACGCTGTCATAATCGCATCTCTACCCATAAGCATTGATCCTAAGACGGATTGCTCTGCTTCGATACTGTGGGGGAGAATTCGCTTAATCAGCGCTTCTTCCATAAGTTCCTCCTGCTAAAATTCTCTAAGCCTCGTTAACTACAACTTTCAATTCAGCAGTTACTTTCGGGTGCAGACGAATCGGCACCATATGCGTACCTATGCTTTTAATCGGGTTAGATAACTGCATTTTCTTCTTATCAATATCATAATTTAACTGTGTTTTAGCTGCTTCTGCAATTTCTTTTGTAGATATAGAGCCAAAAGTTCTTCCTCCATCGCCTACTTTAATTGCAAGTACAATCTGTTTGGTAGCAATTTCTTCAGCAAATGCTTTTGCTTCATCTAATATTTCCTGAGCCACTTTATCTTCATGTGCTTTCTGCAGTTTCAAGTCATTCATATTCTTTGTATTAGCTTCTGCTGCCAATTTTTTAGGAAACAGCATATTTCTGGCGTATCCGTCGCTTACGTTAACTGTCTCACCTTTTTTTCCTAATGCTTTTACATCCTGTAATAATATAACTTTCATTATATGTCTCCTCCTTCAGTCATCTCTTTGATGGTATCTTTCAATATCTGTATACTTTCTTCCATTGTTCTGTGTTCTAACTGGGCTCCGGCAATATTTAAATGTCCACCGCCGCCCAAACGTTCCATAATCAGCTGTACATTTACTTCATCAATCGCACGTGCACTGATATAGATGGTATCTTTGTAATCGGTCAATACATAAGAAGCCTTAATTCCGTCAATATTTAATAACTCATTGGCCGCCTGCGCACATACGATGGTTGGACTTGCCAATCCGTCACTTGGGCACACTCCAATAGCGTGGGAACCCATAAAAATCTCCGAACGTCTGATAGCTTCTGCTCGCGCTTTGAAGTCCGCCATGCTGTCCCGGAATAATTTTCTAACACGAGTCACATCTGCTCCACAACGGCGCAGGAAAGCTGCTGCCTCAAAGGTACGTACCCCTGTCTTAGCCATGAAGTTATTCGTATCCACCATAATGCCTGCATATAGCGCATCTGCTTCTATATTACGAATTCTGATTTCTTCACCAAAATACTGCAAAATCTCCGCAACCAGTTCACAGGCCGAAGAGGCATAAGGCTCAATATAAGAGAGTACCGCATTACGGATAACTTCTCTTCCCTGTCTATGGTGATCTAAAACTACGATGGTCCTGGTAAGTGACAATAAATCTTCACACTCCGTATAATTAGGCTTGTTCGTATCTACAACAACCAGAACTGCATTATCATCCACCAATTCTTTCGCCTCATGATGGTTCACAAATATATGTGTATCATAATCCGGATTATCCCGAAATCCATCCATAAGCGGTTGAATTGATTTGGTAGGATTCTCAATTACGATATATGCTTTCTTATTAATAGACTTCGCTGCCCGATAGATACCGATAGCTGCTCCAAAAGAATCTACATCTGTAATCTTATGTCCCATAACTACTACTTTATCTTTACTGCTCATGAACTCTTTGAGTGCATGGGCCTTCACTCGTGCCTTAACACGGGTATTCTTCTCAACAGACTGAGACTTCCCTCCATAGTAGAAAATCTTCTCGTCATCCTTAATTACTACCTGATCTCCGCCTCTGCCCAACGCAAGTTCAATGGCAATTCGGGCATATTCTGCATTCTGTGCATAACTGCCGGCATTTAAACCGATACCCATACTGATGGTTACCGCCATCTCATTACCGATATTAACAGTCTTTACTTCATCAAGAAGATTGAACTTCACACTCTTTAACTGCTCTAAAGAGCGATTACGCATAACTACGAAATATTTATCTTTTTCCAGTTTCTTCACCAGACCATCGATATTGGAAATGTATTTGTTGATTTTTCGATCGATTAAAGCTATCAGCAGGGAACGTCTGACGTCTTCTACACTGTCTAAAGCTTCTTCATAGTTATCCAGATAAATCAGTCCTGTAACCAGCTTATCTTCTTCTTTTTCACGAATATAGGTGTTAACTTCCGTCTCGTCAAACATATACACAGCAATCATATAACTATCCGGATTCTCTGTCTGAATAACTTCCGAATCATCAAAAACCGGCTCCAGCTTGATTTTCTGCATATTCATGCGATAATCACGTTCTCCGAAGGTGATTTCTATCTCTGTATTCTTACGTTTATTTGGAAACATTTCCAGGGAAATGTCAGGAAATATGGTAATAATCGACTTACTGTAATATTTATCCTTCCCGCATAATTCCTGAAATCTTTCGTTCATCCAGAGGAATTTGCCATCTGCACTAAGCAGCGCATAGGGAACCTGAAACTCTTCCAATACTGCCTTTTGTATCTGTCCATATTGAGTAGCGAAGCTTATCAGTTCATTGAACATAAGCGATCTGCTTCGAAAATAAAGGACACACACAATAAGGATATAAAGGATTAAGCCCAGACTGACCAATAATCCCGATTTCTTATCCAGAAAATAAACACCCACATTTGTCAGCACCAGTAATACTACCAGAATAAACGGCCACTGAAAATACAGGTTTATCTTTCCTTTTAATTTAATTTTCTTATCCATTCAAAGTGCCTCACTAAAATACTTTTCTTAGTTGCTCGAAAATTCTGGACTTTATTTTACAAATTTCATAAAGTAAAAAGGCCCAGATTCGTAAATCTGAGCCTATTATAACATCAATCTCAATATTGGGAAAGTCTTATTTCAGAAATACCGCATTGGTCCAGGCCGTTTTCCCATATTTATCCGTACACTCGATACGCAGATAACTTTCATTTCCTTTCAGTGGAAATTGAGCTTTACACAGAGTATCGTCAATATTATCGCACATTACCGTCATACCGGCATTAATAGAATTACCCGCGATAAAATTCACACGATTTACCGGGCTGCATTCAATATAAGCAACACCTTCTTTAATTCCCCAGTCATAGATTTCCGGTCCTGCGGAAGAATAATAGTTTCCTGCCAGCATAGCTTTGATGATATGATCATGGGTCAATGATGGGGCTTTTACCACAATGTAACCACCGCATGCATCATCAAACAGTCCCTCATTGTGGTTATCATCTGAAGCAAATCCATATATCTGCCTGCCCATACGCAGCATCGTATCCCAGTGAGTAGTGTCATATCCGGTTCCGCTTTCATTTACTGTGTTGTAGTTAAATATTTCCAAAGCAAACAGACCTTCTGTCTCAATAAATTCCTCCTCACACACACGGGACCAGATTGGATGATTGTATGTAGTAATACATCCTCTGTCTCTTAACCCATCTGATAATGCCTGTGCAACATAAGCCCCGTCCCACTCGCCATAATATTTGGGGATTTTAAGCACATCTTTATGCTCAAACAATGGCTTTCTCGCCTCTTTCTGCATTTTTTCTGTACCAAGTATCCCGTGTATATGATGCACTTTCAGGCGATTATTGCTTCCTCTTTCTTCATATAATATGGCGGATGCCTCCACTCCCGGAAGTATGATAAAGTCATCTGTATTAAACTTTCTGCGATAATCTGTATAGCAGTCATGTTCACTGAAGCACAGGAAACTATAACCATGGGATTTGAACAATTCTACCGCCTCTTCGGGACGCAGCATACCGTCCGAATTCGTGGTATGGCTGTGAAGATTTCCTTTGTACCAGTTTCCTTCTTTTGTAAATCCTTCGTAGTTTAACATACTCATCCTCCAGTTCTTATGCTAATTCCAGACAGTCTTTTTTCGGAATACTTATGTATACTTTCTCTCCATTTTCATATAACGCAAAACTGCGGAATAATACATCAGCCTCCAGATTCACACCCTGCACCCGCTCAATTCATATTTTCTACATTGGCTACTATACAGGAAGAACGTAAAATTGATTATAGGTTGGGAGTTAAAGATTGGTTAATGTTTGTAAAATCTTTATTTTCTTCGAAACAAAAACGAGTCTTCAGCACATTCGCCAAAGACTCATTTTCATATTAATCAGAGTTCAATCTCAATATCCTTCACGCCTTCTGTTTTTACGCAATTGATATCTTTTTTCTCCGCCCTGCCACTCGATTTTTTCATTTTCGCTCTCAACGGACAGCATAGGTACCTGCACAGGTTTTCCCTCCTGATTGATTGCAACCATTACCGCATAAGCACGATTGATACATCGTCTTTCACCCACACAGCTCTCTACAAATGTATCTATCCGCACCTCCATAGATGTTCTGCCCACATAAGTCATCTTACCCACTAATACCACCATGTCATTTTGGTAAGCTGCTGCCTTAAAGTTCAGATTATCTATAGAAGCAGTAGTCACGCCCATTCCACAATGTCTGCGGCTGACAATCCCGGCCAGTTCATCAATCCACTGCATCAACTGGCCTCCAAACAATCTGCCATATCCATTGATATGGGTAGAACGCACCACATATACCTGTTCTGTTATTGACTCATTAACCTTCTTTACCATATTCTTACCTTTCCATCAGAATAGTTTTCAAGCTAAACAGTTCTTTTTCTAAAAATCTTTTTTACATTTTCTCCAGAAAAATCCCATTTTCCATCTTCATCTAATAGATAGAATCCCTCCTGACAGATTAAGCCTAAAGTAATTCCTCCAAACATAGTGATCGCCACCACCCAGAGGTCTTTTGATATTCCAACATTAAAAGTACAGGCAATAGCTCCAAACATCATAGGTATTTTATTTAACCAGGTTCTGGAGGTAACAGTAAAATGTAATATACAGCACACAGCCGTAATAATTCCTGTACTAAGAAACATATTCAAACTATCAGGAATCCCGAATCCTGTAAGGACACCCACAAATGCAATATTAACAACTCCCCACACGATGCCACAGAGCATACTGGTCACATAATTAAAATATTCTGATTTCTTCGCGCCAGCCGTAAAGAAAATCGGCAATGCTACAAAGGTATTCCACATAATCCCATACTCATATAAGGGAGATAACGCATATAGGAAACAATATACTCCACTCCACACTGCAATCCATACAGCCCACTTTATCATTTTCTTATTCATGATCTTCTCCTCTGCTATTTTTCTATCTTTTTCTTGAAACTCTTCTTCTATACAATTCCAAGATTAGCAAGAAGAACGCACCAAAGACCACCAACAATTGGTAAAATTACAGATACTACAAAAATTGGAAAATATGACTTCTTATGAGTCTGTCCACAATAGTTAATTATGGTGATAACTGCACCATTATGTGGAAGTGAATCCAAACCACAGGAAGATACTGCACATACTCTGGCAAGTGCTGCCGGATTAGCGCCTGTTGCCAAAAGTCTCTCTCCAACTGCATTCAATGCGATTGTTGTACCTCCAGAAGCGGATCCTGTTACTCCAGCCAGAATGTTGATGGCAATAAAAGCAAATACAAATGGATTTCCACCTGCCAATGATTCAATCAACTCCACAATGCTGTCAAATCCGCTTAATGTCTGGATTACGGTTCCAAATCCAACTGCACATGCTGTGTTTAATATTGCAGGCATAGAATTGGTACATGCGGTATTAATGGAAGGAACCAAATTTGCACGAAGACGATTAAAGAATAAAACGCCGGTAAGTATAACACCGCCCACAAGAGCACCCACTGCCGGGAAATTAAATACATTCAGCAATACAACTACGGTAATCAAAGGCAGAATGGAAAGGACTACATTGGGAAGATCTGCATTTTCATCAAACTTTGCTGCCTCATTTCGCTCATCTTCAAAATGAAACCCTTTTTTCCGTAATCTGTTGGTTTCCCAATTCAGATAAATGATTGCAGCTACCGCCATAATTAAGAAGGCTGAAGTACCCATAATTGGGGCAGCCTGAAGACTGACGCCAAGCATGTTACAAGGAATAATATTCTGAATCTGAAGACAGCCTGGCAATGTTGCCTGTGTTACAATAATTCCTCCAAAAATAACTCCCGGCATCATACGAAGCGGAATATCAGCTTCCTTAAAGCAAAAGAACATAAATGGATACAGTGCAAAGATTACACAGAATGTACTGACTCCACCATATACCAACACAATAGTTGCCAACATACATGCAAGAATCGCACGTTTTGCTCCCAGTTTGCGCATAACAAATCTGGCAAGCGAAGCCGCCGCTCCCGAGTTTTTCATCAATTCACCAAAGATAGCTCCCAAAAGAAACAATGGGAAATAATCGCATACATACTTTGCGACACCACTCATATAGCTTCCGGTGTAAGCGGTAAGTAAATCTACTCCACCAGTAATAGCTGCAAGGATTGCACAAATTGGTGCTACAATTATAATTGAAACTCCAAGCATTGAGCAAACCATCATAAGTATTAATGCTAAAAGTATTCCTATTATCATAATCTTATTCTCCTTTTCCCCTTTGTATAAACAGTTCATTCGTTATTAAACATAGTTCGTATTTTTTTCTTATCCACTTTACCATTTGGAGTTAATGGAATTGCATCCACAAATACTATTTTACTTGGAATCTTGTACTTTGCGATTTTGTTTTTCAGGTAATTCTGGATTCCCTCTTCACTCCACTTTATATCTTTTTCCAACTTCACCATAGCCACCGGAGTTTCTCCGTATATCTCATGTGGAATTCCAACAACTGCTGCATCTGCAATACCTTCTATTTTATATAGCTGACTCTCCACATCAATACTAGTTATTTTCTCTCCGCCACGATTAATCATATCTTTCTTTCTATCTAAGATATAGCAGTAGCCTTCTTCAGTAAAATAACCTACATCTCCTGTATCCAGCCACCAGTCTTGATAAAGCTGTGTATCCAGCTTATAGTAACAATCCAGAATATTCGCCCCCGACACCATGATTTCACCTGATTGTCCTGCCGAAAGTTCTCTGCCTTCTTCGTCCACCACTTTAAAACACAACCCAGGTACAGGTATGCCATTAGAACCCAAGTGACTGCTTTCTATTGCTGACTCCGGAAGAATCGTTCCCGGTGAAGTCGTCTCGGTCATTCCGTACACCGTATGAAATTCACATTCCGGCAGCCATGTATGTATCTTCTCAATCTTTTCTTTTGGCATCCCGCTTCCACCGCAGGCTAGACATCTTAGACTCGGCAGCTTTGGGAAATCATCTCTGGCTTCCAAAAGTATTGTATATACAGTAGGTGCAGCGTGCATGAAAGTCACTTTATGATCTCTGATACACTTTAATACCTGTTCAGCTTTAAAAATTCTCTGCATATAAATCGTTCCACCACTATAGATAAATAGTCCAAAAAGAGCTGAAAGACCTGTAATCATGTAAGTAGGTACCGGAATAACCGTCGAATCCCTATGAGTAACATGAAAGCATGCTTTATATACAGCCGCAGCATGCATGAAATTAAAATTAGTCAACATAACGCCTTTGCTTTGCGAAGTTGTACCTGAAGTAAACATCATAACAGAGATATCTTCATATCCGCCCTCTGATGCTTCAATGGGATATTCCTCATTCTCATACGTATGCAGTGCAAATTGTGCCTCGTTAAGTTTCAATGCGATTAACATTCGTCCTTTTTCCTGATATTTCTGGAACCACGGTTCAAAACTTTTATCACAGATGATACCTTGTAAATCTGATTTGTCTGCCAGTGAACATACTTCCTGTTCCTTATATTTAGTCGGTATCATTACAGCAATCGCGCCAAGCTTCACCATGGCTAAAAAAGCAGTACAAAACTCACCGCTGCTATATACCATTAACGCAATATGGTCACCTTTCTGTACACCAAATCGATATTTTAAGCAGGCAGCAAACTTATCTACTTCCTGAAGAAGTTTTGTATAGGTAAAACTACGGCCAAGATCGTCAACTACAGCCATCTTATCCGGATACTTTCCTGCAGAGTTTTTAAGTGCTTCATATAAATTATCAGGAAGATTGGGGAAAGTCTCGATTACTCTGCCATTGCTTAAGACCTTTTCCGTCAGTTCAAATGAAATTTTATTCTTCCATAATTTGCTTCCTTTATACATCACTACCTCCTATGTATATACCAGGAAAGGTCAAACGGACCTTCCCTGAGTATTCCCTCCTAATCAATAATTGCAAGAGGTCTAATTGGTGAGCCGGATCCGTTTTTTATCTTTAATGGTATAGCCATAAAGAAAGATCTCGTAGGTAACTTATCCATATTCATAATCATTTCCATAATAAAGATATTATTAGGAAGCCAGTATTTTTCATGTCCATATGCCGGCAGCGCAACTCCGTCAACCTGTGGGGTATCACAAGCTATAGTATCAGAACCTACCGCTTTTACTTTTCTCTGAGCAAACATCTCACATACTTCTTCACTTAATCCCGGTTCATTGCAAGCGAAATATTTCCATGCGCCAGTATTGGTCCAATACTGCTGCCATCCATAATTAAGCAGCACAATATCTCCCTCTTTTGCAGCATCTCCCATTTCCTCTTCCAGTGATAATATAGCTTCCTTTGAAATACGCTCCCCTGGTTTTGCTCCAAGTTTATATAAATCATATTTAATAGCAGGTCCGCAAACCATGTCACCTGGAAATGTCTCTACTGTTCGGTCCATCAGTTCCGGTATTACATGTGCAGGAACGTCTACATGCGCACCTGAATGTTCACCCATATTAAGAATCTGACAATAAGATCCATCATGTTCATGAGTAATGATTCTTCCATCAATCACTACTGGTGGATGTGTAGGCCATTTTGGTATTCCATTCTCTAAAGTCGGTGATAAGTCAACGATGGTTCCTTTTTGAAATCCTTCTGCAATTTTCTCCCACTGCTTCATTTCTTTCTCCTCCAAATACATTATTTTCAGTTATTTTCTTATATGTTTCTTTCAATTATGCTTCTCAAATCACAAGCACCTTCTTTATAGAAATTGGTATCTGTAATTTTAAGTTTCTCCGCAATCAATGGAACAAATTCCATCTGATCAAGAATGTCTTTTTGAAGATCTACACCTTTTGCGATTTCAACCAGCATAATCCCATTCTCTGTAAGCTTAAACACAGCACGTTCCGTAATATATACCATATTCTGTCCACGCTCATATGCAAGCTTTCCATTATAAGAAATCTGCTGAACTTTCTGTACCAGTTTTTTAAACTTACCTTCCTGTTCAATTTTAATTCCCTCGTCAGAAAAGCTTGTTTTTAATCCGCCGCCAGTGAAGCTGGAACAGAAGATAATATTCTTTGCGGTTGCAGTAATATCTATAAATCCACCTGCTCCAGGTGCTTTACTCCCCATTTTTGTAGCATTAATATTTCCGTCTTTGTCCATCTCGCCTGCACCCATGAATGTAAAATCAATTCCAGTGCCATTATAGAGTTCGAACTGTCTGTCATGTGGAATCAAAGCCTGGGCATTTTGAGAAATACCAAAATCAATGGTTCCTGCCGGTACACCGCCATAGACACCTGATTCAACCGTGATGGTGACAATATCAGACAGGTTTTCTTCAGCAATAATCGGGCCAAAGTTTTCATTTGGGATACCTGTACCGATATTAATTATCATATCAGGTACCAGTTCAGCTACGGCACGGCGTGATATGATTTTTCTCATATCAGTTGGCAGAATTTCCAAATCTCCTTCCGGAGCAAGAACTTCACCCGTGTATGTAGGATCATAATACCATGAATATGTCTGTCTATGATCCTCATAAGGATGTTCACAGACCACAACTGCATCCACAAGCACTCCCGGCACTATTACATCTTTCGGTCCAATGGAACCATTTTTAACAATTCGCTCCACCTGACAGATAACCTTGCCGCCCCAACGTTTTGTTGCCATTACTGCCGGTAAGATTTCAAGCACCATGGCTTCGCGTTCTGTGGAAATATTTCCGTTTTCGTCCGCATAGGTTCCCCGGATTAATAATGTGTCGATTGGAACAGGTTTATACTGAATATATTCCTCTCCGTCAACTGTCACAATTGCAACAGTATCATATCCGCTGTCTTTTGCACACTGATTCATCTTTCCACCTTCAATACGTGGATCAATGTAAGTGCCCAGACCAACTTTACTCAATTTTCCAGGCTCACGAAGTGCCATACTGTGAAACATATTCGCCATCTGTCCCTGAGGCAGGTTAAATGCTTCGATCTTATTTTCCTTAATCAGGTTCATCATATTAGAAGACTGGCCCCAATGTCCTCCGATTACACGCTTCAATAACCCTTCATGTGCGATATACTGCATCCCACCTGGCTGACCTGCAGAAGCCTGTCCACAAGTGTGAAGATAGGTAAGTGCTCTGGGATGACCATTTTCCATGAAACTTTTTTCGATTTCTTTTAAAATTGCAGTGCTGGCTGATACCTGAGTCATAGCAATAATACCAAGTGTTGTATTATCCTGAATCATATTTACAGCCTCTTTTGCACTGATAACTACTGGTTTTCTCATATTCTTCTACTCCTTTTTGGGGATTTTATGTGACATCAGGCTTTTGTAAAGTACATGGAAATTCCCTGTCCACCACCAATACACATGGAAATCATTGCATCTTTTTTATCTGTTCTCATTAATTCGTACATAACTTTGATCGTCAGTATCGCTCCTGTTGCTCCGATAGGATGTCCTATGGAGATACCGCCGCCGTAGATATTTACTTTATCCGAATCAAGACCTAAGTCTCTGCTTACTGCAAATGCCTGACTGGCAAAGGCTTCATTGATTTCAAACATATCAATATTTTTAAGGTCAATACCCAGTTTTGCTGCCAGCTTCTCGCTGGAGAATTTTGGTGAATATCCCATGAGTTCTGCATCATATCCTGCAACTGCAAATCCGTTAATTTTAAGTTTTGGTGTGAGCTTTAATTCTCTTGCTTTATCTGCTGACATTACTACAACTGCGCCGGCACCATCATTTAAACTGGATGAATTGCCTGCTGTTACAGATGCAAGTTCATCTCTCAGGAAACATGGTTTCAATTTTGCGAGTTTTTCTATAGTCATACCGTCTCTTGGTCCCTCATCTGTATCAAATACTGTAATATTTCCTTTGCGGTCTTTTAACTCAACCGGAAGTATTTCATCCTTGAACTTACCATCTTTAATCGCCTGGCAGGCCCGTCTGTGACTTTCTAATGCAAATGCATCCTGTTCTTCTCTGCTGACATGAAACTTTCTTGCTACATTTTCTGCCGTTACACCATTATGATTGCCATCTAACGGCCAGGTCAGGATATCAATTACTCCATCCTCAAAATTCTTATGTCCCATTCTAGCTCCCCAACGGGCATCTTTTACATAATAAGGAAGCTGAGATATATTCTCTGCGCCGCCGGCTACCACAACGTCAGCCTGACCGGTTTGAATCTCCATTACAGCTTCCGCAATTGCCTGTAATCCTGAACCACACTGGCGGTTTACGGAATATGCACAGGTTTCTTTCGGAAGACCTGCTTTTAATCCGATCGCTCTTGCGATAAATCCATTTTCTGCAACCTGTCCTACTTGACCGATGATACATTCATCTACAACTGCTGCATCAATTCCGGCTCTTTTTACTGCCTCTTTTACTACCATAGCTCCCATATCAATAGAAGAAACTGTTTTCAAACTTCCTCCAAAGCTTCCTACTGGAAGTCTTGCACCACTTACGATTACTACTTCTTTCATCATCTTTTCTCTCCTCTTCTCTTTAATCGATTTTATTTCCGTTTTCATCATATTTATAGAATCCCTGTCCAGACTTCTTTCCAAGATGTCCAGCTTTTACCATATTTTCCAGTAACGGGCATGGTCTGTATTTGCTGTCACAGAATCCACTATACAGTCCCTTCATGGTTCCAAGCATAATGTCGACACCTACAAAATCTGTCAGTTCCAGTGGACCCATAGGGAAATTGCATCCCAGTTTCATCGCATTATCCACATCTGTTGGGTCACAGCCTTCCATAACCATAAATGCTGCTTCATTCTGCATCGGAACTAAGATACGATTTACCATAAACCCTGGAAGTTCTGGAGCATCTACTGTTGTCTTTCCAATGGTTCCTGCAATTTCCTTTACCTTATTGTAGGTTGCATCATCAGTATCAATTCCGCGTATCAGTTCTAACAGTTTCATAACTGGTGCCGGATAGAAGAAATGTGCTCCCATCACTTTATTGGAACGCTTTGTGGCAGATGCTATTTCTGAAATGCTTAAACCGGATGTGTTAGACACAATAATAGTATCCGGATCGGCCTGCTCATCAATGGCTGCAAATATTGTCTTTTTCAAATCTATTTTCTCTGGCACTGCTTCTACAACCAGTTCTGCACCTTTTACATCTTCAATCGTTCCGGAATAGTTCAGTCTTCCAAGAATTTCTTTTTTCTGCTCTTCTGTAATCTTTCCTTTTGCAACTTTCTTGTCAAATAATTTATCGACATTTGCTTTTGCCTTTTCTAAGGCTGATGCAAATGTATCGATATTAACCACCTCATATCCTGCCTGCGCGAAAGTCTGTGCAATCCCGCTTCCCATAAGACCTGCTCCTACTACTGCTACTTTCATTTGTTTTCCTCCTTATTTGCTTTCCCGTTTCAATCGTTTTTCTTTATTTGATTATGTATCTATTATATGTTTTTCATCGATACCATTCCATTTGCCGAATAGCTAAACTATTTTGTAACTGTTCAGTACCCTAATATCTAACAAGTACTATATTTGTGCAAAACAGAGAAAATAATTTTTCTGTTTTAGCACCAGTTTTAGGTTTTTAGAAAGGTTATCCACCACTTCCATCTGATT
>JAQVHQ010000049.1 GCA_028696165.1 Lachnospiraceae bacterium | reverse complement strand
CGCGAAGTCCAAGAAAGGAAGCCGATATACCATTGCTACCTACATTCTAACAGCTTAAGTAACAAGATGGATAATTCCTTACTGGTTGTAAGGGATATTAACCATAAATACATTGTAGTAGAAAGGAGAACTTTACTATGAAAAAATATGAGATTTTAGGAGGAAATTTACCAGTTGTTGTATGTGAATTATTAGCGGGAGAATCAATGATCACAGAAAGCGGAAGTATGAGCTGGATGAGCCCGAACATGAAAATGGAAACAATTTCCGGAGGCGGAATGAAGAAAATGTTCGGTAGACTGATGTCGGGGGATTCTATGTTTCAAAACAGATATACTGCAGAAGGTGCAGACGGAACGATTGCATTTGCATCAAGTTTTCCGGGAGCGATCAAAGCACTGGAGATTAGCAACGGTCACTCCATGATTGTGCAGAAAAGTGCATTCCTTGCTTCAGAAGAAGGCGTGGAGCTGTCCATGCATTTTAAGAAAAAATTAGGAAAAGGCATATTTGGCGGAGAAGGTTTCATTATGCAGAGATTAAGCGGAAATGGAACTGCATTTGTAGAAATTGATGGACATGCAGTGGAGTATGATTTAAGCGCAGGACAGGAAATTTTGATCAGTACGGGGTACTTAGCGGCAATGGAAGAAACCTGTACTATGGATATTGTAGCTGTAAAAGGAGTAAAGAATATGCTGATTGGCGGAGAAGGCATTTTTAATACCGTCGTTAAAGGACCGGGAAAGGTAATCTTGCAGACAATGCCAATTAGTAAGGTAGCAGAATTGCTGACTCCATTTTTTGCAGATAATAAGAAATGAGAGGGAAGATCATGAAAAAAAAGTTGAATTTGTTATTTGGACTAGTGCTTATTATCAGTATGATAGCACTGACTGGTTGTGGAGGCTCCGGAAAAACAGGAGAGAAGAACCCGTATGAAGGAAAATGGGTAGCAGTGTCCGCTCAGATGATGGGAATGTCTGTCAGTATAGATGAAACTTTCGGAGGTGCTTTTGAATTTGAAGTGAAAAACAACGAAAAAGTTTCCTTTTCAGTTGGAGACACTACAGGGAATGGAAAATGGTCTGTCGAAGATGATCAGTTTATCTTGATCATCGAAGGAGAAGAAATGGTGGGAATCATCGGAAAAGATATTATTTCTTTTGATAATATGCTCGAGATGGGAGTAAAGGTGATTTTTGCAAAGGATGGAACGGATGCAATGGATCCTGCACTCTATCTGACAGAGGAGGAAAATGCAGTCATAGGTGAGTGGGCCGCTGAAAGCGTGGAAGAACTTTTAGGAGACGGACCGCAGACTTCTATGGAAGGAGTAGACAACATCAATGATGCACTGCGGCTTGATTTCAAAAGTGACCGTAATGTAACAGTTATTTATAAAGGAGAGGAAATTGGGACTTTCCCATGGTCAGTTGCACTGGGATATTGTTCGATTGAATCAGAAAATCCATTTCTTACAGTGATGATAAATGATGATGGTACTTTGAAAGTAGATTACAGTGATGATGATGACTACTACACATTTCACTGTGTAAAAAGTGACAGTGAATAATTGAAAAGGATGTGGAAATCATGAGGGGAGGGAATCCACCATGAAAAAGAAACTGTGGTGTGTGCTGTGTATCATGATATGTATGATGCTGATAGTTGCATGTGGACAAAAAGAGAATCCGGAGAAGAAAGAATCAGAAAAAGAAAAAGCAGAGCAGGAAGAAACAGAATTTAAAGACAAGGAAAGTCTTATATTAAGTTTATTTACAGTGTATTATCCGAAGACATGGAACTACGATAAAGAAAATATGAGAGAAGATGAAGAATACTCTTATGTTAAATTTTTTGATGGAGATACAGCAAATGAATCCGAGAATGTTATTTCTATAGAAGCAACCAAGGAGGATTCGTATAAATATCGAAAGAGTTTAGTTGCCTTTGGAGTGGATTTAGAGGCATATGCTGAAGGAAAAATGGACACTGTAACAATAGGAAATGCAGAATATGCAGCAATGCCGGAAAGTAATTCCATAGAGAAAACGTATATGTATCGCTATGAACAGTCTGGCACATCCTATGATATCAGAGTAAAAGGACAGGAAATAGATGATTCTGATAAAGAATTGCTGGAAGGAATTGTGCTGAAATTAGAGGATGAAGGAAATAAAGACGCACCATGGCCATGGGAGGGAGAACCTCTTGAACCTGTATTGGCAGAGCAGATGGTAGGTTCTTATACAATCGTTCCGGAATATATCCCATTTAAAGAAGCACAGGGCGTTATACAGATTATGGATCATCAGTTTGTAAAACAGGGCAATCAGGTATTCCATCTGCTGGAGAACAAACTGGATACTTATGAATATTCAGAAAGTGGACTCGAATTCGTTTCTTCGATGGAATTAGACGATGATTTTGAATATTTGTCTGGGGACAGCAGTGGAATGTTATATCTTTCGCCGGGAATCGGAGATGTAATTGGCGTAAAAGATGGGAAAAAGGCACTTCAGACAACGGTAAATGGAGATCTGAATATGCATCCATCCGGAGAATGGGGAATCAGTTTCTGGGTGAACAGTGATACTCAGAAGATTGTAAATCAAGGCGGTAACCTGACGGCAGAACCGTGGATATTGACTGGATTAAATAAAGCTGAAGAACGCAAGGGACCATTTTCCATGATAGATGACGTACAGATCACGAATAGTCATACTATGGTTGCCGGATCCATGGCTGCGGAAGATGAAGGTACAAAAATTATTGTCTATGATTATGAAGGCAATCAGCTTTTGAAACTAGGTGGAGAAGACATCAGTTCTCCGGACAAGCTCGGTTCCATTACAGGTATGGCGGAAACAGAAAATGGTTTTGTGGCTGCAGATGGAAATATGCGCGAAATACAATTTTGGGCAAAAGATGGAACGCACGTAGGTGCAATTTCTACAGAGGACATATTTGGTGTCAGTTATCCATGGCTGGAAGATATGCAGCTTTTAGATGACGGCTCTCTGTTAATTATGCTGACACAGGAACGAGACGACGGATCAGCAAATGAATTGATGTTTTTCAGATTGACAGGATTTTAATTGAAAAAATAAAAATCGCTTGTCGGCAGAAATTTATCTGCCGGCAAGTGATTTTTCTGTTTCCTGTTTCAAATATAAAGGTAGAATTTTATCACATCAGTGAATCAATTTTCATATTTATCGTATACAGATATATACAACATAAATGGCATAGAGGATCAACATCAGGATCCCCTCCTTTTTATCGAGTGCTTTTTTGGTCCATGCCATAATGAATATTCCTGTGCGGTAACACCGCCAATCCGGCAGGTGGGAAACCGCCTGTCCGGATTAACGGAAACTGCTTGTGCGCGTTTACTCGCGTAATGCTTTATCTAATCCATATACTTCACGCATCGAAATGTCATGTTCTGTGTCAATGCTTGTGATATTGATACGATAACTGTCATGAGCAATGCGGTCAATGATTGCATCTGCTAGGGGACTGTCATCCCCACCGAGTTGGTCATACCATTCCTCAAATTCATACTGGGAGCAGAAAATCGTAGTTGATTTCTTGCGTCTCCGGTGGAGCAGTTCGAAAATGTCCTTCTGTTCCGAGTCAGTAGGCTTGAGCAGAAGCCATTCATCAATAATTAGGACAAGTGGATTTGCATACCTTGCCATGACCTTACGATAATTACCATCTGCCTTTGCTATTTCCAGATCAATCAGCAAATCTGGAAGACGGACATACTTGGTGTTGTAATACTGCTTACAGGCTTCCATGCCAAAGGCACATGCCATGTAAGTCTTACCACAGCCTGTAGCACCGGTAATAAAAAGATTCCGGTGTTCAGATATATATTCGCAAGTAGCAAGTCTGTTAATTAGTGACTTGTTGAGCTTGCGCCCGGAAGTGTAGTTGATATCCATGATACTTGCTTCCAGTTGGTCGAATCCAGCATTGTGGATTAGTCTTTTCAGGCGATTATTTTTACGGTTGCTGTATTCAATGTCTACCAACATCCCGAACTGATCCTTAAAGGGAACTTCTTTAAACTTCGGATCATTAAGCTGGTTACGAAATGCATCCGCCATAGTAGTAAGACGCATTTCAATTAATTTATCAATAGTACTCTGATTGGTCATTTATGTTTACCTCCGATAGTAGTCGGCACCTCTTGTAATACCGCGTGCTTTATGTGTGGTCTTGGTATCAGTTACATCTGATGCCAGTTTCTCTGGACTAGTTACAAGGATATTTTTGATGCTCTTGTAACTGGGCGAGGCTGTATACGTTAGAGCCTTTTTACAGGCTACTTCCAGCATTGCATCTGAATACTTCTCAGCAAGCTTTAGAAGTCCCATACAACTTCGATAAGTCTGTTGTTCCACACGTTTGGAGGTTAGTATCGCATGAACCACAGTGTACGTATTTATGCCAATCCGCTCAGCCCATTTACGGAACCGGTCGCCATTCCATTCCAGATATTTCTGGTGGTCTTGTGGCATATGCCCTGTAATAGTGCTGTACTGCCCAGAACGCCCTTTCAGGTGACGATGAGAGGCAATGCGGTTATGGTTGTAGAAAATTTCAATTGTGGTATCTGTTACCCTTACATCAACTTTCTTTTTGATGTATTCATATGGAACGGAATATAGCATTCCATCCACAGATATGTGATAATTGAACTGAACAGTGGCGATTTTCCAATCACACAGTTCAAAACGGGTAGCGGGTAATGGTGCCAGCAATGGTTTTTCTTCCTCAAGAAACAAGCTTCGCCGACTACCCTCTTTCTTTTGAAAGAGCCTTTGGTTGAACAGTTCTAGCTTGTCTTTGATTGCACGATTTAACTCAGCAAGGGAGAAGAACTGTTCACACCGAAGAGCAGCTGTAATCCAGGTAGATATATTTCCTACCGTCCCTTCAGCATTCGGTTTATCCTTGGGAGCCCTGACACGTGCCGGAATAATAGCGGTACCATAGTGCTCAGCCATTTCCTGATAAGTTTCATTGATTTGTTGGTCTTTCCAACCACCATTATGAATAACTGCAGTTTTGCAGTTGTCTGGTACGAGAATCTTGGCAACACCACAAAAGAACTCGTACATATGGACGTGAGCGTTAATCCAAGATTTCTGCTTCATATCCAGGCATGCTTCCACATATGCATACTGGCTGTAGGTCATTACTCCTACGAATATGTAAACCTTGATAATCTCACCTGTATCCGGGTCAATGATTGTTGCAGGATCACCTGCCCAATCAACTTCAACCTGTTCGCCAGGTTTACGATTGATATGCATGGTAGCACGGTGCTTCTGCTCGTCCTGTTGAATGTGATAGCAGAACTGGGAATACATAAGTGGTTCCTCGCCGTTAGCACGGCAATCTTCCATGTATTCGGTCCATAGGAGCTTTTTGCTGACGCCGTTACGAAGTAATTCCTTTCGGATGTAAGTGTAGTCCGGCATCCTTTTATTAGTTGTAACTTGATTCGCAGTTGGGAAAAATTTCTCTGCGAGTACAGCATCGGTGTCGTTTTCATCAAGTGGCCAGGAAATATCTAATTCCTTGGCACGCTTTAGAACACGATTGACCGTTTTCTTGGAGACATTGCAACTATCAGCAATGTTCTGCTGGCTGAGCTCTAGACTATTAAGTCTTAGAATCTCACGATATTTGGTCATAGTCATGACCTCCTTTAAATGTATTTACACCAATCGGTGCATAGTTACATTCTAAAGGATTTATGATAAAGGTTTCCATCACCAGAATGATGGTTTCCTTAAAAACGGATTTGTGGTTTCCTGACCCCGGACAGAGGGGACACGGATGCCGGATTACTCAGTAAACTACCAAAATGTCCTGTGGTAAAGAAATTCATTGACATTTACAGTTACAGCAATGCATAGAAAAATATATATTGTCAGATTCGACAATAGGTGTGACAACGGTAGAGGGGATAAAGAAAAGGGCAGAGAGAATATTTTCCAATAGTACATATAAAAAGCAGGTGGAAAGATCAAAAAAGAACTGGCTAGATTTGTCTGTAGAAGAAGTACTGAAAAAGGATTTAGCATTTATACAAGGACTGTAAGAAAAAATGTTAGAAGCGGGGCTGATTTACAGCTCCGCTTCGTGCTCTTTTGACTTAAGATTTGGATCATTACCGAGGATGGCAGTGACATTCTCATGGACTGTCTGCAACTCCTTTTGCAGGTTTCTGGCAGCTACCAGTTCTTGCTCAAGACCGTCCAGCTCACTTGATAATAATGCTTTTTCATTCTTTATTGTTTTCATATCCGTGAGCTTACTATCAGAGTATAGGGGTTTCAGATATTCCCTGGCTTCCTCATAGGCAGAGATTTCCTGCAGATGATTTTGACGGAAAGCTGATTTGTTTTCGGATTTAAGCATTTCAATAAAGGCAGATTTGTTTGCAAAGTACTGGCCTGTATAGTGAATCTGTTTGTTTAGATTAGTGAGTTCAGCCCGGAGAGTCTGTTTCTGCTGATGAAGCTTCGTGCATTTGTCAGAAACACTCTGCAGGTCTTCTTGAAGCAGTTCTTTGGTATTATATTGGTGTTCTTCCACATAGATGATTGTTTTTGCCATTTGTTGCAGATTAGTAATTTTTACCTTATTTGCATACGCTTGACTTTGCTGTGCCTTCACGCAAGTCTGCAGATTTACGACCAGACGTAATTCTGATTTGAAATAGAGAATCTGGACCGGATCCTTATGGTAATCGTGAATAATATCTTTGATTTGTTCCGCTCCGAGATTGGAAAGTATATACTCTTTGGAGTAGTGTGAACCCAGAGAACGTGAAGAGATTGGCTTCTCTCTGTCCGGATGAATATAACTGAATCGACCACGGCTTTCATGCATGACTATCCGGTGATTCTCAAATAGCAAAGCTTTGAAAGTTTCCGGCGTGTCGGATTTTGACAAAGAATCATCTATTGCATCCCGTATATACTGCTTCTGAGTTTGGAATTTCTCTGTGGCAGGAGTGAGTCCATCTTTCCTGATTTCTTTGTTTGTTTGGTTAAGATTTTCCTGTCCACGCCGTGTAGCCCAGTATTCTTTTTGTGTGATTTTTTGAGCTGCAGGAGATAGCAAGTCCACTTGACTCAAACCTTCCTCATTGCACATATCCATAACGGATTTTTTTAAATAGTTTAATTGTTGATCCGTTTCATGATATTTGAAACCAGCTAAATAATCGCAATCTCTAGTCATATAAGATTCTTTGGGAATGTCATATTTACGAACACTATTTAACACCATATGGACGTGTATGTTTCCACTTTCATTATGCCCATCGGTATGGGTGACGACTAAAACTTGATGACCAGCAAAGTGTTTTTTCGCAAATTTAATTCCAAGCGCCTGAGCCCTTTCTCCGGTAAGCCCATTTTCTAATGCATCCTTAGGTTCAAAGCTTAAGATATAGTGATGTGATTTCACTTCCTTGTATGTCTGATTTTTGTGATAAAGATTATTTACCTTCTCACACTCTTGATCAAAAGATAGAGGTTCGCAATTTATTCCATCCATGAAATATTCATTACGATACTGGAGACGACCTTGATCATCTAATATAGGCTTTCCGGTAATCTCGTTGTGCTGAAATAGCAGATATTCAATAGAATCCCCATAGTTTGAATTTCTACTAGCAATGTGTTTTATTAGAGCCATGGAAATCACCTGCCAATCGTAATACTTGTTTTCTTAAAATGAAGAGTTGAGAAATGCATTCGTGAATCTCGTCTTCCATAGCGAGAGATCGTGAACCGCCGGTGTTGAAGTACTTTGCTATCTGATTCAAATTATTGCCGATTCGACCAAATTCTGCGGTTAAAATTTTGAGTTCTTCAAGGTCTGCAATGATTTCATATTTTACTGGAACTGGATGCTCCATCATTCTTGTTCGTGCGTAAACTGCGATAGGATAATGATTTTTCTTTGCTTGTTCCGAAATGTAATCATATTCAAGATCATTCAATCTAAGCATTATACAATGTGTTCTAGTTTCTTCTTTTTGTTTTTGGGGTCTAGCCATTTTCCTTCCTTTCCTGTCGATTGGCTGTGCCAATGAAGGAAAGCTGCGAACACTTCCAGTGGTAGCCAACTAACATAAATCAATGATTATATGTGATACGAGGGTATGGGGACGCGTAATCCCCATCAAGTATGCCAAGGTAACGATACTCCAAAATGGAGTTATGAGTTACTGAGGGCGGAACTTGCTCTAGAAAATAATACTTCACTAATAGTATGTGGGACCGCAAATACCGTCGACTATTTTGGTTTTATATAATGAGAAAAATAATAATTAGCCGGATTTCCGTCCATAAGTGCTCACGACTTTACTATTAGTGAAGAGAGTAAACAATCTCTCTTACATTTTGTTAGTAAGGAGGGAAGAAAACATGAGTGGTTACAAATTTTTAACTTGCACATCAAAAGTGAATTCATACATTCCGGTTCCAATGAAGTTGCTAAGGAGCAAGCTGGGTAGCACCACGTTGCTTGTTTATGGGTTGTTATTAGGACGGGCAACATTATCACAGAAGAACAATTGGACAGATGATTCAAAGCGGATATTTATTATCTATCCTATCAGTCAAATTTCAGCAGATGTAGGAAAAAGTTTATCTGTAGTCAAGCACTGTTTAAAAGAACTTGAGACAGAAGGGCTTCTGGTTCGCCAGCGAACTGGATTTAATAAGCCAAACCATTTGCTTGTACGAGTGCCGGAAGAGTGTCTTCTGGTTCAAAAGCAGAACATCAGGAAGCCGGATGACAAACCATCATCTGGGTGGAATTCCGGCTTTTGACTGGGCTGAAAACAGACAACTAACTACTAGAGTTAAACTAATAATAGAACTAACTAATAAATCTGTACGGAAGGAGAAGATTTTGAATGGAAGATAAATTTACGCATTGCCCGGTATGTAAAGAGCCAGAACAGATGGAATTGAAGTCTAGGGTTCATGGCGGTCGCATCATAGTACCAAGACAATGTGCCTGTATAAGAGCAATGCATGAAGCAGAGGAGAAGCGGGTTAAGATCCAGGAGCACGAAAATACCGTGAGCAGAAATAGAGGGATTTGTTTCAAACAAAGGCAATTAGAAAAATGTACGTTTGAAAATGATAATGGCAAAACACCAACTATGTCTTTTGCAAAAAAATATGTGGATGGGTGGAATGAAGTAAAAGAAAAGAATGCGGGATTACTCCTTTGGGGTGGAATAGGTTCTGGAAAAACATACATGGCTGCATGTATTGCCAATGCACTTTTAGAACAAGAGAAGAGAGTTCTTATGACAGACTTCACAACTATTTCGAACATATCGCTATATGATATCTCAGAATTTATTCGATCATTGGAAACATATGCCCTTCTGATTATTGATGATTTAGGAGCGGAGCGGAATTCAGAGTTTGCACTTCAAAATGTCTATGACGTGATCAATAATAGAAATAATTCTGGGAAGCCATTGCTGATTACTACGAATCTGCAGTTGGAAGAAATACAAAAAGAGGTAAGCCTAGCAAAAAAGCGAATTTATGATCGAATCCTTGGAATGTGCGTTCCAGTTCATATGGAAGGAAATAGCAAAAGAAAAGCTGTGGCAGGTAAAAAAGAGGCATTTTTAACGCAGTTGTTTGAAGTAAATGCGGGAGGTGAAATGCATGAGTGATTATGAAATCCCGTACTGGAAAAAATACACATTGTCTATTGAGGAGGCAGCTGCATATTTTCGAATTGGAGAGAACAAACTTAGAAGTTTAATCAATGAAAACAAGAATGCAGATTATCTTTTGTGGAATGGTAATCGGGTTCAGATAAAACGTGTAAAGTTTGAACAGTATGTAGATCAACTAGAAGTGATTTAACATATTGAGAAAAAAGCGTCATCCATGGTATACTAACAATATGCTATGTCATGGCTCTTTTAGAAAGGAGTTACCAGTGAGCGAAAAGAGACGTGACAATAAAAACCGACTTCTTCAGAATGGAGAAAGTCAGGATAAAAATGGAAGATATGCATACAGATATGTAGATATCTTTGGAAAACGAAAAGCAGTTTATAGTTGGCGATTAGTTCGCACTGATCAAGTGCCAGCAGGAAGAAAGCTAGATATCTCATTGCGAGAAAAGGAAAAAACCATACAGATGGAGTTGAACCACGGAGTATGTAGTGGCGATATGACAGTATTGGAATTAGTGGACAGATATCTCGGATTAAAAAAAGGCGTTAGACATAATACTGCAGCCAACTACCAATTTGTTCGAAACATCATGGCAAAGGAAGAGTTTGGAGCCAAGCGAATTGACCGCGTGAAACTGTCGGATGCAAAATTATTTCTGATTAAACTACAAGAGCAAGACGGTAGAGGATATAGTTCTATTCATTCTATTCGTGGTGTCCTTAGACCAGCATTTCAGATGGCTTTAGATGATGATTTGTTATTACGAAATCCTTTTGAGTTTCAACTAGCAACTGTGATAGTAAATGATTCGGTTACAAGGGAAGCAATTACCCAGGAAGAAGAACGTAAATTCTTGAAGTTCATTCAAGAGGACAATCATTACAGACAGTATTATGATGGAATGCTTATTTTGTTTAAGACAGGACTTCGCATTAGCGAGTTTTGTGGACTTACAGTACATGATATCGACTTTGAAAATAATCTGCTTCATGTGACACATCAGTTACAGCGTAAACGAGATATGGAATACAGTATAGAAGATACCAAGACTTCATCAGGAACCAGAGATATTCCCATGACAGAGGAAGTAAGGGAGTGTTTTGAACGTATCATCGAAAGCAGAAAACCTCCGAAAGTCGAGCCGATTATTGATGGTTATAGTGGACTTCTATTCTACGATAAGAATAAGAATCCGATGGTAGCTTTGCACTGGGAGAAATATTTCCATTATGCGGTAGGCAGATATAATCGAACTTATCGTGTACAGATTCCAAAGATCACACCGCATGTATGCAGACATACCTATTGCAGTAACATGGCAAGAGCCGGAATGAATCCGAAAACCCTACAGTATTTAATGGGACATAGTGACATAGGAGTGACCTTGAATACATACACGCATTTAGGTGCAAATGATGCAAAACAAGAGCTTGAAAGACTGAATCTTGCAGGAACTTCCAAGGGTAAAATGCCACAGAAGGTTGTTAATATGCTCTGATAAAAACGTATGGCATACGATTTCAATTTTATGCCATATTTTATGCCAAATGATTAAAGAAATATGGGCTATTTTAAGAAAAAATAAGAAACCAACGAAAAATACAAAATTCAAAGAATCCAGTAAATACAGGGGTTTAAGAAGATTTGAGGAGATATAAAACAATGATAAAAGTACTTTTCATCTGCCATGGCAACATCTGTCGTTCACCCATGGCAGAGGCAGTCCTGACTAATATGGTAAAAGAGCAAGGTCTGGAACACCAATTCCAGATAGCGTCCGCGGCCACAAGCACGGAGGAAATCGGAAATGGAATCCATCACGGAACAAGAGAAAAACTAAAAGAGAAACAAATCCCCATTGTTCCGCACCATGCAGTCCAGATGACTCGCAGAGATTACACCAAATATGATTACATAATAGGCATGGATAGTTGGAACAGAAGAAATATGCTGCGCATAGCAGGGGATGACTCTGAGGGGAAGATTCACCTGCTTTTAGACTTCACCGAACATCCAAGAGATGTGGCCGATCCATGGTACACAGGCGATTTTGAGCAGACCTATGAAGATGTGGTAAACGGCTGCGAAGGATTTTTACAGTATCTAAAGATGGAAGGAACATTATAATACACGATGAAATATTCATAGATTTCGACACCGATTCATAACGGTAAATTAACGGTAAATTAACAGAAAAACACCTTGACAAGTAGCTTGCATAAGAGATATAATGTACAGGCGTGCATAAGAGACGTTTTATTTTTTTGTGCGCAATCATATTGAATAGCAACCGCAGAAACTACAAAAAGTAGAAAAACCAACAGGAGGTGAAATGGAATGCCAACATTTAATCAGTTAGTAAGAAAAGGACGTCAGACTTCAGTAAAGAAATCTACAGCTCCAGCTCTTCAGAAAAGCTTTAACTCATTAAAGAAGAAATCCAGCGATATGTCTTCTCCACAAAAGAGAGGTGTGTGTACAGCTGTTAAAACTGCTACACCTAAGAAACCTAACTCAGCTCTTAGAAAAATCGCCAGAGTTCGTCTTTCTAACGGAATCGAAGTAACAAGCTATATCCCAGGAGAAGGTCACAACCTTCAGGAGCATAGCGTTGTACTTATTCGTGGTGGTCGTGTAAAGGACTTACCAGGTACTCGTTACCATATCGTTAGAGGTACACTTGATACAGCAGGTGTTGCCAACAGAAAACAGGCTCGTTCTAAATACGGTGCTAAGAGACCTAAATAGAACATCTAACTAATATAACTGAATCAATAGAGTCACTAAAATACTATAAAATGTACGGTCGTTCCATATACCCCTGTCGGTTGCGGGTCATATAGAAAGTAGCCGAACACATAGTTCAAGTGTGAGTACCTATGATTTAATCACGTGAAGAGTGATCTTCACCATAATTAAGGAGGGAAGTAACGTGCCACGTAAAGGTCATACTCAAAAAAGAGATGTCTTAGCAGATCCTTTATACAATAACAAGGTAGTTACCAAACTTATCAATAACATTATGTTAGATGGTAAGAAGGGTGTAGCACAGAAGATTGTATACGGAGCATTTGCAAGAATTGAAGAAAAAGCTGAAAAACCAGCAATCGAAGTATTTGAAGAGGCTATGAATAACATCATGCCACTTCTGGAAGTAAAAGCAAGACGTATCGGTGGAGCTACCTATCAGGTACCTATCGAAGTTCGTCCGGACAGACGTCAGGCTTTAGCTCTTCGTTGGATTACCTTATATTCTCGTAAAAGAGGAGAAAAGACCATGGAAGAGAGATTAGCTAACGAATTATTAGATGCTATGAACAACACAGGAGCATCAGTAAAGAAGAAAGAAGATATGCATAAGATGGCAGAAGCTAATAAAGCATTTGCTCACTACAGATTCTAGGAGGAGAACCAATGGCTGAAAGACAATATCCATTAGAGAGAACCAGAAACATTGGTATTATGGCCCACATCGATGCGGGTAAAACTACTCTGACAGAGCGTATCTTATATTATACCGGTGTAAACTATAAAATCGGTGATACTCATGAAGGAACTGCTACCATGGACTGGATGGAGCAGGAACAGGAACGTGGTATCACAATCACATCAGCCGCTACAACATGTCATTGGACTCTTGAAAAAGAGACCAAGCCAATGCCTGGAGCTTTAGAGCATCGTATCAATATCATTGATACCCCAGGTCACGTTGACTTTACTGTTGAGGTTGAACGTTCACTCCGTGTATTAGATGGCGCTGTCGGCGTTTTCTGTGCAAAGGGTGGAGTAGAACCACAGTCTGAGAACGTATGGCGTCAGGCTGATACCTATAATGTACCTAGAATGGCATTCATCAACAAGATGGATATCTTAGGCGCTGATTTCTACAATGCAGTAGATCAGATTAAAACAAGATTAGGTAAAAATGCAATCTGTCTTCAGTTACCAATCGGTAAAGAAGACGATTTCAAAGGAATTATCGACTTATTTGAGATGCAGGCTTACATCTACAATGATGAAAAAGGCGAAGATATCTCAATCGTAGAGATTCCGGAAGATATGAAAGATGATGCAGAACTTTATCATACAGAATTAGTTGAGAAGATCTGTGAATTAGATGATGATTTAATGATGGAATACCTGGAAGGTGAAGAACCATCCATAGAAGCACTGAAAGCAGTTCTGAGAAAAGGAACTTGCGAATGTACTGCTATTCCTGTTTGCTGTGGTACAGCTTACAGAAATAAAGGTGTTCAGAAATTATTAGATGCAGTAATCGAGTTCATGCCAGCTCCAACTGATATCCCTGCTATCAAAGGTGAGGATATGGAAGGAAATGAAATCGAAAGACATTCATCAGATGATGAACCTTTCGCAGCATTGGCATTCAAGATTATGACTGACCCATTCGTAGGTAAGTTAGCATACTTCAGAGTTTATTCAGGAACTATGAATTCTGGTTCTTATGTATATAACTCTACAAAACAGAAAAAAGAGCGTGTTGGACGTATCTTACAGATGCATGCAAACAAGAGAGAAGAGCTTGATAAAGTTTACTCTGGAGATATTGCAGCTGCTATCGGATTTAAGAATACTACAACAGGTGATACAATTTGTGATGAGCAGCATCCGGTTATTCTGGAGTCTATGGAATTCCCTGAACCAGTTATCGAGCTGGCTATCGAGCCTAAGACAAAAGCTGGACAGGGTAAACTTGGCGAATCTCTTGCAAAACTTGCAGAAGAAGATCCTACCTTCCGTGCTCATACAGATAAAGAAACAGGTCAGACCATCATCGCTGGTATGGGTGAGCTTCATCTGGAAATCATCGTAGACAGACTTCTTCGTGAGTTCAAAGTAGAAGCTAATGTAGGTGCACCTCAGGTTGCTTACAAAGAAACCTTTACAAAGCCTGTTGATGTTGACAGCAAATACGCAAAACAGTCTGGTGGACGTGGACAGTACGGACACTGTAAGGTTAAATTCGAGCCAATGGATGCCAATGGAGAAGAATTGTACAAGTTTGAATCTACCGTTGTTGGTGGATCTATTCCAAAAGAATACATTCAGCCAGTAAGCGATGGTATCGAAGAAGCTATGAAGGCTGGTACATTAGGTGGATTCCCAGTAGTTGGTATCCATGCAAATGTATATGATGGATCTTACCATGAAGTCGATTCATCAGAAATGGCATTCCACATTGCTGGTTCATTAGCATTTAAAGATGCTATGGCAAAAGCTGCACCAGTATTACTGGAGCCAATCATGAAAGTAGAAGTAACAACTCCTGAAGATTACATGGGAGATGTTATCGGTGATATTAACTCTCGTCGTGGACGTATCGAAGGTATGGACGATATCGGCGGTGGTAAGATGATCCGTGGATTCGTTCCTCTTGCTGAGATGTTCGGATATTCTACAGACTTACGTTCCAGAACACAGGGACGTGGTAACTACTCAATGTTCTTTGAGAAATATGAGCCAGTACCAAAGAGTGTTCAGGAAAAAGTTATCTCTGCAAAAGAGAAATAAATAATACTTGCAAAAGTCCTTGATTTGCAATATAATCAAGGATAGCAAGCTATGAAAATATCGCAAAAATGCCCATATAGGGGCGCATGTATAAGGAGGACGTTTTAAAATGGCTAAAGCTAAATTTGAAAGAACCAAACCGCATTGTAACATCGGTACTATCGGTCACGTTGACCACGGTAAAACTACTTTAACAGCAGCAATCACAAAAACTTTATCTGAGAGAGTAGCTGGTAACGCAGCTGTAGATTTCGCTAACATCGATAAAGCTCCAGAAGAAAGAGAACGTGGTATCACTATCTCTACTGCTCACGTTGAGTACGAAACAGAAAAAAGACATTACGCACACGTTGACTGCCCAGGACATGCTGACTACGTTAAAAACATGATCACAGGTGCTGCACAGATGGACGGAGCTATCTTAGTAGTAGCTGCTACTGACGGAGTTATGGCTCAGACTAAAGAGCACATCTTACTTTCTCGTCAGGTAGGTGTTCCTTACATCGTTGTATTCATGAACAAATGTGACATGGTAGACGACGACGAATTATTAGAATTAGTAGACATGGAAATCCGTGAACTCTTAAATGAGTACGAATTCCCAGGCGATGATACACCAATCATCCAGGGTTCAGCTCTTAAAGCTCTTGAAGATCCTTCAGGAGAATGGGGAGACAAAATCATGGAACTTATGGACGCAGTTGATAGCTGGATTCCAGATCCTCAGCGTGCTACAGATCAGCCATTCCTGATGCCTATCGAGGACGTTTTCACAATCACAGGTCGTGGTACAGTTGCTACAGGTCGTGTTGAGCGTGGTACTCTTCATTTAAATGAAGAAGTAGAAATCGTTGGTATTCATGAAGAAATCAAGAAAACAGTTGTTACTGGTATCGAAATGTTCCGTAAACTTCTTGATGAAGCTCAGGCTGGTGATAACATCGGTGCTTTACTTCGTGGTGTTCAGAGAACTGAAATCGAAAGAGGACAGGTTCTTATCAAACCAGGTTCAGTAACTTGCCATACTAAATTTACTGCACAGGTTTACGTTTTAACAAAAGACGAAGGTGGACGTCATACTCCTTTCTTCGATAACTACAGACCACAGTTCTACTTCAGAACAACTGACGTAACTGGTGTCATCAAATTACCAGAAGGAACAGAAATGTGTATGCCTGGTGATAACGTAGAAATGACAATCGAACTGATCCATCCAATCGCTATGGAGCAGGGTCTTACATTCGCTATTCGTGAAGGTGGACGTACTGTAGGTTCAGGACGTGTTGCTACAATTATCAAATAATTAAATAAAATTATTATTAAAATCCGTACTGGTTCGCCAGTACGGATTTTTTTGGGAATTTTGCCTGGAATGTAATTAAAAATTTTATGTCTTGTTTTTATAGGACTTTTATACAGAATTCTTATTATAAAAACACCAAAAATGACGCTTTATTTGCCAAGATGTCATTTAAATAGAATTCCTGTATACTTTTTGCTATAATGTGTTGAAGTAATTACATAATAAAAAATACAAACGGGGGAATTATGAGAAGACTATATATAATATCGCTATTATCATTATCAATTGTGTTTGCAGCTGGTTGTGGAAATCAAAAAAGTACATCGGTTGAAAATAGCACGAATAATACAGTTGCAGAGTCAGAGACTCAGGCAGAAGCATCCGCAGAGGTGAATACAGAGACATCATCAGAATCAGAAAGTGAATCTACCCAGGCTCTTATTCAAGAACAGAAAGAAACTGAAGAACACATTCCGGTTAATTTATATGAATTGAGTACTATAAAAGATGATGTGAAAATATCGGAGAAAGGTGATGTGACTGATAATTATGGAAACGTATATCAGACAGCTACGAAAGTGCAATGCTATGTAGACCACAAAGCTTATTCTACATACAGTCTTGATGGGAGTTACTTAAAACTAAAAGGAACAATTGCCCTGCCGGAAGAAAGAAAAAATGACGACAATACGAAGTGGTTAGAGGTATACTCCGGGAATACATTATTATATACTTCTGATTCACTTACAGCAGGAACGCCACCCATATCTTTTGAAGTGGATATATCCGGGGTTACGGAACTTACTTTATATTATTGCTCCAGTACAGGTTCCCTGGTTAGCATGTATATTCCACAGATGACCGTTGAAAAGTAGACTCATATTATAAGTAGATATATTTATGAAGTAATTCAGGAAAATCTTTATAATGGAAATAAAAAAGTGTCCAATATTCACACAATAATGTGAATTGGACACTTTTTTGTGTTCTGTGAATCTTGTTTTGAGGAATCATATCCTATACAATCATATATATAAATAAACAAAATATATGAAAATACAAAAGAATAAGGATTAGCGAGATGGTGTAATTATTTGAATGAATATAGAAGGGAGAGTTTCGTATGTATAAAGTGATGATATTTCATAGTGACAACTCAGTATCGGATGCTTTGCTTCGGATATTTCAAAAGCAAAGGAATAATTTTAAAATTGTGAAAAAAGAGGCGCATGTTCCGGACGCGTTAGACTTTTTGAAAAGTGACCTTCCCGATATGATATTTTTTGAAATTGGTAATTCTATAGAACAGTCATTTGCAATTGCAGATTATATTGAAAGAATGGAGCTTCCAATTATGACTATTGCAGTTAGTAATAAGGCAGAATTTTCCTATGTGGTAGAAGCAATCCAACACCATGTAAATGATTTTATGACAGTGCCAATAGCTGCAAAAGCGGTTCAAAATACGATTTCCAGATTCCAAAAGAAAAAAATACAGTGTGGTAAATGGATAAATGTGAATGAAGAGATGCATTGTAAAGGAGTGTGCTAATTAAATGAAAAGTAAAAATAGATTTTTATTAAAAATTTCATTGCTGTCAATTTCTCTGGTGTTAACATCAGCCTCTGCCATTTCATCAGCGATTCCTCTTATGAGAGAAACTTTTTCTCAGATGCCGCTGTCGGCAATAGAGATGATCAGTACGGTTCCATCTATTATGGTGATGCTGTTTGTACTGCTGTGCAATCCTATTTCACAAAAAATCGGTTCTAAGAATACCGTTTTACTTGGACTGATAATTGCTCTGATATGCGGACCAGTTCCTATGTTTACCAGTAATTATGTGGTGATAATCCTATCCCGCGCAGGACTCGGTATTGGATTTGGCCTCTTCAATTCTCTTGCGGTAAGTCTCATAAGTGATTTTTATCAGGGGGAAGAGAGAACCAGGATGATTGGATATCAAACGGCTTTTCAATCTCTGGGCAGTTCGGTGATTATTCTTGCAGTTGGGCAGCTTATAAAAAACGGTTGGCAGTTTGCTTTTGGTGTGTATATGATTATTCTTCCTATTCTTATTTTATTTGCATTGTTTGTGCCGGAACCGCAAAGGAGTACAGAGAAGGAGATATCTAAGACACTGCCAAAGGTAAATTACAGAGAATGTCTGCCAGTGCTTAAATATGTATTCCTGATGTTTCTGATTCTTTCGCTGTATACTGCAATTCAGTTAAAAACTCCAACTTTGATTACAGACAAGAAGTTGGGAACAGTTACCAATGCCAGTGTTATACTCAGTATTTTGCAGATATGCAGTATGTTAGTGGGTTTTTTGTTCGGAGCAGTATACAAGAAAATTGGAAAATATGTCCTTCCATTATCTGTTGGCTGCATGGGAATATCTTTTTTTATCATTTCGGTGGCGGGAAACTTAACTGTTTTGTGCGCAGGAGCTGTTATTGGAGGAGTTGCCTCACCATTGTTTATTCCGTATCTATTTAACAAAGTATCTGAAATATCTTCAGACAGAATGCAGACATTATCCGCTTCTCTGTTAATTGTGGGAGCACAGATTTCGGCCTTTTTAGCACCGGTAACACTGAATCTATTGGGGAAAATTCCTTTTGGCATGGATGAGACATCACAGACCTTTTTTGCCTGTGCAATTCTTTTTACGATGTTTAGCGTAGGATCTTTGATAATGTTGAAAATCTCATTAGAAAAGCATAAAAAAATCATAAATAATCCAGCCGCCATCAAGGGAACAACAGCAGATTGTCATAATGTGGTATAATGTGAACACCAAGGAGGATACAAGATGATTAACAAAGAACTGGATTTGATGCTCCGTGAGGAAACAGAATTTGAATTAGAGTGTAAAGCTGTTCCGGGAACCCCACAGTATTGTATCTTGAACGAGGATAATGGAACGAAGGTGGTTACTGCCGAGGATAAGGATCTGTTTTTGCATGACAATATTTTTATAAACAAACATCCGCGTTACGAAAAGATGGAGGCTCATAAACATTCCTTCGTTGAAATCAATTACATGTATTCCGGTTCCTGTATACAGTATGTGGATGGACAGCGCATAATGCTGAAAGAAGGTCAGCTGCTGCTTATGGATAAGGAGACGGTTCATAGAATCCTTCCTCTTGAGGAAAATGATATCCTGGTAAATATTCTTTTAAAACATGACACAATCAACACAGATATCTTAAGTCAGATAGTTCAGTCTCAAAGCATGATTTTCGATTTCTTGAAGAATGCGGCCATTGTCGATACGGATCATAAGCATCATCTGATTTTGGAAACAGAGGATAATGAGTATGTACAATATCAATTGCAGTCATTAATAAGGGAATTCTATAATCAGGATAAATATTCTGATCAGACTATGAAGTTGTTGCTGTCTTTGATTTTTATTGAACTTAGCAGACACCTGGAAAGTCAGACACTGAGGCAGGCAGCACCTGCACAATCTGAATTAATTTTAATTCTTGGGTATATGGACAAGCATTACAATAATCTGACATTGAAGGAACTTGCAGAGCAGTTTGGCTATAACCCCAATTATTTGAGTAATAAGTTGAAAACAGAGACAAAACTAAGCTTTTCACAGCTTATAGAGCGTAAGAAACTCAGCATGGCGATGTTCTATATTCGAGAAAATGTATATTCGATGGAAGAGATAGCCCATAAGATAGGTTATGAGAGTCCTTCGGCATTTTTTAAACTGTTTAAGAAATATTATAAGATAACTCCGTTACAATACAAGAAAAATCAGGAGACAAATGAGAACAGTATATGAGGGATGGTCAGATGATTACTCATCCCATCCCTCATGAAATCGCATAGTCACACAGATGTTGCGAACAATATCGCCTTCCTTCAGATCCATATCACTCTCATCTGAAATTCGCGGAAGTTCACCTTCCTCATCATCTAACTCAACTTCAATCCAATTATATGCTGCTGCATTAGCATCATCGATGGCCTCATCTAATGTATCACCTTTTGCATAACAGCACTCTAAATCGGGGAAGTAACCTTCATAAGTTCCTTCGTCATTTTTGTGAAAAACTGCTGGATATATAAATTTCATAATAAAACACTCCTTGTGTGATAAATAGTAGTTAAATACCAGAAAAGTATAAACTATTTCTTTGTATAGGGCAAGGGTAAAATAAAAAAGACTAAATTCTAAGAATTTAGTCTTTTAAAAGTGCCGGCGACCGGAATCGAACCGGTACGGGAGTATAAGTCCCGCAGGATTTTAAGTCCTGTGCGTCTGCCAGTTCCGCCACGCCGGCAACTTTGTATTGAAATACCGAAGCATTTCAAATGGATGGAGGTGGATTCGAACCACCGAAGCAATTTGCAGCAGATTTACAGTCTGTCCCCTTTGGCCACTCGGGAATCCATCCATTTCGTAAGAACACTTTATATAAATGCTCTGACAAGATAAGATTATATTACAATTACAAAAAAAATGCAAGAACTTTTTTAATTATTTACTATCATTTTTCGGCATTTTTTGTTAAATAAAATCGAATAAACAAAGATTATTATTGCTATAGAGGAATAAAAGCTTTAAAATAAAGATAATAGCGTAAGTTTCGCATCTTTTATAAAAGCAGATGAATGATCTGCTGAGGGGGGAAATGAAAACCTTGGATAAGGACTTAAGGGTTATAGAAAATCTGATAAAAAACATGCCAAATGGAATGGTGGTATGCCAGATTTCAAAAGAAACGCAAAAGATAACGATAAAGTATATGAGCGATTATTTTTGCTCATTGTTTGGAGCACCCAGAGAAAGACTGATCGAAAAACTTGAATCTGATTTTTTCTCTTTGGTGGACACTCCATACAAAGAGCAGGTAAAGCAGGATTTAAAACAGGTAATATCATGTGGAGGTGATGTTACCGCCAGTTGGCGTTATACACGTGATGACGGGAGCAAAATCTGGGTTAATGATACCATGAGGTACGTTATTCAGCCTGATGGAGAGCAGATTCTATATGGCTCTTTTGCAGATGTGACGGATAAAGTTCGTACAGAATCACAGCTTACAAAACTTACCAAGTCAATGAAGGGAAGTACAGGAATTTTCGAATATAAAGATTCAGGCATATACCCCTGGTATCTTTCCAGTGCTTTTGAAACGATGACGGGATATTCGAAAGAGGATTTTGCTCAGAGTTATCATTCCAATGCGTTGGAGTATGTATATCCGGAAGATCACAGTCTGCTTCTGGGCGCGGCCAGGGATACTGTTGCGAAGGATATAGTTAATTCTCTGTCCTTTCGTCTGATTGGCAGCAGCGGACAGATAATATGGACCAATGCTACGTTGGTCAAATGTGATGAAGAAGATGGAAGACAAACTTTTCGGGCCCTCTGTCTGCCTATATCTGCGCAGTATGATTTACAATATCATGCTATGAATGAGACAGTAACAGCGGTTCATGTGATTGATGTGGAAAACTATGAGCTATATTACAGCAATGTGTCGGGCTTTCGCTTAAGTGGAAAAGAACCTTGCGGATATACGGGAAAAAAGTGTTACGAGGTCTTTTATGACCGGACATCTCCGTGTGAACACTGCCCTAAAGCTACGATTCTGCAAGGAAGCAAGAGAAATGAAATAGAGGTTCCACATTTGAATAAACTAGTTTCCTGGGTAACTGATCTAACAGAGTGGAATAATCGTAAGGTAATGATAAACTATCTTACCGATGTGACTGAACAGCGAAAATTGCAGGAACAGTTGCAAAAAAGTGAAGAAACGATAGAACTCGCCTGTCAGTTTGGTGGTATGTGGACTTGGAATTATGACATTAAGGAACGCATTTTATATCCGGGCAAGATGCTTCAGAAAGCATTTGGATTTGCTCCGGTTCTGACAAGATTCCCGGAAGAAGTGCTTGAAGCCGGGCTGGTTATGCCGGAGTCTATTGAAGACTATCGCAAGATGGTGGAACAGGTGCATGCCGGTATGGAACAGGTAATGGCAGAATTGCATGTTAAATATGCAGATGGAAAACAGCACTGGTTAAGCTATCATTGGCAGATTACAGAATATGAGGATGGAGAACCGAAGACAGCTATCGGATATGCACAGCCCTGTGATGAAGTAAAACGTATGAAGGGCCGCATGAAGATGCAGCGCAGTAAACAGCTGATAAATGATGATTCACTGATTTTTTATATGATAACAAACCTGAGCCAGAATCGGGTAGAAGAATATAAAGAAGACAGAGCGCGCGATTTGAATAATATCAGGTATTTTCCGTTAGAAGATGCGCTTCGTAAGATTTTAACGCATGTGCCTGGTGAAGAAGAACAGCAGAAGCTGATAAATATGCACTGTGCAAAAAAACTGCTGGAGCAGTATAATACCGGAATCACTTCTGATATGTTGGAATTTCAGTATCAAAAAGACGATGGTAAAATCTTCTGGGTAAAAGTAATATTTACCCTGCTGTGTAATCCGGAAAGTGGAGATATCTATCTCTATGAATACTGCTACGACATTAATAATCAGAAGATGTTAGAAGAAATTGTTGCCGCAGCTGTAAATTTTGATTATGAGCGGTTTGGCAGGGTAAATCTGGAGAACAATCAGATTATCATGCTTCATCATGTGACTGATTCTGCCAACTGTCATATTGAAATGGTAGATTATGATAAAGTCAGCACAGAATATGGAAAGGCAATTGTGTATGAGGTAGACCGGGATGAGTTCTTACGACAAATCTCTCTTCCAAATATTCGAAAAGAACTGAAGGATAAGGACAGTTTTTCTTTTACACATCGTACTTTAGATGAAAATGGTATTATTCGATTTAAGAAAACACAATTTTCTTATTATGACCGGTCGAAAAAAATATGTCTGATGACCCGGTCTGATGTGACTGTTGCTGTAAGGCAGGAAGAGCAGAAGAGACTGGAGCTGCAGCAGGCGCTGGAGGCGGCTGAACAGGCAACACTTGCCAAGAGCGAATTCCTCTCGCGTATGAGTCATGAGATTCGTACACCGATGAACGCAATTATGGGAATGACTGCAATTGCGCAGGAAAATAAAGCGGATTATACTCAGGTTTCTGAATGTTTAAGCAAAATAGATATGTCTTCCCATTATCTTTTGACATTAATTAACGATATTCTGGAAATGTCACGGATTGAGAGCGGGCAGACAGAAATTGCCCATGCAGAGTTTGATTTCAGATTCCTGATGGAAAGTATACGGACTATAGTGGAGAGTTTGGCTATAAAGAGCAATATTCGATATGAGTGCATCAATAAGGCGAAGACAGATACCCATTATCGAGGTGATATGATGCGTATACAGCAAGTGCTGGTTAATATCATCAGTAATGCAATCAAGTTCACAAAATCAGGTGGAAGAGTACGTTTTCAGGTGGAAATAAAAGAAGAAACTCCCAAAGAGACAGTTTTTCGTTTTGTTATTTCAGACACAGGGATCGGTATGAGTGAAACATTTATGAAGAAAATGTTTCAGCCGTTTACCCAGGAAGATGGTGGAACAACTTCAGAATACAGCGGAAGCGGTCTGGGACTCGCAATATCAAAGAGTCTGGTTGAAAGCATGCACGGAACGATTGAAGCAGAAAGCTTTGTGGGAATCGGCTCCACTTTTACAGTGGAAATACCGTTTGACAGAATAGAGAGCGAACATCATAAGACGCAGAATACCAATATAGAAAGTAAAGCTAAAGGCAGTAAAATAGCGCAGGCAATACCTGAGATAGAGATGCTAAAAGGCAGAAGAATATTGATGGCAGAAGACCATCCTATGAATGTAATGGTAGCCATTCGATTGTTGGAACGTCAGGGGATGGAAGTTACTGTGGCAGAGAATGGAAAAATTGCAGTACAAAAATTTGAAAAATCAAAGCCGGGATACTTTTCGGCGATTCTTATGGATATACGGATGCCGGTGATGGATGGATTAGCTGCAACCCGTGCAATTCGGGCTTTGTCCCATGAAGATGCACGTAGAATACCGATTATTGCTATGACAGCCAATGCGTTGGATGAGGACAGACAGAAATCAAAAGAGGCAGGAATGAATGCACATCTGGCAAAACCATTTGAACCAGCGCAGCTATATCAGGCGCTGGCGGATGAGATCGCGATATCTGGCAGAACAGACTGACGAGTGGAGGAGCAGAATATAATATGAATATGAGAAATAAAATCTTAGTTGTGGATGATATCGAGATGAACAGAGCTATGCTTATGAAAATATTTTCAAATGATTATACAGTTCTGTCAGCTGAAAATGGTCAGGAAGCCATGGATATTCTCCAAAGAAACGATGTGGATGTAGTATTGCTGGATCTTAGTATGCCGGTGATGGATGGATATGATGTAATCTCAGCGATGAAAGCGGATCAGAAGCTGGCATCGGTTCCTATTGTAGTGACGACAGGGGCTGTCGATAAATCAGAGCGCCGAGCTTTTGATCTGGGTGCAGATGATTTTATTACAAAGCCCTATGATCCATATATAGTTAAAAAAAGAGTGGAGAATCTGATTCAAAAATACGTACTGCAGATAGAAAACTTAAAACAGGCAGTAGGTCAGGCGGAACAGTTAAATAAAGCAAAATCCGCTTTTTTATCCCGTATGAGTCATGATTTGCGTTCCCCAATTAACTCGGTTATAAGTATTGCTACCCTGTTGAAAGATTATGATCACACTCCTGAAAAAGTGGATGAGCTCAGTGAAAAGATAGAAGAATCTTCCAAATATTTATTGGGGGTCATCAATGATATACTGAATATATCTGCTATTGAAAATCAGAAAGTTGTAATTACAAGAAGTCCTTTTGATTTCAGAAGACAAATCGAAGGGATAGCAGCTATGTTCTATGGACAGTGCAAGGAAAAAAGAATTCAGTTTGATTTGAATCTTACTAATTTTACAGAAGAATATCTCTTCGGAGATCCCATGAGATTAAAAGAAATTCTGATAAATCTGATTTCTAATGCGATTAAATTCACTCCGGCAGGCGGCCGCGTTGTGGTAAGAGTCAGTCAGATATCCCGCGTGGCTTCGATGCTCAAACTTCGCTTTGAGGTAATTGATACAGGAGAAGGAATTGCAGAGGATCGTATGGATCGAATATTCGAGGCATTTACACAGGAAAACTCTGCTACAGCACAAAAACATGGTGGTAGTGGACTGGGCCTTTCTATTGTGAAGAACATCACAGAACTTATGGGTGGACAGGTATATGTGCAGAGCGTGAAGGGCGAGGGCAGTAATTTTACGGTGGAACTTCCATTTACGGTAGCAAAAGAAATGCCGGAGATTTCATCAGACAGATTAAAATCGGTTCGTGCCTTGATTATTGATGATGATAAGGAAACACAGGAATATGGTTTGAAGGTCATGAGTAAGATGGGAATTACCTGCGATATAGCAGACAGTGGAGAATCAGCTCTGAAGATTATGCAGAAGGCATTTGACCAGAGTCATGGATATGATATCTGCTTTATCGACTGGAGAATGCCAGGTATGAGTGGAATAGATATTACCAGAGCAATCCGTACGACTTTCGATGATGATACAGTGATTGTGGTTGCATCTGCTTATGATATGGAAGAGATTACAAAAGAAGCGAAGATGGCAGGAGCTAATGTGGTAGTTCCAAAGCCTATGTTCCAGTCGACAGTCTTTGATTTGCTGATGAATATCACCGGCGGATCTTATCATAGTGATGAAAATGGTGATGCAAAAGACTATCATTTCGACGGAAAACGAGTACTGGTAGCCGAGGATAACACTTTGAATGCTCAGGTTATCATGGAACTGTTAGGTATGGTAGGATTCAAATCTGAACGGGCGAATGATGGAAAAGAAGTATATGATATGTTCGAGAAATCCCCGGTGGGTGCGTATGATGCAATTCTCATGGATATTCAGATGCCAATTATGAATGGACATGAGGCAAGCAAAAAAATCCGTGCCTGCAGACACCCGCAGGCAAAAAGTATTCCAATCATTGCTGTTACAGCCAATGCATTTACGGAAGATGTAAAGGCATCCAGAGCGGCAGGGATGAATGAACATCTGGCAAAACCTATCGATACAGACAGACTCTATAAAGTGATGGATGAGCTTGTAGGACAGACAAAATAAGCCTGCAAATAAAAAGTCAAGGCTAAATTGAAAGAACATTGAAAATTTTATACAGGTTGAAAAGTAGGCATCAAAATAAGACCACCACATCGTGCTGGTCAAAAAATGAGAGTTTTGGA
>JAQVHQ010000007.1:42015-90796 GCA_028696165.1 Lachnospiraceae bacterium | reverse complement strand
AATATGGGCTTGATATGAGTACACAAAAGATGTATATTAATTCCACAAGTCATTGCCTGATATTTTATCAGTGCATCGTGGGTGAACTCTACACTATTATTTCCGAAGGTAAATTTACGCAATCCTGTAAAAGGATAATAATTGTAACTTTAATGATATAGTAGTAAAATAAATAGAAGAAAGTCGAGGTACATAACATGAGTTTTTTTAGAGAAGAAGATAAGTGCCTGAAATTTCATTTTGATGCGGAAGAACTGGTGATTCAGCCATGGGGGGCGAACAGCTTTCGTGTTCGTGCCACAAAGCAGGCCGGGATGCCAACGGAAAACTGGGCATTATCTATGGAAGTTGAAGAGGGTAATCCTGAAATTCAGATTTATGATGACTATGCTACGATTGTAAACGGAAAGATTCAGGCTAAAATCTCAAAATATGGAAAGCTTACATTTTTTAACGATAAAAACGAGGTCTTATTAGATGAATATCTTCGCAATCGTCTGGATGTCTTTGCAGATTACTGCAGTGCACTGGAGGTGGAAGCGAGAGAGTTTAAGCCTATCATCGGCGGAGATTATCAGCTCACTATGCGTTTTGTATCTAATCCGGAAGAGAAGATATTTGGTATGGGACAGTATCAGCAGCCATATCTGAATCTGAAAGGAACGGATTTGGAATTGGCTCAGAGAAATTCCCAGGCAAGTGTGCCATTTTATATCTCCTCTTTAGGATATGGTTTCTTATGGAATAATCCTGCTGTAGGACGTGTCATTTTCGGTAAGAATATCACATCCTTTGAAGCATATTCCACCAAGGCGCTGGATTACTGGATTACCGCAGAAGATACACCTGCAAAAATCGAGGAAGCCTATGCTAAGGTCGCAGGCACTGTACCAATGATGCCTGATTATGCCATGGGATTCTGGCAGTGCAAGCTGCGCTATCAGACACAGGAGGAGCTTTTGGAAGTTGCAAGAGAATATAAGAGAAGAAATCTTCCTATATCTGTTATTGTTATTGATTACTTCCATTGGCCTCTTCAGGGTGACTGGAGATTTGATCCGGAATACTGGCCAGATCCGGATGCTATGATTCAGGAATTAAAGGAGATGGGAATCGAGTTGATGGTTTCTATCTGGCCGACGGTGGATTACCGCAGCGAAAACTTTGAGGAAATGCGGGATAAGGGATATCTGGTACGTACGGAACGGGGATTTCGTATTGTGATGGATTTCCAGGGTAATACCATCCACTATGATGCGACAAATCCAAAGGCAAGAGAGTATGTATGGGAGAAGGCTAAGAAAAATTACTATGATAAAGGTGTAAAGGTATTCTGGTTAGATGAGGCAGAACCGGAATACAGTGTGTATGATTTTGAAAATTACCGCTACTATATGGGACCAAATGTACAGATAGGCAACATTTATCCAGCTATGTACGCAAAGACTTTTTTCGATGGCATGAAGGCAGAGGGTCAGGAGAATATCATCAACTTACTGCGCTGTGCATGGGCAGGTTCCCAAAAGTACGGTGCGTTGGTTTGGTCGGGAGATATCCACTCCAGCTTCACCAGCCTGAGAAATCAGCTGGCAGCAGGTCTTAATATGGGTATTGCAGGCATTCCATGGTGGACTACTGATATTGGAGGATTCCACGGCGGAGATCCTAAGGACCCGGCATTTCAGGAATTACTGGTGCGCTGGTTCGAATATGGAACCTTCTGTCCGGTTATGAGACTTCATGGATATAGAGAACCACTGAAAGAGCCAATGGGAAAAGAAGGCGGAGCTGCCTGTGTATCAGGAGCTGATAATGAAGTTTGGTCCTTTGGCGAAGATAATTATGAGATTCTAAAAAAATATCTGGAACTTCGTGAAGCTATGAAACCATATATCACTGAATTGATGGAAGCAGCTCACGAGTATGGAACACCTGTTATGAGACCAATGTTTTATGATTTCCCGGAAGATAAGAAAGCCTGGGAGATTGAAGATCAGTATATGTTCGGACAGGATGTTCTGGTTGCACCGGTGTTATACGCAGATATGAGAGAGAGAAGTGTATATCTTCCGGAAGGTTCTCAGTGGAAAAACTTATGGACTGGAGAGACTTTTGAGGGCGGTCAGCAGATTATGGCAGATGCGCCAATCGAAAATCTTCCGGTATTTGTCAGAAATCAGAGAGAGTTTTAAACTCAGCAGTTGCAGTTTATGAGTCTATGAGCAATATAAAAAAGGAGAGGTAACGGCACATGAAATTTACAAATGGATATTGGCGGATACGTAAAGAAATCGAACCAGCCTACGCAGTAGAATATTATGATTCTGATATCAATGGTTCAGAATTAACAGTATTTGCAGCTACAAAACATCTGGGAGACAGGGGAGATACTATGAATCTTCCAATGCTCACAGTAACATTTACCAGCCCTATGGAAAATGTAATCAAAGTCAAAGCAGTTCATTTTAAAGGTGCATTATATAAAGGACCTTACTACGAGGTAAATGAGCAGGCCGGAGATTTTGTATCAGTGGAAGAGACGGAAGATGCAATTATCTATCGTTCAGGAAAGACCAGTGCAGTAATAGATAAGGGCGCCAATGCATGGAAAGTTGCCTTTTACGATGGGGACAGATTCCTCACCGAGAGCAGCTATCGTAATCTGGCTTATATGAAAAATACCCAGACCGGGAAGAATTATATGACTGAACAGCTGCTGTTAGATGTAGGTGAGTATGTATATGGCCTTGGAGAGCGCTATACTCCATTTGTAAAAAATGGTCAGGAAGTGCAGGTATGGAATGAAGATGGCGGAACAGCTTCAGAGCAGACCTATAAGAATATTCCATTCTATGTGACCAACAAAGGCTATGGCGTATTTGTAGCCAATCCTGGAGATGTGCATTTTGAAATCGGAAGCGAGAAAGTAGAGAGAGTTCAGTTTTCCATGGAGACAGAGACTCTGGAATATTATGTGTTAAATGGTTCTACACCGAAGGGAACGGTTCAGCTTTATACAGACTTGCTTGGCAAACCGGCACTTCCGCCGGCATGGTCCTTTGGTCTGTGGCTTACCACATCCTTTACCACCAGCTATGATGAGGATACTGTGACTGGATTTATCCAGGGAATGGAAGACCGCGATATCCCCCTTCATACCTTCCACTTTGACTGCTTCTGGATGAAGGGCTATGAATGGTGCAACTTTAAGTGGAATCCGGATACATTCCCGGACCCGGAAGGTATGTTAAAACGTTATAAAGCACGTGGACTTCACATCTGTGTATGGATTAACAGCTACATTGGACAGAAGTCCTACATGTTTGATGAAGGCATGGAACATGGATATTTCGTAAAGAATCTGGACGGTTCTGTATGGCAGACCGATCTTTGGCAGTCAGGAATGGCATTAGTAGACTTTACGAACCCTGAAGCATGCAAGTGGTATCAGGATAAGTTAGAAGCACTGCTTGATATGGGTGTGGACTGCTTTAAGACAGACTTTGGTGAGCGTATTCCGGTTACAGGAGTATGTTACTATGATGGCTCTGATCCGGTGAAGATGCACAATTACTATACTTACTTATATAATAAGACCGTATTTGATCTGCTTGAGCGCAAACGTGGAGCTCATGAGGCTGTATTATTTGCCCGTTCTACTGCAGCAGGCGGACAGAAATTCCCGGTTCACTGGGGCGGTGACTGTACTGCTACCTATCCATCCATGGCAGAAGATTTGCGAGGTGGTTTGTCCCTTTCTTTAGGTGGATACGGATTCTGGAGTCACGATATCGGCGGTTTTGAGCAGACTGCTTCTGCAGATGTATATAAACGCTGGTGCGCCTTTGGTTTGTTAAGCAGCCACAGCAGACTTCATGGTTCCCAGTCTTACAGAGTTCCGTGGCTGTTTGATGAGGAAGCCTGCGATGTCCTTCGCAAATTCGTTAAATTAAAATGCTCCTTTATGCCATATCTCTATGGACAGGCAGTGCAGGCACATCAGGAAGGGATTCCTATGATGCGTCCAATGTTCTTAGAGTTTCCCGAGGATTTGACCTGCGAAACTGTGGATAAACAGTATATGCTGGGAGATTCCCTGCTGGTTGCTCCTATATTAAAATCTAATGGAGAGGTATCTTATTATCTGCCAAAGGGAACCTGGACAAATTACTTAAATGGTGATGTCCGTGAAGGCGAGAAATGGTATACAGAAAGTTTTGACTATTTCAATCTGCCGCTTATGGTCAGAGAGAATACGGTTCTTGCAGTTGGCAAAGATGATACCAGACCAGATTATGATTTCGCAGACGGAGTTACCTTAAAAGTGTTCCAGGTTACAGAGGGTGCTTCCTTTACTACAGTTGTACCGGATTTACAGGGAGAGACAGCTATGGTAATTAAGACCAGCAAGGAAAATGGTGTAATCCGCATGAGCATCAGCGGCGGAAGCAACTGGAAAGTAGAAGCAGTAAATCATCCAGATGCAAAGATAGAGATTGATGGAGAGAATGTTGTAATTCAGATATAGGTAATATTTTATAGAAGAAACCGTGATTTATCAGTGCAAAACATAGGGTGGAGCTGATAAATTCCGGTTTCTTCTATTTGTATTGTCTATTATTTACAAATATGAGGACTATTTTGTCATTTTACTGGCAATTATTTAGAAAAAAGTATAATATATAGGTATATGCTATCTTGGAATAGGGTCGCAATATTTTCAAAAGACTTATTTCTAAATGATATGTACGGGAGGTTATGGTATGGCAAAATATGTTATGGCGCTGGACGCTGGGACTACCAGTAATAGATGTATATTATTCAACGAGAAGGGTGATATGTGTTCTGTTGCCCAGAAGGAGTTTACCCAGTTTTTTCCACAGCCGGGATGGGTGGAGCATGATGCGGATGAAATCTGGTCTACTTTGTTGGAAGTGGCGCAGGCAGCTATGGCAAATGTGGGAGCAAGTGCTGTGGATATTGCAGCTATAGGGATTACCAATCAGAGAGAAACTACGATTGTGTGGGATCGTATGACAGGACAGCCTGTTTACCATGCAATTGTGTGGCAGTGCAGAAGAACTTCTGAGTATTGTGATTCCCTGAAGGAAAAAGGACTGACAGATTCCTACAGGGAGAAGACGGGGCTGGTAATTGATGCCTACTTTTCCGGGACGAAAGTAAAATGGATCTTAGATCATGTGGATGGTGTCAGGGAACGGGCCGAGAGAGGGGAACTTCTTTTTGGTACGATAGAGACCTGGATTATATGGAAACTTACCAAGGGCGCTGTACATGTGACAGATTATTCCAATGCTTCCAGAACCATGCTTTTTAATATCAATACGCTGAAGTGGGATGATGAGATTCTAAATGAGATGCAGATTCCGAAATCTTTGCTTCCGGAGGCTATGCCATCCAGCTGTATATATGGCTATGCGGATGCGCAGTTTTTTGGGGCTCCGATTCCTATCGGCGGAGCTGCGGGAGATCAGCAGGCTGCTTTATTTGGGCAGACTTGTTTTGAACAGGGCGAAGCGAAGAATACTTATGGCACAGGCTGTTTCTTGCTTATGAATACAGGTGACAAGCCGGTATTTTCAAAAAATGGTCTGGTGACAACCATTGCCTGGGGACTGGATGGGAAGGTTACCTATGCCCTGGAAGGTTCTATCTTTGTGGCAGGTGCTGCGATTCAGTGGCTTCGGGATGAATTGAAACTGGTAGATTCTGCGCAGGATTCCGAGTATATGGCCCGCAAGGTGGAAGATACGAATGGTTGTTATGTAGTTCCGGCTTTTACCGGTATGGGTGCACCTTATTGGGACCAGTACGCAAGGGGGACGATTGTAGGGCTTACCCGCGGTGTCAATAAGTGTCACATTATTCGGGCAACATTGGAATCACTGGCTTATCAGGTAAATGATGTGTTGAAGGCTATGGAGGCAGATTCAGGAATCTCTTTGGCAGCTTTGAAAGTGGATGGCGGTGCCAGTGCCAATAATCTTCTGATGCAGATGCAGGCAGATATCAGTGACGCCCCGGTTCACAGACCTTCCTGTGTAGAGACAACGGCTATGGGTGCTGCTTATCTGGCAGGTCTGGCAGTGGGGTATTGGAAGAATACGAAAGATGTGCTTAACAACTGGGCTATAGACCGGGTATTTGAACCGGAGATGGATGCAGAGTTAAGAACTAAGAAAATTAAAGGCTGGAACAAAGCAGTACGCTGCGCTTTTGACTGGGCGAAGGAGTAAAAATGAGGGGACAGGATATGTATGATGTGATTATTATCGGAGCCGGTGTATCCGGGTGTGCAATTGCAAGAGAATTGTCCCGCTATGAGGGAAATTTTTGTGTGTTGGAAAAGTCTGAGGATGTCTGTTGTGGAACGTCGAAAGCAAACAGTGGGATTGTCCATGCCGGACATGATGCAAAGCCGGGATCTATGATGGCAAAAATGAATGTCAGAGGAAATTTCCTTATGGAAAGCCTTTCAAAAGAGCTGGATTTCCCTTTTAAGAGAAATGGTTCCATGGTACTTTGTCTGGAAGAAGATAAGAAGGATAAATTGACTGCGCTATATGAACAGGGCATCGTAAACGGAGTGCCGGGACTGCAGTTGTTAGACGGTAAAAAGGCCAGAGAATTGGAACCGAATATTTCACCGGACACGGTGGCAGCTATTTATGCACCTTCAGGTGGTATCGTATGTCCCTTTGGACTTAATATCGCATTGGCTGAAAATGCCTGCACCAATGGAGTGAAGTTTTATTTCCATACAGAAGTAAGAGAACTTGACCGTGAACAGGATGGTTGGTCTGTTAAGACAAATAATGGTGAATTTCAAAGCAGATTTGTGGTAAATGCAGCAGGTGTGTATGCAGATGTGCTGCACAATATGGTCAGTGAGGAAAAGATTCACATCGTGCAGAGGCGCGGAGATTATATGCTTATGGATCATGCAGTAGGGGATTATGTCAGTCATACCATATTCCAGCTTCCTGACGAAAAAGGCAAGGGTGTGCTGGTAACACCTACGACTCATGGTAATCTGATGGTAGGTCCTACAGCGATTGACGTGGAAGACAAAGAAGGAAATCAGACAACTCAGGAAGGTTTAGATCAGATTAGAGAAAAAGCCGGTCGTATGGTTGTAAATCCGCCGCTTTGGGAGGTTATTACTTCTTTTGCCGGATTGCGTGCTCATGAAGATGGTCATGAATTTATCATAGGAGAGGTAAAGGATGCTCCAGGGTTTGTGGACTGTGCAGGTATTGAATCCCCGGGACTTACCAGTGCACCGGCAATAGGTGAGTATGTAGCGGGGCTTTTGCAGGAGCATTTTAAATGGAAGAAAAATCCTGAATTTACAGGAACTCGTAAGGGAATTTTAAATCCAGGGGATTTATCACCGGAAGAGAGGAATCAGCTTATTAAGGAGAATCCTTCTTATGGAACTATCATCTGTCGATGTGAAAACGTGACAGAAGGGGAAATCATAGATGCAATTAATCGCCCTTTAGGTGCAAGAACCCTGGACGGGATAAAGAGACGAACAAGAGCCGGTATGGGAAGATGCCAGTCAGGATTCTGTTCTCCGAAAACCATGGAGATTATGGCAAGAGAACTGGAAATCTCGCAGACAGAGATTTGCAAATCGGGTCCGGAATCTTTTATTTTGAAAAAATAAAGTCTACTTATTATAAAATTATATAACAGCGATGTTTCTCAGGGAGGAAATTTATGACACAATGTGATTTGGTTATAATAGGCGGTGGACCGGCAGGCCTTGCAGCAGCAGTGGCAGCGAGAAAACAGGGAGTAGAAGATATACTTATTCTGGAGAGAGATGGAGAACTAGGCGGCATTCTAAATCAGTGTATTCATAATGGATTTGGACTGCACACTTTTTCAGAAGAACTGACAGGACCTGAATATGCGGCCCGTTTTATAGAAAAAGTACAGGAAGAGGCTATTCCTTACAAGCTGCATACAATGGTTTTAAATATTACAAAAGAAAAAACAGTTACCGCCATGAACAGGGAAGATGGATTGTTTGACATACAGGCAAAGGCCATTGTGCTTGCCATGGGGTGCAGAGAACGCCCAAGGGGAGCTCTTAATATTCCGGGATATCGTCCGGCAGGAATCTTCTCAGCAGGAACTGCACAGCGTCTGGTCAATATAGAAGGTTTTATGCCAGGACGGGAAGTAGTCATTCTGGGTTCCGGAGATATAGGACTGATTATGGCAAGACGTATGACTTTAAAAGGTGCTAAAGTAAAAGTTGTGGCAGAAGTTATGCCGTATTCAGGAGGATTAAAGAGAAATATAGTACAGTGCTTAGATGATTATAATATTCCGCTGAAGCTGAGCCATACGGTTATCGATATCCAGGGAAAAGAACGCCTTACAGGAGTAACGCTTGCTCAGGTGGATGAAAACAGAAGACCGGTTCCCGGAACTGAAATACAGTATAAGTGTGATACTTTGCTCCTATCGGTAGGATTGATACCGGAAAATGAACTGTCTAAGTCAGCAGGAATCCAGATAGGTTCTGTTACCCGTGGTCCAGTGGTTAATGAAAGTTTAGAAACCAGCGTAGAGGGAATATTTGCCTGTGGTAATGTCCTTCATGTGCATGATCTGGTAGATTATGTATCAGAAGAAGCTTCTATGGCAGGAGAAAATGCTGCACATTACATAAAAAATAAAGAAATGTATGCAGCGCGTAAAGAAATTCCGGTAAATACTGGAGAAGGGGTGCGTTATACAGTTCCGGAAACGCTGGATATACAAAGGATGCGCAGTAATCAGACTCTGCGTTTTCGTGTAGGAAGTGTGTACACAGGTGCTTATGTTAGTGTATACTTAGATGATAAAAGGATTCAGCATAAAAAACGTCAGGTACTTGCGCCGGGGGAGATGGAAACAGTAATACTTAAGCAGGAAGAACTGCAGAAGTATCCAAAACTTCAAAAGATTACAGTGAGGATAGAGGAGGAATAGACGATGGAGAAGAGAGAATTAACCTGTATCGGCTGTCCCATGGGCTGTACGCTTACTGTTACTATGCAGGACAAAGAAGTGGTAAGTCTCACAGGCAATACCTGTAAGCGCGGTGATATATATGGCAGAAAAGAAGTAACCAATCCCACGCGTATAGTGACTAGTACAGTGAGAGTGAAAAACGGAGAAAATCCTGTAGTATCGGTGAAAACAGCACAGGATATTCCAAAAGATAAAATCTGGGCATGTATGGAAGCGATACACGAGATTCAGGTAGAAGCCCCCATACAGATTGGTCAGGTAGTGCTAAAAAATGTAGCGGATACCGGGGTGGATTTAATTGCTACAAAGAATCAAAGAGCTGTGGAAAGCAGGTTGTAATAGTATATGAAGAAAAGAGCAAACTTAGATGACAAATTATTTAATGCCTTAGCACAATGTTCGGAACATTATATGATATATTTATGTGATATGAAATCGAACATTTCCAGATGGTCGAAATATGCAGTGGAATATTTTGGACTTCCAGAGGAATATATGGAGAATTTTACTGAAATCTGGATACCAAAGATTCATCCGGAGGATCGCCATATATTTCAGAAAGATATTGAACAGGTATTTCAGGGAATAAAAGAAAATCATAGCTGTGAGTATCGGGTGACCAATGCAAAAGGAAGTTATGTCTGGGTTCATTGTACTGGCCGGGTGATAAAGGATAAAAAGGGTCAGGCAGAACTTTTTGTGGGTACTATCGCACATTTTGGTACCGATACAAAGTATGACTCCGGAACTAATTTGTATAGTTTAGCGCAGTTTCATAACGACTTAAATCAGATTGTCCAGAATTTTGATAATCTGTATGGTCTTCTTTTGATAGGAGTAGACGATTTTAAACATATAAATGACAGTTTCGGATTTGAATTTGGCAATAAAGTATTGAGACGTATTGCATCTATTATTACTGCAATTAAGACCTCAGATACCTCTATTTATCGACTGGATGGAGATAAATTTGCCTGTATATGTCCAGGATTTGGAGAGGAAGAACTTAGAAATTTTGCCGACAGGCTTCATAATGTTTTAGCCAGTCAGATGATTGTAGAGAACCGGACTTTGTATTTGTCCTATTCAACAGGGGCACTTATCAGTACTCAGGCTAATCAGGACCGGGATATGATCTTTTCGGATTTGGAGTATGCATTGGAGACTGCCAAGCATAAGGGCAGGGGTCATGTGGTATTCTTTTCCAGGGAGCTCTTCCATGAAAAGTTATATAATCAAAGAATCCAGGAAGCACTTTTAGAGAGTATACGGAATAATTTTAAGGGATTTAGCCTTAACTATCAGCCACAGATTGACTTAGAACAGGTTTCACTGTTTGGAGCAGAGACACTGCTTCGCTATTACAATGAAGAGATAGGCGGCAATATTCCGCCCTCTGTATTTATTCCACTGCTGGAAAAATCAGGAAAGATATCGGAAGTGGGAAAATGGGTTCTGCGTACAGCATTAGAGCAGATGTTAATCTGGGAAGGTTCTGATATCAATCACTATGTATCAGTGAACGTCTCTTACATACAGTTTCGCGATCCGGATTTTAAAAAATTTGTGGTGGACGAATTGGCCAGACTACACTATCCGGCCAGTAAGCTGATACTGGAATTAACAGAGAGTTGTTCCATCGAGGATATAACAGAATTGACAGATACATTAAGCTACCTGCAGGAGCATGGCATTCAGACTTCACTGGATGATTTTGGGACAGGCTATGCGTCTCTAAGCGTGCTGCGTATACTGCCGGTGGACTGGGTAAAACTGGATTATTCCTTTGTATCCAGACTGATGGAATCGGAAAAAGATCAGTCGATTATCCGCCATATCATCAGTCTTTGCCGGGAAAATCATATTAATGTATGTATAGAAGGAATTGAAAATCAGGATATAGAGCAGATGGTGATAGGATACCGGCCGCAGCTGCTGCAGGGCTATTACTATGGACGGCCGCTCCCGGCTGATGAGTATTATGAGAAATTCCACAAGTTTCAGTTAGAATCATATTTTTCTATGCTTGGATTTGACAGAGAGAGTATCGAAAATCAAAAATCGGTGCTGGAGACAGAAAAAAGTATTGTTGAATGTGTAGAAAAATTAATAAGTACGAAGGACATGGATTCTACTATTAATATGGTTATGGATACTATTCTGGAATTTTACAAAGCAGACCGTTCGTATATCTTTGAGTTTGACTGGAAAAAAGAGATATCCATCAATACATATGAGCGGTGTGCTCCGGGAATTGCTTCACAGATAGATTATCTAAAAGAGGTCCCGTTGAAAGTAAATGAATATTGGATGGAAGAATTCCGTGCACATCGAAATATCTGGATTAAGAATCTGGAGGATATCAAAGAGGAACGTCCGGAAGAATATGCTTTGCTGCAGCCACAGGGAATTAACAGTCTGATTGTAATTCCATTCTATCAGGATTTTATGCTGCAGGGGTTCATGGGAGTAGATAATCCCAGAGCCTATAAAAATAACACTTATTTTCTGAATCACCTGACGTACTTTATATCGAATGAAATAAGCAAGCATCAATTGACTACCAGGTTAGAAGTGTTAAGCTACAGCGATAATCTTACGGGACTGCAAAACCGCAACAGCTATGCCCGATATATCACAGAATACAGAAGTATGCGCAATGAATCAGCGGGTGTTATGTTCCTGGATTTAAATGGATTGAAGAAAATCAATGATACTTTCGGTCACGAATATGGAGACCGGTATATAAAGATGCTGGCGGAAATTCTGCAGAGTATGTTTTCAAAAAAAAAAATTTTTCGCATCAGCGGGGATGAGTTCCTGGTTATCCTCGAGGGTTGTAGAGAGGAAGATTTTATTTGCAAAGCAGAAAAACTTCGAGAACGTCTTTCAGAGGGGGACTCTACACTGGCTACTTGTGGGACTGTCTGGCAGAAGGAATCCTGTGATATCGCAGAGATGGTAAAAAGAGCCGATCATGAGATGTATAACCGGAAAAGGGAGTACTATCAGAAGATACAGGGTACAGAACTTTTAAGTAAAGTGATTGGAAATCAGAGTGAGGATACAGTGGTGGATCGCACGGCTATTATGGAAAGTATACCCGCTGCCGTGGCGGTATGTGACTGTGACACAGCAGGGGTCCATATCGTTTTTGGAAATCATATATTTTATCATATGTTGGGAGAAAACAGTCATTCAGATATACAGGAAAATGTAAAAGAATGGATTCACCCGGATGACCGGGAGCGTTTAAGCCGGCTGGTTATAGAAGGTGCCATAAGCGGAGAAGTTTTTGCAGTGCAGATTCGGATGAAAAATAAAAAGAACCGGTATATACCAGTAGTGGTAAGTGCCAGACAGGCAGAACGTTCAGGACTTATTTCCCGGTATTATGCGGTGCTTCTTCCCTTGGAAGAGAACAAATATAAAGAAAGCAAATAAAAAAGCAAAAGAGAGAATTGAAAGGAAGATTACCAATTATGATAAATGACATTTTGGAATACAACAGAAAATTTGTAGAAGAAAAAAAATATGAGCAGTATGCAACCAGCAAATATCCAGATAAAAAATTGGCTATTTTGACTTGTATGGATACACGACTTACAGAATTGCTGCCGGCAGCCCTTGGAATCAAAAATGGAGATGCCAAGATTATCAAAAATGCAGGCGGTGTTATCACACATCCATATGGTTCTGTAGTTCGAAGCCTTCTGGTTGCCATCTTAGAACTTCATGTGGAACAGATTATGGTTATTGGACATACAGACTGCGGGGTACAGGGACTTAATCCGCAGGAAATGATTGAACAGTTAATTGAACGCGGGGTGGATGAAGAGCATATCGATATTATCAAACACAGCGGAATCGACTTCGATCATTGGTTAAGAGGATTTAACAGTGTAGAGGAATCGGTGCAGGAGACTGTTCACAGTCTGAAGATACATCCATTGATTCCAAAGAGTGTGACCATACTGGGATATATTATGAATTCTGAAACCGGAGAGCTGGTAGAAGTATAGTCGCTGAGAAGCCAGACATCTTAAAGGAGGTCCTTAAGGGACCTCTTTTAAATCTGACAGAATATGAGCTTTTACAGACATAACAGGAGGAAACATTTTGCGATATTTACATGTAGGAGATTTACATATAGGAAAAAGAGTTAATGAATTTTCCATGGTGGAAGACCAGAAGGTTATTTTAAATCAGATTCAGGACATGGTGGCAGAATACCAGTGTGACGGCATATTAATTGCCGGGGATTTATATGATAAGTCCATGCCGTCTGCTGAGGCGGTAGCTATGGTGGACAGCTTCCTTACCGGATTAGCCGGGACTGGCAAAGCGGTATATATCATCAGTGGAAATCATGATTCGGCAGAGAGAATTTCCTATTGTGCATCACTTCTTGAAGAAAGCAGCGTCTATGTATCCAAAGCATTTCAGGGACATCTGGACTCTTATATGGCCGGGGATGAATATGGAAGTCTTAATATATATCTGCTTCCATTTTTAAAACCGGTACAGGTACGCACTTTTTATCCGGAGGAAGCTATTGATACTTATGAAGATGCTATCCGGGTAGTGTTAGAACATACCCCGGTGGACGATTCACAGAGGAATATACTTCTTGCGCATCAGTTTGTAACAGGGGCAGATATCTGTGATTCAGAAGAACATATCATCGGTGGATTGGATAATATCTCAGCGGAACTATTTGATAAGTTTGATTATGTGGCTCTGGGGCATATTCATGGACCTCAGTACGTAAAAAGAGAGACCATACGATATAGTGGCTCTATTTTAAAATATTCTTTTTCGGAGAAAAATCATCATAAATCAGCCACATTAATAGATTTAAAAGAGAAAGGTCAGATTACTATAGAGCAGATCCCGTATACACCGCTGCATGATATGCGCCAGGTGGAAGGAACTCTGGAAGAGGTCATGGGCTATACTTATTCAGAGGATTATATCAGAGTGGTTTTAAAGGATGAGCTGGTTCCTATGGATGCAATCGGAACTCTTCGAACCAATTATCCCAATATTATGAATCTGGCTGTAGATAATGGAAAACAGATGGAAGGCGCATCGCAGGTGTTTTCTGAAAATCTGGAGAATCAGTCACCCATGGAACTTTTTCAGGAATTTTACCGTGGACAGAGTAATAATCAGGATATGAGTAAAAAACAGGAGCAGATTCTGCAGGATATTCTGAAGGAAATGGGGGTGCTTTAGTATGAGACCAATTAAACTGACCATGAGTGCTTTCGGTCCATATCCGGGAGAAACCGAGATTGATTTTACAAAATTTAAAAGTCAGGGTCTCTTTTTGATTACCGGAGATACAGGAGCAGGCAAAACTACTATATTTGATGGTATTTCCTTTGCTCTTTATGGTGAACCAAGCGGTGGAAAAGATCGAAAATCCCGCAAGGATGCAAAAACCTTTCGCAGTGATTTTGCCAAAGCTGCAGTTCAGACCTACGTGCGATTTCAGTTCCTTCATAGAGGTGAATCCTACGAAATCTACCGGACTCCGGAATATGAGAGAGAAAAACAGAGAGGAAGCGGAACTACATTAAATCGTGCAGAAGCTGTACTTACAGGAACTGACGGAACACTGCTTCATTCCGTATCAGATGTAAATCAGAAAGTACAGGAGTTAATCGGTCTGGACTCCAGACAATTTGCCCAGATAGCCATGATTGCCCAGGGACAGTTTTTGGATATTCTGCAGGCAAGTTCCGAGGAGCGCTCCGAGATTTTTCGCAAAGTATTTGACACAAAATTGTATCGGGATATCCAGGAGAGACTAAAAGCCAGGTTAAGGGACAAGAAGGAAGCAGCAGATTACAAAAAGATGGAACTCTTAAATCAATTAGATCTGATACAGTGTCGGGAAGATGATGAGTATTATGAAAAAATCCAGAAGGCAAGAGGAAATGTCAATCAGGTAGGAAAATTACTTGTGCTTATGGAAAAAATGATTCAGGCTGATACCCATATGCATACGCAGTTACAGGAATCCCTGGCAGAAAAGCAGAAATTGATGGACGCAGAGAATGCAGCCTTGATGGTTTTAGAACAGGAAAACGGGCGAATTGCTGATTATCAGAATAATAAAAGCCAGTATGAGAAGCTTATAAAAGAAAAAACAGAAAAAGAACAACAAAAAGAGAAATTAGTGCATGCAAGGCAGGCGGATTTTGTCAAGATAAAGGAGAGAGACTATCAGGAAACACAAAAAGAATTAGAAAAGTTAATGGAGCAGATAAAAAAACTGGAGAAATCCGGGACGCTGTTATCAGAAAACAGAAAAAAATATGAAGAAGTTTACCGGCAATGGGAAGAAAAAAAACCGGAGTTTGAAAAACAGAAGAAGCATATACAGGAAGTAGAAGAACTGATTCCTGTATTACATTCTCTGATAGAAGAGCAGAAATCTCATGTTAAGACCAGAAAACAATGGGATGATTCCATGGAGTTATATAAACAAAAAGAGACAATCAGCAGAAACTTCAGAGAGCAGTTTTTATATATTCAGGCCGGAGTACTGGCAAGTCAGTTAGAGGAAGAAAAACCATGCCCGGTGTGTGGTTCATTAACACATCCGAATCCTGCCCGCCTGCCGGAAGAAGCGGTTACCCAGGAGATGGTGGAAGATGCAGAAAAACAACAGCAAAAAGTTCTGGAAAAAGTGCAGAAGCTGGGCAATGACCTGGCTAAAATACAGGAACGTATTGATACACAGGAAAATCTGCTTAGACAAAAAGCCCCATCTGATATAGATTTTGCAAATCTCTCCCGGGAAGAAAAAAATATGCAGGCCTATATCCAGGAACAAAAGGAAATACTCCAACAGTTTGAAAAAGACAGCACCAGAGCAAAGCAGCAATATGAACAGGCCGTCCAGGCAGAGACAGAATATGAAAATGATCGAAAGATAAAGCAGGCATTACTGGAAGAGAAGACACCAGAGTCAGCCAGACGAAAAGAAGCTTTCAAAATGGAAATAAAGACTAGAGGATTTGAAGATGAAGAGACATATCTGCAATCTCTGATTCCATTAAAAGAACAAAAGATACTTGAAGAATCAGTTGCCCGATATGAGGAAAATTATAAGCGGTTAACCATATTGCTGGATAGTCAGCGTCCGGAACTGGAAGGGAAAACGATACAGAATCTGGAAGAAAAGAAAGAGCATCAGAGAAAACTTCAGGAAGAAATACGAATCCAGGACCGTCGGGAACGAGAGTTAGACAAGCAGATGGAAAACAATCAAAATCTGATGAGTACACTGGAGAAGAAGCAGAAAGAATTTGAAAAAACAAAAGAAGAGCTGGCTACAATCCAGGAATTATCCAAGATGGCCAATGGAACCGGACCACTTAAGATAACTTTTGAAGCCTATATTCAGCAATACTATTTCAAAAGAATCATAGCTGCAGCCAATCAACGGCTTATCATTATGAGCGATGGGCGCTATACCCTTCTAAACAAAGAAAATCAGGATAATAATCAGGGGAAAAAGGGATTGGAACTTGATGTCATGGACCAGCATACCGGTCGTCCGAGGGATATTAAAACCCTGTCAGGCGGAGAATCCTTCCTGGCTTCCTTAAGCCTGGCCTTAGGACTTTCAGATATTATTCAAAGTCAAAAGGGAGGGATTGAATTAGACACAATGTTTGTAGATGAAGGCTTCGGGTCGCTGGATGAAGAATCCCTGGAAAAGGCTATCCGGATATTGGCAGATTTGACAAAAGGAAATCGTCTGGTAGGAATCATTTCCCACGTGACAGAATTAAAAGAGCGTATAGATCAAAAGATTCATGTGATTAAAGAACCTACAGGAAGTAAAGTGGAGATCATTGCCTGAAAACGGTTTCATATTTTGACACAATGAAATGAATTCTCATGAAATGAATTTACCTGAAATAAATTTACAGAAAATTACTGTTTACGAACCTAAAAAAAAGTAGTATAATGAATCAAGTCAAAGCCATCCAAAGTAGGAAAAGAAAATCCAAGCGTGGATGGTTTTTCATTTCAAATCATAAATATAAGGAGGAAAGATTTATGAAAAAGAAAATTTTAGCAAGCGTATTAACTGTTGCTATGGCAGCTACTTTATTAGTTGGATGTCAGAGTGCAGCGGAATCTGCAGACTCAGCAAGCAGCACAGCAGATACAGAAAGCACAGAGGAAAGCACTGACGCAGATGCAGAGAGCACTGACGCAGCTGCATCCGAGGGACTTGCACTTGAGGACCTTAAAGTTGGATTTGTATACGTTGGTGATGAGAGTGACCAGGGATATACCTACAACTTTATGATGGGTACAGATGAAGTTCAGGAATCACTTGGCTTATCTGATGACCAGATTATCGAAAAAACAAACGTTGGAGAAGACTCCAGCTGTGAGACAGCTCTTCGTGAACTGGCAGAAGCAGGATGTAATATCATCTTCGCAACAAGTTTTGGATTTGAAGATTATGTAATGGAAGTTGCTCCGGATTATCCGGATGTACAGTTCTGTCATGCAACAGGATATCAGAGTGCTGCATCAGATCTGGCAAACACACATAACTATTTTTCTTCTATATATGAAGCACGTTACTTATCAGGTATTATCGCTGGTATGAAGACACAGACCAACAAACTTGGTTTTGTTGCAGCTATGCCTTATGCAGAAGTAATCAGTGGATATACCGCATTCTACTTAGGCGCTAAGAGCGTAAATCCAGATGTTCAGATGGAAGTTATGTACACAAATACCTGGAATGATGCAAACTTAGAGGCTCAGTTAGCACAGGCATTAATCGATGATGGATGTGATGTATTAGGACAGCATTGTGATTCTGCAGCAACAGCTACTACAGCAGAAGCAGCAGGCGTATGGCAGATTGGTTACAACACAGATATGATAGATAAAGCTCCAAACGCTTCTATTACTTCTGCTCGTTGTGACTGGGGAATTTATCCGGAATATGCAATTAACTGCCTGTTAAACGGTGAAGAAATTGCAAAAGACTGGAGCCAGGGACTTGTAGAGAACGCTGTAATGTTAACTGCTTATAATGATGCTCTGATGCCGGAAGGCGCAGCAGAAGCAGTTGAGACTGCAAAAGCAGCAATCATCAGCGGAGACCTTCATGTATTTGATACTTCTACATTTACAGTAGGCGGAGCTGAACTTACAACATTTACCAATGACTTTGGTGTAGAGTTTGTAAAAGATGGTTATTTCCACGAGCAGGAAGCTGACTTCGGTGGTTCATCACCTGCATTCTCAAGCATTATTGATGGAATTACTGTAAAAGAGTAATACAGCGGATTACGAATATCCGTCTTGATTAGAGGAAAGTGCCTCCTTATAAGAGGCACTTTTTTTTAGAATATTGGAAAGATTACTTGTATTACGAACATACACATGGTTATAATGTATCTATCTTGAAAGAAAAACTAACTCACAAACTATAAAGGGGGTAAACCACTTGGAACAGTATGCTATTGAGATGAAGGGGATTACAAAGACTTTTGGAAAAGTAATTGCCAATCATGATGTAAATCTGCAGCTGAGAAAAGGTGAAATCCTGGCACTGCTTGGTGAAAATGGAAGTGGTAAGACGACTTTGATGAATATGTTGTCCGGAATTTATTTTCCAGACCATGGATCAATCAAAGTAAATGGAACCGAAGTCTCTATCCAGTCACCTAAGGACGCCTTTGATCACGGAATCGGAATGATTCATCAGCATTTTAAATTAGTGGATGTGCTGACAGCAGCAGAGAATATTGTATTAGGATTAAAGGGTGGAATTACGATAGACCGGAAATCTACGAATAAGAAAGTAAAAGAATTAGGTGACAAATACGGATTTGATGTGGATCCGGCAAAGAAGATTTATAATATGGCAGTTTCTGAAAAACAGACAGTAGAGATTTTAAAAGTACTGTATCGTGGAGCTGAAATCCTTATATTAGATGAGCCGACTGCTGTACTTACACCGCAGGAAGTCGATAAGTTATTTGCTGTTTTGCGCAATATGAAGGAAGATGGCAAATCTATTATCATCATTACCCACAAACTGCATGAAGTATTGTCAATCTCAGACAGGGTTGCCATTTTAAGAAAAGGTGAATACATTGGAACTATTGAGACTGCCACAGCAAATCAGTCGACATTGACAGAGATGATGGTAGGACATGCAATCAGTTTAGAGATTAAACATCCGGAAGTGGAGCAGGGTCCAGAGATGTTGAGAGTGCATGATCTGACCTGCCTTAACAGTGAGAAGGTCAAAGCCTTAGATGGAGTGAATTTCTCAGCTTTTGGCGGAGAAGTCCTCGGTATTGCAGGTATCGCCGGAAGTGGACAGAAAGAACTTTGTGAAGCCATTGCCGGACTCTATCCTATTACAGGAGGAACTGTTTTGTTCCGTCAGAAGAAGGATGGTGTCGAGGTTATGGAGAACATTGGCGGACAGGATGCCCAGAATATTCATAAAAAAGGCGTATCCTATGTACCGATGGCATTTGTTCCGGAAGATCGTCTGGGTATGGGTCTGGTTGCCTCTATGGACATGGTGGACAATGTAATGCTCCGAAGCTATAAAGACAACAAAGGATTTTTTGTAGACCGGAAACCACCGAAAGAATTATCAGAAAAATTAATCAAAGATTTAGAAATTGTAACTCCGGGAGTTTCCACACCTGTACGTCGTCTGTCAGGAGGTAATGTTCAGAAAGTATTGCTGGGAAGAGAGATTTCCTTTGGACCGGATGTACTGGTGGTATCCTATCCGGTACGAGGTCTGGATATCAATTCTTCTTATAAGATATATGACCTTCTAAATGAACAGAAGAAAAAGGGTGTTGCGGTTATTTTTGTTGGTGAGGACCTGGATGTGCTTTTAGAGATTTCAGACAGAATCCTTGTTATGTGCGGCGGAAAGGTCAGCGGAATTGTCAATGCAAAAGAAACTACAAAAGAAGAATTAGGCCTGTATATGATTAAAGTTGGCGGCGGAAAGGAGGAGATTGCATGAGCAGTGTAAAAACAGAGAAGAAGACTCCTCTTATTCGCATGATAAAAAGAGATGAAATCACTCAGAAAAAGACCTGGATGATACGTGCAGTCGCTATCCTGGGTGCCTTGATTACAGGAGGAATCCTAATCCTCTGTCTTGGGAAAAATCCGCTTCAGGCATATTCGGATATGCTAAGAGGGGCTTTTGGTTCGAAGGTTTTAATCCAGGAAACAGTGAAACAGGCGATTCCACTATTAATTACGGCCATAGGTATTTCCTTTGCGTTTAAGATGAAGTTCTGGAATATCGGTGCAGAAGGCCAGGTACTGGTGGGGGCTATTGGCGCAGGATACTGGGCATTTTTCTACGCAGCGACACTGCCAAAGATTCCACTTATTATACTGATGATTGTGACAGCTATGCTCTTTGGAGGACTTTATGGTCTCCTTCCGGCTCTTTGTAAAGCAAAGTGGGGAACCAATGAGACTTTATTTACCCTTATGTTAAACTACATAGCACTCTACATTATCAAATATCTGGCAAATGGACCATGGAAAGCAGCAGGATCTTCTTTCCCGAAGATGCCTATGATACATAAAGGTGTCCGATTAAGCAAAGTGTTTGGTGTTCACTGGGGATGGATTATCGCATTAGTTCTTGTGGTTTTTGCATCCATCTATTTTAACAGAACCAAGCAGGGATATGAAATCGCCGTTGTAGGTGAGAGTAATAATACTGCAAGATATGCAGGAATTAACGTAGGTAAAGTATTTAGAAGAACCATGTTTTTATCCGGTGCTCTGGCTGGTATAGCCGGTATGCTTCAGGTGGCGGGCTGTGATTATACGATTACAGAGAGAACCGCTGGCGGCGTTGGATTTACTGCTATTACGGTAGCCTGGCTGGCACATATGAATCCGTATGGCATGCTGGGTGTAGCTGCATTTATTGCAGTGCTGGAACGAGGATGTAATCAGATTGAGACGACCATGGCTATTCCGGCTTCGGTGTCTGATCTTTTGATTGGTATTATCCTGTTCTTTATGCTTGGCTGTGAATTCTTTATCAACTACCGTCTGGTAACACGCGGTGGAAAGGAGGAGCAGAATGCTTAGTATTATATTAAAATTAATAGTTGCGGCAGTTTTAGCTGGTACTCCTCTATTATTTGGTGCGTTAGGAGAAATATTAACAGAGAAATCCGGTAATACAAACCTTGGTGTAGAAGGTATGATGTACATGGGTGCTGTATCCGGTATCGCAGGGGCATTTTTCTATGGCAAGGCAGCGGGAGGCGCACCGGTTGGCGTAGTAGCAGTATTGATTGCTCTGGTTGTTTCCTTCTTAATAGGTGCGCTTGGTGCATTGATTTATGCATTTTTGACCATTACACTTCGTGCAAATCAGAATGTTACCGGTTTGACACTGACGATCTTCGGTACGGGATTTGGTAACTTCTTTGGCGATTTCATCGCCAAGAATGCAGGTGGAAGTCTGGTGGTGACCGATGGCGTAAAAGCCATGTTTAAAGGAATTGCAATCCCGGGATTGTCTAAGATTCCTGTTCTTGGAACATTACTTTTTAATTATAACTGGATGGTTTATTTTGCAGTTATTGTTGCTGTGGTAATGGCCTGGTTTTTCAAACGCAGCCGCGTGGGATTAAACCTGCGGGCAGTAGGGGAAGATCCGGCAACTGCAGATGCAGCAGGAATTAATGTAACCAGATACAAATATGTGGCTACGGTAGTAGGTGGTGGTATCTGCGGAATCGGTGGTATGTATATCAGTATGGTAAGTCAGAATGGTGTGTGGGTATTTGACTGTGTCAGTGGATACGGCTGGCTGGCAGTAGCCCTGGTAATCTTCGCAACATGGGACTGCAACAGAGCGATACTGGTAGCGCTGGTATTCGGAGCATTGAAAATTATGCGTCTGTATGTTGCACTGCCTATTCCTTCACAATTCTATGATATGGCACCATATATAGTTACAATTATCGTGTTAGTTATCACAAGTATGAGAGAGAGCAGAGAACATGCACAGCCGAAGAGCTGTGGAACCAATTATTTCCGAGAGGAAAGATAAGAAAAGCAAGACCATTTTTAACCATTTGCAGCAGGCGAAAACCGTTTTCGCCTGCTGCAAATGGTTATTTTTCTAAAATAGGGCAAATAAAAAAGACCGTTTGTGCAGGAACGGTCTTTTTTATTATTTAAAGGAAGGAGTGCGATCTTGCGATCGACTTATGAAAAAGAAAAGTTTATTTATTTCGTTTACAAGTACTAGTATAGAAAAGAAATGTGTGCAGTTCATGTGTTCATTGTGAAAGATTTGTTAATATTTTTGAATGAAATGTGAACAAAATCAAATAGAAATGTTCTGTAAAGTTCTAAAAAAACTATGGAAGTATGGATAAAAATCTGATAAGGTATAGATGGAGTTACATATTAGTTAAAAACATGGAGGTGTTTATAATGGAAGTATGTTTAGGTAAGACAGGTATTGTTGTAAATAAAAATGGATTTGGAGCTTTACCGATTCAGCGAGTGACAGATGAAGAGGCAGTTTTTTTGCTGCGAAAGGCTTATGAAGGTGGGTTCCGTTTTTTTGATACAGCCAGATTCTATTCAGATAGTGAGAAAAAGCTGGGTATGGCATTTGGTGATATGAGAGAGAAAGTATTTATAGCTTCGAAGACAATGACTACAGATCCGAAAGAGTTACGTAACCAGCTAGAGATTACCCTAAAGAATCTGCAGACAGATTATCTGGATTTATATCAGTTCCATAATCCTGCATTTTGTCCAAAACCAGGGGATGGAAGCGGTTTGTATGAGGAAATGCTAAAAGCCAAAGAAGAAGGATATATTCGTCACATAGGTATTACCAATCATCGTCTTGCAGTAGCTCAGGAAGCTATCGATTCAGGACTTTATGAGACACTGCAGTTCCCATTCTGCTATCTGTCAGGAGAGAAAGAACTTTCCCTGGTTAGACAGTGCAAAGAGAAAGATATGGGATTTATCGCCATGAAAGCGCTCTCAGGAGGATTGATCACTAATTCAAAAGCGGCTTATGCTTATATGGCACAGTATGATAATGTACTTCCTATCTGGGGAATTCAAAGAGAGTCAGAATTAGACGAGTTCTTAAGTTATATGGATAACGCACCAGAGATGGATGACGAAATAGCTGCCTTTATCAAAAAAGAGCAGGAAGAACTTCAGGGTGACTTCTGCAGGGGCTGTGGTTACTGTATGCCATGTCCGGCAGGAATTGAGATTAACAATTGCGCAAGAATGTCACTTCTGCTTCGCCGCTCACCAACCGAGCTGCAGTTAACCGAAGAAGTACAGGCGAAGATGAAAAAGATAGAAGACTGTCTTCATTGTGGAAAATGTAAATCAAAATGTCCATTTGGTCTGGATACACCGACTCTATTGGAAAAAAATTATGAAGACTATAAAAATGTCCTGAGTGGCAAGACGAAGATAAACTAAAAACATCGAATTACAAGGTTCTATAGATGAGGAGTATAAATAGTGACATTACAAGAATTTTTCAAGCAATATCCAAAAACCGCCATGGGATTTTCCGGAGGGGTAGATTCCGTTTATCTTCTTTACATGGCCAAACAGTGTGGCGCAGATGTGAAAGCATATTACGTAAATACTGTATTTCAGCCGGAATTTGAGTTAGAAGATGCAAAACGGGCAGCGAAATTAATAGGAGTAGATTTCACAATATTAGATTACGACATTCTTCAATGTGAAGACGTGACGTCAAATCCATCCAATCGCTGTTATTACTGCAAAAAGAAAATATTCGGCGGAATAGCAGCCCGGGCAAAAGAAGACGGTTACGAGATATTATTAGATGGAACGAATGCATCAGATGATGCTTCTGACCGTCCGGGAATGAAGGCATTGACTGAGATGGAAGTGCTTTCGCCCTTGCGTCTATGTGGTTTGACTAAGCCACAGATTCGAAGAAATCTAAAGGAAGCAGGCATATTCACCTGGAAGAAACCAGCATACGCCTGTCTGGCCACCAGAATAGAGGCAGGCACCAGGATTACCGGAGAAGACTTACAAAAAGTCGAGCAAGGCGAACAGCATCTGTTTGATATGGGATTTCGAGATTTTCGCATACGTCTGATAAGAGAAATGGCACTGATACAGATTCAAGAAGAACAGATGGAGCAGGCAGTACGAATGCAAGTGCAGATAAATACAGTATTAGGAAGATTATTTTCCAAAGTGGTTTTGGACATGCAGCCGAGAATGCCATCCGTGGATTTGAATCTGGAAAAAGATAAAAATGAGCAACTCCCCATATTGACAGGGTCAGTTATAAAACTAAGCTGTAATGTAGATGATATGACCGGCGAAGAGATGGGATTTGCCATGGAGCGCGTACTGGAAGCCGGAGCCTTAGACTTCTACAGTATCCCCATTTATATGAAAAAAAATCGTCCCGCCTATATGTTAGAATGTATCTGCCGTCCACAGGACGAACAGAAAATGGCAAAACAAATTCTGAAACACACAACAACATTGGGAATTCGCCGCGAAGAAGTGAGCAGGTATTGTCTGGAACGAACCACAGACAGTATAGACAGTCCCTATGGAGCCATCACAGTCAAACACAGCAGCGGATACGGAATAGAAAAATCCAAAGCTGAATATGACAACCTGGCATCAGCTGCCAGAGAGAACAAAAAAAGCCTGCAGGAAATCAAAGCAAGCTTAAAGGAGAAAAGATTATGAAATTAGGATTTATAGGATGTGGAAATATGGCAAAAGCCATGTTAGGCGGAGCCCTGAAACAAGGCGTAGTGACAGCAGAAGACGTATATGTATCCACCGCAACCCAGAGCAGCCTTGAAAAAACAACTGCCGAGTACAAAGTAAAAGGCAGCTTAGATAATCTTGTAGTAGCTGATTATGCCGACGTACTGGTATTGGCAGTCAAACCATATCTGTACGAAAGTGTAATAGCCCAGATACGAAGCCATATATCAGAAAATCAGCTAATCATAAGCATCGCCCCAGGCAAAACCCTGGCCTGGCTGCAGGAACAATTCCAGGGAAATAAAAAAATTATCCGCACCATGCCAAACACCCCTGCATTAGTAGGAGAAGGAATGACCGGAGTATGCTACAACGAACTGGTAACCGAAGAAGACATGACCTTAGCAGGCCGCCTGTTCGACAGCTTCGGCAAATACCAGATAGTAGCCGAACACCTTATGGATGCAGTAGTATCCGTAAGCGGAAGCTCCCCGGCCTACGTATTCATGTTCATAGAAGCCATGGCTGACGCAGCCGTATCCGACGGCCTGCCAAGAGCTCAGGCCTACGAATTCGCCGCCCAGGCAGTCTTAGGAAGCGCCAAAATGGTTCTGGAAACCGGCAAACACCCCGGCGAACTAAAAGACATGGTCTGCTCCCCGGCCGGAACTACCATAGAAGCAGTAAGAGTCTTAGAAGAAAAAGGATTCCGCAGCAGCGTGATCGAAGCCATGAAAGCCTGCACCGCGAAAACAAAAGGTGTATAAAAATTAAATATCTAACATTGCCAGAAAAGTCCTCATGCACCGCTTAAAAAGAAAAGTAGTGAGTGAGGACTCCTTTGATTAATAAGCTATAAATCTAGCAACCCCACATATTTCCACTACTAACTCAACATCTTCCCCCGCCAGCACCCAGCCATATTCCAAAAATCATCCACAATCCTTCTTCTCATCCAAATCATGCACATCAAAGAAATCCTTCATAGAAACATCCAAAGCATCCGCAATATCAAACAACTTATTCAAAGAAACAGAAGTCTTACCATTCGGAGCCTCAATATTACTCATATGTGTCCGGCTAATCTTAACATGCTCGGCAAGTTCCGTCTGGGTCAACCCGCGAAGCCTGCGGTAATATGCAATTGTCAAACCAAGCGTTCGCAGCTGATTCGCGCGTTTATAATCCATACGTTTCATCCCTTTCATCTTTCGTAACGGCTTTTATAACGTATAGTTTAAACGCTTATTCACAGCATATAAACAATGTGGTATAATGCATATGCAAACCGACACATTGCAAATGATATATATGAGATGAAGTTTACCATATGATACTATGCAAAAGCAAAGTATATCGTTGAAACTCAATGAAAACCCATAGTAGTAAGGGGAATTTTTAGAAAAGATAGTGCATTTTTCAGTAAAAATAAAGAAAAGCAGTTCTTATAAGGAACTGCCCTTGCTTAATGTACTATTATGATATTGTGTAGAGAAAGTAACATCTTCAGAGAACCAGTCAGGAGCCTGGAAAGAATTCGCTTCGTCTTCTGTTGGAAATTCTACTTCTGCCAGAAGCAAACCTTCATAATGACCATGGAAGATATCAAGTTCAATGGTATAACAATCCATATACGGAATCTTATACCGTGTCTTACTGATTAAAATTCCATCTGCTTTTTCTCTTAAGTGTTCATAGGCCTCCTGATTAAGCGGCAGATTATATTCTTCACGTACCATGAGTCCTTTGGATTTGTAAGTCAGATAGTAATTATCATCCTCCTGACGTATACGAACCACAGGATTTGTGTTTAAGTACCCTTGTTCAATCTTATGGTGTGGATAAGAAGTATAATCTTCTGGTAACTGCCTGATTAAATATTTACGTTCTATTTCCATGATAAATCTCCCTTCAGTTATAACAAAAGAATACATATAAATGTTTTAACCACATCATAGCACAAAAATTCAGTGAAAAAAAGCAGAATGAAGTTCTATTTCCCAATCTCTCCGCATATATTGTAAGACGAGTGATTAGGAGGAAGAACAATGGGGCGGTTTCAATTTACGGTTATACTTGGTTTTATTTTAATGTTGCTGATGCCGGTGCAGACAGGGGCAGCAGAAGATATGGTGTCAGGAAAACTGGGATTTAACAAAGATTGGGCTTTAGAAGCGGAATCATCGAACACGGAATCATCGAACACAAGCCTGCTTCGTCTGACTATAGTAGGACAAGCCGGGTGCAGTCATGTATCCCTGTATGAAAAACTCAGCAAATACTATGAATTTACAGGAAAAGAGCCATGGGTACAGGTGTTTGACAGTCAAAACAAGGCAGTGTTAGAAGATATGGGACAGCATCAATATATGAAGCTGGACGTGAAAAAGGGTGAACTTCGCTGGAGTTTGGGTGATGCGTACGAATTAAAGTCGGGATATCGATATGTCTTGACGATTCCGGTTCGTATCAACGCCTATGGGATATCATATCTGATGGAATGGGGAGAATATCCTCCGGATGAATCTATCGAAGGAGAATTTGTCGAAGTAGAATTGGCAAAACAAGAAGACATGGTTAGAGAAGTAGGATTCCCTGTGGAAGAATCCAGGGGCAGCCAGCTCGCCTATGAGGAAAATGGACACAGCTATACGTATACTTATGGAAGCTTATATGGAAAGCTGGATGCTACGCAGGAGATACCAGTGAAGGTAATCTGGTCAGATTATGAAAATGCATATGGGTACCGGCCGAAAGAGGCAGAAGTGTTTCTGGTATGGAATGGAAAAAGAATCCGGAGTATTCAGGTTTCTTCACACTTTTTATGGAAAGGGACATTTAACAATGTACCAGCGATAGACGAGTTAGGACAAGCTATAGAAACTAAGATAGAGATGGATGTCCCCGCAGGATATGAACAGGAGACTAACACCAGTCAGATTATTACAAATAAATTGAATCCTAAGTTAAACCAGAATGTGGAATACAGGATGGCAAGACAAAGTAAATCAGGGGAAGACCAGGTTGTAGAATTATGTGCAGACGGAAAAAAATTATATGATGTGATTCTCTCAGAGAAGAATAATTGGAACTGGACCTATACAGAACTGGAACGATACGATGCAGAAGGCCGTGAAATCATATATTCAGACAGAGACTACATTGCTGTAGAACCGGAGACACTGCAGGCTAAGGAAATAGACGCATATAAAGAGGAGCAACAAGGGACAACGCAGTCAGGGGAAAGCATTGCAGTACAGAAAATATCAGTTTCACAAAAAGGAATTCAATGGATTGCTGTTTTTGTAACATCACTGTACACATTGACGAATGCAATATCACACATTGCAAAGAAGAGAAAAGAATAAGAATTATTCATTTTGAAGCTCAAGATATAAAGGGCAGCGCAGTAATTCATCCACTGTAATTTCAAAATACTCAGCCAGAAGGATAACTGTATCCAAAGATGGTGTCCGCTGATTATTTTCATAGTTGCAATAGGATTGCCGCCGGATATGTAATAAGTCGCTCATCTGCTGCTGTGTATATCCACGGGATAGACGAAGTGCACGCAGATTTTGTGCAAAATAGTTCCTTGTCATAACAACCTCCGTAAAGTTGATTATAACGGAGAAAAATGGAAAAAAGTTCCAGCGCAACAAAATGAATACATTTGTTTGAAAATATAGTACAATATGAAGGTAAGGATACCTGGAAGAAAATAGAAGAAATATAAAAAGGTACAAGAAAGCACAAAAAAGTATCAAAAAGACAGCACAAGAGGAAAAGGAAATGTTAGGATTTTATGAGAAATGCCTGGAATGGAAACGTGGGAAAAATCCCTTGCTGAAAGGAATCGGTTATCTGGGAACCTTGCTTATGCATATCCACGCCTACCTAATTGAGAAAAAAACCAAATAGAAACACCCCGTGCATTATTGCAATGGGGTGTTTGTCATGCTATAATTTAACAATTGGAGGTAAGAAAAATGGCGAAAATATGCGTTTTTTTAGCAGATGGATTTGAAGAAGTAGAAGGATTGACTGTAGTTGATTTATTAAGAAGAGCCAATCAGGAAGTAACCATGGTTTCGGTTACACATGATTTAACTATAATAGGAAGTCACAAGATTCAAGTCAGTGCAGATGTATTGTACGATGAAATGGATTATTCGGATGTGGATATGATAGTACTTCCAGGCGGTATGCCGGGTACAAATTATCTGGGAGAACATAAAAAACTTATGAATATGGTTCAGTCGTTTGCGGATGATGAAGATAAATGGGTGGCTGCCATATGCGCTGCACCAAGTCTCTTAGGCAACATGGGACTGCTTCAGGGTAAAAAAGCAGTATGTTATCCAGGTTATGAGAATTGCTTAAAGGGTGCTGAGATTGCAGACAAAAAGGCTGTAACTGATGGACATATCATCACCGGCCGCGGTGTGGGATGTGCAATTGCCTTTTCTTTAGAGATTATTGAGCAGTTAACAGATAAGCAGACAGCCCATGAAATCAAAGAAAGTATCGTATATGGTCACTAAACCCCATGGAAATTGGGAAATTTTCATAAAAATCAGAAAAATACTAGCTATTTTAAAAACGGTGTGCTATACTCAAAAAATGACTGTGAATACAGAAATATTATGTTTTAGATAGAATCTAAGGAGGAATTATAGAATAATGAGCGTACAAGTTGAAAATTTAGAAAAGAACATGGCAAAACTTACAATTGAAGTTTCTGCTGAAGAATTTGACAAAGCAATCCAGGGTGCTTACTTAAAGAACAAAGGAAGCATTACATTACCAGGTTTCCGTAAAGGAAAAGCACCACGTGCTATGATCGAAAAAATGTATGGAGTAGGTGTATTCTATGAAGATGCAGCAAACTCTATCATCCCGGAAGCATACTCAAAAGCTGCTGAAGAGAGCGGATTAGAAATCGTATCTCAGCCGGAAATTGACGTTACCCAGATTGAAAAAGGAAAATCTTTCATCTTTACTGCAGAAGTTGCTGTAAAACCGGAAGTAACCTTAGGCGAATATAAAGGTGTAGAAGTTCCAAAGGCAGAGATCACTGTATCTGACGAGGAAATCGAAGCTGAACTGAAAAAAGAGCAGGAGAAAAATTCCAGAACAATCGACGTAGATGACCGTGCAGTAGAAGACGGCGATATGATCGTATTAGATTTCGAAGGATTTGTAGATGACGTTGCTTTCGAAGGTGGAAAGGGCGAAGATTATTCCCTGACTATCGGTTCTCATTCATTTATTCCAGGATTTGAAGAAGCTTTAGTTGGAGCAAAATTAAATGAAGAGATGGATGTTAATGTAACATTCCCGGAAGAATACCAGGCAGCTGAATTAGCTGGAAAACCTGCAGTATTTAAATGTACTGTTAAACAGATTCAGATGAAAGAACTTCCTGAATTAGATGACGATTTCGCAAAAGATGTATCTGAATTTGATACTTTAGATGAATACAAAGAAGACATCAAGAAGAACATCACTTCTACAAAAGAAGCACAGGCTAAGACAGACAAAGAGAACGCAGTAGTAGATAAAATCATCGAAAATGCACAGATGGATATTCCGGATCCAATGTTAGATTCTCAGATCCGTCAGATGCAGGATGACTTTGCAAGAAGAATGCAGTCTCAGGGACTTTCTATGGAACAGTACATGCAGTTTACAGGTACAACCATGGAACAGTTAAATGAGCAGATGAAACCACAGGCATTAAAACGTATTCAGAGCAGACTTGTTCTGGAGAAAATTGCTGAAGTAGAAGATGTTCAGGTTAGTGACGAGAAGATTGATGAAGAAATCGCTAAAATGGCTGAAATGTACAACATGGAAGTTGAAAAATTAAAAGAATTAATGGGCGATTACGAAAAAGACCAGATGAAGAAAGATATGGCAGTTCAGGAAGCAGTTACATTAGTTACTGAAGCAGCTAAAGAAGTTTAATTAAAGGAGGCTTTACCATGAGTTTAGTACCTTATGTCATAGAACAGACAAGCCGTGGAGAGAGAAATTACGATATCTATTCACGACTGTTAAAAGAGAGAATTATTTTCCTGGGAGAAGAAGTCAATGATGTGACCGCAAGTCTGGTTGTATCGCAGCTTTTATTCTTGGAATCTGAAGATCCTGGTAAGGATATTCAGCTGTATATTAACAGTCCGGGAGGTTCTGTTACAGCAGGTATGGCCATCTACGATACCATGCATTATATCAAGTGCGATGTGTCTACCATCTGTATGGGTATGGCAGCAAGTATGGGAGCATTTCTGTTAGCCGGCGGAACCAAAGGTAAGAGAATGGCACTTCCTAATGCTGAGATTATGATTCATCAGCCATCTGGTGGAGCTCAGGGTCAGGCAACCGAGATTAAGATTGTTGCTGAGCACATTCTTAAGACAAAGCATAAATTAAATTCTTTATTGGCAGCCAACACTGGTCAGCCGATTGAAGTTATCGAAGTGGATACTGAGAGAGATAACTATATGTCCGCAGATGAAGCAAAGGCATATGGTCTGATTGATAGTGTCATTACCAGCAGATAGTAAATCAAGAAAAGACTCCTGTCAATTGGCAGGAGTCTTATATTCGTTTTAGCGCATCATAAGATATAGAGACAAATAAATGGAAGATAGAGAATAGAAAAAGGAGAATAGAATGGCAGGAAAAAGCAAAGATCCCAAAATCAGATGTTCTTTCTGTGGAAAGACAGAAGAACAGGTTCGCAAATTAATTGCAGGTCCTAATGGAGCATTTATCTGCGACGAGTGTATTGAGATTTGCTCGGAGATAATTGATGAGGAATTCGAAAATTATACAGAAGTGGAATCCGATGAGATTAATCTGTTAAAACCAATAGAATTAAAAGAATTTCTGGATGAGTATGTAATCGGACAGGAAGATGCCAAGAAAACTCTGGCAGTAGCTGTTTACAATCATTACAAACGTATTCTGGCAGCAGATACCGTGGACGTGGAACTGCAAAAGAGCAACATCATGATGCTTGGGCCTACAGGTTCCGGTAAGACACTTCTTGCACAGACACTTGCACGTATCTTAAATGTACCATTTGCAATCGCAGACGCAACTACTCTGACCGAGGCTGGATATGTAGGTGAGGATGTAGAAAATATCCTCTTAAAAATCATCCAGGCAGCAGATTATGATATCGAGCGCGCACAGCATGGAATTATTTATATCGATGAGATTGATAAAATCACCAGAAAATCCGAGAATGCATCTATTACCCGTGATGTGTCCGGAGAAGGTGTACAGCAGGCACTTTTAAAAATCTTAGAGGGAACCGTAGCAAGTGTTCCACCACAGGGTGGAAGAAAACATCCTCATCAGGACTTTATCCAGATAGATACTACCAATATTTTGTTTATCTGCGGTGGTGCTTTTGACGGTATGGAAAAAATTATTGAAACAAGAAAAGATACCAAGTCTATCGGTTTCAATGCAGATATAAAGAATGTGGAAGAAGTAAACGTAGGAGAAATCTTAAAAGAAGTTATGCCACAGGATTTTGTAAAATTTGGCTTAATTCCGGAATTCATCGGACGTGTGCCGGTTGTAGTATCGCTGGATGCACTGGATAAAGATGCTTTGGTTCAGATACTTACAGAGCCAAACAATTCATTGACCAAGCAGTATAAGAAATTATTTGAATTAGACGGTGTGGAACTAAGCTTTGACGCAGATGCACTGGAGAGTATTGCAGAGAAATCCATGGAGCGTAAAACAGGCGCCAGAGGACTGCGTGCGATTATGGAGAAGATGATGATGGACCTCATGTATACGATTCCATCAGATGACACAATTCGCAGCTGTACCATCACCAAAGAAAGTGTGGATGGAACAGATAAGCCACAGATTGTAAGGGGAGAACCGGCTGCGCCTCGCAGAAGAGGTAATGTATCAAAGGTAAAGAAACCTGTGACAGCATAATGTTCTCATCCCTTATCTAAAGGAGGAACAAATGGACAACATGATAAAGATTCTGCCGGCAATTGCTCTTAGGGGAACGACCGTATTGCCGGATATGATTATACATTTTGATATAAGTCGTGCTAAATCTGTGAAAGCAGTGGAAGAGGCTATGGTTACTGACCAGATGGTCTTTCTGATTACCCAGAAGGATTATAATGTGGAGGAACCGGGATTACTGGATTTATATAAGATAGGTACTATTGCAAAAGTAAAACAGGTAGTGAAACTGCCTAAAAATATTCTCAGAATTCTGGTAGAAGGCATAGAACGTGCAGAGATTTTAAGCTTTACACAGGATTTGGATTATCTGGAAGCGGAAGTGGCCAGATTTGAGCAGGTGGAGGAGATTCCTATCTCTGCCAATGCCAACGAAGCTATGCTTCGCGGTATGCGCGAGATATTCAAACAGTACTGTGCAGGAAATCAGAATATCAGTAAAGAGTTGATTAACCAGCTGATGGATATCGAAGATGTGGAGAAGCTGGTTGACCAGATTGCCATTAACGTTCCGTTGGAATTTGATCAGAGACAGAAACTGCTTGATGCAGTGCATATCTCTGACCGATATGAAATCCTTGGAATCTTGCTTAGCAATGAAATCGAAGTCATGCAGATTCGTCAGGATCTGCAGATGAAGATCAAAGAACATATAGATAAAAATCAGAGAGAATATATTCTCCGTGAGCAGCTGAAAGTAATACGTGAGGAACTGGGGGAAGATACCTTCGCTTCCGATGCGGATACTTTTATGGAGCGGGCTCAGAAATTAAAAGCAAAAAAAGAAATCAAAGACAAAATCACAGAAGAAGTGAAGCGATTTAAAAATATCGGCAACAATTCTTCCGAGAGCACTGTTATGCGCGGTTATATCGAGACCCTGCTTGATCTGCCATGGGATAAGACTTCTAAGGACAATAAGGATTTAAAACAGGCAAAGGATATTTTAGAAGAAGAACATTACGGTCTCGAGAAGGTGAAAGAGAGAATTCTGGAATTTTTGGCAGTTCGTACTCTGACTAAGAAGGGAACCAGCCCGATTCTGTGTCTGGTGGGACCTCCCGGAACCGGTAAGACCTCTATTGGCCGTTCTATAGCCCATGCACTGAATAAAGAGTATGTGCGCATCTCTCTTGGCGGTGTGCGTGATGAGGCTGAAATCCGAGGACACAGACGTACTTACGTGGGTGCTATGCCGGGACGAATCATCAATGGCTTAAAACAGGCTAAGGTGAAGAATCCATTGATGGTTTTGGATGAAGTAGATAAGGTGAGCAGTGATTATAAGGGCGATACTTCCTCTGCATTACTGGAAGTATTAGATGGAGAGCAGAACAACAAGTTCTGTGATCATTATATTGAACTTCCGGTTGATTTATCAGAAGTACTTTTCCTGGCTACGGCCAATGACTTACAGACAATCCCACGCCCGTTGCTGGACCGTATGGAAATTATCGAAGTATCCAGCTATACGGAAAATGAAAAGCTGCATATTGCCAAAGAACATCTCATACCAAAGCAGATTGAGGCAAATGGTCTGAATGATAAATTACTTCAGATTAAAGACGATGCACTGTCACATATTATAAATGGATACACCAAAGAGGCCGGTGTGCGTAATTTAGAACGTAAAATCGGTGAAATCTGCCGTAAGGCAGCCAGAGAGATACTGGAAGATAATAAGAAATCTGTTCAGATTACAGTGAAAAATCTGGAAAAATATCTGGGAAGAGAGCGCTTCAGCGTGCAGCTTGCCAATGAGCAGGATGAGATTGGTATCGTGCGTGGACTGGCTTGGACCAGCGTAGGCGGAGATACTCTTCAGATAGAAGTCAATCTTATGCCAGGCAAGGGGGAATTCCTTCTCACCGGACAATTAGGCGATGTCATGAAAGAATCTGCCCAGGCAGGTATCAGCTATATCCGTTCGATTGCAGATAATTATGATATAGAAAAAGAATTTTTCCAAAAGCATGATATACATATCCACATTCCAGAGGGAGCTGTACCAAAGGACGGACCTTCTGCCGGTATTACCATGGCAACAGCTATGCTGTCAGCTATTACAAAAACACCGGTACGTGCGGATGTGGCTATGACAGGAGAGATTACCCTTCGGGGAAGAGTGCTTCCTATTGGCGGCTTAAAAGAAAAACTTCTTGCAGCCAAGACTGCAGGAATTAAGAAAGTTCTGGTTCCAAAGAAAAATGAACCGGATGTAAAAGAGATAGATAAAGAAATTACAGATGGTCTCGAGATAGTATTTGTGGAGGCTATGGCAGAAGTGCTTGCAGAAGCACTGGTAAAATAAGGAGAAAATATGGTTATAAAAAATGTATCACTGGATATCGTATGTGGAATTACCAGTGTTTTGCCGGATACCGGCAGACCGGAGATTGCATTCGCAGGTAAGTCAAACGTGGGAAAATCATCCCTGATTAATGCATTGATGAATCGCAAGTCTCTTGCAAGAACCAGTGCTTCACCGGGAAAAACACAGACGATTAATTTCTACAATATCAATGAAGTGATGTATCTGGTGGATCTTCCAGGATATGGTTATGCCAAGGTTTCTCAGGCGGTGAAGGAAAAGTGGGGAAAGCTTATTGAAAGATATCTTCACGGTTCAGCCAATCTTCGTGCAGTATTTTTACTGATTGATATCAGACATGAGCCATCTGCCAATGATAAATTGATGTATGAATGGATTGTAAGCCAGGGATACAACCCGATTATTATAGCAACGAAGCTTGATAAATTAAAACGCAGCCAGGTACAAAAGCATGTGAAGCAGGTTAAAGTTGGACTGAATGTAGTACCGGGGACTCCGATTATTCCATTTTCAGCAGAGACAAAAGATGGAAGAGAGGAAATCTGGGATTTGATGGATTCGCTGCTGGCGGACCCTGAAGAGGAGAAGCAGGATGAGTAGTATTATTCGAGCAAGCAAACTAGGTTATGACTATTATCGATATACGGATGAAAATGAAGAACCGGAATTAAATCGTGCCATTGATCAGGTAAGTCTTGATGTTAAAGAAGGTCAGTTTATCGCAGTCCTGGGACATAATGGTTCTGGCAAGTCTACGCTGGCAAAGCATATCAATGCGTTGCTGGTGCCTACAGAAGGCACTATGTGGGTGGATAGCATCGATACTGCTCAGGAAGAAGAACTCTGGAAAGTACGACAGAAGGCAGGAATGGTATTTCAGAATCCGGATAATCAGATTATAGGAACTGTCGTGGAAGAGGATGTGGGATTTGGACCTGAGAATATGGGAATTCCTACAGATGATATATGGAAACGTGTAGATGAAAGTCTGGCGGCAGTGGGAATGCTTTCTTACCGGAAACATTCACCCAATAAGTTATCCGGTGGTCAGAAGCAGCGTGTGGCTATTGCAGGTGTAGTTGCCATGCATCCCAAATGCATCATATTAGATGAGCCAACAGCTATGCTGGATCCTAATGGACGAAAAGAAGTATTAAAGACCATTAGAGAATTGAATGAACAAGAGGGAGTAACGGTTATCCTGATTACTCATTATATGGAAGAAGTGACATTGGCAGACTACGTCTATGTCATGGATTCGGGGAAAATAGTAATGGGGGGGACTCCAAGAGAAATCTTTTCCCAGGTGGATACTTTAAAATCATACCGTCTGGATGTTCCGCAGGTTACTCTGCTGGCTCATGAGCTTAAGCAGGAAGGTGTGGATATTCCGGATGGAATCCTTACGATAGATGAGCTGGTGAATGCATTATGTTAATGAAATTAGACAACATTACTTATACTTACAGCCCGGGAACAGTCTATGAGATGCATGCTATACAGGGCGTGAATCTGGATATTGACCAGGGCGAATTTATCGGAATTATCGGACATACCGGAAGTGGTAAGTCTACTTTGATTCAACATTTTAACGGATTGATGAAACCAACCTCAGGGAAAGTACTCTATGAAGGGAAGGATATCTGGCAGGAAGGTTACAATCTGAAAAGCTTAAGAAGCAATGTGGGACTGGTATTTCAGTATCCGGAACATCAGCTCTTTGAAGTGGATGTGTTTACGGATGTGTGTTTTGGTCCTAAAAATCAGGGATTGTCCAAAGATGAAATCGAAGGACGTGCCAGAGAAGCTTTAGAACATGTGGGATTGGCAGAGGATATGTATAAGAAGTCACCTTTTGATCTGTCCGGCGGACAGAAGAGAAGAGTAGCTATCGCGGGTGTGCTGGCTATGAATCCAAAGGTGCTGATACTGGATGAGCCAACCGCGGGTCTGGACCCAAAGGGCAGAGATGAGATATTTGATCAGATACAGAGTCTTCGTGAGAAGAGAGGAATTACGGTAATCTTAGTATCTCATAGTATGGAAGATGTGGCGAGATATGTAGGGCGTATGATCGTAATGAATCACGGTCAGGTAGCTTTTGACGGAGTGCCGAGAGAAGTATTTACGCATTACCGGGAACTGGAAGCTATGGGACTTGCAGCACCACAGATTACGTATATTATGCATGCCTTGAAGTATCGCGGACTTGATGTGGATACACAGGCAATCACTATAGAGGAAGCAAAGAAAAGCATTTTGCAGGCATTAGGAGAGCGATGAGATGTTACGTGATATTACAATAGGGCAGTATTATCCTGCCGATTCGATTATTCATAAGCTGGATCCAAGAGTAAAGTTTATCGCAACTTTGCTGTATTTGATTTCGCTCTTTTTATTTCATACGTATATTGGATATATTCTGGCTACGGTCTTTCTTGTGGTAATTATTAAACTTTCGAAAGTTCCATTTCGTTTTATTGTAAAGGGAATGAAAGCGATTGTGTTTATTCTGCTGATTACGGTGGTATTTAACATCTTCCTGACTCCGGGTAAGGTGCTGGCGCAGTGGTGGATATTTAAAGTGACGCAGGAAGGTCTGATACAGGCAGGACGTATGGCGATTCGATTAAGTTACCTGATTATCGGTTCTTCAGTTATGACACTTACAACCACCCCGAATCAGCTGACTGATGGACTGGAACGTATCATGAATCCATTGAAGAAGATTAAAGTTCCGGTTCATGAGATTGCTATGATGATGTCTATCGCTCTTCGTTTTATACCAATATTAATGGAAGAGACTGATAAAATCATGAAGGCACAGATTGCCAGAGGTGCAGATTTTGAGAGCGGTAATCTGATTAAGAAAGTAAAGAGTATGGTGCCGCTTCTGGTACCGCTGTTTATATCAGCATTTCGACGTGCCAATGATCTGGCTATGGCTATGGAAGCCAGATGCTATCATGGCGGTGACAATCGTACCCAGATGAAACCGCTGGTATATAAGCGCCAGGATTTTGTGGCTTATGCAGTGGTGCTGTGTTACTTTGCAGCTTCGATTGGTATGTGTGTGATTGGGTGGTAAAAATGAGAAGAGTGAAATTGACAGTAGCATATGATGGGACAAACTACTGTGGCTGGCAGATTCAGCCAAATGGGGAAACTATACAGGGGATGCTTAACCGACATTTAAGTGAACTTCTTTGCGAAGAGATTCACACCATAGGTGCCAGCCGCACAGACTCAGGCGTACATGCCAGGGGAAATGTGGCTGTTTTTGAGACCAGTGCCCGTATGCCTATTGAGAAGATTTCCTATGCTATGAACGCCCGGCTGCCGGAAGATATCCGCATCTGGGAGTCAAAGGAAGTACCGGCAGAATTTCATCCAAGATTTACGAAGACCATCAAAACGTATGAATACCGTATCCTGAATAAAACTTTTGCAGATCCGACCTGCCGGCTGAATTCGCTGTTTTGCTATAATAAGCTGGATGTGGAACTCATGAAGAAAGCTGCAGGATATCTGGTGGGAGAACACGATTTTAAAAGCTTTGCCACCGAGAATCCCCAGATTACCACCACGGTTCGGACGATTTATGATATACATCTGGACAAGGTGGGAGATATGATAACGCTTTATATCACCGGAAACGGGTTCCTCTACAATATGGTGAGGATTATCGTAGGTACACTGCTGGAAGTGGGGAAAGGGTGTTATCCACCGGAACACATCACAGAGATACTGGATGCCAGGGATAGAAGTGCAGCAGGACCGACCGCCAGAGCCCATGGACTTACTTTGGCACAGATTCGATATCCTGAGTGGGAATGAAGATTTTGAAAAATACTTTGAAAATACTGAAAAAAAGAGTTGACACACACGAGTCCGTGGATTATAATAGTTCAATGTGACATGGTCCGTAAGTGCTATACCAAGCCCCGGTGAAGCATTTTACATTATAGATGAAACAAGTTAATAACAGATTATAGCAGGAGGTAAATCCATGAAAACTTTTATGGCTAATCCAGATAAGATTGAAAGAAAATGGTATGTTGTGGACGCTGAAGGAATGACTTTAGGTCGTATGGCTTCAGAAATCGCAAAAGTATTAAGAGGTAAAAACAAACCTGTATTCACACCACATATTGATACAGGAGATTATGTAATCGTAGTTAACGCAGAGAAAGTTAAAACAACTGGTAAGAAATTAGACCAGAAGGTTTACTATCATCATTCTGACTATGTAGGTGGAATGAAAGAGACTACATTAAAAGAAATGTTAGCAAAGAAACCAGAAAAAGTTGTAGAACTTGCAGTTAAAGGTATGCTTCCAAAAGGACCTTTAGGAAGAGCAATGTTAGATAAACTTTTCGTATACGCTGGTCCAGAGCACAAACACGAAGCTCAGAAACCAGAAGTATTAACATTTTAGTAGGAGGTAAAGAACATTGGCTAGTGCAAAATACTACGGAACAGGAAGAAGAAAAAAATCTATCGCAAGAGTATATCTTGTACCAGGAACTGGTAAGATTACAATCAATAAAAGAGATATCGACGAATATTTTGGTTTAGAGACCTTAAAAGTTATCGTTCGTCAGCCATTAACAGCTACAGAGAACGTTGACAAATTCGACGTATTAGTAAACGTACATGGTGGTGGATACACAGGTCAGGCTGGAGCAGTTAGACATGGTATCGCCAGAGCATTACTTCAGGTAGACGCTGACTTCAGACCTACATTGAAGAAAGCTGGTTACTTAACTCGTGACCCAAGAATGAAAGAAAGAAAGAAATACGGACTCAAAGCCGCTCGTCGTGCTCCACAGTTCTCAAAACGATAATTCAAACAGAATATCAAAGAATACACGAATCCCCGAAACGTCGATGTTTCGGGGATTTCTTTATTTTCTGGAAATCTATCAGACACCACAGAAATGTGTGGAATTGTTGCGGTAACTAACACGAGAAATGATGTCTTGTTGGAAATTTGATCACGCATAATACTCACGCGTAAGACTTTGATAACGATACAATGCTACAAAATTCGTATCGTGGAAAAAGACCTTTTGATAAATGTCAAGAGTGTTTATGGAAAAAAATGCAGAGAAAGATTAAGGGGAAAAGATTGCGGTAGGGATAAAAATCTTGATATAATAAACTATAATTTACACAACAAGGAAAGGAACAGCTGCAATGGAACAGATTTTATTAGTAGAAGATGACATCATGATTGCCTCAGGACTTATATATGCTTTGGAAAACGAGGGCTATGCAGTGACACATTGTAAGGATATTCATAGTGCACATCTTACGATACAGGCGAAATCCTTTAATCTGGAGATACTGGATATGCAGCTGCCGGATGGAAATGGATTTGATGTAAGTCAAAAACTAAAAAATATGAACACAGCAATTATCTTCTTAACAATCGTGGATGATGAAAACAAGATTGTTAAAGCTTTTGAAGATGGTGCCGCAGATTATATTGTAAAACCATTCCGTCTCCGCGAACTGTTGGCGAGAGTGAAGCGGACATTGATCGTGAGTAAGGGGGGAAAATGCTCAGAAATCCTTTCTATTGGAAGCGTTAAAGTGGACACAAACGCCGGAAAGGTATATATTGGGACGGAATCTGTGGAATTGACAGCACTTGAATATCGACTGTTACTGATTTTTGCATCGAACAAATCACAACTGCTTACCCGTACACAGATATTGGAAAGCATCTGGGATGAAAGTGGAAACTTTGTGGAGGATAATACTCTGACAGTTTACATAAAACGCCTTCGACAAAAACTGGGAGATGCCATAAAGATTGAAACAGTAAGGGGGATGGGCTATCGTGCTGATTAAAAAAGAAGAAGTCACCGGGTTGTCTGAAAAAATCCGAAGTGCAATTGATGGAGAAGAAGTTGACTTTCGTGATAATCAGGAGGGTCCCTGGAGCATTCTAAAGAATGACATAGACACCCTTGTTCGGATGAAGAATGAGCAGATGACTTGCAGCCGTTTTCATGTACAGCTTTGTGGCACTTCTTATGTTGATGGGACTGACTAATGTCATCAGCACATTATCAACTAATGTACTGATGCGGTCGCAGGAATTTGCAGTATTAAAGAGTATTGGCATGACATCCGAAAGCTTAAAGAAAATGTTAAAATACGAAAGTGCCATGTGCTCTATAAAAGCACTTTTGTATGGAGTGCCAATTGGAATTGCGATGACAGTAGTGATTAATCTGCCTATTCGTAAGATGTTTCCCATTGCTTATCATTTTCCATGGATTGCGATATTGTTGTGTATACTGGCAGTTTCCTTAATTACATGGAGTATTACTGTATATGCTGCTCATAAGCTGAAAAGTCAGAATATTATTGAGACGATTCGGGCGGAGAGTGGAAGGTGATACCTTCTTGATGAGCTAAATATAATATTTCAAAAGATAAAAGCCTGGAAATCGATATGTTTCCGGGCTTCATTAATAGCGATTGAGAGTGCTGACATGTGAAATTAAAAGAATATAAAAACACACATAAATACACATAAATAGTTATATAAGCTTGAAAAAATAAGCCATAAGTACTAAAATAGAGTTATTCAAGATAAAAGGCAAAACTGTCGTGAGGCAGTGACGCAAAGCTACAGGGTCTATATCACAAGATAGGTAGACAGCCAGTTACAGTGGAGTGTGATAGCCCTTTTTGAGGGCTACTTTTTTTGAAAAGATATTAGAATAGAGTAATATAAAGAATAACCAAAGGTAAATGAATAATCATTTTAGTAGTATCACAGAATGGAGTAGTTAGATATGGAAACAACCACAATGTTGGTCGTAGATGATGATGAGATGAATCGTCAGATACTAAAAGTTTTATTTGACAGCAAGTATGCCGTGCTGGAGGCAGAGTCCGGGGAAGAAGGCTTGGCTATGTTAGAGAGCTGCAGCGGCAATATCGACTTGGTTTTACTTGATTTGATTATGCCCGGGATGTCAGGTTTTGATGTGTTGAAAAAAAGAATGGACATGGAAGATTTTAAAACCGTACCGGTTGTTGTCATCACCAGCAGTTCCGCCATGGAGGATCAGGTACATGCCTTTGAATTGGGTGCGAATGACTACATTACGAAGCCATTTGTACCGGAAATCGTACTGTCCAGAGTCAATAATGTGCTTGCATCTCATAGAAGATACCTTACGGTGGAATTAGAAGCACAGAAGTTGAAAGTACGGTCTGAATTGGACCAGATGACAGGACTGTATAATAAAAATACGGTGGAATATCTCATACATGAGAATTTGAAAAATGTGCAGGTGGGACAAAATGTAATGTTTGTCATAGATATTGATAATTTCAAATCCGTAAATGACATATCTGGACATTTGGCAGGTGATCATGTTATCAAAATCATTGCGGATATGCTTTCCAGTCATTTTCGTAAGACCGATATAGTGGGACGAATTGGCGGTGATGAATTTGTTGTACTGATGGTAGATGTACCTACGAAGGACATCGTGTACCGGAAAGTAAATGAGTTGATTCAGATTATGAGGTACAAGCCAAACTTAACGATTCCTGAAAATGTAACCTTAAGTATAGGAATTGCATGTAATGAGCGAATCCCCACTTCTTACAGTGAGCTTTTCCATAAGGCGGATGAGGCTCTTTATCGTGCAAAAGAAGATGGAAAAGCCTGTTATCGGGAATATGGAGTAGAGCCGGTGAATCTGGATGATGATGAACGCCAGGTGGTTTTACTAATCAGCCGGAACAGGAGTGTGTGCAGTATTATCTTAGGAAATATGCCACAGGAAGTGCGTGTGGTAGAAGCATTGACTCTGGATGATTTGAAGCGCATTAAACCACGGGATACAGAGAAGATTTCAATGATTTATGCGGATGTATCAGAGTACCAGAAGGACGGTGAGAAGTACTGGCAGGAAATGGCACAATATCCGTGGGTTGATTTTGAAAAAACGATTGCCATCTGTGAAGAAGGTGAGATGTCCCAGTATAAAGCGGCGCTCTTAAATGGGGTATCAGATATACTTGCGACTCCGTTAGACAGCAATGCAGTAAAGCGCAGAACTTTGAAACAGTTGGGAAATAAATAAACAGATTCAAAAGTGATATATCGATAAAACGGTATATCACTTTTTTATGAAAATTTGTATAGAACCAACAGATAATTCAGTTGAATCTCAAGTGAATTTACATATATTAATACATCTGTCTTGTCACATGTAAAGAACTGTGCTATAATACCCAACATGTCAGAAAATATGTCAGAGACAAAAAATCAATTTTAGCGGACAGAGTCTATGTCTCAAGTAAAAATATTGAAAATCATACAGAAGGTATGTAAGGAGGATGTTGTGTCAATAGCAGAGGAGATTCAGAAATTAAAACAGGAAAAAGATGCCGTAATCTTAGCGCACTATTATGTGCCCGGGGATGTGCAGGATATAGCAGATTATGTGGGAGATTCTTTTTATTTAAGTAAAATTGCCACGAAACTAGAGAATAAATCCATCGTTTTTGCCGGAGTGGAGTTTATGGGAGAAAGTGCCAAGATATTAAACCCCCAAAAACGTGTGTTTATGCCAGATGCTACAGCAGATTGTCCCATGGCACATATGATTGAGCTTGAGGACATAAAAAAGGTACGGGAAGAATATCCAGATGTTGCGGTGGTCTGTTATATTAATTCCACAGCAGAGACGAAGACCTTCTCAGATGTGTGTGTAACTTCATCCAATGCAGTGAAAATTGTGAAGAACCTGCCAAATAAAAATATTTTCTTTATTCCGGATCAGAATCTGGGAAGTTATGTGGCAAGTCAGGTTCCGGAAAAAAATATTATATTGAATCCGGGATATTGCCCGAGACATCATCAGTTGACCAGAGAACAGGTGCTTGAAGCAAAAAATAAGTATCCGGAAGCCCTTTTTTTAGCCCATCCGGAATGTCCGAAGTCTGTATTAGAAGAGGCTGATTACATAGGCAGTACTTCCGGTATCATCGATTATGCAACACAAAGTGATGCAAAGGAATTTATCATAGGAACGGTAATCGGGGTATTTCATGAGCTGAAGCAGAAAAATCCTGATAAGATTTTTCATGCAGTCAGCTGCAGCCAGGTATGCGTGAATATGGAAAAAGTAACTCTTGAAAAAGTAAAGATGGTACTGGAAACAGAGTGCAATGAAGTTTTCGTCTCTGAAGAGGTACGAAGAAAGGCAATGGCACCGTTAAAGAAGATGCTTGAGATGGCAAAATAATATGAAAAAGACAGATGTATTAATTGTGGGAAGCGGATGCTCAGGACTCTATTGTGCATTGCAGCTTCCGAGAGATAAGCAGGTGTTAATCATTACCAAATCCCGGGTGGAAAACAGCGATTCATTTCTGGCGCAGGGTGGTATGTGTATGTTAAGAGACGACGAAGATTATGATAGCTATTTCCAGGATACTCTGCGTGCAGGGCACTATGAAAATGATAAGAAATCTGTGGATATTATGATTCGCTCTTCCCGGGATGTGGTAAAAGATTTATTGGAGTACGGGGCGGATTTTAAGCGTGATGCGGATGGAAATCTTGCTTTTACCAGAGAAGGTGCTCATTCCAGAAAAAGAATTTTATTTCATGAAGATGTGACAGGGAAAGAAATCACCAGTAAGCTGCTGGCTAATGTAAGGAAACTTCCTAATGTTGTCATAATGGAGCATACAACAATGCTTGATCTTATCACTTACGAGAATAGATGCTACGGGGCAGTTGTGGAAAAAGAAGACCATTCTCTGGAAAAAATAAGTGCAAAAGTTACCGTGCTGGCTACTGGTGGGATAGGGGGGCTTTATAAACATTCGACAAACTTTGATCATTTGACAGGAGATGCTTTGGCGGTTTCTTTGAAACATGGCGTGGAACTGGAAAATATCGATTATATTCAGATTCATCCCACCACTCTGTATGCTGAGGAAAACAGAAGCTTTCTCATATCTGAATCGGTAAGGGGAGAAGGCGCGAAGCTGTATGATAAGAACATGAATCGCTTCGTAGATGAACTTCTGCCTAGAGATGTACTTACTGAGAAGATATATCAGCAGATGCAAAAGGATGGGACAGAGTTTGTATGGGAAGATCTGAGGACTATTCCGGAAGAAGAACTCAAGGCACATTTTCCTAATATAGTGCAGCATTGCCGTGAGATGGGATATGATGTCACAAAGGAATGTATCCCGGTTGTTCCTGCCCAGCATTACTTCATGGGTGGCGTGAAAGTGGATTACAGCAGTAAAACTTCTATGGAGCAGTTGTATGCGGTAGGTGAGACTGCATGCAATGGTGTTCACGGACGAAATCGTCTGGCCAGCAATTCACTTTTAGAAAGCCTTGTATTTGCCAAGCGTGCGGCCAAAGATATGGTAAGCGGCATTTCCAATAATGGAGAGATACTACACTTAGATGTAAAGGTTATGGATTCAGTAAATTTAGAAAATTATAAAAATGTGGATGCTTTGGAAAAATCCTATCAGGTACTGGTTAGGAATGAAATCGAATATGTAAATAACAGAAGGGAAGTAGTATAGATGTTTGATCAGGTTACTTTAAAATTAAATGTAGATCCCCTTATCTTGGGGGCATTAAAAGAAGATATTACAAGCGAGGATGTTTCGACTAATAGTGTGATGCCTCATGCACAGGCTGGAGAAGTGGAACTTATATGTAAAGAAGATGGAATCATCTGTGGTCTGCAGGTATTTGCACGGGTGTTTGAACTTCTTGACGAGCAAGTTAAAATTGAGTTTTATGTAGAAGATGGAGCTGAAGTTAAGAAGGGACAGCTTATGGGTAAGGTGTATGGAGATATCCGGACACTTCTTTGCGGGGAGAGAACCGCACTTAATTATCTGCAGCGTATGAGCGGAATCGCGACTTATACCCATTCGGTAGCTGCTTTATTGGAAGGGAGTAAGACGAAATTGCTGGATACTAGAAAGACCAGTCCAAACAATCGTATATTTGAAAAATATTCTGTACGTATTGGCGGCGGTAATAATCACCGGTACAATCTGACGGATGGTGTGATGCTTAAAGATAATCATATCGGTGCAGCTGGTGGTGTAAAGCAGGCAATCAGAATGGCTAAGGAATATGCGCCATTTGTAAGAAAGATAGAAGTGGAAGTTGAGAATATCCAGATGGTGAAGGATGCTGTGGAAGCTGGAGCTGATATTATTATGCTGGATAATATGAGCCATGAAGATATGCGTGAGGCTATGGATATCATAGATGGTAAGGCGGAAGTTGAGGTATCCGGTAATGTAACGAAGGAGAATATTGCAAAATTGACGGATCTGGGGGTAGATTTTATTTCCAGTGGGGCGTTGACACATTCGGCACCGATTCTTGATATTTCTTTGAAGAATCTCCATGCGGTATAGATTGATGTGAAATATTTGACTCTTTAGGGTTATATGCCATATAATGATGATATGGTTAAGAGGACGTTTGTTCTTTTGATACTGAGATCATGTAGTGAAATGGACAGCAGGCGAGGTATTATAAGGATTAGATATTATAAGGATTGTGCATTACATTTTACAAGATGAAATAGTTAAGGTGAATAACAAGTGAGATATTATTAGACCGGATGGAAGAGGAAGATAAGCATGAGCGGAGAAGAGAGAAGAGATCGAATTATACGAATCTTAGAGTCAAGTACTAAGCCGGTTCCGGGGGCAGAATTATCCAAGCACATGGCAGTGAGCCGTCAGGTTATTGTACAGGATATGGCTATTATACGTGCAAATGGGTATGAGATTATGTCTACGAACAGGGGATATATTATTCAGGGGGATCGGGAGATTCAGCGTGTGTTTAAGGTGAAACATACGGATGAGCAGATTGAACTGGAACTTCAGGATATTGTGGATTTGGGCGGTAAGATTAAGGATGTGTTTGTTTATCATAAGGTTTATGGTGTGGTTCGGGCTGATTTGAATCTGAAATCACGGCGGGATATTAAGAAATATATGGAGAGGTTTGCCAATGGGAAGTCATCTCCGTTGAAGAATATTACGGCGGATTATCATTATCATACGATTGTTGCGGATAGTGAGGAGACTTTGGATGATATTCAGGATAAGCTGCAGGAGGAAGGGTTTTTGGCACAGTTACAGGATTATGAGCCGGTGAATTTTTGGGAGATGAAGGAAGGGGAGTTGTAGACTTTTTTGTGGTAATTGGTAGATGGCAGTTGGTAGATGGTAGTTGGTAGATGACAGTTGGTAGCTGGCAGCTGGCAGCTGGTAGTTGGCAGATGGTAGATGGCAGTTGGTAGATGGTAGATGGCAGATGGTAGTTGGTAGGTTGTAGTTTGTAGTTTGTAGTAGCTGGCAGTTTGTAGCGGTTGGCAGTTTGTAGGTTGCGGGAGGGCGGACGCCTTGGCGATTCGTTCGTCTGGCTGACCGGATAACCATTGCTTTTTAGTGATAGGTCATTTCGCTGTAATAATCTAAGGGCGAGAAAGAGTCGATACTGCGGGATCAGGCACATTCAGCGTGTATGCTGATGCATACACACTTCAGTGTGCCTTCGCAAGGTGTTTTGGTAAACACCTTGCGCCCGCAGTATCGGCTCTTTCTCGCCCTAAGATTATTATTAGCTTATTCGATATCACTAAAAAGCAATGGTTATCCGGTCAGCCAGACGAACGAATCGCCAAGGCTGGGAGTGGAGGCTGGGAGTGAAGGTTGGGAGTGAAGGTTGGAAGGTTGTTGCTGGCAGTGAAGGCGCGTGCCATGCTAGATGGCACGGAGGTGTGGGAGTCGGGAGGTTAGGGGCTTAGTATGTTGTGGGTGTTCGACGGTAGGCGGTGAATGGGGAGGATGTATTCAGAGATGGACAATGCTTATTTAATTTTAGTATAAGTGAAAAGTGGAGGAAAGTACGTATCCAGAAGCAAGAAAGTTGATTTTGATACGTAAATGCAGGAGGAAAGTACGTATCCAGAAGCAAGGAAGTCGATTTTGATACGTAAATGTAAGAGGAAAGTACGTATCCAGAAGCAAGGAAGTCGATTTTGATACGTAAATGCAGGAGGAAAGTACGTATCCAGAAGCAAGGAAGTCGATTTTGATACGTAAATGCAGGAGGAAAGTACGTATCCAGAAGCAAGAAAGTCGATTTTGATACGTAAATGCAGGAGGAAAGTACGTATCCAGAAGCAAGGAAGTCGATTTTGATACGTAAATGCAGGAGGAAAGTACGTATCCAGAAGCAAGGAAGTCGATTTTGATACGTAAATGCAGGAGGAAAGTACGTATCCAGAAGCAAGAAAGTCGATTTTGATACGTAAATGCAGGAGGAAAGTACGTATCCAGAAGCAAGAAAGTCGATTTTGATACGTAAATGCAGGAGGAAAGTACGTATCCAGAAGCAAGGAAGTCGATTTTGATACGTAAATGCAGGAGGAAAGTACGTATCCAGAAGCAAGGAAGTCGATTTTGATACGTAAATGCAGGAGGAAAGTACGTATC
>JAQVHQ010000007.1:0-41915 GCA_028696165.1 Lachnospiraceae bacterium | reverse complement strand
TGCAGGAGGAAAGTACGTATCCAGAAGCAAGGAAGTCGATTTTGATACGTAAATGCAGGAGGAAAGTACGTATCCAGAAGCAAGGAAGTCGATTTTGATACGTAAATGCAGGAGGAAAGTACGTATCTAGAAACAGGAAATGCCATTTGATTCATAGTGGTTTTAGGAAACTATATTTCTAGAAGCAAAGTAGTCGCAGTCTATATATAGTGGGAGTTCTATGGTGGGATTTGTTTCGATTTGAGTTGCAAAGGAGAGAAGGGGTATCTATAATGAAGATAATAGATAGTAGTTTTTGCAAGATTCAAAACAGGGGGTGATTTGTATGAATAAGGGTATGATGAACTTTGTATCTTCGCATCAGTATGAATTTACGGTGATTCTCAGATTGATTCTTTCGTCGGTTTGTGGCGGGATTGTTGGTGTGGAGAGGGAATTGAAGGGGCGTCCGGCGGGGTTGAAGACTTTCTCGTTGGTTTGTCTGGGGTCTACGTTGGCAATGATTACAAATGAATACATTTATCTGTATATTGCTGGTTCTACCGGGGATGTGGCCCGGATGGCTACGCAGGTTATTAGTGGAATTGGCTTCCTGGGTGCGGGTACTATTATTGTTACAGGGAATGCTCAGATAAAGGGACTTACTACTGCGGCGGCTTTGTGGGTGACGGCATCTATTGGAATCGCAATTGGCGCTGGATTTTATTTTGGTGGTATTTTGGGAGTGATTGTTATTGTTGTTACTTCTAAGATTTATAATTATATTGATTCTAAGATTGGGGAATATACCAATATTTTGAGGCTTTTTATTGAGGGGGAAGATGAGACGGTATTAAAGAAGGCATTTCAGTATTTTGAGGAGAACAATTATAATGTAATTAATATCCATAGAACTAAGGAAAACAAGTGGTTCAAAGAGGATACGGCTGCTGTGATTGAAGTTATGGTGGGGAATAAGAAGCATTCCGATGTATTGGATGAGCTGAATAAGATGCCTGAGGTGCTGATGGTTAGAGAGATTGAAAGATAGTTGCGGTGAGAGTGATAGTGAAGCGAAGTTCACCATACTGATTGAAATATATGTCTGAAATCAAGAAAAATAGAATACAAGAAAAATAGATTATAGATAAAAACTGGACACTATGGTGGGCCAGTTTTTTTACATTCATAGCAGGCGAAAACGGTTTCTGGCAGGCGAAAACGGTTTCTGTCAGGCGAAAACGGTTTCTGTCAGGCGAAAACGGTTTCTGGCAGGCGAAAACGGTTTCTGGCAGGCGAAAACGGTTTCTGTCAGGCGAAAACGGTTTCTGTCAGGCGAAAACGGTTTCTGGCAAGCGAAAACGGTTTCTGGCAAGCGAAAACGGTTTCTGTCAGGCGAAAACAGTTTTCGCCTGTTAAGAATGATATATTTTTTTGAATATACTTAATCATAATATATATGTTGACAAAGTATATTATACAATATATAATATAGAAAAATAAAACATATACATAATTATAAATCCAACAGTAAGGAGATGGGAATATGACATTTACATTGAATGCACCCATGTTTGATTATTTGGTTTTAGCCGTAATCAGGCAGCATGATACCTATGGGTATGAAATCAGTCAGACCATTAAAAGTGTGTCTGATACAAAAGATTCTACATTATACCCGGTGTTGAAGCGGCTTCAGGATCAGCATCTGGTTACAACTTATAATCAGGAATATCAGGGGAGAAACCGAAAATACTACAGTATCACTCAGGAAGGAACAGTAAGGTACGAAGAGATGTGTATGGAGTGGGACAAATTTACGAATTTAATTCATTCAATTACAGAGGGGAGTCAGGTATGATGAAAAGTAATATGACGAAAGTGGAATACATAAATCAACTTTCAAAACAGCTAAAAAAACTTCCAAAGGATGCCAGAGAAGAGGCTATGGAATACTTTGAGGAATATTTTGAAGATGCAGCAAGTGACGAGGAAGCTATCGCCAATCTGGGCACACCGAAGGAGGCTGCTAATCAGATTATCACCAATCTGGCCATTCAGAATGTTGACAATGACAATAACTCTGGAAAAAATGTCAAAAAGGGCGCTGCAGCAATCTGGATAGGAATTCTTGCGGTATTTGCAGCACCTATAGGGCTGCCGATAGCATTGGCTTTCGTGATTGTTCTGGTAGCTTTGATAATAACCGTTGTGTCAGTTGGATTTTCCTTTGTTATAGCAGGAGTATCTTTAGTGGCAACAGGGATTGTGGGGCTGGCCGGCAGTGGGTATCTGCTGTTTTCTCATCCATTGAATGGACTGACAAATCTGGGAATAGCTCTTATGGGTGTTGGTGTTGGAATTATAATTGCGTATTTCTGTGTGATATTTTGCCGATGGTTCTTTCGCCGAATGGTGATTGTATTTGGAAATATCGCAAAAAGGGGGAAGAAAAATGAAAAATAAGAAGACAAAAATCCTTTTGATTGCAGCTCTATGCTGCATCGCAGTGGGCGCATGTTTTACGTTGATAGGAATGCTGATGGGCGGAAAACCCGGATTCTACGCTGATTTAAAGGGAGTGCATGATGCAGAGTCCTACAGGTCTGATACGGTACATACATTGGAAAAGATGAAGATAGAAGACTTTGATGATGTGGAAATTTCTATAGATTATGCTGATGTGGAAATAATTCCGTCGGATGATTATTATCTGGAATATCAAATTCAGTCTTCAAACGAGATAGAATACAGTGTAAAGGACAACAAACTGACTGTGGGGGAAAAGGAGGGCAGAGGAAAATTCTTCTTCTTTAATTTCACCTTTTTCGGCTTCTCCACAGATACTGTAGAGGATGCAGTTAAGGTATATGTGCCAAAAGAAGAGCAGTTAGAAAATGTCAATCTAAAGACAGAATCAGGAACTATCCGGTTAAATGATTCCCTGCAGATAGAGAATCTGAAACTGAAAAATGAATATGGAGATGTAAAAATCGACACCCTGACAGCCCAAAATCTGGAAGTGAAATTAGAATCTGGTGATTTCACAGGAAAGAGTATTGCTTCTGATAAGATGACTCTGCGCAATGAATATGGTGGAATCAAGATAGATGAGATGAAGTCTGAAAATGCAGAATTTAAAATCGAATCCGGTGATTTGGCGCTGGATAAAGCACAATTGGGCGACCTTTCCATCGATTGTGAGTATGGTAATGCAGTACTTGGACTGGCAGAGCAGTTAAATCAATATGCACTGGACTTAGAGAACGAATACGGAGATATCAAACTGCCTGACGGCAATAAAGTTGGTGATGGACAGGAAGGCAGCTACCACACCACAGAAGGCAGCCTGGGTACATTGAAGATTCGCTGCGAAAGTGGAGATGTGGAGATTACCGAGAATAAATAATAAGTATACAATCATCGCATCTGAGTAGGAGTTACACCATATCGCTTCTTAAATAATCGATTGAAATAAGACAGATTATCCAAACCCACCATAGCAGCTATTTCCAATACACTGTAGGAGGTAGTGGTCAACAGGCGGGCTGCCATAGTCAGACGATAATTATTCAGATACTGGATAAAGCTTACCTTCATCTGCTGCTTAAAGAATTTCATGAAATGAGATTCACTGTAATAGCAAAGTTGAGCCATACTGGCAATTGTGATGGGTTCACCGTAATGCTCATCGATATATCGAATAATCAGTTTCAGCTTTTCAAGATTCTTAGGCTCCGCGTTTTGCGGAGTCTTTTTTTCATGATTGGTGGTAAGAATAAAGAAAAATTGAAATAAGTACCCCTTTACCGCCAGCTGATAGCCCAGAGGACGGTCTGCACAAATTGAATCAATGGCAGTGATTGTCCGGTTGATTTCATCATAATAAGGCAGGGAGGCATGCAGATAGCAGTCAATGGGAAGTTTGCCCTGAATCATAGGTTGAAAAAAATCGCAGAAGCACAAATCATCTCGGGAAGAAAAGAGGAAATCCATGCGAAATAAAATATTCTCATATTCCATAGAGTGTCCCGACACTTCTTCGATGGCATGCAGTTTTCCGGGAAGGACAACAATAACATCCCCGGCGTAGACCATATAATCCACCAAATCAACCTGCACCCTGCCTTTACCCTTCTTTATAACAATTAATTCCATCTCATCATGCCAGTGAACAGGCACACAGGAAAAATCCAATGGAATCGTGCACAGGTAAGTATTGTATGGAAAATTGTCATTGGTATGTGATTTATGCTCCAAGAGCTTTTGATATTCATTAATATTCATAGCAAACTCCTTATATGGTAGGAATAGTAAGTGGTGAATGATAATTAAAATAGTAACTAAATAATCGAGATGTCAACTATATAACTAAGACGACAATTATATTGCCAAGATGATAGTATTGTACTATAAACTGCCAGTATAATGCAAGAATAACATGAGCTTATGATTGTATAATGCATGTTGTCAGGTGAATTACTATTCGCAGATTACAAAAAAGATTGCAAAAAAGATTGCAAAAAAGATTGCAAAAAAGATTGCAAAAAAGATTACAAAAAAGGACTGCAAAGGGATTATAAAAGGGATTACAAAAAGGATTGCAAAGGGATTGTACATTATAATGTACCACATAAGGTGGACACGTTAAGAAGAAGGGAACCCTAAAAATGGACACTATAATGTACCCATATACGTGGACACGTTAAGAAGGGTTCACTAAAAATGGACACTAAGAAGGAGGGCTAAAACCTCAAAAGGATTGCAAAGAATTGGAAAACGATTACAAAAAGTTTCATGAGGCATATAGACAACAAAAATTGATTCTTGCCTCGTGAGGACTTGAAAACAAATCCATAATTTAATTCGCGAGGCATATATGAGTATATGATTAACTTTTGCCTCACAAAAATGTTTCCTGCGAGGCAAAAATAAAAAATAGCCGCCTATATGCCTCATCCTTAATTTAATTGGCAGTAAAAAGGAATGGAACGAGGCAAAAAATAGACATGGCTTTTTATATGCCCCATAAGGATATTCAGAAAATAGTGCCTAGCAAATTATAATCAATAAAATCAGAATCAGTAAACCGAAATCAATAAAACTGAAATCAATAAAACTGAAATCAATAAAACTAGAATTAACAAAACCAGAATCAACAAAGTAGAATCAGCAAGTGAGAATCAGCCAAGCCGAATCAGCATGTGAGAATCAGCCAAGCCGAATCAGCAAGCGAGAATCAGCCAAGCCGAATCAGCAAGCGAGAATCAGCCGAGCCGAATCAGCAAGCGAGAATCAGCAAGCGAGAATCAGCCGAGCCGAATCAGCAAGCGAGAATCAGCCAGCGAGAATCAGCCAAGCCGAATCAGCAAGCGAGAATCAGCCAGCAAAATCGGCATACCAGAATCAGCAAACCGGAATCAGTATAACCAAAAATCAAACAAATAGAATTTCAACATACCAATTTCAAAAACAGGAGGAATCAAACATGAATCTGGAATTAACACTAAAAGAAAAATTAGGAAAAGAAATCAAAGAGAGCAGCAACACAGAACTGTACCATGCACTTCTTACGCTGGTGCAGGAAAAAGCAGAGAATAATCAGAAAGCAGAAGGGAAAAAGAAGATATACTATATCTCAGCAGAATTCTTAATCGGTAAATTATTATCCAACAACATGATTAACTTAGGCATCTATCAGGAAGTAAAAGAGCTTCTCGCTCAGAATGGAAAAGATCTCTGTGCTATAGAGGAAATCGAAGTAGAGCCATCCCTGGGAAACGGTGGATTAGGAAGACTGGCATCCTGTTTCCTGGATTCTATTGCAACGTTGGATATGACAGGAGCCGGAATCGGACTAAACTATCATCTGGGATTATTCAAACAGGAATTCGAGAACAGAGTTCAGAAAGAAACAGTAAATCCATGGATTGCCAATCCAAGCTGGCTGACTAAGACACAGATAGGTTATCCGGTACAGTTCAAAGACTTCAGCCTGCAGTCAACCATGTATGAGATTGCAATCACAGGTTACGAAGGCCGCACGAATAAATTACAGCTTTTTGATGTAGATACAGTAGATGAGAGCATCGTCCGGGAGGGAATTGCATTTGACAAAGATGACATTCAGAAAAATCTCACCTTATTCCTGTATCCTGATGACAGTGATGAGAAGGGAAGACTGCTTCGAATCTATCAGCAGTACTTCATGGTAAGCAATGCAGCACAGTTGATTCTTGATGAATGCATAAAAAAAGGCAGCAATCTATATGATTTATATGATTATGCAGTAATCCAGATTAATGATACCCATCCAACCATGGTTATTCCGGAACTGATTCGTCTGCTGACCAATCGTGGTCTGAATATGGATGATGCCATCGCAGTAGTTTCCAAAACCTGTGCATATACCAATCATACAATCTTAGCTGAGGCGCTGGAAACCTGGCCAATCACATATCTGAAGAACGTAGTACCGCAGTTAGTGCCAATCATCGAAGTATTAGATGACAAAGTCCGCAGAAAATACGCAGATGAAAGCGTAGCCATTATAGACCGAAATGATAATGTCCATATGGCACACATTGATATTCACTATGGATTCAGTGTAAATGGTGTGGCTGCCCTTCACACAGAGATATTAAAAGATACAGAACTTCATAATTTCTTCGAGATTTATCCGGAGAAATTTAATAATAAGACAAATGGAATTACTTTCAGAAGATGGCTTCTGCACTGCAATCCATCACTGGCAGATGCACTGACTCAGTGGATAGGGGATGGATATAAGAAGGATGCTATGGAACTGGAAAAATTAGAAGCACTTGCTTCTAAAGACGAAGTATTAGACACCCTGCTTGCTATCAAACATGATAATAAAGAAAAACTGGCAGCATATTTAAAGGAGACACAGGGACTGATATTAAATGAAAATTCTATTTTCGATATTCAGATTAAGAGACTTCATGAGTACAAGAGACAGCAGATGAATGCACTGTATGTTATTTACAAATATCAGCAGATTAAAGCCGGCAATATTCCTGAGACACCAATCACAGTAATCTTTGGAGCAAAGGCTGCACCTGCCTATACCGTAGCAAAAGAAATCATCCACCTGATTTTATGTCTGCAGGAAATCGTGAACAATGACCCGGAAGTAAGCCCATATTTAAATGTAGTTATGGTAGAGAATTATAATGTGACTCTGGCGGAAAAATTAATTCCAGCCTGCGATTTATCCGAACAGATCTCTCTGGCATCCAAAGAAGCCAGCGGAACCGGAAATATGAAATTCATGCTCAATGGTGCAGTTACATTAGGAACAGATGATGGAGCCAATGTGGAAATTCATGAGCTTGTAGGCGATGAGAATATCTATGTATTTGGTGCCTCCAGTGAAGAAGTAATCAACCACTATAAAAACAGTGATTACTGTTCAAGAGACTACTATAATCAGAATGAAGATTTAAAGAAAGCGGTTGATTTTATTACAGGAGAAGAGATGCTTGCAGTGGGAGATGTTCAGAAATTAAATCATGTGAAAGAAGAACTGTTAAATAAAGACTGGTTTATGACATTTCTGGATTTCGCAGATTATGTGGAAAAGAAAGAAGAAGCCTTCGCTGATTTCACAGACCGCAAGAGCTGGGCTGTGAAGATGCTGCACAACATCAGCAAAGCAGGATTTTTCTCTTCTGACAGAACTATTGCAGAGTACAATAAAGATATCTGGAAACTTTAGAAAAAGTTTATTCTAAAAAACAGAAATAAAAACAGAAATAAAAACAGAACCAAAAGCCAGAAACAAAAGCCAGAAACAAAAGCCAGAAACAAAAGCCAGAAACAAAAGCCAGAAACAAAAGCCAGAGCCAAAAGCCAGAAACAAGGGGCAGAAATAAAAGACAGAAACAAAAGACAGAAACAAAAGACAGGAACAAAAGATAGAAACCAAAAAACAGGAATAAAATATGGACAGAAAAACAATTATAGTTTCCGTTCCATATTTTATTCCTGTTTTTAACATGAAAGCCTTGAGAAAATAAAAATCCAACCTCAAGCAGGTGGCCGAGTATATGCTAAATTAGTTTTACTGGAAGTCCAATCTTCTTCCAGGATAAACCTTCCGGCGGATTGCAGAGCGGCTTAGATGTATTAAGTCAACACAATTCCGCTGCTGTCAATCTGGCATCGGACATACTGACCATTTTCCAGTGTGACGATGACTAATACGATATCGTCAGATGAAGGCGGTGTGACCGTGTATTCCTTCGGAGTAGTCTCGTACACTGTAACCGGGGTCTTATGGGTATATGCCAATACGCTCTTGATGCGAAGTGGTGAGGAGACAGCGATATGATAAGTTGTAACCTCTCTGGTGCTGTCAGTACTGGTAGATACATCCACCTGAGGCAGCAGGAAAAGAACCGGGAAGAATATCAGGGTAAAAAGTAAAATGCCAATCAGAACTCGCTGCAGGACATAATTATCTTTTCTGTAAATACGTGATTCTGTCACATCATCCAGAGAATTTGTATGAGGAATATATCCACAGTCTTCCAAGACAAATTTCAGCAGAATATCAGCGCTTCGATTATCCATAGAAGGCAGTTCCATACGTTTATGCGCCGGATCCTGATTCGTAGTAACCTCCTGTTTAGAGAATCTTCTATGAAAAATGTTTCCAAATATTCCGCGATTATCATGATGTGTGTGATTGTGGGAAAATAAAAGCGCAGTACGTCCCGCCCAGAGATACTTCTGAACTTCTTTTGCGGTAAGTTCCAGGATTTCTCCGATTTCCTCGACGGAATAATCACAGTAATAGTAGAGCAGTATCACCTGGGCCTCACCCAGCGGACGAAGAAGAATATCTTCTAATATATGACTCTCTGGCGGCTGCTTTTTTTCTTCTAAACTATCTAAATCTCCGGAACTGCTGACTGCATCGCTTTCCATATGCAGACATACCCGAAGATTAATCCGGTCTAGCCAGGAGATAAAACTCTGGGAATCTTTCAGCTGCTTTAAATGAAGCAGAGCCTGCCGATATAGCTGCCGCATGGCATCCTGAGCCAGATAGGGATGCTCCAGAAAGCTGTAAGCAAAATTGTATTCCCGCTGGTACGTTACTGCGAAAAGCTCAGCAAATGCATTGCTGTTGCGCCGCTTTGCACGTTCGACCAGAGTACTCATATATTCAAAATCAAGTTCTGCCATAGATGCTCCCTCTTTCGTTGATTAGTTATAAATCTTCTTATTTGCCTGGGCGATTAAATCAGTGATGGATACGGCTCTTGAATCATCTTCACCATGATAAGCAATTCCATACTGATATTTTACAGGAACCAGATTCGTAATATCATTCTGTATGGCCATTTCCTCATCCAGACGCTCGGAGAATTCGATAAGCTGTTCCAGGGTAGAGTTTTCGAAAAGAGCGATAAACTTATTACCACCGTTTCGTCCGACGAAACAGACACCTGCAGATAGAAGATGCAGAATATCAGAAAACTGGCGTATAGCAGCATCTCCATTTTCACGGCCCAGTTCCTGATTGATTTCTATCAGGTTAGTGATATCCAGCATGATGCATCCGATGTTGGCAGGAAGCGGTTTCCCTATATACTTTTCAATCAGTGAATCGCAGCTGAAACGATTGGGAATTCCCGTGATAGAATCAGCATAAGCTGCTTTATTTAATCTGCGCATGCTCTTGTGGAGATTGGCAAAATGATAGAAATCAAGGAAAAGAAACAGGAAATTGATGACAACCATCAGCCAGAATATGGAGCAAATGGTCAGTAGATACGGGTTTTTAGCTACCAGATTGCGAGTCTCAGAATTTCCTGCAACCATTATGATGCAGGTTATCGTCAGAATTATATATATAATCATCTGCGCAGTTTTGATGCGGTTTATCTTCTTCATGCTGTATCCTCCGATGGAAAGATTTCACTTTCATTCTTACAGTATAGCTAAAGACAATTTAGTTGTCAATTTCATAAAAAAATGTGTTATACTATCATAAAATGATGTCACATAGAATATCGATACAAGGGGATAATTGTGAAAGAGGATAAATTTGACAAATATATAAGAGATAATATAGAAGAAGAGATGAGCAGTGACCTTTTCGATCAGGAACTTGTGGTGGAAGAACCGAAGTTAAAATGGCGCCGGCGAAAATTATATTGGAATCTCAAGGATCGTCTGGCATATGATGCAGTGGTGATGGTAGTGTTGCTGCTGGTGACGTATTTGGTATTTCATTTTGTCTTCGGGCTTGCAATGGTAGATGGAGATTCCATGGATTACACACTGCAGGATAAGCAAATCGTATTCTACACCAGAATTCATGGAAACTATGACAAAGGTGATGTAGTGTCAGTACGTATGCCATCGGGAAGTTTCTATGTAAAGAGGGTAATTGGTGTAGAAGGTGATGTGATTGATGTCCGGGACGGCCAGGTATATGTCAATGATACATTGATAGATGAGCCATATGTGGTCGGTCAGACACTTCCGGAGGAAGGCGAAGTCACTTATCCTGTGACTGTAGGAGAAAATCAGTACTTTATCATGGGCGATAACCGGGAACATTCCAATGACTCCCGGGCGTTTGGTGTAATTGTAAAAGACAGGATTACCGGAAAAGTTCATTTCAGTATGGGAAAAGTGAAGTAAAAGTTGAAAAACCCTTATGCTTCCTGTATAATTAAGATATTCCAAAGAGAAGAGGAACGTAAATTTGAGCAAACGAAAGAATAAAAAGAATCCAATAGCTCTGATTTGTAATATAGTGGGCACGATTTTATTAGTAGTATTGATTCTGGGATGTCTGCCCTTGACAGTGCCTAAACTTGTAGGCTACCATATCTACACCGTAATCAGCGGAAGTATGGAACCGGAAATTCCCACAGGAAGTCTGGTATATATCAAATATGCAGACCCGGTAGAAGTAAAAGAAGACGAGATCATAGCTTTCTATAGTGTCATGGATACCACATCTATCATTACTCACCGTGTAGTGACCAACAGTACCAATATGGGACAGTTCATTACCAAGGGAGATGCCAATGATCAGAATGATATGGAACCTATACCATATGAGAATTACATCGGCAGAGTTGTACTTTCTGTACCAGTGGTCGGGGGAATAGCTCAGACTGTGACAACAGGACCGGGCAGGATAGCTGCTATCTGCGTAATCGGAATAGCTATATTTTTGGAAATCATAGCTTCCATCATAGATAACAGAACCCGTCGAGAATAGATTATATAGTGGAACCTGCTGTGAGTTCAGTCAAACTAAAATTATCAAAAATGTTTCTGTGTGACCGATATGTGATTTTAATGTGATAGAATATAGATTAAGAAGAGATATTAGATATTTTCACACAGAGAATTACTTACCGTTGCATACTGTTTAATTCCATGAAATCAAAGAGGCAGAAGATATATATGAACAGAAACAAAAAGAACGATTCAGACAGCCAGGTATTTGTTATAGATATACATTCCACAGAAAATTACTCCTGGCAGGGAACTCTTGAGTGGGTCGATGGTCAAAAGGGAGAGGCCTTTCGCAGCGCACTGGAATTAATCCGATTGATGGATTCGGCGCTGAATAAGGGAGATAATAATAACATTAAGTAACGAAATACATGAACATGTAATATGAAAATAAGACAAAACAGCCATTTCAAAATTCAGATTGAATTTACACACAATTTGATTTTATGAAATGGCTGTTTTTATCTTGAAAGAAGATAAAGCCGCTGGCGTACCAATTTTAAGTTGCCATGCATGCGTAAATTAGTCCAGTGGATCAATTTCAGGTCACATATGCAGATATCCGGGGTACTTTTTGCCATATAAAGACGGTAACCACGTTAGGCCATTCTTTACTATTTATAATTCAATTTTCTGCTATACATTCATAATGCATAATTATGCTGTCAAATCGAATAATCATTCAGTTCAATTCACCATTTAAACCAAGGGAACATAAGAGAATATATAAATATGACTATATAAGATAAATTGTGACATATTATAAAAATACATTATAATAGTGAGACAACTTTGTGACAAAACACTAGTATTCTGAATATAAGTATAAGAGTAACCTAAATTCCAGTTTGCCTAATCATAAGTGACAACAGCAAACAATAAAGCTTCACTTCATATAAAGGGGCGATGAGACTGATATGAATGAAAAAAAACAGAATGGAACATTTATATTAAAAATCCGGTATCGGGAAAATGCCACCTGGCAGGGAAGTCTGACCTGGGTGGAAGAGCGCCGGGAGAAGAGCTTTCGAAGTGTATTAGAGTTGTTGAAACTGATAGATGGAGCATTAGACGGTAAGGAAGGAATAGAAGGAGGAAGCCATGAAAAGTAAAATAAAGAAAAGATTATTAGCGATTCTGCTTTGCATGGTATTGGTTCTGGGGTATACCATTCAAGCAGTGGCAGATGATGTAGCCAGCAGCAGTGAGTCGGTGGAAGCCGCGACTGCAGCGGCCGGCCAGTCTATGAACGCTGCAGCTGAAAGCGAGGCAATAGCTGATGTGGATTCACCTGAATCGGCAGGCCCACAGCAATCAGAGCCACAGCAATCAGCTGAATCTCAGTCGGCACCGTCGCAAGCAGAACCACAACCAGAGCCACAACAGTCAGAGCCACAACAGTCAGAGCCACAACAGTCAGAACCACAACAGCCAGAATCGCAGCAGGGGATTGCACAATCACAGCAGTCCGAAGAGATTCCGGCAGAAGACTCCGGTGAGAACGGCAATAGCGCCACCACAGTTGTTCAGCCGGCAATGGAATTAAGACATCAGTTTGTGGATGCAAATGGTAATGTGGTCAGTACGATTACAGCAAATATTCCGGAAGGAACATTTCAGGCAGATACGTTGGCAGTTAGCTCAGAGAATACAGCACCGCAGGTAACCATGGAAGTATCCGAAGCAGATGCAGGGATGGATGCAGCACTCAGAACATTAATGAGCGAATCACTTCCACAGGATTCCATATTAGGAAATTATTTTCTATACAATATTCAGTTTAAAGTAAATGGCCAGCCGGCAGAACCGGGGAAAGAGATATTAATAACGATAGAACGTGATAATTTTCTAATAGAGGATACAAAAAAGGCACATGTATTCTACTATAATCCAGCGAACTCCATAGCGGGCAATATAGAACCTCAGATTATGGAAATTATGCAGGAAAGCGAATTAATCGATATTCTTCAGGGAGCAGGGCAGAGCCTGGAAAACCTGAGTGATTATGATTCTTCATGGATTAGTCTGAATGCAGAGAAGACTGCCGGATGGATACAATTGGAAGGAAGACGCTCTACGCTGTATGGATGCTATGTGGAACAGGAAAAGCCGGCGGCAGAACCGGAAGTACCGGAACTAGAAGTACCGGAACCGGAAGAAACACAGAAACCGGCAGCTTTGACTTATGAAAATGAAGATGTACGAATCAGCGCAGCTGCGGATAAGGAAAGTGATATTCCAGAGGGAGCATCCTTGCAGGTGGTACCAATACTGTCACAAGAGGCTGACACAGCCGAAAAGTATCAGGCAGTAAAAGAACAGCTGGATAAGAAAGCAGATGGAGAGGAATACGCCATAGCAGGATTTCTGGCTTATGACATCAGTATCTTAGATGCGCAGGGAGTTGAGATAGAACCAGAGGGAAATATAAAAGTAACTATAGAGTATAAAAAAGAAACAATTCCAGAGCAAGTCGATTCCAGTGCCGATGGGGATACAGACATAGATGTAACTGTCATGCATCTGGAAGAAAACAGCATCGGTGAAGTGGAAAATGTTGCAGATTTGTCGGCAGGTAATGACAAAGCAGCAGTGGTAACCACCACAGATACCGGTAAAGTGCAAAAGGCCGAATTTGTCACCGGAAGCTTTTCAACCTTTACCATAACATGGCTGGTAAACAGCTGGACCGCGGCCAAAGTAAATGTACATTATGTAGATACCGAAGGCAATGAGATCCTTGATGTAGCTGCGGATAATGTAAATGGCAGCACCACAGACAGAAGTGTGATTAGTCTAGGCAGTTATCAGAAGGAAATATATAATTATACATTTGTAAAAGCAGCAATAGGCAGTTATCAGGGAACAGCAGTCACACAATTACGGTATCGAAGTTCCAATAACAATTATCGTATACAGTATGACAACGGAAACAGCTGGACCACATGGCTTACTCTCACGGACTGGGGAAATCCTCCAACAGGAGAACTCTATCTGGTCTATAAAAATGAGTCAGGATCCGGTGGCGGTGGGGGAGGCGAAGGTACATTGCCGGAACTTGGAACCCCGGACCACCAAAAGACTATCCGGAAAAATGAAGAGGATTATACTTTATCCTTAGATGTAACCGGAGTTGTAGGTGAAGCAACACCGATAGATATACTGCTGATTATAGATAAATCTTACAGTATGAATACCGGTTCACGTATCAGTAATGTAAACAGTGCAATACAGACGCTGCTCCAGACATTAAAATCAGCAGATACACAAAAGGTATCTATTAATCTGGCAGCAGTAACCTTTAGCAGTGATTCACGGCTGCAGTCGCAAAACAGCACAAATGCTTCACAATCAACAGGCGGTGATGCATGGCTTGGCAAGGATTGGACGTCATTGGATTCCATATCTCTTACATCCAACAGCAATAATTTCTTTACTTTGGGAACTGGAAGCGGAGGAACGAACTGGCAGGCAGGAATCTATAAGGGAGCACAGAACTTAAGCGCCCGCCCGGTGAATACCAGAAAATACGTCCTCTTTCTTACAGATGGAGACCCAACTTTTAGGATAGGAAGCATTACCAATACGAATACGCTGGCAGGAACTACACTTGGAAATGGTAACTCGGACCCTGCAGAGAGCGGATTCCCAAATGGAAAGAATTATGCAGCAGCAGTTACTGAGTGGAAGAATTCCGCCATCCTGTCTGCAAACTCTACCAATAAATATGTGATTGATGCCAATCCATCTTCTGATAACAAATGCGATAAATTTGCCGCAGCGGTCGGGGCAACAGAACTGCAGGGCAATAATGCCGAGAGCATGAAAACCAGTTTTCAGACTATAGCAAATGGTATCCTGCGCCCGGCATACAGTGCAGTTACCATCAAAGATACATTAAGTACTTATACCGGGTTCGCCTTTGATAAAAATACAGAGACCACTGTGGGTGGAAGAACTTATCACCCACAAATCTCTGTATACAGCAGCAAAAATGGGGCGGAGACTCAGTTGAGTGAATATATGGATTACACCATAACCACCATGGATTATGAGAATAAGGTTGTGGGAGTCAGCATTCGAAATGGTAAGGAATTGGAGGACGGAGTCACTTACAGTGTCCGGTTTAACATCATACCAAGTGAAGCTGCAGCAGTAGAATATATGCAAAATGGTGCATACAATGCAGTGGGAGATGCCAATACAGACGCACCGGGTAATGACACCAGCAGTGCAAAGGAAGGTTTCTATTCCAATGATAATGCCAATGCGGTTGTAGCTTACAAGGAAAATGGTGTAGAAAAAGATCCGGCTCACTACGATAAACCAGTCATACAGATTGACAGTATATCCCGTCTGGCCAGGAAACAATGGGTGGGAACCCCAGCCAGTGAGGTTACTTTAAATCTGCTGGCTAAAACCACCATAGGTGAGGAACTTATGACACTTACCTATCTAAATCCTGCAAATGCAGAAATCACAGCACAGGGAGAGTGGAAATACACCTGGGAAAATCTTCCGAAGTATCATTACTACATAGATGAAGAAACTCATCTGGATAAACGTGCAGAGATTCAATACTATGTGGGCGAGGAAACCCTGGAAGGATATGAAGCACAGATACCGGAAGAACAAAGCAATACAGAGACAACAGTTATCACAAATACAAAAAATGAGCGCTGGAAGATATTGAAGGTAAGCAGCAGTCTAAATGACCAGGGAGAACATCCATTGCTGGCAGGAGCTGTATTTACCTTGACGGACAGCACCACCAACGTTGTCTATAGCGGCATTTCCGATTCGGATGGAGTGATAAACTGGACTACAGCGTCAGGAGAATCCATAGCCACAGAAGATATGGAAGCAGGAAACTATATCCTTAAGGAGAGCAGCGCACCGGCTGGATATGCGAAGAGTATTCTGGAATGGGAAATCACCCTGGCGAATAAGGGGGCAGTGCCGGATATTACAGACCGTAATCATACACCGATAGCATATGAAACTGAGATAGATGAAGATGGAATGAAAACCCATGTGTATTCATACGAGGATACACCGATATACAGTCTGCCAAGTGCGGGCGGTATGGGAATCTATTGGTGCACTATAGCTGGAGTGATATTGATGCTGGCATCTGCAATTATCTTATTGCATATAAAGGGGGTGCTGAACCTAAAACTGTGAAAACGACGACAACCGTAAACCTGTTTCAACAATATGAAAGAGAGAAGAGGAGAAAAGGTATGAGTAAAATGAAAAAGATTTTTGCAGTATTGATTTCGCTGGTCATGGTTCTTGGGATGTGCGTGACCACATTTGCAGCAGGTGCTACCGCAACCATTACCGTAGGTATCATAGATGAGGACGGAAGTGAAGAGGTTACCATGGATCAGATTGTGGAACCGGACACCACATCTGTAAAGGGATGGAAATTCTCATCTCTTGCTATTGAAAATGTATTTAAAACAGCATTTTCAGCAACTGATGCCAATGCGGCATTAGATTTACTGTTTGCCCTGGCACAGGGCGAAAGCGTTCCTAATAAATATGCCAGCGATGGAACCCTGAATCCTTCTAAGCTTTATGGTGATGCTTTGAGTAAGATAGCCACCACCACTTCTGTAGACAGCACATTTACAGTAAATAAAGCTGGTTTGTATCTGATTAATGTAGAAAAAGAAGGATATACTTTCGCACCAATGGTGGCATATGTACGAGATACCGCTTCCGGAGTATTGGCAGATGCTTCTGTAACGGCAAAAGGTTCACCAGATCAGGTCTGGAAGATGGTAGAAGCAGGCGGAGAGTCTGTATCTAAGGGCGATATAATGAAGTTTAGCGTAGAGCACGCTTATCCATTCTATACACCTACATCCGCTGCAGATGATAAGCCATTCGTCATTCAGGATACACTGACCAATGCAACTTTTGGGGCCGATCCTAAATTAGTTGTAAAGATTGATGATGTTGTGGTTCATGATGGATTTAACGCATCAGTATCTCCGAATAATGTATTGACTATCAAATTTATCTATAACCATGCTTATGCAGGCAAGACAGTAAAAATCTCTTATGAAGCAATCGTAGGGGAGGTATCCAGTACCGTGCTTGTATCTAATAAAGCTACATCTTTTCTTCGAAAAGGAAATACAGAGTATATCGTAAATACGGATACTGTAAAATTCATTATTAACAAATACGGAGAAGATGAGGCATTACTTGAAGATGCAGAATTTACCCTGTATGAGAGTTCAGATACCGCAGCAACAGGATTCACAGAAACAGTAATTAATCCGGCAACCCAGGAAAAGAAATTCCTGAAAGCAGTTAACGTAGGACGAACAGGTGAGGATGGTACCTTTACTTTTGAAGGGTTAGATGCCCAGAAGACCTATTACGTACAGGAGACCGAGGCTCCAATGGGATATTCCATTAATAATTCTTATTATCTCCTATCAAGAGATACCACTGCAGACGATAAGTCAGAGTCTCATCAGCTGGTTGGAGATACTATGGTTTATACAACAACCTATACTTTCGGGGATTTTGATTCTATGAGTATAATGGATACCAAACTTTCATCACTTCCATCTACCGGTGGGATTGGAACCACAATCTTTACCTTTGGCGGGTGTATGCTGATGATTGCAGCGGCAGGATTCCTGTTTACAAGCCGCAAGAAATCACAAAAACAGTAAGCAGTAAATATAAGAAACATTTCAAAACTTTTGGATTTACTATATATAGTCCGGGGTGTTCCCCACTCCGGACTATATAAAAACAGAAGCAAAATCAATATTATAAATATGCAGAAATGAATACAGCCATAAGGAGAGCCCGGAAAATCAGGGAGAAAAATCCGGTTTGTCCTTACAGTTGTATCCCTTTAGAAAATATGTTACTGACAATGAGATTCCCGGTCAGAGATAAAGTCAGAAGTATAGTCCGGGGAATCACAACAGGTTTGTGAAGGAGGATAAGATGCGATGAGGAAGAAAATAATAAAAAAGGGAAGTGCACTCCTGCTGGTGCTGCTGTTCGTATTATCTGCATTTCCTCTTCTGAATGTGAAAGCAGCAAGTCCCATTGATACACAGCGGACAGATTGTTCTATGGACTTCTTCATATCAGGAGAATTCGAGGATCTGATAAAGGTGCCGGGCGGTGTCTCAATTGACCTGTACCGGGTGGCTAAGATAGATGAATCCGGAAACTATCAAGGTCTGGGAGCATTCTCCGGGATGAAGTTTGAAAGCATAAAGCAGGATGGTGATTCAGCAGCAGCGTGGGAAGCAAAAGCGGAGGAGGCAGTGTTACTAAGGGACGGGGCAGATGTTGCAAAAGGGACTGCAACGGATGAAAATGGCGAAGCAAGTGTAAGAGACTTGCCAACCGGATTATATCTGGTATGGACCGATCCGGTTGATACAGATTATTATTCGTATCAGTTTAAACCATATCTGATTTCTCTGCCTAATAATTATTACTATACAACCCAAAATGATGACTGGCAATACAATCTGATTGGAGATTTAGCACTAAATCTTAAGCCGGAACAGCAGATGAGATATGGAAATCTTCTGATTCAGAAGAATATGATCAATCATCATATCACTATGGGAAGAAAAGCAACCTTTGTATTTCGAATTGATATAGTTACCCCGAAAAATAAGAGCTATTGTAAGATAAGGGCTTTGACTTTCGATGAAGCAGGAGAAAAAGAGCATCTGATAGAACAGATTCCAGCAGGTTCTGCAGTTACGGTCACGGAAGCCTACAGTGGCTCAGGATATAAGCTGACAGCAGATTCTTTAAAAGTCCAACAGGTTGTGATACCGGCAGAAGATACGGTAAGTGTTGCATATGCCAACGAGCATGATGGCCGGATCGTGGGTGGATATGGAGTAGTAAATCATTTTGAATTTGCAGAAAAAGATGTATATCTGTGGACACCGCTGGCAGACAGTAATGAATTAAAAGATGCAGCTGTAAATTCCAGTGATGAAGGGGGTGTAGGGGATGAATAGGAGAGATAAGAAACCCGGAAAACGATTTATACTCCTTACAGCCGCAGCACTTGTAATGATATTATCCCTGTCTGTAGGAAGTGCATTGGCATATTTTACCACATACGCGACAGCAGCAGGTGATGCAGTGTTAGAACTTGGTTTTACAGAAACCATACCAAATGAGGTAGTTGAACGTGACGGAAAACATATAACCATAGAAAACATTGGAGATTACGCCTGCTTCGTAAGAGTACAGGTATTTGCAGAAAATGATGTGATATATCATCCGGCTGCAAACTGGCGGGACGGTAAGGATGGATTCTGGTATTATGACCTGGTGTTGCCGGCAGGAGAGATGACCAGTGAATTGCTGGCAGAAGTAGAATATCCGGTAAATACAGAAGAGGAGATTGTACCAGACTTTGATGTGGTGGTAGTGCAGGAATGTTCTCCGGTTTTTTATGATACGGCGGGGAATCCCATTGCAGACTGGAATCAGACTGTGATTAATGAAGGTGCGTAAATAAGGAGTAGGAGGCGATAGAATATGAAAAAAATAAATCAGCCAGTTTCTATAAAAGCGGCTCTGCTTCTTATTCTGGCAGCAATATTGCTGCTTGCCAGCACTGTGGGAAGTACACGGGCGGCACTGACCTACTATAGCGAGAGCTATTCTGCACAGTTGAATATGTCCAATATCGGTGTATCACTGGTAGAAAATGGGGAGATAGTCAGCAGCAGAAATTATACAGAGGACGGGGTATGGGATGAGACAGGAACCAAAGAATTACTATCCAAAATGGTCAAGGAAAATGAAAAGTTCCAGATTGGAAAGAAATATGAAGAGCGAATCAGTGTACGCAATACAGGCAGTATCGCAGCATTTGTCAGGGTCACATTGACAAAAAGCTGGACCAATGATGAGATGAAAGACATTACCATGTCACCGGATCTGATTTTACTGAATCTACTTTCGCAAAATGGCTGGGTGGTGGATACTGATGCGTCTACAAAGGAGCGTACTGTACTCTATTATACCAATGCATTGGAAGCAGGGAGCGAGACACCACCGATTTCAGATACTTTCCAGATTGATCCTGAAGTTGCAAAAAAATGGAAAAAGGCAGAGAACGGAAACACCATTTCATATGTATATGAATATAATGGATATGTGTGCAAACTGGAAGCTGAGGTGGATGCAGTACAGACCCATAACGGAGGGGAAGCAATCAAGAGTGCCTGGGGTGTAGATGTAACGGTATCTGATGATGAAAGCAGTATGAGCCTGCGATAGGAGGGGAGAATATGATAGATGAAAAGACGAAATATTTCCCGAAACGAAGTGACAAATCGCCGCATTTAGCATCATCCTCGCAGGGGAAAAATAAGCAGAAGCAGGTGAAAAAGGGACAGCTAAGAGGTCACAGAATCAGAATTTATATGAGCATTATGATGATTTTAATACTGATTATAGGTAATACTCTTCTGGTTTCTGCCAGAAATTTTAAGGGAAGTGATAAATGGCTGGTTGATTTTGATGGTACTAAGATGAACAGTAATTTTACCAGTTCCAGTATCAATGATGAGACTGCTAATATTCAACCTGGAGACAGTATCGAACTGAAAGTGCAGATAAAGAATTCCGGTAAGGAAAAGACGGACTGGTACATGACCAACGAGATAATCAAGACATTAGAGGATGCAAAGATAACTGCATCCGGTGGGGTCTATGAATATCGATTGTCTTATATAGGAAATTCCAATACGGAAACCATATTATATGACAGTACCACTGTTGGCGGAGAAGACACCAGTCAGAACCAGATCGGACTGCATCAGGCGACAGATTCTCTGGAAGATTATTTTTATCTGGATCGGTTAAGTACCGGGCAAAATGGCTGGGTACGCCTGTGGCTTAAAGTAGAGGGCGAGACACAGGGAAATGGATACCAACAGACACTTGCCAGCCTGCAGATGAATTACGCAGTGGAAAAAGTCCCTGAAGGAACCACACGGACAGTAGTCCGCAGAGTGACCGGGGACCGGGTAATCCAGACCGCAGTCAGAAGTCCGGTAAAGACCAGTGATGATTCCGATATCCTGTTCTTTAGTGTTATCCTGCTCATTAGTGGACTCTTCCTGTTGATTATAGGATGTTATTCTTTAATGAAGCGTAAGGATAATACAAAGAAAGGGGTGTGATGAGACTATGAAAGATTCGAATGTGAAGTGCTTAGTTATGCAGTGCTCAAGAATAATGGCAGTGTTATGTCTCATCATGTTGATACATGCACCTGTTCGCTGTATAGCAGGGCTACAAGAGACACAGGCAGCTTCTTACAATTACACAATCAGTTTATATACAGGTAACAAGGGTACTATTAATGGAAACTCCGTGTATAAACAATCCAGAAATTATGGAGAAGTGGTCACATTTAATCTGGCAGATATACAGGTGACTGACGGCAAGTACTATGTAAAAGGAATCCGTCTTAGCGGAAGAGATAATACAGAACTGTTTTCAAGTACCAGTTTTCCGGTAGTTAAGGATGAAGATTATGTAGTTGCTTATGGAATCACTGCTAACCGTGTCAGCTATACTGTAAATTATCTGAATGCTGCAGGGGATATCCTGGCGCCGGCCAATACCTATTACGGAGATGTGGGAGATAAACCGGTAGTTGCCTACTACTATATAGAAAACTATGTGCCGCAGGCATTATCTCTTACTAAAACTTTAAGCAGTAATGCAGCGGAAAATGTATTTACTTTTACCTATCGAGCTGCTGAAACAGGTGGCGAAACAACAGTAGAAACCACAATTGTAATACCTGGTACAACTACTGTGGTAGGAACAACCGGAACTACAGGAACAACCGGAACCACGGGAACAACCGGAACCACGGGAACAACCGGAACCGCAGGAACAACCGGAACCACGGGAACTACCGAAACACCGCCAACCACAACGACCACAACAGCAGAAGAAGCAGCCAATGCAGCTGGTAATGCAGCTGCACAGGAAGCAGGAGAGGGGACGCAGCCAGCAGATAATGTACCTGTCACTGAAGTGCCAGAGCAGCAGATACCTCAGGGAAATGTGGATTTAGATGAATCTGCTGCACCTGTGGGAGATTTGCAGATAAAGAGCACAACGAATGTGCCTCTAATAGCTGGAAGTGTCATCGCAGCTGCAGGTATTGCAGGATTAGTTGCCTTAATTCTTATATTGAGGCGACGGGCTAAAAATAAAATTTAAGAGAAATGTATTTATGAAATATTAATGAGATAGAGTTGCCGCGCTAATTTACTTAGTGCGGCAGCTTTTTGCTTTTGCACCTAATATATCCGGCTTATGCCAAACATTACTGACATATATGATGAATGTGCAGCATATATTATAGTAGCAGCGTAATCAAATATGTCATTACATACACAAATGCTTAGGAAACTAAAAATATCAGTAAAATTCAAGGAAGGATACAGAAGGAAGGAAAGATATGGAAGTACTAATTACAGGCAACATAGCCATGGCAACGAAAGAAATGATAAAAACAGCATTCCCCCATGACCACATCACTTTAATAGGTGAACAGCAGGATTACATATCCCCACAGGAGAGGCAGGCGCATGAATACATATCCATTAGCAGTACCCCTGCCAGGAAGCTGCTACAATCCAATCACTATTCTGTAGTGGTTTATCTGTCTGGGTATCTGGGATTTCACAGGCAGGATAAGGGAGAGATGGAAGATCTCAATAGTTTGTTAGATGGATTGGTAAGCCGAAGCCGGGGATACTGGGCACCTCGGGTAATATACATAAACTCCCTGGATGCTATTTCCAATGTGGAAACAGCGGACACAGTTATTTTAAGATCCTGCGAACTTCTCTGTGACTACTATCGTCTGAAGAAGAAAATGCAGATACGCATTATTCGAAGCCCGTACCTCGTACAGCTGAAGGATGAGCAGGATTATTTCCATAATATCTTTGAACAGTTCAGAAAAAAAGGCCAGATTTCCTTTGAAGAATCACCGTCCCAGCAATGTGCTCTGCTGGACCAGACAGACCTGGCAGACTTTCTGTACCGGTATCTGGAACACTGGAACTACGGATGGGACAGAATCAATCTCTTTCCGCAGCACAGTGGAACCATAGAGGAGATAGGGCAGGCTCTGCTTCATGTGAATCGACGAGGGAAAATCCTGTATCAAAAGAATAAACTTACCTATGAAAATCCAGGGGACTATCGACCGGCGCGAAAGTATTACGGATGGTATCCGAAAAAAGATTTGCTAAATAATATGAAAGAATTGTATCTGTCATACTGCGCCATGCAGGCAAGACCTAAGAGCCGGATGGAGCGTATTGCGGAAATGCTGCATAACCTGCAGAGTGAACTTGGCTCATAATTAGTGCATAACCAGTATGCTTATGGATGAATTATAATTGAAATGGCAGGAATAGTGTCTAAAAGTGTTAAAAATCATGAAAGTTTGTCAGGACTATTGCATTTTCAAGGACCACTATGCTAAAATAGTCTAGATTATGTGAATCTAGAAGGCGTAGGAGATAGAATTATGAATGAACAAATGAGAGATGATGAAATTGAGATTGATCTTCGGGAAGTAGTTACTATATTAATCCGTAAGATCTGGTTGATTGTATTATGTATGGCCATAGGTGTGGCAGCAGTAGGCGCGGTGACGATAACTATGATTACCCCACAGTATTCGGCTTCATCGATGATTTACATCCTGACCAAAACTACCAGTGTGACGTCTCTGGCAGATTTGCAGATGGGAACGCAGTTGACCGTTGACTTCCAGACACTTGCTACCAGCCGTCCGGTTGTGGAAAGTGTGATTGAACAGTTAAATCTGGATGCAGAATATGAAGATCTGGTTAATACCATAACAGTTGAAAATCCAACAGATACCCGTATTTTAAAAACTACTGTGGAGAATCCCGATCCTCAGCTGGCTATGGATATATCCAATGCAATGTCTGATGCGATTGCAGCTCAGGTCGCAGAAGTTATGACAACAGACAAGCCAACGAATGTAGAGCGTGCAGTACTGCCAAAGAGTCCATCCAGTCCAAATCTTGTGAAGAATATAATGCTTGGAGCACTGCTTGGAGCATTCCTTGCAATTGCATTTGTCTTAGTCCGTTACTTCATGGATGATACCATTAAAAATGAAGATGATGTTACAAAGTATCTGCAATTAAGCACTTTGGCCGCTATCCCTATGGAAAAAGGACGACGCAGCAGAAAAGCATCCTAAAGGCAGGCGATAATAATGAGTGGAAAGAGAAAAGCATTCTTCTGGCTGCTGATTCTTATAGTAGCAGGATGTGTAGGATATCTGACATACTACTTTGTGGGTCAGAAGCAGAATGAAGATGTATATGAAAATCTTAAAGCAGAGGTAGAAGAACCGGAACCTGAGCCAGAGCCAGCAGAAGAACCAGAACCGGCACCGGCAGAGGAACCAGTGGAGGAGCCAGTGGCAGAGACACCGGTTCCAGTGGACATCCCCATAGACTTTAATACTCTATGGCAGACGAATCCGGATATCTATGCGTGGATACAGATTCCGGATACAAATGTGGATTACCCAGTGGCTCAATCAGCGACGGACAATGTCTATTATCTGAATAATACCATAGAAGGAGCTGCCGGATATCCGGGATCTATCTATACAGAAAACTATAATGCAAAGGACTTCTCAGATTTTGATACAGTAGTTTATGGACATAATATGAGAAATGGAAGTATGTTCGGTACACTTCAGAAGTATCGGGACAGCAGCTATATGGCAGCGCATCCGCAGATTATCGTCTATACGCCAGATTACAAACGTACATATCAGATATTTGCTTCAGTTGTTTATAGTGACCGGCACATACTGAACACCTTTGATTTTACTCAGGAAGCAGGACGTCAGGAATATTTAGATTCTATATTAAATGGTAATGATATGAATAATATCGTGAACAGAGATGTGACAGTAGACATCAACAGCAGAATCCTTACGCTCAGCACCTGTATTACAGGTCAACCGAACAACCGATATTTAGTGGAGGCAGTGTTAATTAGTGAAGAAGCAGGGCAATAATTCGAATTTGGTTACGATTATTCTGGTAGTGTTAATATTAGCAGCCGCTGTGGGAGCAGGAGTATTCTTTGCAACCCGTAACCGGAACAAAACCATAACCCAGAACAGTCAGGCCAGTGAAGACGTAGAGACAACGGAAACCATTGACTATCGCAATATCATTTATAATGGAACAGAATATGAATACAACACAAACTTAAATACACTGCTGTTTCTTGGAGTAGATACCAGGGAAAGTGCACAGACAGTGAAAAGCCCGGGATTTGCCGGTCAGTCAGATTGTATTATCGTACTGATTATGGATACAGAGACCAAGAAGACAAAAATGTTGGAAATCCCGAGAGAATCTATGGTGGCTGTGGATATCTATGACAGTAATGGAACCTTATCCACTACAGAAAAGGCCCAGATAACCCTCCAGTATGGATATGGAGACGGTGGAAGCAAGAGCAACTGGCTTATGAAAAATGCAGTATCTGAGCTGCTCTACCAGATTCCTATCGATGAATGTCTTGCACTGAATATTGATGGAATCACCAGTATCACAGATGCATTAGGGGGTGTGGAATTGACAGTGCCGGAAGATTATACTGTTATTGATCCGGCATTTGTGCAGGGAAGTACGATTACTCTAAATGGTGCACAGGCAGAACGTTATGTACGGTATCGTGATACTTCAGTGACTGGAAGCAATATGGATCGTATGAAACGTCAGAATCAGTTTATACCGGCGTTACTGTCAAAGGCAAAAACCATGACTTCAGGCAGTGCAGATATGTATAACACTCTGTATAATGCTGCAAGCCCATATATGAATACAGATTTAAGCGCAGACAGTCTAAAGAGTCTGGCCAGCTATGATTTGGAGGATGAACCGGAAATAGTGCCGGGAGAGATAACTGCAGGTGCAGAACATGACGAATATTTGGTCAATTATGACAAATTGAAAGAATTAGTAATCAAACTGTTTTACAAAGAAAAATGATTGTGTTACAATACAGGAAGATAGGCCTCATGGGCTTTCGGCCGGGAAGTTCTATCAATATTGAGAAAAGGAGGAGATACCGATGAAAAATTTATCTAAAAAATTGTTTGCAGTAACATTAGCTTTAGTTCTTACTTTAGCTACAGGTATGGCTGTTATGGCTGCACCAAGCCCAGTTTCAGGAGTGACATCAGCTACTCCAGGTGTAACTGTTAGCGCAAGCACAGTTGCAGCTCCAACTGTAAGTTCTGTTGCAGATATTCTTACAGCTGCTGGTCTTAGTACATCTACAACCAGCATCTATGCTTTTGAGTTAACTGGTACACTGACCAATGGTTCAGTTACTGTTAATGTACCTGGCGTTACTACTAGCTCTAAAGTTGCAGCACTTCACTATGTGAATGGTGCTTGGACTAAAGAGGCTGCTACAGCAGGTAATGGTACTGTAACAATTACAGGTCTGACAAGTTTATCACCATTTGCAATCGCTGTTGATAACGGAACTAAATCATCTGCTTCAACAAGTACATCTTCTAGTTCTTCTACAACAACATCAGCAAAAACAGGAGAATCTATGATGGTTACTGTTGTTGCTGCACTTGCTATGGTAGCAGCTTTCGGAGCTTGCGTTACTTTCAGAAGAAAAAGAGCTTAATTAGTGATAATTAAGTAAAGCCACGGAAATCTCTTTCAAGAGGTCATCTTGAAAGAGATTTTTGGCTTATTACAAAAACAATGGATAAAAATCCGTATAGTGGATTTTTCAGAAGAATATAAGGGATAAGGGAAGATGCATGAAATACATAGAAGATATCATGGATATTCACTGCCACATGCTTCCTCATGTAGATGATGGAGCGGATACCTATAAGATGGCCAGAAAGATGCTGCGCCGTGCCAGCAGACAGGGCGTGACGAAGATTATTCTGACACCACATTATAGAATCGACTATTTTGAAACATCCATGGAGAAAATTAAAGAAGAATTTTATAAGATGCAGCGCATGATTCTGAAGATGAATCTTGATATGGAAGTATATTTAGGCTGCGAATACCATTGCCATAACAGCATGGTAAAGCGTCTGAAGAATGGAGAACGCCCAACTTTGGCAGGCAGTTCTTATGTGTTGGTTGAATTCTCATCCAGTCACAATTTCAGGACAATCCGTAATCAGGTTTATGAATTAATTGTTGCCGGATTCAAACCGGTATTAGCCCATATTGAACGTTATCCTTGCCTTTTTGAAGATAAGACGTTAGAATTAGTAGAGGAAATAGTAAATCTGGGTGGATATATACAGATTAATGCCAACAGTGTGCTGGGCAAAAGCGGCTGGAAGGTAAAGAGATTTTGCAGAAAACTCATGGAAGAGGATCTGGTCAGTTTTATCGCCAGTGACAGTCATGATGATGTTTACCGCATCCCTAATCTGGGGGAATGCGCAGATTATGTTGAAAAAAAGATGGGGTATGATTATGCAAAACGCATATTTGTCAAGAATCCCCGTAAGATTATAGATGATATTAAAACAAATGAGAGGAAGAAATAATGGAAAAAATTGCTTTCGAAAAAGAAGAACTATCCTATGAAGTGACCGAGGAACTTAAGACACTGCGTACAAACATTCAGTTTTGTGGAGATAATAAAAAGGTGATTATGGTTACCAGCTGTATCTCGGGAGAAGGAAAGAGCAGTACTACCCTTCATCTGGCACAGTCACTGGCTAATTTAAATAAGAAGGTATTGCTGCTGGATGTGGATCTTCGTAAGCCTGCACTGATTAATCAGGTTGCAGGTGGAAGAGTGAAGAAAGGGTTATCTCATTTCCTGTCAGGACAGTGTACTTTCAATGAGATTATGTATGCTACGGATACTCCTTCTCTTGCTGTTATATTTGCAGGAGTGGTACCTCCTAATCCTACGGAATTACTTTCCAGTAAGATGTTTCAGGTTATGGTTACTAAATTGAGAGAGACTTTTGATTATATTATCGTGGATTGTCCTCCGCTGGGGATGGTTGTGGATGCTGCTATTGTATCTCAGCAGTGTGATGGAGCTATTCTTCTGTTGGAAGCCGGGATGATTAAATATCGGTTTGCTCAGGAGACTAAGAAGAAGCTGGAGAATGCGAATTGTCCGATTCTGGGAGTTATTCTTAATAAGGTTACTAAGAAGACTAGCGGGAAGTATTATGGGCAGTATTATGGAAAGCGGTATACGAAGTATTATAAGCATGAGGATGAGGAGTAAGGGGGAGGGACGCCAGTCAGAAAGTCTTACCGAGTGCAAAAAACACAGTGCGTTTATGGATATCGGAATAAGCTGATAAATATCTTAGGTCGAAGTCACCCCGGTTTATGGGACGAAATGGTGCTTACCAAGCACCATTTCGAGGCATCCTGAGGCAGGTATGCATCAGCATACATGCCGAATATGCCTGAATCCCATAAACCGGGGTGACTTCGACCTAAGATATTTATCAGCTTATTCCGATATCCATAAACGCACTGTGTTTTTTGCACTCGGTAAGACTTTCTGACTGGCTGGGTACGGGCCGGTGGCGGGGTTGTGGAGAAGAGAAAAGAAAAGTTTGTGGGTGGCAGTGAGGGCACGTGACATGGGATGTCACGGGGATTGTGGGAGTAGGGAGGTTAGAAGCTTAGTTTGTTGAGTATGATTGTATTTGGGTTGTGTTTGTGCAAAAGAGTTGATTTTAAATAAGCGGTTCATGGAGGATGGAAGCTATTTGTGTGACTAAATATGGAAAATATGCAAAAAATGGTAAGAAATAAAGCAGTTTTAGTGCTTCAAAAATGAAGTGGGGTATGTTAGAATTAAACTCAGTTACATAATATGTGACACGAGTTATACCAGAGTAGTAAATGAGGATAGGTGAGTGATGTTGACCAATGTACAATAATAAGAAGAATAGTTTATTAAAACACTGGGATTTTATCTTGCTGGATATTATCGTGCTTCAGGTTGTATTTGTCTTAAGTTATATGATTCGTAATGGCTTTGATTTCCCATATGATGATGATTCTTATCTGCGAGTGGGCTTTGTGCTGGTTTTGATGGATCTTCTTGTTATGCTCTTTAATGAATCTTATAAGAATATCATAAAGAGAGGACCATTTGCGGAATTGGTGGCGGTGATTAAGCATGTCTCGATTACCATGGTCTGCCTTGTTGCGTATATGTTCGTGGTGAAGGTATCTTCTAATTTTTCACGTATGGTTTTCATGTTTACATGGGGATTTGGAATCGTGGCGATGTGGTGCTTGCGTATGTTGCTTAAGCAGATTGTCAGAAGCCGGGTCGAGAGATTAAAAGACAGACGTTCGGTGGTTCTGGTGACTTCTATAGCAGTAGTGAGTGAGACGATAGAGGCGATAAAGAAGATAAGGTACCGCGATTACCGTATCAATGCGGTGGTTTTACTGGATGATAATGGAAAATCCATAGAAACTTATGGTGTTCATGTGTTGAATAAGAAGACGAATGTCATCGAATACCTCCAGAAGAATGTGGTGGATGAGGTACTGGTTAATCTGCCTGATGATGTGGAGTTGCCTTCGGAATTAATGGAAGCCTGTGTGGAGATGGGAATCACCATTCATGTGACGTTGTCTAAGATTGGTAAATTAGGCGGAGATAAGCTCATAGAGAGCTTTGCGGGTTACACAGTTATGACCAGCTGCCTGAGGATGGCCAGCCTGAGACAGGCGGTTTTGAAGAGATGTCTGGATATCCTGGGCGGTATCGTGGGCGTGATACTTACGGGTATCTTATGCATCTTCGTAGGGCCGGCTATCTATAGTAAAAGCCCGGGACCGATATTCTTCGCGCAGGAGCGTGTGGGTATGAATGGACGCAAGTTCAAGATCTATAAGTTCCGGTCTATGTATATGGATGCGGAGAAACGAAAAAAAGAACTGATGGAAAAGAATGAGATGAACGGTTTGATGTTCAAGATGAAGGACGATCCGCGAATTATCAAGGGCGTGGGACATTTTATAAGGAAGACTTCCATCGACGAGTTCCCGCAGTTTTTCAATGTGCTGAAGGGTGATATGAGCCTGGTGGGGAACTGCTATATAATAGGTACAACCAAGAAAAACCCAGTGTTTTCAAGCGTTTGTCCTATTGGCTGAGAACTTTTTTGATTTCTCATTAATGATGTAGTTCGTCAAATAGAATGATGCATGAAAAGAGGTGTGGCTTCTTGGATGCTCAATTTTGACCCAATCTTAATGAGTAGAATCGAAAAAGGAGGATTAGTCTCAGCTCTACAAGTTCTTGCAAACTTGTGGGCTGTTGACATGTCAAAATAAAGATGAATATAAACATGGGAAATTATGATGAGATAGATTATTGTAACCGATGGAAGAGGAAAAAGAAACTGAAGAAACCCGCCGAAATTTTCGGGGGGGGGTAGAGAGATATGTATAGAAAAAGCTCTAATGGCTGGTTTAAACATTATGATTTTATTATATTAGACTTGATATGTGTTCAGGTCGCATTTCTTTTATCCTATGTACTTAGACATGGGATGACAAATCCTTATATTATTCCAATGTATAGAAATATGGCAATTTTTGTTGAATTGGCAGATGTGGTTGTGCTGTTCTTTTTTGAGACATTGAAAAATGTTCTAAAGAGAGGATACTATCAGGAGTTTTCTACAACAATAAAACATGTTGTGCTAGTAGAATTACTTTCTGTATTATATTTGTTCACCGTACAGGAAGGAGATAAGTATTCAAGAACTGCGCTGTATTTAATGGCTGTTGTATATGCAATTCTTGCATATGTGGTAAGAATTATATGGAAGAAACTAATTCAGAAGAAAATGATTGCTGGCGGTAACAGATCTCTACTGATTGTTACTACTGAGAATATTGCGTCAACCGTTGTGGAAAGAATTAGAAAACGTAATTTTGAATTGTTTAATATTGCGGGAATTGTTATTATTGACAATGATATGCAAGGTGAAATGATTGATGGAATACAGGTTGTAGCTAACTCAAATACGGCAGCTAACTATGTGTGCAGAGAATGGGTTGATGAAGTTTTGATAAATGTGGATTCTGAACATCCGTATCCACAAGACTTGATTGATCAATTTATGGAGACGGGTGTTACTATTCATCTGAATTTAGCAAAAGTGTCAGAAACACTTGGTAGTAAGCAGTTTGTAGAAAAAATTGGTGGATATACAGTGCTTACTGCAAGTATGAATTATGCAACTGTCAAACAGGTGGTTGCAAAGAGACTGCTCGATATCCTTGGAGGAATAGTTGGCTGTATTTTTACTGGAATTGTATTTTTGTTTGTTGCACCAGCAATATATATTAGTTCTCCGGGGCCAATCTTTTTCTCTCAAGTACGAGTTGGTAGAAACGGTAAAAAGTTTAAAATGTACAAGTTCCGAAGTATGTATATGGATGCGGAAGAACGAAAGAAAGATTTGATGAAAGAAAATCGGGTCAAAGATGGTATGATGTTCAAAGTTGAATTTGATACGAGAGTAATCGGTAACAAGATACTGCCAAATGGTAAAAGAAAAACAGGTATTGGAGATTTCATAAGAAGAACTTCGCTGGATGAATTCCCACAGTTCTTTAACGTCTTAAAGGGTGATATGTCGTTAATTGGTACAAGACCACCAACACTTGATGAATGGTCTGCTTATGATCTCCATCATCGAGCACGATTATCAATTAGACCAGGCATTACCGGTTTGTGGCAGGTGAGTGGACGGAGTGAAATTACAGATTTTGAAGAAGTAGTGAAATTAGACACCAAATACATAGCAGAGTGGAGTATGGGGCTGGATCTGCGTATCCTATGTAAAACGGTGTTATCAGTTTTGAAACAAGAAGGGTCCATGTAAAATAGATGTTGTAAATAGTGTCATATATAAGTATAATTTGATATACCGTTTAATCAAAGGCAAATGTTGTTTGAAATATGTTGAATTAAAATAGAATATAATATGTATATGGCATAATATGTTTATGGCATGATATGTTTAGGGCATAATATGAATACGGCATAATATGTTTAGGTCATAATATGTTTAGGTCATAATATGGTTAGGGCATAATATGTTTAGGGCATAATAGGGACAAGAGGTAGTGAGTCGTCAGGCTATACTTCGAAGTTCATATTTTCTTACCCGGAAAAGTGAGCAAAAAGCTTGAAAAATCAAGCGTTTTGGCCGACTAAGGAGGGTTGAGGTGCCGCAGCGGAGAGATGATAAATCTTCCGCTGTTTGTCGTTTTTAGGATTAAAAGTATTAAAATAAATTTTTATTATAAAAGAAATGAGAGAAGATTATGAGTCAAGATATACAACATGTATTTCTGGTTGGTGGAAAGTCACTAGGTGCATATGGAGGATATGAAACTTTTATTGACAAGTTGACAGAATATCATCAGAATAAGGATAATATCAAATATCATGTGGCATGTAAAGCCAATGGTGATGGTGCAATGGATGAAACAAAGGTTACCGGAGTGACTCAAATATCAAGTTCAGAATTCATTTACCATAATGCTCATTGTTTTAAAATTAAGATTCCTAAATTGGGACCTGCTGTAGCAATTTATTATGACGTGGCAGCACTGAAAAAATGCTGTTCCTATATTAAAGAACATCAGATTAAACATCCGATTGTATATATTATGGCATGTAGAATAGGACCAGTTGCATGCCATTTTTATAAAGAAATTCATAAGTTGGGAGGAAAAGTATATTTGAATCCGGATGGACATGAATGGATGAGAGCCAAGTGGTCTGCACCAGTGAGAAAATACTGGAAAATATCAGAGCAGATGATGATTAAATATTGTGATCTTGCTATATGCGATTCTGTCAACATCGAGAAGTATATTCACAAATGCTATGATGGAAAAGGAATAAAAAAAAGAAATCCTAAGACGACATTTATTGCATATGGTGCAGATTTGACTCCAAGTAAACTATCTGATGCTGATCCCAAATTAGTAAATTGGTATCAAGAAAAGAAACTAAAAAAGAAAGATTATTATTTGGTTGTTGGACGTTTCGTTCCAGAAAATTCATTTGAAATTATGATTCGTGAATTTATGAAATCAAACTCAAAGCGTGATTTTGCAATTATTACAAATGTGAATAATAAATTTCTGAATGAATTGGAATTAAAACTTCATTTCAAAGCAGATTCGAGAATTAAATTTGTAGGTACAGTGTACGATCAAGAAGTGTTGAAAAAGATTAGAGAAAATGCGTATGCTTATTTCCATGGACATACAGTTGGCGGAACAAATCCAAGTCTTATTGAGGCATTAGGTAGTACGAATCTGAATTTACTTGTAGATGTAGGATTTAATAGAGAAGTTGCCCAGGAGTGTGCAATTTATTGGGGAAGAAATAAGGGTGAATTATCTAGGATGATAAATCAAGTGGATAGAATGAAGCAAGAAGATATTATTAAATTAGGGGAAAAAGCAAAAAGAAGAGTGGCTGATGAGTATACATGGAAAAAAATATGCGATAAGTATTATGAACTTCTTGCTAGACAGGAGCAGTAGATATGAATAAAGACGTATTATTTGTGTGTACATATGGAGATTTTTTAACTTCATTTGAATTATCTAATATATCCATTTATCAAAAAATGGGATATAGAGTACACTGTGCATGTAATTTTGAAGATAAAGACAAAAATCAAAAGAATGAAATATTATTAGAAAAAGGATGTATTCTTCATAATATTTCTTTTGTGAGAACTCCTTGTATACAAATGATTACAAATTTGATTCAGTTAGAAAACATTATTAAACGATACAATATCAATGTTGTTGATTGTCACAATGCAGTATGTGGCGTTATTGCTCGCATTGCAGCTAAAAGAGCAAAGATTCGTAAAGTAGTTTATACACCTCATAGTTTTTTCTTTTATAAGGGTTGTCCACTTAAAAATAAAATTATCTATAAACCAATTGAAATGCTATTAGCAAAGTATACGGATTTATTAATATTGATAAATAATGAAGATTATCAAATTGGATTAAAAATGAAATTGCGAGGAAAAGCAATATATGTTCCAGGAATTGGTATCAATATGGAGAAAATATTGAATGCAAAATCTGAGGCAACAATAAGAAACGAATATAATATTCCGGATGAAAATTTACTTTTTGTATCCATTGGAGAATTAAATGCTAATAAAAATCATGAATCAGTAATTAGAGCTTTGGCAATGCTGAATGAAAAAAAATTCACATATATCATTTGTGGTATGGGAGATTTGAAAGAATATCTAATATCAGTAATAAAAGAGTGTAAATTAGAAAAAAATGTAATCCTTGCTGGTTATAGAACGGATGTTTTTTTGATTTTAAAAGAAGCTGATGCTTTTATTTTTCCTTCTTTTAGAGAAGGGTTATCAGCCTCGTTAATGGAGGCAATGACCTGTGGGAAATATTGTATTTGTTCAAAAATTAAAGGTAATGTGGATCTAATAAATGGTGAGAATGGAATGCTGTTCAATCCTGCTAATGTAGAAGAGATATATGAGTGTATTAATAAATTCATAAATAATTCGAAGCAATATAAACAAATAGGTCTTAGTAATACAAATGAAATTGAAAAATATGATATTAATAATGTTAGAGATATTATGGTCAAAGTGTATAATGAGTTTTTAGATTAATTAGTAAAGAGGTAAAAATGTGAAAAAAGTATTTCATTTAATAAGTACAAACAGTTTTTCAGGAGCAGAAAATGTTGCTTGTCAGATTATACAATCTCTAAATAAAGATGATTATAAAATGTATTATGTTACGGAAATAGGTGAAAACAAAAAAAGTTTAAAAGATAGAAATATTTCAGTTCTACCTTTAAAATCTTTCACATATTCAGAAGTGAAAAAATTAATCAAAAAAGAAAAACCAGATATTATACATGCTCATGACGCAAAATCATGTATAATGGCTGCTTTATGTTCTAAGAAGATAAAAATAATAGCTCATATTCATGGTAATCATGAAAATATGAGAGTTATTTCTCTAAAATCAATTTTATTTTTACTTTTTTCTAATAAATTTAGTAGTATTGTATGGGTTTCAAAATCTGCGCTGGATAACTATAAGTTTAAAAAGAAAGTCTCTAAAAAATCAGTGGTTTTGTATAATGTAATTGATGTGGAAGACTTAAAAAAGAAAATTATGTATGATGAGAATTCTTATGATTTTGATCTTATTTTTCTTGGTAGATTATCATATCCTAAAAATCCACTAAGACTAATAAAAATTATGAACAGTATAGTCATGAAAAGGCCTAGTACACGGTTGGCTATAGTAGGAAATGGTGATTTAGAGGATGAAATAAGAGAAAAAATAAAAAGTCTAAAACTTCAAAATAACATTATTATGAAAGGCTTTATGTCTAATCCATATAAATTGCTAGCTAGTTCAAAAATTATGATTATGACATCGATTTACGAAGGAACTCCAATGTGTGCATTAGAAGCAATAGCTTGTGGACTACCTATTGTAACTACTCCAACGGATGGTCTTAAAGAAATAGTTAAACATGGAGAAACGGGATTTATTTCAGATGATGATGATGAATTGGCCAATTATGTTTTAAGTCTATTGGAGAATAAACAATTAATGAAAACCATGAGGGATGATGTACTTCTTTCAAATTATTATGTGAATAATTTGGAAAAGTATATAAATGAAATTAGCAGTATTTATCAAAGTTAGGGGAAAGTATGCGTGAAGATTTAATCTCAGTAATTGTTCCAATATATAATGGCAGTAAAGTTATAGAAAAATGTCTTCATTCGATTATTAATCAAACATATAAAAATATAGAAGTGATTGTAATAGATGATGGTTCTCAAGATAATACTGTTGAATTAGTTGAAGATATTATAGAGAAGGATTCAAGGGTTAATCTTTTGAAACAGGCGAATGCAGGACCATCTGTTGCTCGTAATAGAGGTATAGATGCATCAAAAGGCAGATACATATTTTTTGTTGATGGAGATGATTTTTTAGATTTAGAGTTATTTGAAATACTAATTTCAAATTATCAAAAAGGGAAATTGAATGGTGTCAATTACCGGCTTATTACAGAGAAAGGTTCAAAATTATCAAAAAGAGAATCTTGTTCTAATAAGAATATGTTTTTTAATATTGTTAATGGTAAAATAGGTGGATACATTTGGGGATATTTATATGAATACAATATTGTTAAAAATATAAAATTTGATACTAATGCACATTATATCGAGGATATGTTATTTTTGGTAAGTTATTGTGAATTTGTTGATGGAATATTTTATCATGATGATGTATTTTATAATTATTTGATGTTTTCAACGAGTATTACTAATTCTAGTTTCAATGTTTTGAAAAAAATCAAAGATATAAATTATATTATTGACACAATAAAAATAAAAAAAAATATCAGAAAGATGGTAAATGATAATAATTATTTTACAAAAAAGAAAGTAAGATTAATAGATAGTGAAATTGCAAAGTTGAGGAAATATAAAGAAATGAAAGAAATTATCCAAAATGAAGATTTTGCTATTATAGTTAAACAAATAGTAGAAGAGAGTAGAAGTAAAATATGTATTTTTTATTGTGCTTTTATATGTAAAATACCATTTGTTATGTATATTTATACGAAATTGCGTTTGTCTATTAAAACAATTAAGAGGGTTTGAAAAAATGAAATTATCATTGATAATACCAGTATACAATGGGAACTTATATATAGAAAAGTGTTTGAAAAATATAATAGATAAATTTAACAATAGAGATGAATTAGAGTTAATCATCATTAATGATGGTTCAACAGATAATACTTGGAGTATTTTAAAAAAATATGATAAATACAAAAATATAATTTTAATTAATAATCAAAATTATGGGGTGTCGCATTCTAGAAATGTTGGAATAGATAAAGCACATGGTAAGTATATTTCCTTTGTAGATGCAGATGATACCTTAGATGATAATTGGTTAAATATAATTTATTCTGGTTTACAAAGCAATAAGGATATTATATATTATTCTAAATTTCTGGGTGAAAAATTGGAAAAGAAGGATATATTAAAATATATTATTGGATATAAAAACATTTATATTTCTGGTCCATATAGCAAATTATTTCGACTTGAATTTTTGAAAAAAAATAATATTAAATTTCATGAAGATATAATTAATGGTGAAGATATGATTTTTAATATAGAAGCATTTTTACAAGCGAATTATTGTTCTATTGAAAGTAAATCTTTCTATTTATATAGATATGCAAATGGATCAGCAACACACAGTTTTAATAAGAATATAATTTCTTCAGATATCAGATTTCATACTATACTAGATTCTTTATTATTGGAAGATAATCAATTTTGTGATTATTATATTATGAAGAAAAAGGAAGAATTTAAAATAGATGCTATAAGAACAATTATTGATAGAATTTCTTATTTGGAATCATATAAAGAAGCATTGAGTTTTTTTGATTTTTTAAATTTTGAACCATATAAAAGTATTCTAGAAACAAAGAAAACTGATAACATGATTGAAACAATTGTCATAGGTTTATGTAGAAAGAAAATGTACTTTTTATTATATTTCTTATTTAATATTAAGCATAAAATAAAAAGAAATAAAAGAAAAGAATATTTTGCAGAAGTGTAGAGGAAACATTATGAAAAAAATAGGTATAATCACTTTTCACAATTCATATAATTGTGGTTCCATGATGGAATCATATGCAATACAAACTGTTATCCAAAGATTAGGATATGAAGTTGAAATAATTAATTTTTCTTCAAAAGGACAACAAGAAATATATAGTGTGAGATTTAAGAATAATTCTATAAAAAATATTTTGAAGAATATCATATTATTACCTCATGAAAAAAGAATCAAGAATAATAATCGTCAATATGAAGAATTTAAAAATAAATATTTTAATTTATCAAAGGAATATCATCAATCAAGTGAAATTATTGAAAAATACGATATTGTCATTGCAGGAAGTGATCAAATTTGGAATATTACCATAGATGATTACGACGATGCTTATTTTTTGAATTGGGTGAAAAAGGCAAAAAAAATCGCATATGCTCCAAGTTTTGGTGCAAAAAAAATACAGGATAATACTGATGATGTTTCCAAATATATTAAACTTTTGAACGCATTTGATGCCATTTCAATTCGAGAAAATAATGGTCAAAAGTGGATTATGGATTTAATAGATAAAAAAGTTCCAGTTGTGTTAGATCCTACACTTTTACTAGATTTGTGTGATTATGAAAAAATAATTTGCAAATATAAAAAGACTTTTCAAAAATATATATTTTTCTATGCTCCAACATTTGATAAGGAAATTTGCAAATTTGTTCAAAAAATTTCAAATAAATATAATATGAAAGTAATTACATGGAGTTCAAAGTCTTTTTATCTGAGGAGAATCAAAAAGTATGGATTTCAGATTGTTGATAGTGAAAGCCCAGAGATATACTTAAATCTTATTAAAAATGCAGAGTTAGTAATCACAACGTCCTTTCACGGAACGATTTTTTCAACAATTTTTAGAAATCGATTTATTACAGTGAAAAATGGTAATATGTACGGAAGTGATGATAGAGTGTTAACTTTATTAAAACAAATGAAATTGGAGAATCGGTTGATGTCGTTTTCGTTTAATAATAACTATAATTATCTTGAAGAGGTTGATTATACTGATTACGAAAGTGTAATTAGTGGGTTAAAGGAAAAATCACTTACATATTTAAAAAATAGTTTGGAAGAGAAAAATGAAAAGTAAAAATAAAAATTTTTTATACAATTTAGTTTATCAAGTGTTAATAATTGCATTACCACTTATTACTGTACCATATATATCTCGCGTACTGGGAGCAAATAATATAGGTATTTATTCATATACATATTCAATAGTTTATTATTTTATGCTAGTATCAATGTTGGGCATTAACAATTATGGTGCTAGAACAATTGCCAGAGAATCACATGACAAGAAAAGGTTGTCAATTGTGTTTAAGGAGATATACGGGTTACAGCTGTCGCTTACTATAGTAATGACAATAACATATATAATTTTCGTTATGTTGATTCCTTATCCAAACAAAAATATTATGTTTGTACAAACGGTGTATTTAGTAACAGTAGCACTCGATATTAACTGGTTCTTTTTCGGCTTAGAAAAATTTAAGATTACTGTTACTCGTAATATTGTAATAAAATTTTTGTCATTTTTTCTTATTATTATTTTTGTTAGAGACAAAAACGATTTGGTATTGTATACATTGATTATGAGTTTTAGTGCATTAGCAAGCCAAGCTTTTTTATGGATTTTTGTCAAACGAGAATTAGTTAAAGTTAAAATAGATCTTAAAAATATTTTAAAACATATAAAGCCATGTGTAATTTTGTTTATTCCTGTTATAGCTTATGGGGTTTATAGGATTATGGATAAAACAATGATAGGAGCACTGGTAGGTAATTTCGATTTGGGTAATTATGAAAATGCTGAAAAAATAATTAACATTCCTTTGAGTATTGTAAGTGCATTAGGGACGGTTATGCTACCTCATATGGCAAAGGATTTGGGCAATATAAAAAGTGAAATAAAAGAAACTTTCGAATTGAATTTTTTCTTAGTTATACCCATTATTATAGGATTATTACTCATATCGAATGATTTATCTGAAATCTTATTTGGTAAAGAATTTTCATTATCAGGACAAATTTTAAAATTATTGGCACCATCAATTTTGTTTTCATCTATCGCATCTGTTATAAGAACAAATTATTTGATACCAAATGAAAAAGATACAATTTATTTAGTCTCAACAGTATTAGGTGCAGTGTGTAATTTGTTTTTAAATATAATATTTATTCCTAAGTTTGGAGCATTAGGAGCTTGTATTGGTACTGTATCCGCAGAATTTATTGTAATGATATTTCAAGTTTTTGCAACAAGAAACAATTTAAATTATAAATCAGTTGTACCTATATTTGGTATGTACCTCACCAAAGGTGCGTTTTCCGTTTTTTTGCCTTATTTTTTTGCAAGAAATATAGACAATCTATATTTGAGAACGGTTGTAATAATAGTGTTTTCATGCTTAATATATATTTTTATTCATCGGAAATATATATTATATGATTTTTTAGGAAAAAATAAGGGGTGATTATATGATACAATTTAAAGTGAAAAGGCCACATTTTGACATTAAATTTTTGATAATCTTTTTGGTGTTATTTATAAAATATACTGGTGTATGGGGGATCTTTATCGGTCCGATTAAAACATTCTTAATGATTATTCCTATCACATTATCATTATTAGTATTATTCTATCGTAAAAATCTAAGGATAAAACAATATCCTTTTTTCTTTTTTTTAATTGTTGCAATAGTTGTTACATTTTTAACCAAGGAAGTTGATATTATATTAGCATTATTGCTTGCAGTTATATATATAAATGATAACAAAGATTATGACAATTTTATAAAAAATTATGTGATGTCTGCTATTTTCTTCTATTTTCTTACATTAATTTTGGGAAAGATTGGATTCGTATCTGGGAACAATACAGTAAGATTAATAAGTGGAGAACTTATACAAAGAAATAGCCTGGGGTTTGAGCATGTTAATGCTGTATTTAAAAATTTTTTACCAATATTTTTTGGCGTTTATATTTTAGCTTTAGGAAAAAGTAAGAAAAAAAAATATGTTTACATTTTTATTATTACAGTAATATCTATTATTTTATATTATTATAGTAATTCAAGAAATGGATTTTTAACAATATGTTTTTTCCTTTTATTTGAATTCTTGGTTTCAAGATGTCAATCCAACAGAATAAATATTGCTATAAAAAATATTACCCCGTATATGTTTTTAATATTTACAATTATTTCTTATATTATTGCTTTAACTATAGGAAATAATTTAGGACCACTTAGTTTGGCATTATCTGGGAGACCGACATTGTGGAATACATTAATTCATAATACCATGTTTCCATCCTTATTTGGTCTTCATAATCAAGGCGTCGATAATACATATTTTTGGCTATTGTATTATTATGGGATAATAATATATCTAATTTATTTAGTAACATACTATTTTGGTGTAAAGATAATTTCTCAAAATAAAAAATTTATTGGTCCACTTATATTTATGGGGCTATATTCATTATTTGAAAATATGGATATTCTAAACTATAATTTTTTTATTGTGCTTGAAATAATGGAAATTATTCGTTATAGAAATGTAATTAATCATGTAGAACAAGGGAATAAGATTAGTTGATAATTAATGATATATTTTGAAAGAAATAAAGTAAGCGATGTGTTGTAAGTGGTAAACTATAACCAGCAGATTTAGGCAAATAAAATCCAGCAACTATTACTGAGCATCATCGAATGATATACTGTCATTCGGAGGTGAAGAAAGGATGGTTAAATGGATGGATTA
>JAQVHQ010000048.1 GCA_028696165.1 Lachnospiraceae bacterium | reverse complement strand
TTCCGACGGGGCTTATTAAAGTGCCACTACTCCAGTCACTGTCACTCTGAATAACTCAAAAATTCGATAGATTGGTACTTTGGAAGGATATATTCATTTTTTAATTACATTTTGCGGAAACTCAAGCTTATATTGGGACATCATATGAAAAAGTATACAAATCTCAAAACTGACGAAAAGCAGCAGGCTAAAATAGCCATCGGTTTTTTACTAATCCAGATATACACCTGCGGATTCCTTTAATTTTTCTTTCGCAGCCAAAATTTCACCGGCCTGCTGATCCGTCAATTTTTCTACCTTTGTCTTGTGGACAGCTTTATCTAATACCGTCAGATCCGCCTTTATCTGACTCCGCACCTGCTTGTCCATAGTTTTTTTCAATTCTTTATCATCGATAATTTGTTTTACTTTATATACCAGTGCCTCGCCTTCATTGCGAATATCGATATTCTCCTGACGATGGCTGTCTTCACTTTCATATCTTGCTGCATCTTCCATAGCTCTCTGTATCTCTTCTTCAGAAAGATTTGAACTGGTTGTTATGGTGATTGCCTGTTCTTTTCCGTTACCTAAATCTTTTGCCGAAACATTCACAATACCATTGGCATCTATATCGAAAGTCACTTCAATCTGCGGCACACCTGCCATGGCGCGTTTTATACCATCCAGACGAAAATTGCCAAGCATTTTATTGTCTCTGGTAAACCGGCGCTCTCCCTGATATATCTTAATATCCACCGAACGCTGGAAATTTCCGGCTGTAGTGAATATCTGACTGTGACGTGTTGGTATACTGCTATTTCTCGGTATCAAAACGCTTGCTACTCCGCCTACTGTTTCTATAGATAATGATAACGGAGTGACATCCATCAAAATCATCTCTGCAGCATTGCTGCCCACTATCAAAGCATGCCCGCCGCTTAATTTCTCAGCCTGCACTGCCGCTCCTAGTGCCACACACTCATCCGGATTTAAAGTCTTTGTTGGCTCCTTCCCTGTAAGCTGCTTTACCTTTGCCTGAACAGCAGGAATTCTGGTTGAACCTCCCACAAGAAGAACTTTATTTAACTGTGAAGCTGTTATGCCCGCATCCTGCAGTGCATTCTGCACACAAGTTCCTGTCCTGTCGATCAAATCCATCGATAATTCTTCGAATTTAGATCTGCTTATAGTCATCTGCAGATGTTTTGGTTCTCCCTTTTTATCCACTGCGATAAATGGTAGATTCATCTCCACCTGCGTAGCAGAAGACAATTCATGCTTCACTTTTGCCGCCTCTTCTCTAATTCGCTGCATGGCCGTAAAGTCTTTTTCCAGATTAATTCTTTCTTCTTTTTTAAATGCTTTTACAACATAATCAGTCAGACGGGAATCAAAATCATCACCACCAAGACGATTATCTCCATTAGTTGCCATAACCTCAATCAAATTATCACCGATTTCAATAACAGAGACATCAAAAGTGCCTCCACCAAAATCATAAACGAGTACCTTTTGCGGTTCTCCATGATCCATACCGTAAGCCAACGCCGCCGAGGTAGGTTCATTAATGATACGAAGCACATTTAATCCCGCAATACGTCCTGCGTCTTTTGTAGCCTGACGCTGTGCATCGCTAAAATACGCCGGAACGGTAATTACAGCATCCGTCACATCTGTTCCCAGATACTGTTCTGCATCTTTTTTTAATTTTCTAAGAATCATAGCAGACAATTCCTGTGGTGAATAATCTTTTCCATCTATACGAGCCCGATAGTCCGTACCCATATGACGCTTTACGGATGCTATGGTTCTTGTTGGATTTACCGCGTATTGGCGTTTTGCACTCTCACCCACCAGACGCTCTCCATCTTTCTTGATGGATATTACTGAAGGCGTTGTACGCACACCCTCCGCATTGGCAATCACTACCGCCTGGCCGCCTTCCATAACCGCCACACAGCTGTTCGTTGTTCCCAAATCGATTCCTATCGCTTTTCCCATTATCTTTTCCCTGCCTTTAAGTGTATTATTCTAAATACTATACCGCTTTTATTTGTGAATTTGATGTACATTCTCTAAATTTTCTCTAAAATTCATGAATTTTGGAGAAATTCATCACATTTTTCATTGTCTCATGCATATTTTTAAAGATTCCTCTCTCGTTTTGGTTGACGAATCACATATTTTGTGCCATGATACCAAAGGAAATAAGGAGATTAACAAAATGGAAATAAAACAAAAAAATTATAATCTGGAAATAATACGTGTTGTTTCCGCATTTTTCGTCGTGGCAATCCACGTGGCCAACTACTATTGCCGACGTTGGGAATACATCTCTGATGGCCAGTATATCTTTTCTGTCATCATTAATACTATTGCACGTTTTTCAGTACCCTGCTTCTTTTTAATAAGCGGTTCCCTGCTTATGGGACGTCAGGAATCTCTTGGCAAACACGGAAAGCGCCTATGGCATTTTGCACGAATATTGGTTTTCTGGAGTCTATTCTACTATATCTTTAATATCTTGTATGTAGGGAAAGATTCACAGCTAGATACTCTGTTAGTTGAGCCTGTCAAAGCCCATCTGTGGTATCTGTACGCATTGATTCCTATATATCTGATACTTCCATTTATACAGGTTATGGTGCACAATATGGATGAAATACTGGACAAGGCTTTAATTGCCCTGTGTCTGGTCAGCCTCTTTTTACTGTACTTTCTGTCTTTGGGAAAAGAAGAACTATACTATGACATTCCTCTTATTGGAGACCGCTCATACTCAGTGTACTTTTTTATGGGTTATTATATTAAGAAATATGCCCAACGGATTCGCCTTTCCACTCTGCAGCTTACAGGGATTTTTCTCGGATGCACGTGCGCAGACATTATTCTTACTCTGTGGATGAGTTTTTCCACTCACAATTTCTATGAACGTTTTTTAGAATATGGAAATCCGCTGGTATTTCTCTCCGGAATCAGTCTGTTTATGCTCCTGTACAAATTGCAGGATGGACATATGAATTTATCCGGATTGAAATTAAAAATCGTCACTGTATTGGGAAACTGCGGACTGGGAATCTATCTAATCCATGTTGTATTTCTTGATATTTATAAGAAAAATGTAGACGTGACTACCTTACCTTCCTTTGTCGGCATACCACTTCTGGCTATTGGAATTTTTGCAGCTTCTTTCTTTTTCGTCTACCTGCTTAAGAAAATACCACTTATTCAAAAAGTATTTTAAAATGGACAAAAAAATAGGCGTTTTATTCCACGCCTATTTTTTCTACTATAAATTCTCTTACTTCATTCTTATCCATGTTCAATGGTATCGCCAATTCTCCATATAAACTTTCTTCAGCCATATGAAAATATTTCTCATCCACTGAGGTTACCTTTTTTCCATTTTCCAACCGTTCCATCTTACGTTCATAAATTGTCTTGATGATTTTCACCCACTGCTTACAGTCACAGGTACGAAATGCATCTTTGTATTCATTCTCACGCTGCTTTTCATTGGGAATCCACAGCACTTCTATTTCCCTAATCTCGTCGATTAAGGCCAACGCTTCTTCTTTTGTTATGACAGGACGCATGATTACTTTTTCGTTGTCTGCAGGAATAAATATTTTACTTCCTTTACTGTAACAGGGACTCAGCGTATAATAAATCCGCCCTTTGCTTACATTCAAGGAATCCATGGTACTAATATCTTCTACCTTGCATACACCATTGGTGCCATATACAATGTAGTCTCCTATTTCAAACATTCTTCCACCTCAATTCTAAACTACGTTAAAAAAGTCAATTTTTACCGAAATTATAATTATATTTTACCATTTTTTTCCACTTTTCGTAAGTATTTTTTAATAATCCAAACATTTTCGTTATATTTAAGGTTTTTACCCTCAAAAAGGCTGACTATTTCAACATAAGCACCTACATTTTAACATAAAAAAGAAGAATGAAGCTATTATTGTTTCATCCTTCTTCTTATGTTCTGTTATAATTTCTGCATACGTTATCCTTGGGCGAATATAAACCTCAGATAAACCCGTTAACAAGTTCATGGATATTTCGAATCTGAATCTTATTCTCTTTTGCAAAATGATTTAGCTCATCCATACATTCTTCCAAATCCTGTGTATCCACCTGCCACTGTCCTCTGTCGTTTTGCTTCTTCACAAACATGAAAGCAATGACTGCTTCCTGGTCCTTATAGATACAAAAAACCTTCCCCTGAACTCCATATCCCTGCTTCTTACATAACCTCCAACATCTTTCAAAGATCATCTGTTCTGCCTGTGAGCGTTTAGGAGAGAAATAAGGTGTTCTTAGTATCTCATGAGAACTTGTGAGATAACAGTCTAGTACAGGAGATTCCTTTTTCATCTGTTCCTGCATACTCCTCACTCCTTTTCCTTTCGAAAAAACAATTTGTCACGCATCCAAATAATCACATCCAATATAGTTTTTATTATAACACGCAGATTTCATTTTTTCAATCAGATGTCAGAATTTAATTTAATTTTTCGGAATATTTCACAATTCGCCCAAAATCATTCTAAAAGCTAACATTTTCTCGAATCATCTATCTTTTTACAACATTACGATAAGCAGCATTACCTGCGAAAGCTTCCAAATTATCCATTGCCAACTTCTGAATTCTGGTCAGTGTCTCCGGCAAATGAAACTGTCCTGATATATGAGGGGTTATCACAATATTAGGAAGCTTCCATAAAGGATGCTCTGCCGGAAGCGGTTCTGGCGTCATAACGTCAATACCGGCACCTAATATCTGTTTTTGTTCCAAAGCCTGATACAGTGCTTCCATATCAACCAGCGAACCGCGTCCTATATTAAAGAACATGGCACTTTTCTTCATTTTCTTAAATCGTTCTTCATTCATCAATCCATTGGTCTGTGGAGATGCAGGCAATGCAAGTACTACGATATCTGCAAGAGAAATCTGCTCATCCAGCATATCAAAAGTATAAATTTCATCCACAAAGTCCGGTTTTACTTTTATGTTTCTACGGATTCCTACAATATTGTTACCCAGAGCTTTCATGAGTTTTCCATAATAACCACCGATACCTCCAAGCCCCACAATCAATACTCTCCGATCATGCAATGGCAGTACTTCACCGTAATCTGACCATTCACATTTTAATTGACTATCCCTATAGAAATGCAGCTTTTTAGACACTTCCATCGTCATAGCCAAAACATGTTCTCCCACAGCCACATCATAGGCTCCTGTGGAATTGGTCAGAATAACTTTTTTCGGAAGAATTCCCTCTCCCACATATGCATCATATCCGGCAGAATTTAAATGAATCCACTGCAGTTTATCCGCATTTTTCAACTGTGCTGCCGGTACATTTCCAATAATTACCTCTGCATCTTTAATTTCTTCTTCCGTCACAGATTTGTAATCTGTAAAAATAAAATTCAGTTGTGGATATGTTTCTTTCATCTGCTCCTGTTGTTCTTTCGTAAATGGCATGACTGCCAAAACTGTATTTTTGCTCATTTCTAAAATCCTCCCGATTATATGATTTTGCAAGTAATTTGAAGTACTGTTCTTCCTATATTCTCGTATATCTACCTGCCTGTTCTGCTTTTTATTGTATCATATTTTGTCCATTGTGCCTATAGCACAAATATTCTTACCATACAAGGTTGTTGCTTTTGCTTTTTTGTGCTATACTGACCTATAAATACATAACACTTTTTACTTATTTTTTCAGACAAAAGGAGTTCTTCTAATGAAAACAAAAGTTATTCAGCTTCCAGAAACAAACAATTATAACACCAACACTATCGCTTCTCTCGTTCAGATTGCCTGTGAATTTGGCAGCAATATCAATCTTGAATACAGCGGACGCAAAATTAACGCAAAGTCAATCATGGGCATGATGACTCTTCAGTTAGGTCCTGGTGCATCTCTGATGGTATCCGCAGATGGTACTGACGAGACAGAAGCAATTGAGAAAATCTGTCGGAAAATCTCCGGTACAGAGTAACCATACATAACATCTAATACACATCATCTTAAAAAGCTGGAAATCCTCGGTATTATACCAATAGATTTCCAGCCTTTTTGATTTATTTGTTCAATTTATGTTCATCACATCAATTCATTGACTCGATTGATTCGCCACATCAGATTTCTCTTATTTACTATCGTACCATCTCAAGTTCTTTTCCAGTACTTTGATGGGCCAGAATTACCTGCTCGATTTCATCACATCCGGAGGCCTGCATATCACCCGGTATGGTATTCTTTACAGCACCGGTGGCATTGCCATATTCCAAAGCCTTCTGACAGTCCCCATCGTATTTAAGCAAACCATATAAGACACCTGATATATAAGCATCTCCACTTCCGATGCGGTCTACTACTTCTATATTAGCATATGGATCTTCTTCATAATAGGAATCTGTCTTGCTTTCATAAATGATAGAACCAAAAGTATGTACTTTTGGACTGTGTACAATTCTCTGCGTTGCTGCAACAATAGAAATAGGATAATCCTGCGTAAAACTCTTCATAATTTCTTTAACATCACCTTCTTTATGGAAAGTCAATCGGGCTGTATCTTCCGAACAGAAGAAAATATCTACCAATGGCAGTATTTCTTCGATGGTCTTTCTCGCTTCCTCACCTGTCCATAAATTACTTCTAAAATTCACATCAAAGGAAATCAAAGTCCCCTGGGCTTTGAACTTCTTCATCATATCGATAACAGCATTTTTACAGTTCGGACAAAGAGCCAGTGTAATCCCCGTGGTATGGAAACATTTTGCTGCTGAAAACATAGAATCAGGAAATTCTGATTCGTGAATTTTTCTCATAGAAGTATGCAGGCGGTCATAAACAATCTTCGGTTTTCTTGGATAGGCACCATTTTCATAATAATAGACACCAAGTCTGGCATCTTTCTCCTGATCATACACCAGATAATCATCACTGACACCCACAAAACGAACACGATTCTTGGCATATTTTCCCATATCATTATCTGGAATTTTAGAAATAATTCCTGTACGAAGTCCTAATAAGGATACACCACTTAATACATTCAGTTCTGCACCGCCAACCTGTTTATCAAAGGTTTCACTTCTGGCCATACGTTCATTGTTCGAAGAAGATAAACGTAACAAAATCTCTCCAAGGGATAACAAATCAAATTCTTTCATACTTTTGGCTCCTTTCCGCTAAAGTTCAATTATTCAAGTACGCTTTGGCATACTTGATGCGAACAGCTCGTCAGCTATGCTGACAAAATACTTCCATATAGCAGACAAGGCGCTGCATATGCAACGCCCAATCTTCCTTTCATGGCATAAAAGGTTTTTACTTATCTATTATCTCTGAACACGTCCTGAAGCATCGCCACCTGCGAGTTTTAAGACTTCGTCCATAGATACCATATTAAAGTCGCCTTCAACCGAATGTTTCAGGCAAGATGCTGCTACTGCAAATTCAATAGTAGCCTGTGAATCATATCCGTTCAATGTTGCACAGATTAATCCACCACCAAAGCTATCGCCACCGCCTACACGGTCTACGATATGCATCTTATATTTTTTGCTGAAGAAGTAGTCTGAACCATCATATAACATAGCAGACCAGTTGTTGTCATTAGCAGAAAGAGACTCTCTTAAAGTAATAGCAACTTTCTTAAATCCAAATCTGTCAGCTAACTGTTTTGCTACATCTTTGTATCCTTCATGGTTTACAGTACCTGTAGTTACATCCGTATTAGCTGCTTTGATTCCAAATACATCAGAAGCATCTTCTTCATTAGCGATACAAACATCAACATATTTACATAATTCACCCATAACCTGGCCAGCTTTTTCTTTTGACCATAATTTGTTACGGTAGTTTAAGTCACAGGAAATCATAACTCCAGCTTCTTTTGCTGCTTTACAAGCCTCTAAGCAGATAGCTGCTACATCATCATTCAATGCAGGTGTGATACCTGTGAAATGGAACCATTCAGCTCCGTCAAAGATTTCTTTCCAGTTAAAATCTTCTGATTTTGCAGTATAGATAGAAGAACCAGCTCTGTCATAGATAACTTTAGAAGGTCTCTGTGAAGCACCTTTCTCTAAGAAATAGATACCAACTCTATCTCCACCGCGAGAGATATAAGAAGTATCAACACCATATTTTCTCAAAGAGTTAACTGCTGCCTGTCCGATTTCATGACTTGGAAGTTTGGTTACAAACTTTGCATCAAATCCGTAGTTTGCTAAAGAAACTGCTACGTTAGCTTCTCCGCCACCATAAGTTGCACCAAATGTATCAGCCTGTACAAATCTGTAATATCCTTCTGGAGCCAGTCTTAACATAATTTCACCAAATGTAATAACTTTTTTTGCCATTTTATTATCCTCTTTCTTCTTTATATTTGTATGATTTTAGCCTACAAAATATTTATATTTTCAAGTGCGCCCTGATTTACTTGCTATCTGCACACCTTGTAATTTCAGTTTATATACCAAAATTATTTCTGTACTAAGTGAATAGCAAATCCACCAACTTCATCTTTGAAATATGCAAGTGTAAGTTTTTCACCTTTATATTTGTAAGAAGTCTCGTCGAATTCAAATCCTCTGCTCTCTAAATGAGCAACTGCTCTTGCAACACTGTTCGTTCCAATAGCGATGTGGCCCTTAGTACCACGTCCGTTTTCATTCATAACTTCGATTTCAGTTCCTGCAAATACAGAACTATTACCAACTTTTTTATTAAATCCGAATAATAATTCAAACTGAGCAGCAATTTTTTCAGCTTCTGCAGCGTTGTCAGCATTGATACCAATGTGACGAAGTTCGAAACCAAGCATAGTCATAACAGCTTCTCTTGTAAGATCAGTAATCTTATCGAATTCACCTGCTGCAACTAAGTCGCCTTTAACCATCCAACTTCCACCACAAGCTAAGATTTTGTCAAATGCAAGATAATCATTTACATTCTTAGCATTGATTCCGCCGGTAGGCATAAATTTCATCTTTGTATATGGGCCAGCCATGGATTTAATCATATTCAATCCACCTGCTGCCTCTGCAGGGAAGAATTTAACAACTTCAAGACCCAATTCGATAGCCTGTTCAACCTGGCTTGGGCTTGATGTTCCTGGAGTTACAGGAATGTCTTTGTCAACACAATATTTAACTACTTTAGGATTTAATCCAGGGCTAACGATGAATTTAGCTCCTGCTGCAACAGCGCGGTCTACCTGCTCTGTAGTAAGTACGGTACCAGCTCCAACAAGCATCTCCGGGAATTCTGTGGACATAATCTTAATAGATTCTTCTGCTGCGTCTGTACGGAATGTTACTTCTGCACATGGAAGTCCGCCATCACATAATGCTTTTGCTAATGGTTTAGCGTCTTTTGCATCATTTAATACTACTACAGGTACAATACCAATCTTCTGGATTTTCTCTAATACTGCGTTCATAATTCTTCTCCTTTTATTTGCCATTTTAGGGTTTGTTGTGAGTTTCATATTGTGAAACTCGATTTCGTATTGTGAAATCTTATAGTTTTATTATACATATATTCTGCTCAATGTCAATTGGAAATTTTCATTTTTTATACTTTTTATATTTTTATGAAATTTATTTGCTAATAGTGATAAGTGGGCTACTGTGTTAATTGAAACTTCGTATAAGGCGGACGCCTCGGCGGCGGGGAAGTGGACAGGGGACGGCAGATTTTGATTGAAAGTTCATTTTGCTGTAAGAAACTAGGCTTCCAAAGGCCCCTTTCTACGGGTACCAGGCACATTCAGCGTGTATGCCGATGCATACACACTTCAGGTGCCTTCGCAGCGTGTTTTGAAAACACTCTGCGCCCCGTAGAAAGGGGCCTTTGGAAGCCAAGATTCTTATCAGCTCATTCAATGTCAATCAAAATCTGCCGTCCCCTGCCCACTTCCCCACCGCCGAGGCTGACTATGGTTATGATATAACTTCATTTGATGCGAGAGAGCCCAACAAATTTTTCTGCAATTTCATCACATTTCTAAGTATCTATCATTCACCGACAACCAGCCTTGGTGTTTCGTCCGTCTGGCGGGCAGAGCATCAGTCCTTTTTATCGATATCGAATAAGCTGATGAAAATCTTAGTGCACAAAAGAGTCGATTCTATGGGCGTGAGGTGTTTACCAAAACACCTCACGAAGGCACCTTGAAGTGTGTATGCATCGGCATACACGCTGAATGTGCCTGATCCCATAGAATCGACTCTTTTGTACACTTAGATTTTCACAGCAAAATGACCTATCAATAAAAAGGACTGATGCTCTGCCCGCCAGACGGACGAAACGTCAAGGCGTCCGCCCTAAATCCCCTTATACACAAATAGCTCTATCACTAATTGCTCACAAAAACCTACTCGTTATCTTCCACACAAATTTTCAATCCCAACTCTTCCAACTGCTTTTCATCCACATAATTCGGAGCCTCCGACATCAGACAAGAAGCATCTTTCACCTTCGGGAATGCAATCACGTCACGGATGCTGTCCTTCTTCGCCATAAGCATAACCAGACGATCCAATCCATAAGCAAGTCCAGCGTGAGGCGGAACTCCATATTTGAAAGCATTAAGAAGGAAACCAAACTGATCGTAAGCCTTCTCCATTGTAAATCCTAAAGCAGTAAACATTCTCTCCTGAACATCGTTCTGATGAATTCTGACACTACCGCCGCCGATTTCCGTACCATTTAACACGATATCATAAGCTTTAGCACGAACACGTCCCGGATCAGATTCCAGGAATTCCAAATCTTCTTCCATAGGCATGGTAAATGGATGATGCATAGCGGTAAATCTCTGCTCTTCTTCAGACCACTCTAATAACGGGAACTCTGTAATCCATACAAAACGATATTCATCCTTGTTCAGTAATTCCATCTGTCTGGCCAGTTCCAGACGAAGATTGCCAAGAACATCCCAGACAACTTTATTTTTATCAGCAGCAAATAACAGTAAATCTCCAGGCTGTCCATCCATAGCTGCAATAAGAGCCTGCGTCTCTTCTTCACTGAAGAATTTAGCAAAAGATGACTTGATTGTTCCATCTTCCTGCATAGCAATGTAAGCTAATCCCTTTGCGCCAAAATCTTTAGCAAAAGCTACCAGTTTATCGATTTTCTTGCGAGGCATAGCGCCCTGTCCTTTGGCATTGATACCACGAACAGTTCCGCCATTTTCAATAGCACCTTTAAATACTACGAATTCACAGTCTTTTACAGTCTCTGTCACATCTTTTAATTCCATGCCAAAACGAAGATCCGGCTTGTCTGAACCAAAACGATCCATAGCTTCCTGCCAGGTCATTCTCTGAATTGGAAGTGTTACCTCAACATCCAGAATCTCTTTGAATAAATAAGCTAATAATCTCTCATTTACATCGATGACATCATCTACATCAACAAATGATAATTCCATATCAATCTGAGTAAATTCAGGCTGACGATCTGCACGCAAATCCTCATCTCTAAAGCAACGGGCAATCTGAATATAACGGTCATATCCGGAACACATCAAAAGCTGTTTGAAAATCTGTGGAGACTGAGGCAACGCATAGAACTGTCCCGGATGAATACGGCTTGGTACCAGGTAGTCTCTTGCACCTTCCGGAGTACTCTTATTTAAGATAGGGGTTTCGATTTCTAAGAATCCTTCTTTTGCCATAAACTGTCTGGTTAAAGTAGACACCTGACTTTTCATAATTAAATTGCGCTGTAAATCCGGTCTTCTAAGATCCAGGTAACGATATTTCAGACGAAGTTCTTCCTTCGTTTTGCAGTCCTCTTCAATTGGGAATGGTGGAGTCTCAGCTTCAGCCAGGATACGAAGGCCATTGGCACGGACTTCAATTGCACCTGTTTCCATGTTTTCATTTACTGCACCTGAACGTGCTTCTACGATACCGGTAACCGCGATAACGAATTCACTTCTTAATCTTCCGGCCTTTTCAAAACCTTCTTCATCGATACTTCCGTTTTCAAATATAATCTGTATGATTCCGGAACGGTCTCTTAAATCTACGAATACGATTCCGCCTTTATTACGGTTCTTCTGAACCCAGCCCATAAGTGTAACCTGTTCTCCCACATTTGCAGTGGTCACTTCTGTACATCTGTGGCTTCTCTTTAATCCCTGCATTGATTCTGCCATGACTTATCTCCTTTTTACTATCCATATAAAATATTATTATCTGTTCTACATTCTGTCCCGGAAAAACTCTACGAATTCTTCGTATCCTTCTTTCTCCATCTGCTCTTTCTGGAATTTCTTATTCTTCTTCATGATTGCAATGGTAACTACAGTTCCAGCACTGCGTTCCTCTTCTGCCTGTTTTAAAATCTGAAGCATATTCTCTGCCGGCATATTCTTCTCTACTAAGAACGCTTTCTTAGTTCCCATAGAAGGAATCTGATACTCTCTCTCTAATAAGAGCATTACAATACGCTCAAATCCAATGGAGAATCCACAGGCACAAGTTGCTGTTCCCGTAAATTTGCCGATCATCTCATCATAACGTCCACCACCGCCTACAGAACCTCCGAACTCATCCATAGATATCTCAAAAATCGGACCTGTGTAATAGGACATTCCTCTAACCAAAGTTGGATCAAATGAAATCTTAAAATCCGCAGTCTTTACTGCGTCTACACTGGTGATGATTGTTTCCATGCCTTCCGCAGTCTCTGCATCTAAAAATCCGGCTAACTTCTCTTTACAATAGCGAACACCCGCGATATCATTAGTAATTTCTTTGAACAATTCAAGATATTTGTCAATATTTTCCTGTGGATATCCCTCTTTTGCCAACTCTTCTGCTACACCGTCTAATCCGATTTTATCCATCTTGTCTAAGATGATAAAGACAGTATCATAATCTGCTTCTGCAAATCCTGAATATGCCGCCATAGCTTTTAAAATCTTACGGTCATTGATTCGAATGGTAAAATTCTTAAAATCCAGTTTTCCCAGTAAGGTTGTGGTAGCAAGAATCAATTCAATCTCTGCTAAATTCGTTGGTTCTCCCAAGATGTCGATATCGCACTGCATAAACTGACGGAAACGTCCTCTCTGAGGTCTGTCTGCACGCCATACATTTCCCATCTGTAATGCTTTAAATGGAGAAGGTAAGTCGTTTGCATTATTAGAATAGTAACGAGAAAGCGGTACTGTTAAATCATATCTTAATCCACTATCCACTAAATCAGCCTCTGTCTCGGCAGTCTCTAATTTCAGTTTCTCACCTCTTTTTAAAATTTTAAATATAAGTTTCTCATTTTCTCCACCCTGTTTGCTGGATAAATTCTCAATATGTTCTACACAAGGAGTTTCCATTGAGGAAAATCCAAAGGTTCTATAAGTATCTTTGATCATGCGAATCACATAATCGCGAATCTCCATCTCTCTTGGTAGAATGTCTTTCATTCCTGTAACGGGTTTTTTCTTTAATGCCATGGTAATCTCCTTTTATTTTTCTATAATTATATTTGCAATCCGCCGGAGGCTTTGTCTTACTTGTCTCCTTTCAAGATAACGTCTGCTCTGTCTTCATATTCTGAAGATTCAACTGAAACTTGCAGTCCTGCTTTATTCTGGTTGGACAGAAATTCTCCTCATCCAGATGAATCATCTTCTGAAATGCCAAAAATACCCGAAGGTCAAAGTTTTTCACTTCGTCTATCATTAATTCCATCGCTGAATTCTCATCAAAAGAGCTGCGATAAGGTCTGTCTGAGGTCAATGCTGCATACACATCACAGACACGAAGCAGTTTCGCCCCCAGGGGTATTGCATCCGCTTTCAGATTATCCGGGTACCCGCTGCCATCATAATTTTCGTGATGGTGCAGAATGGACTCTAATATAAAATCAGAATAGCGGTTCTGATCTTTTAAGATTTCATAACTTAACTTTGCGTGCATACGCACATATTTGATTTCTTCTACTACAAGGGTATCATTCTCTTCATAGATATACCGGTTTAACTTTAATTTCCCTATATCATGGAGTACACCGGCAACAGCCAGCTCCTTGCTCACAGCCTCTTCCAATCCCAGAGTCTGCGCTAATCCATATACCAGCTTGCTCACATAGATTCCATGAAATATCTCTTCTTCCAGATTATAGTCTACGATATGTCCCGTGCCGGAAGTCTGATTATCTAATTCCATCTAATAAACCTGCTTTCTTAACTGCTTATATTCCAAGTATGCCGGAGGCTTTATCTTCTTTTAAGATGATACTTTCCAGCAATATCACGCATCCAGATATAAATCTATGCCTTTCTGCTTTCTCTCAAGCATCTCATCGATACGGTCGATATAATTGCGTACGTCTTTTACATTTTCCACGCGTTCAATTCGCTGACCATGCTCAAAGACAAATTTTGTAGAAGCACCTGCTCCCAATGCCAGTATGGATTGTTTTTCTTCCATAATTAGTATATTGTATATTCCAGCTTTGTCAACCTTAGCATAACCAACATTTTCAAAATTGCCCTTCATATTCTTCTGGCGATAGAGATAATATGGTCCCATCCCCATCTCCATGGCACATGCCGCCGTGGCATTCATGATTTCCTGATTGTTCTCAAATGTCATCTCCTGATACAAATCTTTAAACATATTCAGTCGTGCCGCTCTTTTTACTGCTAAAGAATGTACCGTCAGACTGTCTGGACTCAGCTTTTTCATCCATTCCAGCGTATGTTCTACTTTTGCTAAATCTTCTCCCGGAAGTCCCACTATTAAATCCATATTAATGTTATCAAATCCCAGACTTCTGGCAAGTTCATAGCTTTGTATGGTATCCTCCACCGTGTGACGTCTGCCGATAATTTCCAGAGTTTCCTGATTCATCGTCTGGGGATTTACCGATATACGTGTTACCGGGAATTCCTGCAGCACTTGAAGTTTTTCTTTTGTAATACTATCCGGTCTTCCTGCTTCAACCGTATATTCCTTAACATGAGTAAAATCAAAACATTCCTGGATTTTGCTCAGAAGTCTTCTCAACTGATTGGGTTCTAAGGTAGTCGGTGTCCCTCCACCGATATAAACAGTATCCAAAGTCTTGTGCGCATAACGCTTGCTGCTCCACTCTATTTCTTTGCACAGCGTATCAAGATATGCATCTACCTGTTTTTTCCATTTTTCCAATGGATAAGAGCTGAATGAACAATAGAGACATATACTTGGGCAAAATGGTATTCCCACATAGAGGCTGTAACCATTTTCATAGTCAATATCTTTTAAAATCTCCCGTTCTCTGTTAGCTATGGTAATGCACAGGGCAGTCTTTTCATTGCTGGTATAATACGTATCACGCATATACTGAGCTATTTCTACATTAGAATGTCCTTCTTCTAAAAGCTTCATAGGAATCTTGGTTGGACGAATTCCTGATAAAGTTCCCCAGGGCTGAGTGGTTCCTGTCTCTTTGGTCAGTCCCCGGTATAATACCTGTTTTAGCACATTTTTGGTCTGCTTCCTGTCCTTTTCATAATCGCAGGCAATCTCTTCAGAAAACACTTCTTTTTCCTGATTATTCTGATTGTCTGTAATCTGTATATGGATATATTCCTGCTCATAAGTAACCACAAACAGAAGGTCGAAACCTTCCGTTTGTGGTTCTTCTTTGTAGTACATGGTCAGTTCGTCTTCCGGATAAAAGGCTTTTACCAGAGAATGTACATCATATTCAAAATCTTTTTTATTTAACTCAATTCCTATCTTACGCAAAAGGATTGTACCTCTTTTCATGTTCGATGGTGGTGGTTTCTGAATGTCCCGGAAGTACGGTCACGTTCTCCGGAAGTGTGCTCAGAAGCTTCTGCAAACTTCTCTTCATCGCAGACGGACTGGCCGTTGGGAAATCGGTTCTTCCTACCGATTCTGCAAACAAGGTATCCCCACTTACCAATACCCCTTCTTCCGGGAAATAAAAGCAAGCCGAACCCTGTGTATGTCCCGGAGTATGAATCACCTGAATCTTAAATCCTGCGAGTCTTAATTCCTGCCCGTCCTTTACCCATTCATCCGCTTCTAACACATAGGCTGCTGACCAGCTCGAAGACAGATTAATCGAAGGACTTTCCAACACCTGTTTTTCTTCCTCGTGAATGTATATCTTAATGTTATATTCTTTTCGCAGTGCCTCTGCAGCCATAATATGATCAAAATGTCCGTGGGTCAGCAAGATAGCCACCGGCTTTCCTTCCATCTTATGAACAATTCCATCTATAGCCACCGCATCATCTGCCGGGTCCACAATAATCATTTCTTTTGTCTCTTTATTTAACAAAAAATAGCAGTTAGTAGACACCATTCCTAATACTTTCTGTCCAATTGTCATCTTATCACTCATTTTTTCTATCTCTACTTTCCCGCTGCCTTTCTATCTATCACCTGTTCTGGCTTACTTCAAATACATCTGCTGCAATCCGCCAGAAATCCTATCTTCCATCAACCGGTAGTACGTTCAATATCAAGAATGCTCTCAACCGGACGTATTTTATTAATCAGCTCATTTAATTCCGATGTGCTGTGTACGTTAAAGGAAATTGACATAGTTACGATTCCCTGTTTATTCGTGCGTGAATTAATCGATGTCATATCGATTTTATGTTCTGTAAAAATTCTGGACACATCGACTAACAGACCAGTACGGTTATTTGCGTAAATGTTAATCTCTACAGAATAGCTCTCATTTACAGTTGTATCTGGACGCTGCCACTCTGCTTCTATTAATCTGGACCGATCCGCATCACTCATATGGATTACATTAACACAATCCGTACGATGAATAGAGACACCTCGTCCTCTTGTAACAAACCCGACGATTTCATCGCCTGGAATTGGATTACAGCACCTTGAAAAACGTACTGCCACATCATCAATTCCCTGAACAACGATTCCGCCCTTCGTCTTTACTATTGGCAGTTTCTCTTTATTCTCACTGGCTGCCTCTAAGACTTTTTCGTCTGTAAGATTCTTTTTATTTTCTTTATCATAACTTTCATAGAGTTTGTTTAAAATCTGACCTTCTTTTAATCCGCCATGGCCAATTGCTGCCAATACAGAATTCCAATCCAGGAAACCATATTTACGCATAACAGCTTCCATATAGACAGGCTTTAATACTTCACTGATATTCTTTCCCTTTGCTTTCGCATAAGAAGAAAGCATATCCTTCCCTTTGATAATATTATCTTCTTTTAATTCCTGTTTGAACCACTGGTTAATCTTATTCTTTGCCTGTGTACTCTTAACGATTTTTAACCAGTCACGGCTTGGTCCCTTGGAATTTAATGAAGTCAGGATTTCTACCCGGTCTCCATTTTTAATAACATATTCAATAGGTACTAATTTTCCATTTACTCTGGCACCTACCATCTTATTACCTACAGCACTATGCACACTATACGCAAAATCCACAGTGGTAGAACCATTTGGCAATGTTTTTACATCTCCTGCCGGGCTAAAACAGTATACGTTTTCTGCGAATAAATCCAGATCGCTTTTTAAGAGGCTTAAGAATTCCTTATTATCAGACATGTCACGCTGCCACTCTAAGATTTGACGCAGCCAGCTTAACTTTTCTTCTTCCTGCTGAGCTACCGGCTTCTTACCGTCAGAAGCTTCTTTATATTTCCAATGAGCAGCAATACCATACTCTGCCGTACGGTGCATCTCGAAGGTACGAATCTGAATCTCAAAAGGCTGACCATTTGGTCCAATCAGTGTAGTATGCAGTGACTGATACATATTCGGTTTTGGCATAGCGATATAATCCTTAAATCGACCAGGGATTGGCTTATACATCTCATGAATTACACCAAGCGCTGCATAGCAGTCCTTTACCGTTTCAACGATAATACGTACCGCAAATAAATCGTAAATCTGGTCAAGTGTCTTATCCTGATTTACCATCTTTTTATATATGCTGAAGAAATGTTTTACCCGACCGTCTACTTCCGCATCAATCCCAGCCTCTTCTATCTTTTCGCGGACTTCATCTACGATTTTATTTACAAAATCCTGACGATCTTTCTTTCGAAGAGATATCTTCTCGACCAACTCATAGTATACATCAGGTTTTAAATATTTTAAGGATAAATCATCCAGTTCAATCTTAACCTTGGATATACCAAGACGCTGAGCGAGTGGTGCATAGATATCCATAGTTTCTCTTGCTTTTTCAATCTGCTTGCGTTCCGGCATATACTTTAATGTACGCATATTATGCAGACGGTCAGCTAACTTAATCAATATAACACGGATATCTTTAGCCATCGCTAAAAACATCTTTCTTAAATTTTCTGCCTGTACTTCAATCTTATCTGCTGAATAAGATAACTGCCCTAATTTTGTAACTCCATCTACTAAAAGCGCAACTTCTGAGCCAAACTCTTTTTCTAATTCTTCCACAGTCATAACAGTATCTTCTACCACATCATGAAGAAGACCTGCAACAATTGTCTCTTTATCTAATTCCAAATCTGCGAGAATAATGCCCACGCATAAAGGGTGTATGATATATGGTTCTCCCGATTTTCTAACCTGTCCCGTATGTGCATCATTCGCTATACGGAAAGCCTTCTCAATCATAGATACATCGGTTGAAGGATGATATTTTCTGACACTGGAAATAAGCTCTTCATACAGAACGTCTGGACTGGTAAAGTCTTCCATAACCTTTACATTAGCGTCAACCTGCTGAATCGCTTCTTTAATCTTCTCTTTTTCTTCCATAGTCTCTAATTTTTCTTCTGCCATATAATCCCCTCATCCTACTGTAAGCACATTTTTCGACTTTTATAATCGGTAGTATATCACTTTTTTATTATTTATTCAACTGAGAAGTAGAGCAAATCCCTTGTCAAATTAATCCTTTTGCATACTTCATCAGGAGTTTCTTCGTATTATTAAGTGAATTGTATACTGTTTCTGTGATTTTGTCATCAAAGATTTCAATGGTACTGTATTCTGCCTTTGTCAAATTTTCTTCTCCAAAAACAACCTTGTGAAGAAGTTCAATAAAACGTTTACATTCAAACTCCTGAATTTCCGGATAGTGTTGTATGATTACTGGGATATTCTCATAAGGGAAATCATCCTTTACCCCTATCTCTGCCTGCTTAAGCACCTCATTCACATGTCGATATCTCATTCTGCTTCTATCTCTGTCATCTGCCTGATTTAACTTTTTCTTATAAATCATGCAAAGGATACGGTAACGGAGCAAAATCAGAAAATGTATCAGCCAGATAATAAGCGCAATCAGAAGGATAATTCCCACAACCCGTATAACCTTTTGTACTACCGGTGGCTGTTCCTCCTGTTGCTCTTCTGATGGATCCAGACTATCTGCAGTATTACCCTGAAGCTGTTCTTCATCGGTCTGATTTACGATATTAACTGAAGACTGTGGATTTCCCACTACCTGCTGCGTCGTATACTCTGCAAAGTAAAATCCCGGCACAACTTCTATAGGCATCCAGCCAATCCCATCCATGTATACTTCCACCCATGCATGTGCATTTGCCTGTGTTAAATTAAATTCCGTCTCATTGTTTTCATTATATACATTAGCATCTGCCGCAGACAGATAATATCCTTCCGCATATCGTGCCGGAATACCTGCTGAACGAAAAGCAAGCGTCGCAACTGTTGCATAATATGCTGAATTCCCTTGTTTCTTATCATCTAAAAGCCATGATATAAATTCTGTATCTCCATCATAACTTTCCGGCGTATCTGTATATGTAGTCATTCCCTGAAAGATAATTCTTATCTGTTCTGTAATTTGATACAGATTTGCGTCGCTCCAGTCTCCATCCGAGAAGAACACCTGCTGCAGTTTGTCATTTTCCTCATCTGTGATATCCAGATAATTGTCATACACAAAAGTACGGTAGACCTGTTCTCTCTGCTCATAGTCTGCTGCTCCGTCCAGTGTGGTATCCAGCGGACTTTGAACAATACTTTCTGTAGGTTTTACATCCTTGTAACTCTCAAAAGAATAACGTTCTTCACCAAACAAGTTATTTGCCTTTATCTGGTAATCGCGATTCATAACTCCATTATTACTTGAGAGCTGCTTCATCTCATAAGGGATATAGACATACTGACGATTAGCACCTGTATTTTCCACTTCAACTGTGTTTACTTCACTTAGCTTATCATTACCTGAAAAGACTTCATAATCATTATATTGAATACTTGATTCAAAGTTTTGAGAATTCAGCCACTGAAACATGGCAAGTTCTGCATTCGTATAGTCTTCATAAGGCAGAATACTCCAGTTTTCCCCATCAAAGGTTCCACCCACAAAACCTTTAAGATACATCTCATTTGCACTTTTCACAGTCAGGTGCAAAGTTTTTTCGTCCCTGTCTCCAACTAATTCATAGGCTTTCGTCATATCCCCTTCCGGTAAAGTATCACTTCCGTATCTGGTTTCCTTCACGGAGTCCTTTATTCCCTGTTTGATATTTTCAACCACAGAATTTCCTGTATATCCTCTAAAGAAGATTCCCAATATGAGAAGCAAAATCAATGCCGGAAGAATCGTAATCATTTGCTTTATCATTTTACGCTGATTAGACACACTGGAAATCCAGCACAAAAACCAGCCTGCAATCATAACACATATCCATATAAGTGATATATCCAACTGAAACAGTGCTGTGATAATGATAATAAGAACTGCATATGCCGATATGCTCAATAAATGTTTCGCTTTCAGCTGATTGTGCAGCCAGACAACAACAACCGCTATCAGCAGTATAAAAATCTGAACTCTGGCAGTAATTGTCACATTCGTTATCTGAAGCTGTGGTGCTATATGATTGAAAGTACGATCCCACAGATCTATCCACTGATTACAGAAAAAAAGAAAACCACCACTGGCTCTCACAGGATTTATTAAGACAGCCAAGATTCCCACAGCAATTGGCGCCAGACGAAAGATATCATGTTTTTGATCCCATCGACCTATAATATTTATATAAACAACCATAAGCAATGCTGACACAGCCAAAACAATTCTACCCGCATTATCCGATAAAAAGCAAAACAATAAACCCAGAAATCCTGCAAACAGCAGGATCTGAGTAATCAATGTTTGGATACTATTTGTTTTTGCGGTCTCTTCTGTGCTTTCTACATCATACAGCACGTAATTGCTCTGCTTCATGTCTTATTTCCTTATCCTGTTTATTTTATGTTCTAGAATTCAATCATCTGCAGTCTGTTGTCTATCTTTCCCACCGGCACGGAGATAATTGTATAATTTTCTCCATTTTCAATGGAGTCTTCTTCATTGGTATTTACATAGACTACTGTAAGATTCGATGTTCTGGAAAGCTGTTCCACTATCTGCATGTTCAGCAGTCCACATACAAAAATCAAGTTGGTAAATCTCTTTTCCTGAGATAATATCTGCATATGTGCAAAATATTCCTCTTCTGTCGCCGGAATTTTTCTGCACATCATCTCTGCAAGCACCTGCAGGTAACTTCCATTATCTTGAACCAGGGCTTCCGTACTCTTCATGTCCTCAATTGCTATCATATGATGGAAAAAGCCATTTTGAATCAAAGACTTACTTAATGACGCTGTCATCTGCAGAATCCCATTCTGCAGATTCTGTCTGTCTGCTTTACTTAATGACTGAGAAGCTTCCATATCATAATATAGTGCCGTCTGATAATTCGTCGGATTACCAAATTCCCGCACAATTAATTTGTCCAGTTTACCGGACAGCTTCCAGTGAATACTTTTTACACTGTCTCCCAGCTGATATTCCCGCATATCAAACACTTCTGAGACATCCTGCCCCTTCTTAGATTCATCGTAAGCTTCTCCCTGATTTTTAGGTGAAGAAAGATTTGATTTTTTAACCTCGAGACTTTTCACATCAGGATAAATTATAATTTCCTGTTCTTTTTCTCCTCCGGCTGTGCAGCACATAATTCCAAGCAGGTCATATATTTTAGCTTTTTTTATCCTCACGCAGGTCTTTCCACAGTTTTCCGGAACATACGGCAACAAAAATTCCAGTCGTTTTTTCTCTCCTGGTTTCAGTATGATTCGCTGTTGTCTCTTTTCTTCGAAAATGAAGTTATCATACTCCACATCCATCTGCATTGGTCCCTGCGGAATCACTTCCGGACATTTCAACACTATTTTCAGGGAAATTTCTCTTCCGCGTATACTCACATCTTCAATCTCGAAATCATATTTGACACGCCCCTGAGTCAACAGCCAGCAAAGCAGTGATGCATAGAATACAGCTATAAGGAATAAAAGCAGCAGTAACAGCTGCTTTTTATCGGTAGCTATATATCCAGCAAGCGCAGCCGCTACTGAAGCTATATAAATCCATCTGTACTTTCCCATAGCATCTCCTAGTTTCTCTTATAGTCCAATCTTTGGCGGTTCCACAGTTTCAAGGATTTTTTCAAGAAATGAATGTACGGTAAATCCTTCAATTCTTGCCTGTGGTTTTAATATGATACGGTGTGCACAGACATCATAAAATATCGCCTGAATATCCTCCGGAATCACATAATTGCGTTCCCTTAATACTGCATGCGCTTTTGCCATCTGGCTAAGTGCAATGATACCTCGAGGACTCACCCCCAGCTCCACCATAGAGCCTTCTCTTGTCATCTCACAAAGTACCGTCAGATAACGAAGTACTTCCTTGGTAATCTTAACAGTAGATAAATACTGCTGAACTTCACTGATATTCTCAGCTAAAATAACAGACTGAATATTATCCAGCGGATTATGGTGCTGACGCTGTTCGATAATTGCCATCTGTTCTTCTGTACTTGGATACCCTATACTTAATCGAATGATAAATCGATCTAACTGTGAATCCGGCAATGGCTGCGTTCCGACAGAACCAACAGGATTCTGTGTGGCAATACATAAAAATGGCTGGGGAAGCATATGCGTCACACCATCTACTGTGACACTGCCCTCTTCCATAACCTCCAGTAAGGCTGCCTGTGTCTTCGGTGATGTACGGTTAATCTCGTCGCCTAAAAACAACTGACAGTTAACAGCTCCCGGCTTGTATTCCAGTTCTCCTGAATTTTTATTATATACCGAAAAACCAGTAATGTCAGATGGCATGGTATCGGATGTAAACTGAATTCTCTTATACTCTAATCCCAAAGCCCTGGAAAAGGCCAATGCCAGCGTTGTCTTACCAACCCCGGGATAATCTTCCAGAAGGATATGACCATTGGCATATATTGCCATAAGTACCTTTTCAATAATGTCATTTTTTCCTACCATTGCCTTACTGACTTCTGCAATGATCTGCTGTGATTTTTCAATAATCATTTGAGCTGTCCCACCTTTGTGTATTCTTAAGTTTTCACTGTTTGTTATCAGGAGCAGAGCTTTTAGCATCTGCCCCTGTACTGCTATTGTTTGTTTCTGTATTACCGCTATTTGTTTCCGTATTATCATTATTTGCTTCTGTATTGCCATTATTTATTTCTGTACTACTATTATTGGCACCTGTATCATTATTGTCTGTTTCTGCATTACTATCACCCGTTACTATACTGCTGTCAGGTGCATCTGAACCCATTGTTTCTTCAGTAGTACCTGTGTCCTCACTCTGTGAGAGCAAATCCCCCTCTGCACTCACTGCTGCAGTCTCTAATGCTTCTGTGGTTATAATTCGTTCTGCAGTTCCAACACCATAATCTTTGTCAAGTACAAGGCTCCAACGCTGTACATAGAGATCTACTGTTCCTTCCGGTACATATACTTTGATATTTTCCGAAATGGTGTCTCCAAAAAGCTTTGTTCCTACGCTCGGAGGAATCGATGATGTCAGATAAAGTTCACTGAAATTGACCACCCCTTCTAACATACCTGCACCTAAATCGGTCACACTTGATGGAATATCCAGTGATGTAAGTGAAGTACAATTCTTAAATGCTTCCGTTCCAATACTTGTTAGTACCTGATTACTCATAACTACATTACTTAAATTCGTACAGTCTGCAAATGCTTTATTTCCAATAGTCTTAATATTGGATGTTATTGTTATTTTGCTAATCTGATTACATCCTGCCAATGCCTCATCTGCGATACCAATACAGTACAAGCTGCTTGCATTGTAGAATGAAACCGATGAAAGTACGGCAGGTACTTTAATTGCAGTCAATTCTCTTGCATTCTGTGGGTTTACCATGTATAACACATTGCTTACCATTCTAAAGGTAGTACAATCTAATCCCTGAACTCTTGAAGCCAATGCCGGATATTTTGAACCCCATGCATTCTTATAATTCTGCTCTGATGCAGTTCCAGTAACATAGATTACTATATTGCTCTGCATATTTGCATCCATAACCTCGTCGCCAAGTTCTGGCGGTGTAGCACCATTTAGTGAAATAGATACCAATCCTGTTCCCTGGAATGCGCGGCTGCCAATTCGAGTCAGCTTATCTGCAAATGTTGCTAAAATCAAGTTTGAACAACCTTCATAAGCACTGTCATCTACCACCGATAAATTCGTCATGTTGGTCCAACTGATGGAAGTTATGGAAGTACAGCCATAGAATGCCTTCTTTCCAATTCGTTCAATTGCAGAAAATCCTGCTGTAGTACTCATAAAAGTACCCAGCGACGTACATCCTGAAAAGGTCTCATCTGCTATTTCACTTAGAGTTCCCTGTACAGAGAAGTAAGAAAGAGAAGTACAATTCTTAAATGCTGCTCTGCCGATTTTTTTAATAGATACCGGAATGGTAAGTCGATTCGAATAGGAAGAACTTCTGCCTACCAGTGATACACAATCCATAAAGGCCTCTTCTCCAATTTCCGTCAGTCTGGTATTATTAGTATTGGCAATAAATACAGATTCCAGCGATGAACATTTAGCAAATGCCCTTGTTCCGATTCGTTCGGTTCTTGTTGATACATCCACATTTTTAAGTTTCGTACAACCCTCTGCTGCAGAATCCGCAATGTATATGGTATCTATATAAATGTCCAGATCACCTTCATAAGAACGCGGCACATATAATAGCTCAATATAATCTTCTTCCATTTCATCCAGGAAATATCCATACAGGACATCCGAATCGATGTAATAATCATAACCGTAATCCATAACCGGTGCATCAATCCATCCGTCGTAGTCATCTACCATTGTTTCTTCTACGGCAACCCGGAAATTCTCATTTCTTGCTGCACTTCCGAACAGATTGCCTTCCACTTCCGGCAGACTGACACTCGTCTTATCCTCGGAAGTTTCTTTATGACTCATAAGTAATACTTCCAGATTCGAACAATCTTCGAAGATACCTTCCGACAGTTTTTCAATTTTTTCCGGCATAATAATCATGGTGATTTTATTGCAGCCTTTGAATGCATCTTTTGCTATCGATACCGTATTGCCATGTAATTCAAGAGCTCCTGTTTTGCTGGTAAGAACAGAGGTCAATACATATTCTCCGTTATCATCGATATTATAGATACCACCATTATACACAACAGAATCTCCACCTATCTCTGCGATAACCTCTTCCTGTCTGCCGCCTAATTCAGCTATCCATACAGCGTCTCCACAGTATTCATTTTTCAAAGAGTGATCATCCTTAGCCGGAACGAACACTGTAAGTTCTTCATTCTTACCGGTGGAACCAAGCGCACCGCTGACAAGTGAAACCATGTCTTGTGATTTGCACATAATAACCGATACGCTGTCACAGCCATCTAAAGCTCCTGCTGCGGCAGATTTCAATGTAGCAGGAAGTATAACTGTTGTAATTTTCTCAGAATTCTTAAATACATTGGTATTTAACTGTGTAAGTTTCGTATTGTTTAAGTCGGCTGCTTTCATATTGACACAACCTTCAAAAGCACTTTCCCCTATCTGCTCAAGCTTAGAAGAACGGGAAAAATCCACATTTTTAAGTGCTGTATTACCAGCAAAACTATAAGTTCCTATAGAAGTGATATTTCTAGGCAGCTCTAATCCGGTTAGTTCTATACAAGCTTCATAATCTCTTCCTTCATATGTATATGCGCTAAATGCGTAATCATCTATACTTGTTAAAGTATTTTGCACTTCTATATCATATACTCTGGTAAGCGATGTACAGCCTGAAAAAGCAGCCTTTCCAATTCTCTCTATATGTGCTTTTGTTTCATATAGTGTCTTAAGACACTCACTTCCCATAAAACAATAGTCTGGTACTTCTTTTAAATTAGCAGGAAGAGCAACAGATATTAATCCAACTTTCGTCTTGTCATCGAGGACTTTAGAACAATTCATAAAAGCACCTTCGCCATAATGTGTCAGCATATCTGAGCCACTGAAAATAGTATTAATTCTGAAACATCCGCTGAATGCATAATCACCAATACTTTCAATTTTCCCCTCTGATAATGAATTATCCGAATAAATTTCTGTTGCCACCGTCATGGATTCACAGCCTGCAAAAGCATAGTTACCAATATGGGATATAGAAGAAAACATATTCAGGGAAATTAATTTCTTACAATTCTGGAAAGTATAATTTCCTACAGTTGTCACCGGTACATTATTCATATCCAGGGTTTCATCACCAATATTTACACTCATAATCTGTACACAATTTTCAAACAGATAATCTCCCACTGAAGTTGTATCGGCTCTCCAGTATACATAAGTCAGGGAACCGCAATCTGCAAATGCCCTCTCACCTATCTCTGTGACGCCCGCATTCAAATATAACTGAGTAATACTCTCACATCCACGGAATGCATATTCTCCAATGGATGCAGCGTAAAGTTCTAACTGACCTGGCTGAACATCCTCTCGCAATTGCAAATTAGCTCCTGATGTGGCAGGTGTTCCATCGGCTGAATTTAATTTGCTGCAGCCATCGAAGGCATAAGCTTCAATTCTTTCGATCTTGCTCCACTGATCTTCTGAAAATCCAATCAAATCCTGACAACCAGCAAATGCATTGGCTTTAATAATCGTAGTATCGTCCTTAAGACTGCTAGCGTAAAATTTTATTCGGATAATGGAAAATAAATAAAAAGAGAACACCAACTTTGTGATAAAGTATTAAGCGACTAAACCAATACGGTGACAAAGAAAGGTGTTCTCTATGTATAACAGTAT
>JAQVHQ010000047.1 GCA_028696165.1 Lachnospiraceae bacterium | reverse complement strand
CCTTATTATATGGCTCTGGCAGCACTTTTTTCAACTCAAAGAAGATGGGATTTGGCGCCATTGAATAGTGCCATTTTTTAAGTAAAATGCAGATATCAAAGCCCGGAGACATACTTTCCGGCCTTTAATACCTGCATATACAAAACACTCTGTCTAATTATTATAGATATATTTATTAAAAAAACGTTTCAGATGAACAGAAAGTGCATCTCTGATTTCTTCCCGGTTTCCCCGGCATATCAAGCTTAAGAAATCCATATCCTCAATGAGAATACTGCTGATATATCCCAGTATCTTACTATTCACTTTAACATGATCGTCTATGGGAAGCAGCATAACAAATACTATATTAATCCCTTTAAAATAAGGGTCTTCGAAAGCCTTCAGATCTTTCGTCATACAGACCGTGAAACTGGGGCGAACTACCCCTTTCGTCCTTGTATGCAAAAGAGCGAATCCAAATTCAGCAAATATCTGTGTAGCCAACTGTTCGCGCTTCCTGATATCTTCCTGAATCATCTCTCTTCTATCCGAATAAGGAGATAATTTCTCACCAATTGCAATAAGCAGTTCTTCGAACGTAATATGATTATCTACTTTAAAAAATATCATGTACTTTATAATCGTCTGAATCTGTTCCGCCATGAGATTAATCTCTTCCAGCTGTGCAGAGAATTTATCGGATTCCTTCCGTTTTTTCGGCATACGTTCATACCGATAGATCATATTGCGAATAGCCTGCATATCCTCCTCATTCAATAACGGACTGACAAATACCACTGGTATTTCATCCAGTTCCATAGATATACTTGATATAAAGAAGTCTGTTTTGCTGATAATGTAAGGCGTAATATCATTTTTCCCATAGGTAGTAATCTGCATTCTGTCCTTAAAGACTTTATCCAGTTTCGAAGACATCAATCGGGAAATACCGATTCCACTGGAGCATACTACCCCCACATCTACCGGACGCAGATTCTCATTTCTGGATTCCAGACGAACCAAAGCTGCTCCAAAATGCACGGTTAAGAATCCTGTTTCCTCCTCTGGCACCGGTTTTCCTGTCCATCGTGAAAGAACCTCCGATACTCTAAGACATCGGTTAAAGATATCCGCATAATCTCGCTTAATATCCTCCAGTACTGGATTACGAATCTGCATATTATGCATCAGACGTACAAATGTAGGCTGTAGATGAGCCAGCAGTCCCTGAATAAATTCCTCATCCTGCTTTAATAGGAAAGCATTCTCTGCGTCGAACACATCTATCATCTCATTTACCATCTGCTGCAGGCGCCGGTTCTCTATTTCCAGAGTCTTCGTGCCATCCAGATCAATCTTCTCATGTTTTGCGCCCTTTATATGCAGCCATATATATGCGATCTCCACCCGGGGGATTTCCACTTGAAACTCTTCCTCTAATTCTCCAGCAATATCCCTTGCCAGCGCGTAATCTTCATCCTCATCGATTTTGTCCATCCAGACTTTGTCCTGCTCAATAATCTCATTACTAAGGATACGATTAATGGCAATTGATACATGGATAACCAATCCCACATAGGAATTCTCTGTCAAAGTCCTAATTCTTGGATTATCCATACCCACAATACAATTCACTACACGCTTTAGTACATCATCATCTAATATTTGACGTATACCGTTTTTTCTCACGCCTTTGTATTTAAAATCCACTCCCTGTTCCGGATCATACGCCTCCCGAATCAATTGTGTATCAATATTCTCTTCCACAAACACTCTGATTGCACGGCGGTAATTCTCCTCGCTTCCTTCAATGGCAATACCACTTCCCGGCTTCCTGATAATACGAATCTGATAACGATTGAGCCACTCTTCAATCGCCTCCAGATCAGTACTGACAGTTGCCTCACTCACCTTGAACTGACTGCTGTAGTAGAATAGCTTCTTTAATTCTTTGTCTTTTAATATCTCCAATATCAGTCGTTTTCTTCTGTCTTCACGATTCCCCGCATCATAAGTATTGCCCTGTTCTAATTGAGAAAGCAGCCGTTCTCTCTCTTCCTGACTGCTTTCCAGCCATACACCAGTACCAGTCTTGGACATAAAGGTAATATCATATCCCTTCAGACTTCCCTGTATATACTCTAGTTCCCGCTGAACAGTACGCTTGCTGGTACCTACAGATTCTGCCAGATTTTTCACCGACACAGCACCCTGCTGTCTCAGCATAATTTGCAAAATCTGCTTTAATCTTGGTGTAAAATCCATCATTCTCACCCATTCCTTCTGACAATTTCCTCTAAAAGTCCTTTATATTCTTCCATTGACACAAAATTCTCCACCGGCCACACTTCGGCCACAGGCTCTTCCCCTAAAAATGGGCGAAATGCAGTCTGACAGACAATAAGATCTAAATCATCCGGAATTTCATCCACCGCATAAGCTTCTGTCTCAACGGCTTCGATTCCATTTTGCTGAAGCTTTCTGCGAAAAAGTGATGCTGCCATTGCACTGGAACCCACACCAGCATCACAGACAAAACCAATCTTATGAATTTCCTTTTTGGGGCAGCTTTTTTTGCTATTATCTTCTATATAACTGCCTGCATCTTCTTTTGTAGAGACAGCGTTCTTATCCTGACACTTTAAAACCAGTAGACTCACCCCCAAGGATACCCCTGTTGACACCAGAATTCCCAATAAAACAGGTATTACTCTTCCTTTTCCTGCCATGAGCAGAATCGTAATAATACTTCCCGGCGACACTACTCCCTGCAGTCCTGCTCCCAGCAATTCAAAGCATACATCTCCAGCCATACCACCTGCTATTAGAGCAACTATAAGCCACAAATTCGAAAGAGCAAAGGGAAAGTATACCTCATGCAGTCCGCCTGCACCATGCGCAAACATTGCTGTTGCGTATTCCTGGCGTCTGTCACTCTTCATAATACACAAAGCAGCCAGCATTCCCAATCCTGGACCCGGGTTTGCCTCCAACAAAAATAGCATGGAACTTCCTGCAGTCTCTGCCTGATTTATCGCCAGTGGCACCAGAATTCCATGATTTACAATATTATTTAAGAAGAAAATTTTAGCTGGCTCTATCACCAGGCTAAGAACAGGAACTAATCTATGGGCAACCATATAATCTGCTACACCTGCCAACACGAAAACCATCTTTCCGAGGATTGGTGTAAATATATAATATCCAAGGCCTGCCATAACCGCTCCCATTCCACCCAGCAAAAGATTGGACAGAAGCATTTTAAGAGAAGACCCTGTATATTTTCTCATATACGAACTTACTATTTTCCAGATTAATCCCGCTGCCGGTCCTAAAATCATAGCTGCCAATATTCCTGTCTGACTGCTTGATACTATCACTCCGGAAATCGCCATTACAGCCAAAATTCCTCCCGTCTGTTCTCCTATACGCTTTCCGGCCTCAAAGGCAATCATAGAAGGAAGTATTGCATTATAGACCACCTGAAAAATCATCTGAATCTGAGGGTTTGGAAACCACCCCTGTTCATTAAAAAGGACTCCAAGGAATCCCAAAAATATCAAAATCCCTACATTTTTCATGATGATGCTGCTATAGAACCGTCCCACTCTATGTAATACTTTTTTCATCCTGCCCTCCCACTCACAACTAATTAGGCATTTGTATCTTATAAGTATAACAACCAAATACAATATTCGCAATTCTATTTCTGTGAGATTTCCGTAATATTTTAGAACATTCTTACTTTGCCTCAATAAAGAGCCAATCACGTGATTCAGGTACATTCACAGCAAAAAAGTCCTGACAGAATCCATACCCTTACCAAAAGGGACTTACGGATTTCTGTCAGGATTTTCATCTTTTTCTTACATTTAGGCGAATATAGTTTCACTACTTATTTTTACTTAATTGATCTACAAGGACATCATACTCCGGCGCTGCCAGGAAATTGGTTATCAGTACCAACTGCGCCTTTGGATTGCTATGTGCGGCGCGTTCTCCCAATTCCTGGTGAGTTACTACAATCTGTACATCCGCCGGAATGGAGGATACCGGTGTATGTATTACTTCAATATCAGTTAAGCCGGCTGCTGCTAACTTCTTCTTTAGAACAGTAGCACCCATAGCGCTGGAACCCATACCTGCATCACAGGCAAATGCAATCTTATGAATCTTTTCGTCTGTGATTCCTTTTGATTGTTTCTTCATACGGTCTTTTTCTTTCTGTGCATCTTCAAGGCTGGTATCTTTTCCCATGAATTTCAAAATAGGCAAAGCTATCACAAAAGATACAACTGCCGCGACAGCAACACCCAGCAGCAGTCCCACATAACTGTGTCTTTCTGCCATCATTAGTAAAGCAATAATGCTTCCAGGTGAGGCAGTGGAAGTCAGACCTACATTCATAAGGTTGAATACAAAGATTCCACTGGCACCACCTGCTATTGTTGCTACCAAAAGTAATGGATTCATCAAGATATATGGGAAATAGATCTCATGAATTCCACCAAAGAAATGGATAATTACGGCTCCTGGAGCTGAACTTTTCGCACTTCCCTTTCCTGCGATACAATAAGCCAACAGTACACCAAGTCCGGGACCCGGATTAGCTTCCAACAAAAAGAAGATGGATTTTCCTACTTCTTCTACCTGCTGTATTCCCAGTGGTGACAATATTCCATGGTTAATTGCATTGTTCAAGAACAAAACTTTAGCTGGTTCGATAAATAAACTTGCAAGAGGCAGAAGACCATGATCTACAAAGAATCCAACTCCACTTGCCATAACACTGTTTAACATATTAACCAATGGAGTGATTCCCTTCATTGCAGCCAATGCAAGAATTGCTCCAATAATACCAAGTGAAAAGTTATTGACTAACATTTCAAACCCGGCTCTCACTTTGTTCTCCATAAATTTGTCAAATTTCTTAAGAATCCATGCAGACAATGGTCCTACAATCATAGCTCCAATAAACATAGGTACATCAGAACCTACAATGACTCCCATCGTAGCAATTGCTCCGATAATACCGCCTCGCTGTCCTGCTATTACAGTTCCGCCTGTATAAGCAATCAGCAGCGGAAGCAGCATAGAAGACATTGGTGTTACTAATTGCGCAAATGTCTCATTCGGTAACCAACCTGTCTCGATAAAAAGGGCTGTAATCAAACCCCATGCAATAAATGCACCAATATTGGGCATTACCATACCACTTAAAAATCTTCCAAAAACCTGTACTTTCTCTTTCATTGATTTCACACCTCATCTAAGCACTTTTCATAGTTTCTTTGTTTTGAGAGGTATGACTGGCCAATCATTCTCTATCCATGAGCTTATTATAGTTGCAAATCCCCTCATTTAGCAAGAAATAGAAAAAGAGATTTGGCACCAAACAATAGTGCCAAATCTCAAGACTGTTAAAAATCTGTAGTGCATCGAGTCACGATACTGCATTTTATTTCATTCTTCTGAGGCACATCTGCTTCTCCTTGCAGCACTTTCATTAAGTTATCGATTGCGTCATAGCAAAGCGTCTCTGATTTATTATCTATACTGGTCAATTCCGGTTCACAACAGATAGCCAGATTCGAATTATTAAAACCTACCACACTGATTTCCTCCGGGATGGAACGGCCACTGGAAATTGCATACTTAATGACACCTACAGCCATGCCATCATCCGTCGCAAGCACTGCATCAAATTCAAGATTCCTGCTTCCTAAAAGCAAATCTCTGACCGTATGGATATGATTTCTGGTATACACTTTCAGTTCTCCCCGAACAGGATATCCGGCATCTCGAAGAGCATCCTCGTATCCCTTCATCTTTAAATTCGCACTCACCGAATGTGAATCGCTTAAGAATAATATTTTCTCTTTCCCTCTTCTTATCAAAGCAGACACCGCATCATATGCAGCCTGACGATCGTCACAATAAGAACAATATATATTCTCACCTTTCACATAACCATTGATTATAAATACCGGCACCTGTTGTGCTGCTTTTCGTATGTAATCAGTCTCCCGTGAATCCTCTCCATGTCCCGCATAAGCAGAACCAACCATAATCAATGCATCGATTCGCTTAGATAAAATGAGTTCTGTATACTTCTTCTTCTCTTCTTCGCCTCTGCCGCTGCAGAACAAAATACAGTCATAATTATATTCGTGCAGCTTTCCCTCAAGTATAGCGACACATTTCGCCATATAAGCATCCGCCACATCTGGACAAATAATACCCACAGTGTTCATAGAATCCAGACCTAAGCCTCTTGCAAACACATTGGGAGTATATTGTTCTTCTCTTATTACATCTAATACCTTCTGCTTTGTCTTCGGACTTACCTTATCACTGCCATTTACTACACGTGATACTGTTGCAATGGATACACCGGAGAGTTTTGCTATATCATATATATTCATCTGTGTGACCTCAATTCGTATAATTTATTATAACAACGTTGATTTAGCGATTTTCTATCCCTTTAATATACCATATCCCCTCCGAAATCGAAATAGGGTCTCGCGTAAAATTCGATATGGTTTTTTTTTGGGGGGGAGAGGGGGGAGCTCAGTGAGGACGCCGGATGAGCCGTCAGGGAAAGGTGGGGGAACGTGGACAACGCATCGTTGAGCTAGACGCTGACTGCGACTAAGACGCTCAGATAAAACTTCGCGCCTAAGTCTTCGTAGGCGTCGGATCTCGCCGATGCTAAAACCGTCCACCAATTGTTCCCCCACCTTTCCCTGACGGCTCCTCCGGCTGGTTTCTGGTTGGATTTATCGGTTGTCTCCTTGCGAAAGAATAGGTGCAGGGGTGTTATCTCATTTTGATAAAGTGGCTCGACTAGGGGTTGGAACCGATACGTTTTCCTTTTATGCATTTTAGCATTTGTATGGTAATATACATTGTATAAGATTTAATCCCATACAAATCCGTCTGCGACACTCCTGGATTTGCTCTAATTGTTTCGCTTTGTAGTCTATAATCGTCTTACAATAAAGTCAGCCCGCCTTGAAAATCCCCTTATCTCCTACAAATCAAACTGAAAATATCTAACTGCATTATTGTAAGAAATCCCCTTAACAATCTCACTCAAAGTAGCATAATCTGCCGGATATTCTCCATTTTCAACCCAGCCACCAATTAATTCACACATGATTCTTCTAAAATACTCATGTCTTGTGTAGGATAAAAAGCTTCTGGAATCCGTAAGCATTCCGATAAAGTTACCTAATAAACCAAGGTTTCCTAAACTTGTCATCTGTTCTGTCATTCCTGTTTTATGGTCATTAAACCACCATGCACTTCCCTGCTGAATCTTGCCAATTACAGAAGCATCCTGGAAACAGCCTAAGATAGTTCCGATGGATGCATTGTCATTAGGATTTAATGAATACAGGATAGTCTTAGGCAGTTCATCTGTGCTGTTTAATGCATTTAAGAAATCTGCCATCTCTGAGGATGGTGCATAATTATTGATGCAGTCGTATCCGGTATCCGGACCCAACTGTTCAAAACGGAACTGATTGTTGTCTCTCTTACAGCCATAGTGAAGCTGCATCACCCAGTTTCTCTTATGATATTCTTTTCCTACTGCTGTCATAAATGCTGTCTTGAATTTCAATTCCTCTGCACGTGTCACACTGCCCTGCTGAATTCTCTTTGTGAAAATTGCTTCTATCTCATCTGCACTTGCAGGTGCGTACATCACGTACTCTAATGCATGATCGGATACACTGCAGCCTAGTTCTGCGAAATAGTCCATACGGATTTTCAGTGCTTCTACAAGACTCTGGAAACTTGTTATTTTTACACCACTGGTTTCTGCAAGTTTAGCCAGATAGTCTGTGAAATCCGTTTTTTCAATATTCATAGCTTTGTCTGGTCTCCATGCTGGCAGTACCTGAACATCAAAGCTGTCATCTTCTGCAATTTTCTTATGCCATTCCAGAGAGTCGATTGGATCGTCTGTAGTACAGATTAATGTGACATTGGACTGTTTTATCAGATTACGTACTGTCATGCCGTCTTCCTGCAATTTTGCATTACACAGATTCCAGACTTCTTCTGCTGTCTCTCCATTTAAGTATCCTTCATATCCGAAATATCTCTTTAATTCCAGGTGACTCCAGTGATACAGTGGATTTCCGATTGCTTTTGATAATGTCTCAGCCCATTTCTGAAATTTTTCACGGTCTGTTGCGTCTCCCGTTATATATTTTTCTTCTATTCCATTCGAACGCATCTGTCTCCATTTATAATGATCTCCCCCAAGCCACACCTGAGTAATGTTGTCAAACTTTCTGTCTTCATATATTTCCTGCGGATTAATATGACAGTGATAATCTAAAACAGGCATAACCTCTGCGTATTCATGATACAGTTTCTGTGCAGTTTCTGTTGATAGTAAAAAATCTTCACTTAAAAATGGTTTCATATTCTTCTCCTTTTTCTTCTTTCTTAATGAAAGTATGTTTTATTAATTAATTGTTTTTGGGTTCCTTTAGAATTACTCTTTGTATAATTCTGTCATCTGTTATATGCACTTTGTTTCTTTTTTGAAATCTTTGTGTAAGCATTTACATTTCTTCTATATCATACATGATTTCCATACAGAAAATCAAGTATATTGTCATCAACTTTTTGCACATAAATGAGTGTTTTATTTTATGCATATTGCTATATTTTACTTATTTTTCCAGGAATATCATTTTGCTTATTGACTCTTCATTTTATTTGATGTATCTTAAATGTAAACGCTTACACTTTTCACATGGGAGGTCTTTATGTTAAATTATATTCGTATTCATCAAGCTGATAATGTTGCGGTAGCTCTTACTCCATTATCCAAAGGACAATTAGTAGAATTGGAAGGTTGCTCGTTAACTTTAAAAGAAGATATTCCTCAGGGACACAAGTTTGCTCTGACCGATATTGCAGAAGGTCAATCTATTATTAAATATGGTAATCCAATCGGTATTGCAAAGGAAGACATTCTTACAGGCGGCTGGATTCACACGCACAATATCAAAACAGGATTAGGCGATTTATTAGATTATCAATACAATAAAGTTGATACTTCTCTTTCCGCTACTGAAGAAGTCTGTTTTCAGGGGTATCGCCGTGGGAATGGCAAAGTCGGTATCCGTAATGAAATCTGGATTATTCCAACCGTTGGCTGTGTCAATAATGTTGCTACAGCAATTGAGAAAAAAGCTCAAAAACATATATCCGGAACTGTAGAAGATGTTATTGCATTTCCTCATCCATATGGTTGTTCCCAGATGGGGGACGATCAGGAAAACACCCGTCAGATTCTTGCTAACTTGATTAATCATCCAAACGCCGGCGGAGTTTTAGTTCTTGGTCTTGGCTGTGAAAACAGTAATATTGATGTTTTAAAAGAATACATTGGTGACTACGACAAAAACCGCGTAAAATTCCTGGTAGCACAGGAATGTGAAGATGAGATTGCAGAGGCTCTTCATATAATAGAAGACCTGTCTTCTTACGTTGGAAGTTTTAAAAGAGAATCCATCAGCTGTAAAGAACTGGTTATCGGTATGAAATGCGGCGGTTCCGATGGTTTATCAGGTATCACTGCAAATCCAACTGTAGGTGCTTTCTCTGATTTATTGATTTCTAAAGGTGGAACTACCATTCTCACAGAAGTTCCTGAGATGTTCGGAGCAGAGACATTGCTTATGAACCGTTGTGCAGACGAAACTGTATTTCACAAGACTGTTGACTTGATTAATAACTTCAAAAATTATTTCACCAGCCATAACCAGACCATTTATGAGAATCCATCTCCCGGCAACAAAAAAGGCGGCATCTCTACTTTGGAAGACAAATCACTGGGATGCACACAGAAATCCGGTCATTCCGCTGTACGTGGTGTTCTCTCTTATGGCGAACAAGTTTCCTGCAAGGGATTAAATCTCCTAAGTGCTCCTGGCAATGATTTAGTTGCTTCCACAGCCCTGGCAGCTTCCGGTGCTCACATGGTGCTCTTTACCACCGGCCGAGGAACACCATTTGCCTCACCAGTTCCAACGGTCAAAATTTCAACCAACTCTGCCTTAAATAACAGGAAACAAAACTGGATTGATTTTAACTGTGGAACCATGGTGGAGGATTCTTCTTTGGAAGAACTTTCCAAACAGCTTTTTGACTATGTAATTGCTGTAGCTTCTGGACAGAAAGTCAAAGCAGAAGAAGCAGGATTTCATGACATGGCTATTTTCAAGCAGGGTGTTACACTATAATATCTTCACACCACAACATTTTCATAAGTAATACAGAATATAGTTAAACTCATAAACCAATTAAATCGTCCCATGAAAGGAAAATAGAGATGGAAAATTTAAGTTATAAAACACTGGAAGAACAAGGTTATGATGGCTTTTTACTCAAAGATGCTCCAGAGAGAGTTCTGCAATTTGGTGAAGGAAATTTTCTGCGTGCATTTGTAGACTACTTTGTCGATATGATGAACGAAAAAGCAGGTTTTAATTCTAAAGTTGTAGTCTGCCAGCCTATCGGTTCCAGCACGAAAGTTAAAGACATGATCAATGAACAGGAGGGACTTTACACACTCTATCTTCGCGGATTTGAAAATGGTCAGAAGGTAAATACCAAAAGAATCATCTCCTGCGTCAGCCGTTGTTTAAATCCTTATCAGGATTTTGATGCACTGATGGATTGTGCAAAGAATCCGGATTTACGTTTTATCACATGCAATACCACAGAAGCCGGCATCGCATATGATCCAGCTTGCCAGCTCGCAGACAGACCAGCCAGCAGCTATCCTGGAAAACTTACACAGTTTATGTATGAAAGATTCCAACTCTTTGGAAAAGAAGCTGGCAAAGGATTCGTCATCTTAGCCTGTGAGCTTATTGACAATAATGGTAAAGAGCTTGAAAAATGTGTACTGCAGTATGCAAAGCAGTGGAACTTAGGCGAAGAATTCATCAACTGGATTCAGACAGAAAACATCTTCAGTTCTACATTAGTCGACCGTATCGTAACTGGTTATCCAAGAAACGAGGCAGAAGCAATCTGTAAAGAAAACAACTATCTGGACAACATTATCGACACCGGTGAAGTATTTGGCTTCTGGGTCATCGAAGGTCCTGATTCTCTGAAGAAGGAACTTCCATTTAAAGAAGCAGGACTCCCCGTATTAATCTGTGGAGACCACAAGCCATACAAGCAGCGTAAAGTTCGTATCTTAAATGGTGCTCACACTTCCTTCGTCCTGGGTGCATACCTCGCCGGACAGGATATTGTCAGAAACTGTATGGATGATGAAGTGATTAATGGTTTCATGAATAAAACTATCTATGATGAAATCATCCCAACACTCACACTTCCAAAAGAAGAATTGGAAGGTTTTGCAGCTTCTGTTACTGAACGTTTTAAAAATCCATTTATTGACCATGCATTGCTGGCAATTTCCTTAAACTCTACTTCTAAATGGAAAGCCCGCGTTATGCCTTCTCTAAAAGGATTTGTCGATAAAACCAATGCGCTTCCAGCCTGCATTACCGCTTCTTTTGCCTTCTATCTGGCATTCTACAGAGGAACGGAATTGACAGAAGAAGGATTAGTTGGAAAACGTGGCGATAACACTTACATGATCAAAGATGACCAGAATGTTCTGGAATTTTACCTGGCACACAAAGATGATTCTGCGCAGGAATTAACCCACGCTGTATGTACCAATACTGATTTCTGGGGTGAAGATCTTACACTGATTCCTGGATTCGAAGAAGCAGTTTCCGGATATCTGGCAAAAATCGAGCAGGACGGAACTTATGAAGTAATGAAAGATTGTTTGAAGTAGATTTTATTTGGAAAGTTCAGCAGGCGACATCCTAGTTGGTGTTCATTGCTGGGCTTTCCTTATGTAAAAATGGTAAACTTTAATTTCCTCCAAACAAATTCTTTGTGTTAAAAATGAATTGAAATCTTCTTATCTACTCATGCAAATCACAAAATATTGACTACTATCATATCTGTGCTGACACTGTATTTACTTCAATTTTTAAAATACTTACAATATACTTTTTCATAAAAAATGAGAGAACCCCACCATTTTAAGCAGTTTCTCTCATTTTTAGCTGCAGCTTAGATGCAGGATAAAGCAGCTTACCTACCCAATATACTTCTTCAATGTATCACGAACGGCACCCTCACCGGCCAGCATCTCGTTCAGATACTGATATACTGTCTCTGCCATATTCACCTGATATAAGTTCACACCAAAGATTTTCTCATTCTCCAAAATTGGTTTCAGGATTCCTTCTAAATCATTCTCTCCCCCAAGTTTTAGTTGGATAATATATGGCTGCAAGCTCTCTAACAATGGATCAGAACTTGGCTCAAACGCAGCTCCATCGTCGCCTACGCCCATAAGATAACGCAGCCATCCGGCAAATACCAGTGGAATGCATTTTAAATCTGCTGTATTTAACTCTGAAGAAGCCTCATATGCCTTAATCGTTTCTCCAAATCGAATAGCCAGTTTCTGCGATGTGTCTGTAGCGATTCGCTGTGGAGTATCTGGCATAAATGGATTCGGGATTCTTACATTTAAAACAGTGTCGATGAATTCCTTCGGATCAAGGATTCCCGGATGTACCACTACTGGAAGTCCTTCTGTATATCCGATAACTTCAACTAACTTTTTCAGCTCTTTATCTTTCATCTCCTCTGAGATTTTGGTATACCCTAACAGACAGCCAAATACAGCCAGCGATGTATGTAATGGATTCAAGCAGGTACAAACCTTCATCTTTTCCACTTTATCTACAGTCTCGCGAGTAGTAAATAGTAACCCGCCTTTCTCTAACTGTGGTCTTCCATTTGGAAATGCATCTTCTATCACCAGATATTCTGTCTCTTCGGCATTTACAAAAGGTGCAACATAGGTGTTCTTCGATGTGACAACTGGTTCCAGTTCTTCCAGTCCATCTTTTGCCAGAAGTTCTTCCACGGAAGCATCTGGTCTAGGTGTGATTTTATCAATCATGGACCATGGGAAAGATACCTTTTCCGGATTTGTGACATAGTCAACAAACTTCTTATCTACCAGTCCATTTTCCAGCCAGGCATTAGCATATGCGTACACCGCATCGAATAACTTGGTTCCATTATGAGAACAATTGTCTGTACTTACCATGGCAATTGGCTTTTCCCCTGATTCGTATCGGGCATAGAGCAATGATACAACTTTTCCTATATAACTTTCCGGCTTCGCTGGACCAGTCTTAAAGTCAGCCTCCACTGCCGGGAATATCTCACCCTTGGCATTGGCAATGCTGTACCCCTTCTCTGTGATAGTAAAAGTAGCCATCTGCAAAGAATCTTTTGAGAAAATTTCTCTTAATCTTTTAAATTCCGGTTCATCCTCGGAATCCAGGATACAGGTTTCCACGATGGAACCTACAACTGTTTTAACTACACTGCCATCAGCTTTTAAGGTTGCAAGCACGCTGTAATTATCATGTGGGCGATACATCTTCTTGATGATTTCATAGTCAAATCCGTCTACTGCTATAATACCGCGGTCAATCACACCATCATTTAACAGATTCTGTACTACATTCGCATGAAATGCACGAAATAAATTACCTGCTCCAAAGTGAATCCAGAAGGGATTATCCTCTGTATTTTTAGTTACTGCTTCCCTATCAAACTTTGGCAGCTCATATCCTTTGCTTTCCCATTCAGATTTATTGGCAATACCTTTTTCATTTAATCTCATGCTCTTGTATCTCCTTTCACAATTGCTTCCCATAATCCATTAAGGTAAGTCGCACCCAGTGCTCTGTCATATAATCCGTAACCTGGCATAGCCACTTCGTCCCAAATCATTCTTCCATGGTCCGGACGGATTGGTCCGTCAAATCCAATATCATACAGTGCCTTCATGATTTCGTACATATCGAAAGAACCATCAGAAGAAAGATGTGCAGCTTCTTCAAAATCAGTAGGAGTATTGAACTTCAGATTTCTAACATGTGCAAAATGAACTCTTCCTTTTAATGAACGAATCATATCCGGAAGGTCATTCTGTAAGTTTGTACCATAAGATCCCGAACAGAAAGTCACGCCATTATGTGGGTCATCCACCATTTTCATCATACGCTGAATGTTCTCTTTACATGTAATGATTCTTGGAAGTCCGAATACGCTCCATGCTGGATCATCTGGATGAATCGCCATCTTAATGTCATACTTATTACATACCGGCATGATTTTTTCCAGAAAATACTTCAGATTTTCAAATAATTTATCTTCATCCACATCTTTGTAAAGTTCAAATAATTCTTTTACATGTTCCATACGTTCCGGCTCCCAACCTGGCATTACCGTACCGTTCATGTCTCCCGAAATAGATTCAAACATTTTCTCAGGAACTAATGCATCTACTGCTTCCTGCGTATAAGCCAGTACCGTCGAACCATCCGGACGAACTCTTGCCAGTTCTGTTCTTGTCCAGTCAAATACAGGCATGAAATTATAACATACCAAATGAATATCTTCTTTTCCGAGATTTTCCAAAGATTCAATATAATTATCAATAAGCAGGTCTCTGTCTGCTGCTCCCAATTTTATGTTTTCATGAACATTTACGCTCTCAATACCAGCGATTTTTAATCCTGAACTTTCCACTTCTTCCTTCAGTGCATGAATTCTTTCCTGACTCCATACTTCTCCTGGAAGCGTATCATACAAAGTTGTAATTACACCTGTTACTCCCGGAATCTGTCGGATTTGTTTCAGTGTAACTGTGTCAAATTTCGCCCCATACCATCTTAATGTCATTTCCATAAAAAATACCATCCTCTCTTTTTATCTGGTTTTCTTTACCATCTTTTCTCCATTACCTCGCCGTCTTTACAGCCTTTGCAGTCTTTATCTTTCTTTGTAATTTCATTATATATCTTTTGCATTTTTTTACCATTGATAAACTTGCATTTAACATTGCAAAAGTTGCTATTCTATGTTATCTTTTATCCTATAAGCAGATATTTTCTTCCGTATCTCAGAAAGGAGCTGGCAGATCATGAAAAAAGAACTCCGAACAACTTTTATCACAAGACAATACATGCTCTCCAAAGATTTCGAAATCTATTACTATAACGACAAAGACTTAAAAGCAGTTCATAAACATTCTCATGACTACTATGAATTCTATTTTTTTCTGGAAGGGAATGTAAATATTAAGATATCAGATAAAGAGTATCCCCTTCAATATGGTGATTTAGTTATCATTCCGCCACGCACACTACATCGTCCCGTTATTCAAAACAACGAGAAACCATACCGACGTTTTGTATTCTGGATAAGTCAGGATTACAGTACTCAGTTAAACACCTTGTCGCCCGCCTATAATTATCTCTTCCAGAGAGTGAATCAGACACAACAGTATATCTATCATTATGATAATATTGCCTACAACACTCTTCAGGCCAAAGTATTGCAGCTGATTGAGGAGATACATTCCGACCGCTATGGAAAAGAAGCTAAAGTTGCCTTGTGCGTTAATGATCTGATTCTTCACCTAAATCGGACTATTCATGAACAATATACAAAACCCACGAAAGATTCCAGCATAAACCTGTACCAGGACCTGGTTACCTATATAGAAAGTCACCTGGATGAAACACTCACATTGGAAACTCTCGCGAACATATTTTTTGTCAGTAAATACTACATCGCACATATTTTTAAAGATAATATGGGAATTTCCACACATCAGTATATACTAAAAAAACGACTGTCCATGTGTAAAGATGCTATGATAAATGGCGATAATATAAATGAAGCCTGCACAGCATATGGCTTTTCTGATTATTCTAATTTTTACAGGGCATTTATAAAAGAGTATGGTGTTTCACCCAAAAAGTACCGTGACGAGATATTGCGAAATGCCGGGTGGCTGAAAGATACATAAACTGTATCGGTAATTATATGAGCAAGTATCCTGTATATGTCTATCCAAAGAAAAAACGGCTGTAAAAATTTCAAAATTAGATTATACTGTAAATAAGAGATTAACACCAAGGAAGGAGATTACGAAAATGAAAAGAGAAATTGATGTATTGGAATATGCAAAGGAAATATTAACCGCTGTAAACAAAGGAGTTCTCTTAACAACCAGGACTGATGATAAAGTAAACTCTATGACTATATCATGGGGAACTTTAGGTATCGAATGGGCCAGACCGATTTTTACTACTTTTGTGCGCGAACACCGTTTTACCAGAGAACAGTTAGAAAAGAATCCTGAATTCACTATTAATATTCCGGTTGGGGAATATAACAAAAAGATATTAGGTGTATGTGGTTCAAAATCCGGACGGGATATGGATAAGATAGGCGAACTAGGTCTTACCCTTGTGGATTCTGATGAAATATCGGTTCCAGGTATCAAAGAACTCCCGCTTACACTGGAATGCAAGGTTATCTATCATCAACTTCAGGATAAGAGTGCAATTCCAGAAGAAATCCAACAAAGTAACTATCCGCAGGATGTTCCAAGCACACACCCATCGTCAAATAAAGATTATCATGAAGCTTTTTATGGAGAAATCGTAAAAGCTTATATCATCGAAGAGTAACAGGATATTATTCTGAATAAGATACCCCAGTGAAATTACATTATTTAATTATCAAAAGAGCCGATTCTATGGCAGAAGATGTTTTATAACACTTCCCCTATAGAACCGGCTCTTTTCAATTATATAAACTTCAAGTACGTTGTTATTAGCTTATTCCTAGACATAACCCATCAGGCTAGGCAGCCACATAGAGATAGTCGGAATATAAGTAACTAGCATCAATACGATGAAGATAGCTGCGAAGTAGAACAACAGCGGCTGAATTACACTTTCAATCTTCGTCTTACCAACCTTAACACCTACGAATAATGTAGTTCCAACAGGCGGTGTGATTGTTCCGATACAAAGATTCATAATCATCATGATACCAAAATGTACGGTATTCATACCCAATGCCTGACAAATAGGAAGGAAAATAGGTGTAAAAATCAAACAAGCCGGTGTCATATCCATAAAAGTACCGATAATCAGCAACAGGATATTGATGATAAACAATATTACATATTTGTTATTACTGATACTAAGCATTGCTTCAGAGACAGCTGACGGAATTCCGGTAAATGCCATAACCCATGACATGATACTTGATACACCGATCAGGAAAATAATGATACCTGACATTTCAGCACTGTCTTTGATAATCTGTGGAACATCTTTGATGGAAATTGATTTGTAAATCAGTGACAATACCAAACTATATACAACTGCAACAACAGATCCTTCCGTCGCGGTAAAAATACCAGAGATAATACCGCCGATTACGATAACGATCATAAGTAAAGCCGGAATTGCCTGGAAAGCAACTTTTAATTTTTCTTTACTTCCAGAGAAACCTTTAAGCTTTTTGTAACCCTTCTTCTTAGCGAAGAAATAAATAACTGCCATACAAGCTACACCCCATAAGATTCCAGGGATATAACCAGCCATAAATAAAGCTGCAACGGATGTACCACCACTTACTAAAGAATAAGTAATCATAACATTACTTGGGGGAATTAAAAGCCCAGTAGGTGCAGTGGCGATGTTAGCAGCTGCAGAGAATTCTCTGTCATAACCCTCTTCTTCTTCAATCGGACCAATAATAGATCCCATAGCAGAAGCTGCTGCAGTACCAGAACCTGAGATAGCACCAAAAAGCATATTAGCAACTGCATTGGTATGAGCTAATGCACCAGGAATTCTTCCAGTAAATAATTTAGCGAAATTGATCAAACGAACTGCAATACCACCCTTGTTCATAATATTACCGGCAAGAATAAAGAATGGAATAGCCAGCAAACTGAATACTGAAATACCAGAGAAGATTCTCTGTGCGCCGGTAAGTACAGCAGGCTGGAAATCAAGTACTGGCAAAATAGCTGCGATACTAGATACAGCTAAAGCAATTGCGATTGGCACACCGGCCAGCAATAAAATAACTAATAAAACTAAGATAATTAACCCAGAGACCCATGCTATACTCATCCTTCCACCTCTTTCCCCACATTTTCTCCCTGTTTCAGGAGACGTGCGATATTAATAATACTATAAATCACCATACAGGTACCAACAACCGGCACTACCAAATAGACATATCCCATATGAATACCTAAAGATGCAGTAATCTGAGTCATGGTCAGCTTCACGATGGAAACTCCACCATAAATCATAACAACTCCAGCAAATACAATGATCAAACATTCAATAGCCACTTCCAAAACCATTCTCTTCTTTCCCACGATTTTGTCCGCCATGAAAGACATTCTCATATGGTCACGTTTTCCAAATACATAGGCGGCTGCAAAAAGAGCCATCCAGGTAAAAGTATAAGTCAGCAATTCTTCTGATACAGTACTTGGACTATTAAAGAAATAACGGGTAATAATCTGATAAGATCCTACTACTACCATGACAATAAAAAGAAAAATCATGATAAATGAGATAACCTTATCCAACACTTTATGAATAGAATCCAATGTTTTCATTATTCTTCCCCTCCTTCGCTGCTGTACTGCTCATTAATTTCCTGAATATGGTCATATAAATCCTGAATATTCGGGTTTTCTTCCAGCATTTCCTGCTGCAAAGGAAGAACCTTCTGACGGAATGCTTCCACATCTACATCAATAAATTCCACACCCATATCATCCTGAGCAATTTTCTTGGCTTCTTCCACCTGCTTATCCCACTCTTCCAATTCAACCTGAGTAGAAATAGCTGCTGCTTCTTCAAACACCTGACGTTCCTCATCAGATAATCCATTGATAAACTTCAGGTTACCAACCAACATATCCGGAATCATCTGATGCATATTATAAGAGAAGTATTTGGCAACCTCACCATGTTTATTATTCGTCAAAGCAAGTTCATTATTCTCGGCACCATTGATAACACCCTGCTGAATGGCTGTGTATACTTCTCCGAAGCTCATCGGTGAAGCTGCAGCGCCAAAAGCTTTTACCATATTTACACTGGCCGGACTCTGCTGAACACGAATTTTTAACCCTTTCAAATCATCCGGTGTATTAATAGGTTTTGTTGCATAGAAATTTCTAGTACCTGCATTATACCAGGTCAACACCTGAAAGCCTGCTTTTCCGGTAGATGCATATACCTTATCCATATAATCGGTATCTTCCATCGTAGCTTTATAAGCATCTACTGAATTGAACAGATATGGCATACTGAAAATCTCATACACATCGGCAAAAGTTTCCAGATTGGCAGTACCTGCCACAACAAAATCAATAGCTCCTGTCTGTGTAAGCTCAATTGCCTTCTGTGCAGATCCTAAAATCTCATTTGGGAAAATCTGTACATCGTACTTGTCACCCAACTTTTCTTCCACATATTCCTCAAAAGCCAGCAATCCCAAATGTTCCGGATGAGTCTCTGACTGAGCGTGTGAAATACGGACGATACGTTTATTCGCATCGAAAGTTGCACCGCCAGCATTCGATGAGTCTGAAACATCACCGCTTCCAGAACCACAGGCTGTTAAACCAACACCCAGTATACCTACCATTAAAAAGGCTAAAATTCTCTTCTTCATAGGTCCCCCTTAATCTTCATAATTTATTTTGTAAGCGTTTACATTTTGTATTTTATAAGATACACAAGTAAAAGTCAATGGGAGTTTGTTCGGTTTTTAAACTTTGTGATATATACCCAGTTTTCCCTGGTGTTTTATGTGCATTATTACTCTTACGTCATGAAAATTTCCTATTTTATTTAACTCTAATCTGTGATGCATATTTCATCATCCGACTTGTAAGTTCTTACATTTATTCGTATTTTTTTCACGCACTTTATGTTTTCCGAAAAAATCCGCACATTTCATACCATAAACCCCATTTAGGATTCCATGTATCCACTTTTTTTTTGCTTAGCAATCCACAATAATCATTCCCCATATATAAAACAAACAGGGTATAGAAAATAAACATTCCCTATACCCTGTCATCTTTACTTATCAATAGTTAAACACTAACCCTTAATAATATAAGATACTTTATCTTCCGGCAGCTTTAAAATTTCTGCCACTTCATGTATATCCTTCAATTTCTCATAAGCATTTTTCACCATCATCGAAGTAATATCCTCCGTTACTTCTTTTGTTACTTCTTTTGTCACCTCTTCTTCCCTTTTCTTCATCTCCATCTTATGATTATACTCAATGATATCCATTTCCAATACCAGTCCTTCTTCAACCATGTCGTTGATTCCCTCCTTCTGGCACTCTTCATAATCTGCATACAGATAACGGTAAAGTTCGGACAGCAGATTCCGCATACGTCCCGCATCTGCCAGCCTTGCCAATGAACCTGTATGGGAGGAATCCACTGCCAATGAGGCTGCCTGAACCCGGAAGAGAAGTGCCCTTGCCCCATAGGACGGCTGGCGGTTGGAAAACACATGCGGTTTTATACCATGTATGAACTGATAAGAATCTTAGCGCGCAGGATGCAACTTTCACAGGGCAGCGAGTGTTTACCAAAACACTCGCTGAGGGCACCTGAAGTGCGTTTGCATCAGGCAAACGTGCTGAATGTGCCTGTTCCCTGCGAAAGTTGCATCCTGCACGCTTAGATACTTACAGTGAAATACCCTGGCATAAAACCGTATGTGTTTTCCAACCGCCAGCCGTCCTATGGGGCAAGGGCACTTCTCTTCCGGGCTCAGGCAGCCTCATTGGCAGTGGATTCCTCCCATACAGGTTCATTGGCAAGGCGTCCTCCATCTCACTTTCTTCACAAACACTTTAGAAAAAGTTTCTCCTACGTTCACAAACCCTTGACACTTCAAACACAGAATCTTCACATTTCTCCGCTATACTAAGTCTTGTAAGTAAGTAATACACAAATTTTTCTTTTTCATACGTTGGTCACCAGGACCAACACTCCTTCCTTTAAAAAAGAACGCATAGGCGTTCTTTTTTAGTTGCTATGCATGAAAAAAGGCAGATACCCATCAACCAATATCATCCTTATTAAAATGACATTAGCCCACCGGCATCTACCTTTTCTCTTCATAAATCACATCATATCAATTCAATACTCTAACACACATAAACCTCTATTAAGCAAATCTTTTATTTCATATCCTTCATCAAAGCTTCTCTCTGAGCTTCATAACCAGGTTTTCCTAACAAAGCAAACATGTTAGACTTATAACTCTCAACACCCGGCTGATTAAATGGATTAACACCATTAATATATCCACTTACACCAATAGCAAACTCGAAGAAATAGAACAACTGACCCAGATAGAATTCATTCTGCTCTGGAACATTAACTCTTAAGTTCGGAACTCCACCATCAACGTGAGCAAGACAAGTACCTTCCATAGCACTCTTCTTTACAAAATCCAGATCTTTTCCTGCCAGATAGTTAAGTCCATCTAAATCACCATCTTCTTCTTTGAAAGAGAACTTAGTAGTAGGAGTCTCCAGATTAATAACAGTTTCAAATAAGATTCTGGAACCTTCCTGGATAAACTGTCCAACAGAATGTAAATCTGTAGTCAGATCAACCATGGTTGGGTAGATACCCTTATTGTCTTTTCCTTCACTCTCTCCACAAAGCTGTTTCCACCATTCTGAGATATAGTGATGGCTTGGCTCGTAGTTAGCAAGGATTTCTACATTCTTACCTTTTCGGTATAAGATATTTCTAAGAGCTGCATACTGCAGAGAATCATTTGATTCAAATGGCTGATTTAAAGCTGATTCACGACCTGCTGCTGCACCTGCTAATAACTGGTCGATATCTGCTCCGCTTGCTGCGATTGGAAGTAATCCAACTGCTGTCAATACAGAGAAACGTCCTCCGATGTCATCTGGAACAACAAAAGTTTCATAACCTTCTGCTGTAGAAAGGTTCTTTAATGCTCCTCTGGATTTATCTGTTGTAGCATAGATACGCTTTGCAGCTTCTTCCTTGCCATATTTCTTCTCAATCATCTCTTTAAATACACGGAAAGCGATAGCTGGTTCTGTAGTTGTTCCTGATTTAGAGATTACATTAATAGAGAAATCTTTATCTCCTAACACATCGATAACTGCCTGGATATATGCAGCACTTACACAGTTACCTACATAATAAATCTCAGGAGTTTTTCTCTGTTCTTTTGTGATACCATTATAAAATCCATGTCTTAAGAATTCGATTGCAGCACGAGCTCCCAAATAAGATCCACCGATACCGATTACTAATAATACGTCTGAATCACTCTGAATTTTAGCTGCTGCTTTTTTAATTCTCTCAGCTTCTTCTTTGTCATAAGCCACAGGAAGGTCAATCCATCCAAGGAAATCATTGCCTAAACCAGTTCTAGACACTAATAACTCCTTAGCTGATTCTGCAATTCTCTTCATAGAATATACTTCATCCTCGTTAACGAACTTTGCTGCGTTTGAATAGTCAAATGATACTTTATTTCCCATAATGTTCTACTCCTTTTTATTTTCTTACATCTGCACATAATATCTGTATACTACTTTCGGTATACTTCCGGCAGTTGCTTTTTTCCATTATAACACCTTTTAATCAGATGATAAATCTGTTTTATGATAAATTTATCACAAATTTTCTAAAAGAAACGGACTGTCCATACATTTTTCATGTAAAACAGTCCGTTTTGATTTGCCCTGCAAAACAATTATGTAATTCAACCAATTAAGAACTCTCTGATCGCCTATTTAGTTATAAGCATGCAGCAAATCGGAATGCATTTATCTTAAGCGTTTACTACATTTACTGCTTTACCATCTAAGAAACTCTTCAGATTATCTACTGCAATATTCATCAGACGCTGTCTGGATTCCTTTGGCGCCCATGAGATATGAGGAGTGATGATACAGTTTTTAGCGCCAAGTAATGGATTGTCAGCTTTGATTGGCTCTGTGGAAACTACGTCAAGACCTGCTGCAAATACTTTGCCGCTGTTTAATGCATCGCAGAGATCCTGCTCTACAATCAATGGTCCACGGCTGTTATTTAAGATAATAACGCCATCTTTCATCTTAGCAATATTGTCTTTGTTGATGATTCCTTCTGTCTCAGGGAATAATGGGCAGTGAAGGGCGATAACATCAGACTCTGCCAATAATTCATCCATATCTACATACTTACAGGTATCAGAAACCAAAGCAGGATTCTGGTATGCATCATATGCCAATACAGTCATTCCCATTGCCTGAGCGATTTTACCTGTAGACTGTCCGATTCTTCCATATCCAATGATACCCATCTTTTTACCGGCAAGTTCGATCAATGGGTAATCCCAGTAACACCAGTCTGCATTGTTCGTCCAATTTCCTGCATGTACAGAATCACTGTGATGTGCCACATGATGACAGATTTCCAATAACATAGCAATTGCAAACTGTCCAACTGCTGCTGTTCCGTATGTAGGAATGTTACATACAGGAATGTTCATTTCCTTAGCAGTTACATAATCTACTACATTATAGCCAGTTGCTAAAACACCGATGTATTTAATGTTTTTACATGTTTCCAGAGTGTTTTTAGAGATAGGTGTTTTATTAGTAATGACGATTTCAGCATCACCAATGCGGTCGATTATTTCCTGCTCGTCTGTAAGAGAAGTTCTGTCATATACAGTTACATCTCCTAAACTTTCCATTCCTTTCCAGTCCAAATCACCTGGGTTTAATGTGTAGCCATCCAATACGATAATTTTCATGTTACTTTTCCTCCTGATTTTTGATTTTCTTAGTTTCTGTTCCCATTTCTTAATACTTATTATTGGAAGTTGCTTTACGAGTCTCCTGAATCGCCTCGTAGGATGCTTCATAATCCTTAAATGCCAGTATAGACAGCAGACTATCCAGAATTGCCAGCTGTACAATACGTGTACTTACTGATTCTGACTGAAACATTGTCTTTTCTGTAGCTGCATACAGGGAGATGTCTGCCTGCTTTGATATAGGCGTCTTACCCTGTGACACCAGCCCTATGGTTGTAGCACCATTTTCAGCTGCTGCCTTTATGCAATTTAAAACATGACAATTACTGCCTGAATGTGAGATACCAAATGCCACATCGCCTTCTTCTAATAAAGAGGCTGCCATCATCTGCATATCTACATCTTCATAAACAAATGCGCAAAAACCGATTTTCATGAATTTGTGCTGCGCGTCTTTTCCCACTAAAAGACTGCCGCCAGTGCCGAAAAAAACTATCTTTCCGGCATTTCGCAAAGCCTCTGCCGCCTTTTCCATCTGATCCATCTCCAGGATAGATAAGGTTCGGTTCATAGCCGAAATCTCTGATGAAAAAATCTTTTTACAGATAGTTTCCGTATCATCATTTTTATCCAGACTTGGATTAAAATGCCGATCCTTTGGAAGAACATCCATAGCTGCATTAACTTTGAAATCCTGATAACCTTTATACCCCATAGTTTTGCAGAACCGGACGACCGAAGCGTCACTGACCTTGGCATTCTCTGCCAGTTCTGTGATGTTGCAGTTCAGCACTTTTTCATAATTAGCAAGTACATACTGTGCAATCTTTCGCTCTGATTTTGTAAGCCGGTTCATCTTGCCGTGTATCTTATCGACACAACTAATTTCTACCACACTCCACCTTCCTTTCTACCACTCTTGTATATGAAAAATTTTACCACATTTTTTCAATAATTACAACATGTTTTTGAAAATATTTTTCAGTTTGTGTCGTTTTTCATATAAAACACAGATATAAGTAGAATTTTCCATTTCTAATTTTCCAATTTCATGGTAACATATAGAAGTTGTGAAAATTAATGCTATATTAATTGAAAGTAAATATGAGGATTTTTAAAAATGAGTAATGCTTCAACTTCAAAACTGCTGTACAAATGTTTTATTGTTATTATCAGCAACGCACTCATGGGGCTTGGCTCCGGGCTCTTACGTCTGACCAGCTTTGGTGTGGATCCCTTTTCCGGTATGACACTGGGAACCAGTTATTTTTTACAGGGAATATTGCATCTCGAATTTATGACTTGCGGTGTATTCCAGGCAAGCATTAATATGCTGCTTCTTATAGTAGTAATCGCATGCAATCGAAAATACATAGGTTTTGGAATGGTTTTCAATATGTTTTTCTTAGGTTTCATCTGTGATGGCAGCGAGCGCCTTGGACTTTTATTCTTCACTCCACCACTACCGCTTCCACTTAGACTGCTTCTTCTTGTAGTCTGCATTATACTAATCGCCATGGGTGTGGGCGTATACTCTGCCGCTAACATGGGAATGGGACCATATGATGCACTTGCATATATTATCAGTGAAAAGAGTAACCATCGTTTCCATGTACGCTATACCAGAATGGCTACTGATATACTTTGCGTTGTTCTTGCTGTTGCCGCTGCTTTTCCATTAGGAAAACAGGCTACTGTAGCAGGCGTGGCAACTATTATTATGGCATTTGGGCTGGGACCTTTAAACTACTTCTTCCGTGTTCATCTGGGAGAAAACTTATTATTAAAAAATGTCCGGTAATCCTGATTTTATGCAGGAAATAAAAAACAGGGCACTTTCTGATTGCATAATATAAAATCAGAAAGTGCCCCGTTTTTTATCTTTTTACCTATTCTTAAATTTGTTTTGTATGCCGCCCAGTCTACTTTATCTTCAAAGTCTTCAGATAGGCCTTCTGTTCAGCTGTAATCCGGTAACTTTCCACCGCTTTTTGTATCGTCTTATTGTGCGGTTCTTTCTCCAGACAGTGTTTTTCTATGTATGGCAGTGCCGCCTCATACTGTTTGGCGAGCGCAGTGGCAAAATACCATGCAATCATCATGTTAACATAATATTCTTCTGATTTAACGGACGCTACCCAGTCCAGGTATTCCTGGCAAAATGTATCATCCAGATAGAAAGTCATCAGCATCTCTATTCCAAATCGTATCGTATAGGTCCAATCAGATTGTATCCAGATTTTAATCTGTTCCAGGAATTCTGGCAAGTGTTTCTTAAATATCTTAGGAGACATCAAATCACAGGTTGCCCAGTTATTAACGTAGGGAAGAAATCTATTCAGAGCTGCAATACATATATCATAGTCCTTCATTGCTTCAATCAAAAATCCATGAAGATTATTTTCCTCATAATATTGATGCGGAAGTATCTCCAGGAATTCTGCTGCTTCCGGTGTCTTTGCAAACTCTTTCGCAAACTTACGAAGCTGCGGAGTTCTCACACCTATAACCGTATCAGGATCCACTGTCGGCATTAATCTGCAGTGGAAATCCTTATACTTTTTATCCTGAAACTCAAACAGCCTCTTTTGAACCTTCTGTTCCAAAGCCTCTCTATCGATTTTGTCTATCATTCTATTCCTCTTTCTTTTAAATATTCTAAAGCCAGTCTTCAAGATATGTTCCACAATCGGATTCCCTATATTTTCAGTCTGTCTTTTTAGTTAATCGAATCAAAGAGTCAAACAAGCGCTGATAACTAATCGGTTTTGCTACATGATCATTCATTCCAGCTGCAAGCGCTGCCGTCACATCTTCTGAAAAAGCATTGGCAGTCATAGCAATAATTGGAATAGTTTTTGCCTGTGCATGTTCGCTTTCTCTAATTTTTCTGGTTGCAGTATATCCATCCATAACAGGCATCTGCACGTCCATCAAAATCGCATCATAAGTACCCGGTGTGGAATTTATAAATGTATCAACAGCTTCCTTTCCATTGACAACCGGTGTGATCTCCAAACCTGCTTTTTTCAGAATATCAAGAGCAATCTCCATATTCATCTCATTATCTTCTGCCAGGATGAGTCTCGTACCAGTAAATTTAACCTGCTGTTTCTTTTTATCATCAACAGGTTTATATTTTCCATAAGTACTAACCAGCAAATCAAATAAAGTAGATTGAAATAATGGTTTTGATACGATCTTATCTACTCCGATTTCTCTGGCTTCATCAGCTACAGCTGCATAATCATATGCTGTTGCAATAATAATCGGAATATCCTTGCCACACAGCTTACGTACCTCTCTGGCTGTTTCAATTCCGTCCATATCTTTCATGCACCAGTCTATGATACAGAGGTCATACTGATGTCCATTATCTTTTCGATTTATGACTCTTCGAATTGCTTTCTTACCGGATGTTACTGTCTCGCAGGTAATTCTCATTCGTGACAGCAGCTTTTCCATATAAGCACAGGTATCCGCATCATCATCTACAACAAGGACTTTTACATGGCTGAAATCATCTGGCGGAACTACTTCTCCCGGTTTATCTTTTGCAGCATCAAAGGCGAGAAGTACAGTAAATGTACTGCCTTCCCCCTGCTTACTTTTCACATCGATGCTTCCACCCATCATACGAACCAGATTATAACAGATAGATAACCCCAGACCACTGCCTCCATAATTTCTGGCAGTAGTAGCTTCTTCCTGTTCAAATGGTTTAAACATACGGCTGCGGTATTCTTCGCTCATACCGATACCAGTATCCATCACTTTGAATTCGATACGGGTTTTATCCTGCTGATACCCCACCTGCTTAATCTCTAAGGTAACAGAACCTTGAGCGGGTGTAAACTTTACTGCGTTAGACAACAGATTCAATAGGATCTGGCGTATTCTCAATTCATCTCCAGAGAACCACTCATGTTCTAATGGGGCCACCCTCACATTGAATTCAACATCCTTCGACTTAGCCTGTGAATAGAACACTGTAGTCAACGCACTCACCAGCTGCTTTAAATCAAAATCTTCATGTGCAATCTTCATGCGCCCGCTCTCAATTGCAGATATATCCAGCACATCATTAATAATAGACAGCAGATGCCTTGACGCTGTCTGAGATTTTACAATACAGTTATCCACTTTTTCATAGTCCTGCGACTCATCATGTGCAATTTCCAGATATCCAATAATTGCATTAAGCGGGGTACGGATTTCATGGCTCATTCGAGACATAAAATCACCCTTTGCATGACTCGCATGTTCCGCCTGTTCAAATGCTTCTTTCAATAGTTTTCGTTTTTCTTCCAATTCCTCTATTTGTATTTTATTTGTAACTGTTCAGAACCCCCTTGGGGAACTAATTAATTTTTGTACAAAACAGAGAATTTTTAAAACCTGTTTTGCGATATTATTTCGGTAATTGGTGGATAACCAATTGTTTGTGATTGAATA
>JAQVHQ010000046.1 GCA_028696165.1 Lachnospiraceae bacterium | reverse complement strand
AGAATTAACTTACTAGCTAATTCATTCCGTTATTACTGTTTATAGGTTGTTCTTAATTGAACTCTTAATTTTGGAATTTTCGAGTTTTATGTGTTTCACTGTTCAGTTATCAAGGTTCTTTTTGTTGGTCTTTTTTTCGCGACTCAACTTCTCTATCTTATCACAGTAGCTCGTCTCTGTCAAGAAGTTTCTTAATTAATTTTGAACTCAATCAATATCAAATTTGAAACTCTTCTATAATATACAGTTCTGAAATCCTGTGTGCTGTTTTGCGACAGCTATAATAGAATATCATAGAGACAGGCTTATGTCAATGATAATTTTAAGTTTTTTATTATTTTTTTCATTTCGTTAATTTTCTAAGTATATTCCGCCCTAACCTTTCTTGACATGGACTTAACTTTTGGAAATGATGTTCGTGGAATTTACTATGATAAGGGTTCCCTTTTTTATATGCTCTTTTTCCGAAAGTGTTTACACTACATGTAACACAATTTGGTAATGTATTCAAACTTTATGATTGTCAAAATAAGAAAGAGGAAAGCTTCCCCAAAGAAACTCTCCTCTTTCCATCCTATCATACATCACTTCAAATCTACATCAATTAAAATAAACCAATTCCTCTTCCAATGGTTCACAACCCTGTACATTCTCCGCATACAGCATCATATCTACTTCATCATAAGGTCCAACTTTTTCAAAACCTATCCTTGCAGTAACTTCTACCCACTGGCCATGCTTTAATGTCGGAGCGATTTCACTCTTACATGCATAACCGATAAAAGACACATCATCTGCACAGCAAGTCATAGCGGGGCGTCCTGGCATAAAGTACGGAGCATTTTTCTTAGCCGCTTTTCGCACACGGCCTTTGAATTTGACTATCTTACCATTATATTTATCCGGATGATCCATGACATCTACATACCACAGGCCATAATCTTCCGGTGCAATATCAATCACAGGTGCATCCATATCATAAGGCATAGCATCCTCAAAAATGTTATCAATCTCTCCATTTTCATCCTCGAAAATAACTTCTGCACCCTGATTTGCCACCTTAATTCCCCGTCGATATGTGGCTAAAGGATCGCCCTTTTTACAGCGATTAAAAATCACCATCTCTGTACTGCGAACCATTTCCATAAATATTGACTTCATATTATTCATATATACCTGGAAGGTAGAAGCATCCACAGTTGTAATCTGCTGCATCATTTCCCATCCGTCCGGAAGTTCCATCTCTTCAAAACGAGTAACACGCCACATACCATTATACTCAATAATTACTCTTGACGGAGCATGTAAAGCTTCTAATGCCTCCATGCGCTCTGCTGTAAACGCCTCTTCATCCTCTATCACTTCGACAACTGTATTAGTACGTTCCAGCAACGCCTTGTCATACTCTTCCTCCCCTTCTTCGCAAAGGATCAAAAGCGTCTTGCCTTCCATAGCAAAATAATCCTGGCTTAGGGTAAATTTAAGAAAAGTAGTTTTACCACTCTCTAAAAATCCTGTTATAAAATATATCGGTACTCGAATCTCTTCATCCATGCTCTTACACTCCAAATAACTCTTCTATTTTATCTTCCTTCAGTTCTGCTCCGATAACGCATAATCTTCCTGTATACTCTGCGCCGCCATTACGAACTTCAATTTCTCCTGGAACCATATCAAAATGAATCCAGCTTCCATCTTCTGTTGGCACCATACCTTTAGCACGAAGTATTGTTCCATATTCATTCGTTTCAGAAAGTTTGTTCAAAATTTCTTTCATCTGCTCAGCAGAATATTTATTGATAGTCTCATGTCCCCAGCTTGTGAAAACTTCATCCGCATGATGGTGGTGATGTTCATGATGATCGTGACCGCATCCGCAATGTTCGTCATGGTCATGATGATGATCATGGTCGTGACCGCATCCGCAATGTTCATCATGCTCATGTTCTTCATGATCGTGATGATGATCATGGTCGTGACCGCATCCGCAATGTTCATCATGCTCATGCTCTTCATGATCGTGATGATGATCATGGTCGTGACCGCATCCGCAATGTTCATCATGCTCATGCTCTTCATGATCGTGATGATGATCATGGTCGTGACCGCATCCGCAATGCTCATCATGCTCATGCTCTTCGTCGTGGTCATGATGTCCGCCACATACCGGACACACATCAGCTTCCAAAGGAACTGGATTTTCCATCGCTTCCAACAATTTATCCCCATCCAATTCATCCAAAGGTGTAGTAATAATCACAGCTTTCTCGTTCTTTTCACGAAGCAGATTCCATGCTTCCTTAATCTTACCCTCATTAGCCAGATCTGTACGGCTCATAACAATTGCTCCGGCAGCCTGTACCTGATCATCAAAAAACTCGCCAAAATTCTTCATAAACATCTTGCACTTCTTAGCATCTACAACTGTAGTATAGCTATTCAAGACCACATCATCCATCTGAAGTTTCTGCACAGCTCCGATGACATCTGATAGCTTACCAACCCCTGAAGGCTCAATCAAAATACGTTCCGGCTGATATTTTTCAATAACTTCTTTTAATGCTGTACCAAAATCTCCAACCAACGAACAGCAGATACATCCGGAATTCATTTCACGAATCTCAATACCCGCTTCCTTCAAAAAACCACCGTCGATACCAATCTCACCAAATTCATTTTCAATCAAAACTACTTTCTGTCCTTTAAGCACTTCCCCGAGCAACTTTTTAATCAGGGTTGTTTTTCCCGCGCCTAAAAATCCGGAAATAATATCTATCTTTACCATAACTAATCCTTCTTTCTTAATCTTATTCCATAATATAATGTGCCCATTAACAATATTTCTCAACGCTCATTATAACATATTTTTATAAAAATGGAACTCCTGTACTTGCAAAATCGCCCGGCAACTTTCTTGCCAGGCGATTTTTCTGTTGCCATGCATGCATAAAGAAGTCGAGCGAACTTCTTTCAAGTTGCTATACATGCATAAAAATGGTCCAGTGTCCCATTTTAAGTTAATATTCTTATTTATTACATAAGGGCAATGCTTCCCCATCTGATAACATTGTATCGCCATCTGGTTTTCCATTGCGCTCATCTCTCCCACAACAATCGTGACAGTATTTCCATTAACTGCTGTTGCTTTGCCATAGACAGTATTATTTTCCTCTGACGCAGCACCCGATTCCCCTTGAGTATTTTCAGTCTAACTCATCACCCCTAAACTATAAACTTCAAATTTCTAATACTTGGATGCCTCCAGCAATTTTACGCATCAAAATGGTTAAACTTGCTTATATACACGTACTCACTGTCTGTTTTTACGTATCAAAATGACAAATCTTGACTTTTAGATACGTACTCACTGGTCGTTTTTACGTATCAAAATGACAAATCTTGCTTTTTGATACGTACTCACTGGTCGTTTTTACGTATCAAAATGACAAATCTTGCTTTTTGATACGTACTCACTGGTCGCTTTTACGTATCAAAATGACAAATCTTGCTTTTTGATACGTACTCGCTGGCCGTTTTTACGTATCAAAATGACAAATCTTGCTTTTTGATACGTACTCGCTGGCTGTTTTTACGTATCAAAATGACAAATCTTGCTTTTTGATACGTACTCACTGGCCTTTTTTACGTATCAAAATGACAAATCTTGCTTTTTGATACGTACTCGCTGGCCGGTTTTACGTATCAAAATGACAAATCTTGCTTTTTGATACGTACTCACTGGCCGCTTTTACGTATCCAAATGACAAATCTTGCTTTTGCATACGTACTCACTGCCCGCTTTTACGTATAAAAATAGATAATTTGGCTTATGCATACATACTCGTTTGCTGCTTTTTACATATCAAAATGTATATTATGCCATTTGGATATGTACTTTCACTTTTCAATACATTTTATTACTATATCTATATCTCAAATCAATTTTGAATCTTAACAAAAAGGCAGGCAGTGAGCCAATGTCATTATCTACATGACATTGGCTCACTGCCTGCCTTTTTCATATCATCAATCTCAGAGGTCATACTTTCTCAAGCTTTCGCTGTATCATTTGCTCCAACTAGAATTCATATCACACTCTGATACATACTTCATAACAAGATAATAGTTTTACTCTGCACTGCTAATTAACATTGCCCGCAACATCCCTGGCCTTTCGTACTCTCGCTTTCCGGCTCCGATACCTATCTTCTGAATAGTAAAGTTCTTCGGCAGTTTCCCGGAAGTCTGAACTGCAGCGACAATCGCTGCACCAGTCGGAGTTATAAACTCACCCTCTGCATCCACTATCTGAACAGGTAAATGATGAGTCTGTATAATATTCGCTACTGCGGGTACCGGTATTGGTAAAATTCCATGCTGACAACGAACTGTTCCGCACCCTTCGCAAAGTTTCGGAACCACAACTTCTGTAATATCCAGATTATCAAGACAAACCGCCACAGATACAATGTCTATAATAGAATCCACAGCCCCAACCTCATGAAAATGTACTTCATCCACCGGAACATTATGCGCCTTGGACTCTGCTGCTGCCAAAACCTCAAAAATCCTTATCGCAAGTTCTTTTGCCCTATTAGTCAGTTGTCCTGCTGCTATAATCTCCCGAATTTCATTCATCCCTCTGTGTTCATGGGAATGTGCATGTGTATGACTATGTTCACTCTCATGTACATGAACCGCATTATGTTCCAGCTCCATTCCCTGAGTCTGTTCTGTCCCATGACTATGATTCTCTTCATGGCTATACTCTGCTCCATGACCATGATTCACCTCATGGTTATGTTCTGCTCCATGACCATGATTCACCTCATGGTTATGTTCTGCTCCATGACCATGATTCATCTCATGGTTATGTTCTGCTTCATGACCATGATTCACCTCATGGTTATGTTCTGCTTCATGGCTATGTTCCTCACCATGACCATGTTCCCCATGATATGTTTGGGCATTGCCGCCATGTTCATGCCCATGCAGGTATTCCATATCATGATCATGATTCTCGTGTACTGCATCTAATACCACATCAAAATCACAGGCATCGATTCCAGCCTTCATAACGCGGCTGATTTTAATCTCATATCCATGAAGAGGCAGACTATGAATCGCCTCGAGCAGTGTCTTCTCATCTGCCCCCAGATCAAGCAGTGATGCCACTGTCATATCTCCACTGATTCCCGAATAACACTCCAAATATAACTGTCTGTTCATATTATAATCTCCTAATTTTACTTTCCTACCGCTAACCGGTTAATCTGAGTTGCCATGTATCCGGCGCCATAACCATTATCAATATTTACTACAGCAATGCCGTTTGCGCAACTGTTAATCATAGTCAAAAGTGCCGACAGCCCATGCATGCTTGCGCCATACCCAATAGAAGTCGGTACTGCAATAACAGGTCTGCTCACCAGACCACCTATAACACTTGCAAGCGCACCCTCCATACCGGCAACTGCCACTACACAGTTCGCTTCCTGTATGGAATCTAAGTTAGACAACAGACGGTGAAGTCCACTGACACCCACATCATAAACACGCTCAACACTGGTTCCAAAATACTCTGCTGTCTGCGATGCTTCTTCTGCTACAGGAATATCTGCTGTTCCTGCAGTACAGACTGCAATCTTACCCACATGCTCTTTCTCAAGTTTCTCAATCTTTAAAATATGAGACACCTTATCATACTGTACTTCCGGAAGTGCTTCCCTTACCACCTCGAACTGATGCTCACTTGCTCTGGTTCCAAACACTTCACCATTGTCAGCATACATTCTCTTATATATATTCACAAGATATTCATCCAGTTTTCCACTACAGTAAATAACCTCTGGAAATCCAGAACGTATAGCTCTGTGAGAATCCAGCTTAGCATATCCCATTTCTTCGAAAGGCTGCTTTTTTAAGTGCCTCTCAGCTTCTTCTATTGTAATCGATCCTGATTTTAATTTTTCCAGTATATCTCTGGTTTCCATTTACCCACGTCTCCTTTTTCATCCACCGGAAACTTTCTCCCGGAAATGCTGTAAAACGGATATTCATAAATCCGTTTCGCCACTGTATTCAAGTACACTTTGGCAGTTTCCACATAACGCCTACATTATATATGCTGAACCACACTTTAGGTCAAGCTTTTTTTCGTCCCTCATACAACACATATATCAGTGTATAGCAAGCCATGATTCCTGATACTATCGGTGCTATTTTTCCCAGCATACCCAAATCACTGGCATAATGCAAGCCAAAATAATGTACCATAGGAATACGCAGCAGCAATGCGCCTGCACTGCAGCTTACCATAGTCCAAAATGTCTTCTCCTTGCCATTTAGATAACCATTGAGACAGAATACCATTGCTACCATAATATAATCATAACTGCATGATTTAAAAAATGGAATACCTGCCGCTATGACATTGGCATCCTTTGAAAACACCCCTATCATAGACTGCGGATTCATCTGTGCCCACAACCAGAAAAGCAAAGACACACCCAATGCAAAACTAAGTCCATACCAAAGAGATTTTCTCGCTCTCTCCGGTTTCCCCGCCCCCATATTCTGAGCCGTTATCGCTGCCAGGGCATTTGCCATAGAGGTAGCTGAAAGCATGGCGAAGACATCATACTTACTGCTGATTCCCACGATAGCCGCCGCATAGATACCACAGCCATTCATAACTGTCATGAGATATAAGAAGGAAATTCGCACCATTAATTCCTGAAAAGAAATAGGGATCCCCACTATCGCCAGTTTCTTTACTATATTTCCATAAGGTTTAAAACTTGCCAGTCTAAAGTCAAACAGAAAGTCCTTATTCTTGAGATAAATAATAGCTGTAATCATACTGACACCTTGTGAAATAACCGTAGCCAGAGCTGTTCCGCTGACACCGAGACCACAGAATTTTACAAACACAAAATCCAGAATAATATTGAGCACACATGCCAGACCCACGAACATCATTGGTCGTTTAGAATCTCCATATCCACGGAGTATTGCACTGATTGCATTGTATCCACAGATAAAGATATTACCCAGAGAACAAATTGCAACATACTGCATAGTCAATGAAAAAGATTCCTCTGGTGTACGAAGTACTCTCAGCAATGGACGTTCAAATACCAGCATGGCAATTGTGATAATAACTGCAACAATCGCAAAAACTGTAAGCGTAGTTCCGATTGTCTTTTTCACATATTCATACTGCTTACTGCCCATATACTGCCCAATCACAATAGTACTTCCAAGTGTCAATCCAGTGACCAGACTAGTTACAATCTGGGTTACCTGTGTGCCGGTAGATACCGCTGCCACACTCTCAGCTCCGCAATACTTTCCTATTACAAATAAATCCACTGCGCCATATAATGACTGCAGTACATTCGCCAACAAAAATGGAACTGCAAACAATAATAATTTTTTAACAATACTTCCTTCTGTAAGATTATTCTCTTTCATCCCGCTACCATCCTCAATTATTTCTCCTGCAGGCTCCTGTTACAACTATCTAAATGTAATGGGAATTCCTGCTCATAATATATTAAACCTCATATCCGTAAATTCGTCAAATTATTATTATGAATCTCTTATTTTTACGTCTTACAGAGGAAAACTATGTAAAATTTGGCTTTTTCATAAAATTGTGTTATACTAATAAGCGGTACATAATCTATTCACCATCGTAGAAAGAATGATTTATATCTTCTTTCTCTTTTTTATTTATGGAAAACTACACAAGCCAGGTACTCATATACCCATAGCCGTGCAACGATGATAGTCGATTAAAGAAATGAATGTGCATAGTATAAGCACAGAAAAGAGGAAAATTATGACAACATTAAAGGCAGAAAAAAGGGATATGACCATAAAGGCCAAAGCATTAAGACGTCAGGGAAAAGTTCTTGGCAACATCTACGGAAAAGATCGTAAAAATTCTATTCCGATTCAAATTGACACAGTAGACGCAACTCGTTTTCTTAAAGAACACACAAAAGGAAGCCAGGCTATCGTTGATTTAGGAGACGAATCCATCAATGTACAGCTTAAGGATGTTACTTTCGAACCAATGAAACATCAGTATGATAATGTTGATTTTCAGGAATTAGTTGCTGGAGAAACTGTTACCAGTACTGCACAGATCGTATTAACCAATACCGATGCTGTTGTAGGTTACCTTGCTCACAGCTTATCTGAAATTTCATATAAAGCAATTCCATCTGAATTAGTTGAAAAAATTGAAATTGATGCGTCTAAAGTAGCTATCAACACCAGCGTTCTTGTAGGCGATTTAGATATTGCAAAAAATGATAAAGTAGAGCTGATTACTCCAGCTGACACCTTAATTCTTCATGTATCTGAACATCAGAAAGGTGTTATGGAAGCAACAGAAGAAACCAGCGAAGAAGCATAATTTACCCGCCGCCTATAGAGGTGGGAGTCTTATCTTCTTTCAAGACAAAAACACGCTGCATCTTACAATCCAGATTACCTCTGGTCTGCAAGAAGCAGCGTGTTTTTATTCTTCCTGCGGAAGCAGCCATTTATTCACTGTCGCATAGAGTAAAGCCGGCTCTATGGGTTTCGATAAATGCTCATTCATCCCTGCCGCTTTTGATTTTTCCACATCTTCTTCAAAAGCATTGGCGCTCATTGCAATAATAGGTATCGTCTTTGCCGATGTCTTATGCAGATGACGAATAGACTTTGTCGCAGTCAAACCGTCCATTACCGGCATACGAATATCCATAAGTATCAAATCATAATAATTATCTTCTGCCTCCATGAACATTTCTATAGACCGAAGTCCATTCTCAGCCACCGAAATTTCCGCATTCTTCTTTTCTAATAATTTCTTGGCAATCTCCACATTTAAAATATGATCTTCTACCAGCAGAATATGCTTGCCTGAAAAATCATACTCCAAAGGCTTTACCTGCACATGTTGTTCTTCTTTTCTCTGAAACACCCTCTCAAATACAGAGATCAGACTGGATTTAAACAACGGCTTTGTTACAAGCAGATTTACTCCTGCCTGCTTTGCCTCCTGCTCAATCTGTGTCCAGTCATATGCAGTCATGACGATGATAGTTACTTCATTCCCCACAATTCTTCTGATTCTTCTTGCAGTCTCAATTCCATTCATATCCGGCATCTTCCAGTCAAGCAACACAATATCAAAGAAATCCTTCTTATTCCACATGGTCTGAATCAGTTCCACCGCACGGTAGCCACTTTCTACCCATTCTGCCTTCATACCCATTTCCATAAGGACATCTCTGGTATGCTCGCAAATCGTAATATCATCATCCACAATCAGTGTTTTTAATTTAGGCAGTACCTGATTTAACTGTAATTTGCGGTATTTATTCTCATCCTCGCATACATCCAGCGGAACTCTTACAACAAACTCTGTTCCAACGCCTTCGATACTGTTTACTGCAATAGTTCCCTCCATCATCTGCACTAGATTTTTGGCTATAGCTAATCCCAGTCCCGTTCCTTTATATGGAGAAGTTGTAGAAGTGTCTCCCTGTTCAAAAGGTTCAAACATTTTCTTCTGCAATTCTTCGCTGATACCAACACCTGTATCATTCACCGAAAAGCACATATATGCTTTTCCATTCTGCACCCGTTCCTGACGTATGATAAGCTGTACCTTACCGCCACTCTGGGTAAATTTAATAGCATTTCCCAACAGGTTCACCAGAATCTGCTGCAGCTTCATGGAGTCACCCACATAAAAGTCAGAGACAAAACTTGCAATAATACAGTCATAATCAATTCCTTTTTGACTTGCCTGCTCGTAAAAGATGGAATTTATGCTGTTAACCATCTCTTCTAATGGGAATTTTCGCTTGTTCAATGTCACTTTCCCACTCTCAATTCGACTCATATCCAAAATATCATTAATAAGCGACAGCAGAAATCTTGCAGAAATCCCCACCTTTGCCAGGCAGTCCCGCACTTCATTTGGACGGTCCAACACCTGCGCAGCCAATGTATTCATTCCAATAATAGCATTCATAGGTGTTCTGATTTCATGACTCATACGTGACAAAAAGTTTGTCTTAGCTTTACTGGCCTCTTCTGCCTGCAGCAGCGCATTTTGAAGAGCCTCTCTTTGAATCTCCTGTTCACGGAATAATTCTGTAATATCTGTCCGGCTGTAAATGATGGTAGTTCTCGTATCGTCAAAATATGCAAACTCCCATTTTTTCTGAAACATATTATTACCCTTCATAGCGAAGGTTACCTCATATACGGCATTATCTTGCAGTTTTTCTCTGATATTTGCAATAGCAAAGGCATTTCTAGCTTCTTCTCTTTGAGATTTTTCGATACAATTATTCACTAGTTTTTCAATAGCCTGACTATATGGAAGAGAAAAATCTATTGCCATCGCGTCATTTGCATTCACCTGTATACGAATTGGCTCAATCTCATCTGTATCCGAATAGATTAGAGCTAATGCTTCATAATCCACTTCTGCAACGCGATTTACAATGGCAGTCATTTTCTTCTCTGCATTAATATCGTAAAAATATACAAATGCAATGGTATCGTGAGTTTCTGGCTGCGACAAAACACGAACCTGCACACTTATCCAGTTTGCACGATTTCTCGAATCTTTTCGCAGATACTGAAAATTATAACGACCACTGTTCTTTAATGCATCTTCCATAGTTTCTTTGCTCAGCTTTTTTAAAATCAGCTGTGCATCTTTTTGAGAATATGCATGTTCTGCTAACTGCTCTACGCCTTTATTAAATGTTTTAGCTGGATTCGGAACCTGCATCTCTGGCTTTGCATCCAGCAATTCAACCTTATCCTGAGTAATATTACATCTTGTCTTTAACAGCAGCTTTTCATTTTCTATACCATCCTGAAATTCCTGTTCAGCTTTTAATTTTTCTTCTGCCTCTTTTAATTCTGTCACATCCCGTCCAATGCCAAATGCTTTATCTGGTTTTCCACTCTTATCTAATATGGCTGCATAAGTAATACGCTCACACCACCAGTCAGTATCTTCCCTGTTTCGAAACCAGATATCGGCAGTAACTGACTGTACTCCAGATTTTAACTGCTCATACATTGAGATAAAATCCCGAATACAATCCGGACGAATGTATCCCTCACGAATGGATGTACTTACAAAATTAGGAATACTTTCGTCTCCCATATGTACCCCTATAGAACTGTCTGTATTATACATGACGTCATTAACCACATCATATTTCCACAAATTAATGTTTGCTTCCCTGGTAGTAAGCTGATACATGGCATTGCTTTCACGAAGCTCTTCTTCATGTTTTTTAATCTTAGTAATGTCTGCACATGCAACATAAAGGATTCCATCATCCTCATCCCTATCCCAATACAAATCCACATTAAACCAGCTGATGCTGCCATCTCTGCAGCGAATAGGCGCCTCATATGATGCTGTCGAACCATATCCTTTTTTCTGAATTTGCTGAACATGTTCCTGAATCATAGGATGATATTCTTCTAAAATCAGCTGTGCGATTTCGCTGTTCAATTCCTTAGCAAAGGTCTCCTCTGTATATCCTGTAGCCTCATATATCCTGGAATTCGTCTGTTTGAGAGGCCATCCCAGATTGCTTTTACATGTAAAGATCCATCCTGGAGTACGTGTATATAACTGATTAAAAGAATCATTCAGTTCTTCTACTTTCTTAGATTCTGTGATGTCCTGCGCTGTGCAGACTATCTTGGTTCTTTTCCCGTTTTTATCATAGATAGATGTCATGTTATAATGATACCATCGATACTCGCCCTCCATATCATTTCGAACATCACAGCATACATGACTTGCCCCGTTTTTTATATCCAAAAAGGCTTTTCGCAAAATATGTGCATCTTCCGGATGGGTTATCTTTTTTTCAAACCAACTATTCGGATAATTGTCTTCACGCTCCATCAATCCAAATTTTTCTCTTCCATAATATTCCAACGCATAATCTTCATCCGGATAATATTCAAAATAATAAATATTTGCTGCCTGAATCGCGGTATGCATGGAAGCACGGCTTTCTGCCAGTTCATCTCTTATCTTTTCGAGTTCTGCATAACTCTCTCTTATTATCTGAAAAATCTCCTGTTTTCTATCGATACATAAATTGTACTACGAGTTTTCAGAATATTCAATATAACATTTTTGTTTACCTTATCTTCTTTCAAGATAAAAAGACTGCTCTTTTATCCTATTTACTAAAATCAGATAAAAGAGCAGTCTCTTTAAATTTACTTATTTACTATATGGTTGTAATTAGTTGTTGATGAATTTTGCTTCATCACTCCAGCTATACAGTTTACGAACTTCTTCGCCAACTTTTTCTGATGAATGCTCAGCAGCAAGTTTTCTCATAGCTTTGAAGTGTACCTGACGTCCGCTTGGAGACATATCAAGTAAGAATTCTTTAGCGAAAGTACCATCCTGGATATCAGAAAGGATTTTCTTCATAGTTTTCTTTGTCTCGTCTGTGATGATCTTAGGTCCTGTGATGTAATCACCATACTCAGCTGTATTTGAGATAGAGTATCTCATTCCTGAGAATCCTGACTGGTAGATTAAGTCTACGATTAATTTCATCTCATGGATACACTCAAAGTAAGCATTTCTTGGGTCATAACCAGCTTCGCAAAGAGTTTCGAAACCAGCCTGCATAAGTGCACAAACACCACCACAAAGTACTGCCTGCTCACCAAAAAGGTCTGTCTCTGTCTCTGTTCTGAAAGTAGTCTCAAGAACACCAGCTCTTGCTCCACCGATAGCCAGTGAGTAAGCTAATGCCATGTCTAATGCTTTACCGGTAGCATCCTGTTCTACAGCTACGAGACAAGGAACACCTTTGCCTGCCTGATATTCGCTACGTACTGTATGACCAGGTCCTTTAGGAGCGATCATAGTAACGTCTACGTTCTTAGGTGGTGTGATACATCCGAAATGGATATTGAAACCATGTGCGAACATGATCATATTTCCTTCTTCCAGGTTTGGCTCGATATCTTTTTTGTACATATCTGCCTGCAATTCATCGTTGATTAAGATCATGATGATATCTGCTTTTTTTGCAGCTTCTGCTGCTGTAAATACTTCAAATCCCTGCTCTTCAGCTCTTTTCCATGACTTGCTGCCTTCATACAGACCGATGATAACATTACATCCGGACTCTTTTGCATTCAATGCATGTGCATGTCCCTGGCTGCCGTATCCGATAACAGCGATGGTTTTACCCTCTAAAAGAGAAAGGTTACAGTCTTCTTGATAATACATTCTTGGTTCGCTCATTGTTTTTATATCCTCCTAAATTTCATTCCGTTTATGTTGTCCAACATCTTTGACTTGTTGTATGACAACTATTGTAAATCTATATTCCATTCTTGTCAATACCTTAATTTCAAAATCCGTATGTTTTTATCTTTTATTTTAGTTTTCCATACGAACATTTTTTCAATCTTGCTTATCCTTAACCAAACACTTTTTAGTAACCGACTATAAAACCGGCAGTTCTTCATTCCAAATTGCATGATGAAGATGAATGGTCACTGCACTCTTTAAGCCCTGGGCATCTCGTCTTTCTAAGAAGTTCATAATCATAATGTGGTCTTTATATGCATCCTCTGCGATAACATCCAGATTAAAATCCAGAGCAAGAGTTTTTTCAATGGTTTCTGTAAGCATTGGCATAAAATGACTTAAGAAATCATTATGTGAGGCCTTTAGAATTGCCCCGTGGAAAGCACTTTCTGAGACGATTCTGTCCTTCCCGTCAGGATTTTTCTTAAGCTGTCTCTGACACTCTTCACCCAATTTGATAATCTGAGCAATCTCTTCATCGCTGGCTCTCTTACAGGCAAGCACTGCGGCTTCCGGTTCAAAGATTAATCGTGCTTCATACAGGTCACGCAGTTTTATACGTACATCAGAAAAATCCTGCATATCAATTCCACTGTCTACATACTGATTCAGATGTTCGGTCACGAAAGTTCCACGCCCACGTTTTACCACAAGAATCCCTTCTGAATTTAAGATTCTGATGGCCTCACGAAGGGTCGTACGGCTGATTCCGAGTTTTTCTGACAGTTCATTCTCATTGGGTAGTTTTTCACCAAATTGATAGACCTGATCTTTGATAATCATATTTTTTAAAGTCTCTGCGGTACGCTGAGACAGATTTTCTTTTCCCTGCTGCATGTGTATTACCTCTTTCATTCCTTTTCACTCGTTCATAAATTCACGTATATTTTCTTATTATAGCATCAAAAAAGGAATTGGCAAGCGTGTAATTCTATCAGTCTGTCATTAATACTTCAGTCAAGGCTAAATACCCCAGTTCGCTACTCCCGCTTCATAATCAGAGAACAATACACCCGACTGGTACTCTGTATTGTCTGCCAATAATTGCTGATACTCACTGAAATTGCTTGAGATGCCTGTACTCACATTGATTTGCGAATATGCATACGGTGCTCTTGTATACTGCGCTGCATACTCTTCAAGACTCATCGAAGTATCTCCCACCATGTACTTATCTTCCAGATAGAATCCGCTTTTGTCATAGACCATCTGCGTCACATACATGGAATCTCCTGAGTATGTATCAGGGCCATACTGAATCATGGGTTCCAGATTACTGAGCCATACCGTTGTGCCATCTGCAGCATTAATATACGGATAAATACCGAATTCACTGATTCCGGCGGAATCGCCCACATTACCTCCACAACTTTGTACAACACCATTTTCAATATAAAAGATTGTATTTAATCCATAATACATATGTGAGCCGAAACGATCTGCTACCATCATCTCCGGAACATTGTCCAGGTCTAAATCAGTCAAAGTAATCGTTGCTGTTGAATCCGAAAAGGATACATAGGATGGCAAATTTTCAATGATTGGCTGATATAAGCTCTTCCAATCCACATTCGTATTTTCTTCAGAAACTGAATTATCCTCCGGCAGAGGTGCTTCTGATGCTTCTTGATTTGCAGCTTCTTCATTCTCTGCTGTTTGGGCAGGCTCCGCAGTTGCTTCATCTGTTGATTCCTCTGTCTCATAGTATTCCAGTTTATTGGTGTTTTCCTGGCCGGAGCTGCCGCATCCTGTCATACTTAATATAACTGCTGTTGTTAAAAACAATATTTCCTTCTTCATAATAATCCTCCTCCGGTTTCACTGTTTATGAACTGCCTGTTTATTTCTTACTTTTGCTTTTTCTTTCTTCTTACACTTTATATTCTATCAAGCATTTTGAAAAATTTGTTTTTCATTCCGTTCGCTGCTTATACAGCCCAAAACAAAATCCCTTTATGGCCAATTATACGCCGGCATATTCATCAACCCTTCTGGACCATACCGAGCAATATTTACACCAACTGTTTCTTCCGGAATTCGGGCATTGTCGTACATAAAAATCGCAGCAAATTTATCACAGTAATATCCGGCATAATAAGTATCTTCTTGATTCTTTTCGTAATAATATCCGCAGTCTTTTCGAAACGCTTCTAAGACTTCATCTCTTGACTCTTCAAAGCCTGCCTCCATATAATCCATAAGGCTTACAACCACCTCTGCAATATCGCCCTCAATGCTGTTTGCCTGATAAATATACAAATCACATACTTTATGAGAAACGATATCATAATACAAATCCATTCTAATATTATCTCCTACCTGATACCTGTCGCATAAATTAAATTTAGTTCTAATTACCCCGTAAGCCTCTTGCGTAACCGTGATATCCTCTGTATTTCCCAGCAGTTTCATATGAAATCCCTGTTGTTTTAAATAATCCAGAATTTGTTCATTTGTGTAATCCAGAAGATACTCATTTGATACCAATCCCCATTTTTTTATGACAGTCTCATCCAAATAATAGATTACGGAATCTTCTCTTTGCTTCACATCTTGAGCACTTTCCTTTACCTGATTTAGAAAATCATTATATTCTCTGGAATCTCTGTCAAAGTTTCCTGCATATACCTCTTCAACAGACGTCATTTTCTGCCTTATTGCATTCCCTCCCCAGGCGGCGGCAATAATAATACCGGTGAGCACTCCCAACACAATAATTCTATTTCTTTTCTTCCTGTCGTGTTTTTGTTTTGTTTGAATTTGAGGGTAGAAATCCAATTTCATTTTCTGTAAATTTAAGTAGCGATTCTCAACAGAAAGTGCCAATCCATTCTTAAGAAATTTTTCTTCCTGCTCTGGAGTTATCTCTACTCCATAGGTAGACGGCGGATACAATTCGTCGCGAACCTGACGCTCTTTTGCTCCCTCCGGCACACAGCCTGTCATCATCTCATACATGGTCGCACAGAGTGCATAAATATCCGTCCATGGTCCCTGATGGCTTTTTTTCTCATATTGTTCCGGTGGGGCATACCCATTCTTTACAAGAACCGTCATAGTCTTGTCCAAATCCTGATTTAAGAGGTATTCTCTCGCCGAACCAAAATCCAACAATTTCAAACTGCCGTCCTCTAATACCATAATGTTATCCGGATTAATATCCCGATGTAAAAGCCCCTTCTTATGAACTTTTTCTAATGCTGATATGACCGGAAGAAGGATTTCACAACATTGGGCAAATGAAAAGCCTTCTGAATTCCTCTCCAGATATTTTCGCAAAGATATCCCCTTTACGTACTCCATCACGATATATGCCGTATCATTTTCCTTAAAGTAATCGAGTGCTTTCACAATTCCAGGGATTTCAGATAAGGATGCTAAAATACGAGCCTCTTCCAGAAATTTTTCTTTCCCGGTATCATACTGTACCCGTTCCTTTTCATCCTCCGGAAGAATAATCCGGCCTGCAGCATCCCGGGATACCAGAAATACCGGGAAATATTCTTTGATGACCACTTCACTCTGTAAGACTTCATCCTGAGCAATATAGGTAATTCCAAATCCACCCTGCCCGATACTTCGATAGATTCTGTATCGCTGTCTTAGCTGGTAATCTTTTTGTAATTTGTAATCTGCCATTTCACCGGTACTCCTTTCTTGGATTTCTAATTCTGGGGCCAGTAATATGCGGCTCCCAGCTCCTTTAATGCCGGAAAATCCGCACCGATTGCACATACCGCCTGCCCGCCTAAGTCTTCATTTACAAAGAAGATGGCACACGCCTCATCATACACATACCCGGTTATAAAGCTACTGTTATTTTCCAATGTATGAAGTTCTACTTTTTCCTTATCCTGCCTGAATTTTTCTCCAAATACACTTTTCTCCACATCAAAATCAACTCCCACACTCTCCAGCGTATCCAACGCAAGATTCGTATAGTCAGCATCACTTTTTTCATCACTATAGACATAACACATATATATTTCTTTGGAAACCGGGTCATACAACAGTCTCATATTGAGCGTATCATCCACGTCATAAGTCTCATACTTGCGAAAAGAGGTTGTAATAACTCCATAAGGAGATTCCGTAACAGAATATTCTCCCTTTTCATCAGTCAGATGAAACTTATATCCGCATTCCATAAGCTTATCCAGCAAATCGCTTTTTTGAACGCTTATCTTATACTCATTCGATGGCTGGCCCCATTCCAGTACAGCCTCCTCGTCCAGCATATAGATTGTATTTCCCTCTGTATGTTCCACATTTTGTGCATGCTCTTCTGCATATTTCATATACTGTCTATATTCCAAAGAACCTCGCACATAATCTCCTGCATATTCCCCCGTATAGCTTTGAATATCCTGCGCCTCTGTTTTAATAATCTGACCACCAAAGGCATATCCCAGGCAACTCGTACCCAGTATCCCTGCCGCAAATAAAATTCCTTTTACAAATTTTCTCATATCATACCTCAGTAAGAAATAAAGGCTGTGAATCCGGAAAATGACTTCAAATCCAGCTCAAATATTTCTGTTTCCGGATCATAATTCTGATAGTTTAGACTCAATACGAATTTTGCATGGGTATTGATAGATACACTCCCTGTCTTATCTTCCTCTAACTGTGTAAATAATCCATCAATTTCTTCTTTGGTCAGATAAGTCTCTGGTACGATAAGAGGGAATACCTCTTCAAGAAATTTGTATAAAGCCTCCTGATTTCCACTTAATCCAGCCCGAACTACTCTTTGATCCACAGGGTCATAATAGAGCGCAACAGATATCTCTTCTCCCGGATTTACTGATAACTGGTACAGATTCTGCTTTGTGCACCAGATTAATACATTCTTTTTTTCTGTCTTTTCAACTGATATTCTTCCATTGTATCCCTTTTTCGTCAGTTCTAATTTCTGTCCGTAGCAGTGTTCTATAATCTTCTCTGCAAGATTGACATCCAGATAAAACTTCTGGTATTCATTACTCTCCAGCTTATGTTCTGCCACCACCGATTCCGGAACGGTATAATAAGCGATGGACTCATACTCTGACTCATCTTTATATGGCTCTATTACCTGCAATAGTTCCTCATAGTTTTCTGAATTTTCATTAATCACCTGACAGTCTCTATCCGTACTTCTCTCCTGTCTTGCTTTATTGACCCGAGCCTTTAAAATCTCTTCCTGATGAGATGCTGCATAAGCATATGCTCCGGTTCCTAAAGCCAATACACCAGCTGTCACACAGGATACTATGGCCATGAGCTTCTTTTTCTGTCTTCCGGTTAACTGCCGTTTTCTCTTATTCTCCAAATCCGTGTTTTTCTCAGTGACTATCTGCAGCCATTTTTCTCCCCAGACACTGCGAATCTTTCCCATCAATACCTGAACATGGGTGGTGTCCATCTCTAATTTTTCCATGAGATTTCCCATATAAAAGTATCTTTTTTGAATGTCCAGTGCTAACCCCTGCAAGATGGCCTGTTCAACCGATTCTTGTATTTCCACATAATCAGATAGGGGAGAAAGAGTATCTTTTTGAACCCGCTTCATGGAAGGCGGTACTTTTTCTCCTGACAGCATCTGATAGATAACTGCACACAATCCATATATATCAGTCCACGGTCCTACCATATCTTTGCTGCTATACTGTTCCGGAGGTGCATACCCCTCTTTTGCAATCACAGTTTCCTCTTTTATCTCAATAAACTCTGCCGCGCCGAAATCAATAAGTTTTAGATTCCCCTGTCCGTCAAACATCAGATTGTCCGGACTGATGTCTCTATGTACGATTCCCTGTCCATGGATATGACACAATCCTTCCATAACAGGCGCAATCAAATTTCTGCATGCTTCCCATTTTGAAAAAGAACTTTGTGGCTTTTCACTTATGCCAGACAACACAAGATGATGACCGCTTTTGTTTTCCATCCATTCTTTTAGTGTCCCACCAGACAGATACTCTTCCACTATATAAGCCGTCTGATTTTCTTCAAAATAGTCCAGCACATTGCAAATGCCCGGAATATCGAAGTCACCAAAACTAAGGCTCGCTTCCTGTTTAAAGCCAGCCTTCCCTTTTTCAAACGCCTCTTCTTGTCCGTCTGCTGTCTGTATATTACTGCCTGCATCTTCCCGAACTGCAATCTTTCCCGGAAAGAATTCCTTAATCGCCACCTTCTGATTAAGCATCGTATCAAAGGCAAGATAAGTAATGCCAAAATTTCCTGCTCCTAAAACTGCTCCCAGCTGGTACTTCTCATGAAGTATCACTTCCGGCGGCAGATGTCTTTTATTCCACTGATATTCCCACTGATTTTTTTTGCAGGATGGGCAGGTTGACTGTCCCTCTTCAAGAACTTCCATACAAAATATACATCTCTTACTCATGCTGTCATTCCCTCATGTTTCCAGATTTGCCAAACTTATCGGCTGCCTTGCAGGTGTCACAAATTCCATAAGCCAGCCCTCCTCCTGCTTTTGGTGAACCAATTGACAGAATTCATCATAAAGCACTTTGACACTGCAGTTATCTACTCCATCTGTAATTACATACATACGGATTCTTTTCTTAACTTCTTCTTTGATATATTCCAAGCCTTCTTCTATCCGTCTGATCATATCCTCCATCACATCATACAGTGCAGTACTGCCGTCCACATAATACTCCCGCTGAGTCAGCGGCTTCACATAAGCTATTTCATTATGCAGATACAGTACCTCTGCTTTGTCAGAAAAGAGACAAGTTGTCACAAAACATTTGTGCCCCTGTTTTTTATATTCCTCTAATATGGATTGATGCACCTGCATCACCTGTTCCTGCCTTTCCAACATAGATATGCTTCGATCAACCAGACATACTAACTCCACTATTTCCTGTTCTATCACATTCTATCCCCATCCTTTCTAACTATAAGAAAAGTATATCGGATAAAAAGATAAAATTGTGTCAGAAGGGCAACTTAACTATGCCGGCAGAATAGAATAAATGAAAAACACTTGAAACTATGGTTATACCAGATACTTCAGCAATTCATTTTGATGACAATAGGCATCCTTATATACACGATATAAGTAAAAATCATTCCCCTGCACCACCTGTTTTTCCACCTCTTCTTCCAGTATATCCATGGGATCTTTGGACTTTAAAAAGGCCATAACAAACTTATCGAAAGAACGATCCGGACGAAGCTGGACAAATCCACAGTTTAACAATATGCGGTTCAACCTTGGAATGGTAATTCTGTTGTCTTCCTCTAATTCAATTCGTGAATTGACAAACAGCAGAAAACTGATTAGCGTAGAGCGGTTGATATCCTTTTTCCCTAATAAAAATTCGCGAAAATAATCTTCACCTGAACGTCCTCGCTGGTATGATTTCTTCTTCTCTTCTCCTGCGAACGTCTCGTCCTGGGCTTCCTCTTTTTCTTTCTGTTCTTTAGCCATCTTCTCTAATTCTATCACGGCCTGATTCTCTTCCTCTTTCTTTGCAGCTCCGGAACATAATCCCAACGAACGTGCAATCCTGATTTTCGTCTGATGCGGCCATTCTGAAAATTCACCATATAATTCAAACAGTACTTCAAGCCAGTCCGCAGATACATAGCCAAAATAGAAATAATTAAACTCATCAAAAATCCCGCCCGGTGTCAAAGAGGTCTCCTGTAAATACTCCTTCTTCTCCTCAGGAGTCATTCCCGGTTTAATCTTATCTGCTTCCTTTTTTAATTTTGTAAGAGGTTTTAAAAAGGTCAGTTCCTCCAGCGCGAACTTCTCCCGCATACCACGACTTTCCCCTTTTAATGCTCCGCCGTACTGCAGCCGCACGGTCTCTGTGTACTGACAGCTTTTATAATAATTTTCACATTTTTCCACGATATAATAATAGAGGTATTTGCTGAAATAATATCTGGCTTTCTCTCTGGCATTGGAAAACTTCTCCATATTTTCCTTCATAAATGACAGCATGCCTTCCGGGTCTTTCTGCTCCTTGATTCCGCTCTCCAGCCATTTCGTCAGGTATTCTGTCTGAAGCATGCCGTCGGATTCTTTCTGAATATAGCTTTCCAGCTGTTTTAATGTAATCTTGCCACCTTTGAATACGGAATCTTCCACGCTGCTTTCATCATATATCTTCTGGCACTCTTCAAATAACTCTTTCCATCTGGCATATCCCATCTTGTGATCCAGCGCATAGATTAAACTGGCCTCAAAAAAGCTTCTGGCGTATAAGGTCTCACATTCATTTTCGATTAGTTTCTGGTTTACCTGGCTGGCGTCTTCCCGATTTGCAAAGCCTTCATTTAATATTTCCAATCGTTTTGGAAGACAGTCCTTGATTCCCACACCGAAACCCAGCATCTCTTCTCCGAATAATTGTTCTTTCATTAGATGTTCCTCCTTATGTTACCGATTACTTAATCATAATATTTAATTATACACACTCCTTCTTTGTCGCTCAAGCCCAAAAACGAATTTGTTCCGTTCTAGTTCTGTCTTATAAACCACTGGATATTATTCTCCAGTTCTAAACCAAAGAAGGCACAAACATACGCCTTCTCCTCAGTGCTTAATGAACGTATACTGCTGATTACAAATGCATTATCCAGATAACAGCAGCGCACCGTGTTTTTGTATCTTACAAGAGGCGGAAGAATAAATCCATCAGTGTTCGGAACGCACTGTGTGATTGAATAACTGTCAAGCTGAACCTTATCTATTTCACCGTATGTTCCAATACTCCTTCGCTCTCTAAATGGCAGGACGCGGTCAGCTTTTTTTCAGAAGCTGCTCCACTGGGCGTAATCGGTTCCTTTATTCTGGATAAATATAATCATTTTTCTTCGCCTTTTCGTTTTAAACACCATTATATATTACATGCTTTAGACAGCGATATTTTGTGCGCTCTCTTTCTTTGCATGAGCAGCAAAAAAGATATCCATATTACTGTTAAAACTAAGTCCAATAATTCTTCCGATACTTTTCTTATACATCCTATGAAGATATATATCAGCACACAAACCGGGCGACAATATATAATAGGCTATCATTATGCCGGGAAAAACTTTATGTCTATTAGACTGGATAACATCATAAACCTGCGCCCCCAAAAGGATATAAAGAATCTTCCTTCTGTCAATTTTCAAGAAAAATGGAGAAAATTAGAATCCCATATATGGGGTGTTTCTCTTGGTAAGGGTATGTCCAGACCTGATAATATGACTTTCGAACATGTAGAATTGATATTACATGTAAATGAAAATGAGCCATTCATTCTATCACGTCTGCAGCGTGAAAAACGAAATGGCCACATAATGCAATTAAATGAGAACACTTGGATTTTTACTACTGATGTACTGGATGCGAAGGAAATGCTTCCCTGGATTCGCACTTTTACCGGACGAATCATGAGCTTTACCTGCACCAATCCTTCTGTAACAGATACTTTCTATAATGATTTGTATGACCTGCAGAAGATGTATCTTCAGTCAACAACCAGTGCAGCCATATTACCCGCAAAGGAGTAAATTAGACTATGACAACAGAACTATTTCACGAAGTATACGGAAGCTACTTTCAGGCTGTAGCTTTTATTCTAAAAGAGGCTTCCCAGGGAACTCTTACAAAGGAAAACCTTACAAGAATAGTAACTGAGAAAGCCTTCAGTGAGAGCTTTCTCTCTATACCGGAAGCACTTATGAATCAAACGTGGCCACTTATCGACAACTGCTGCCAGACTCCCCTTGAACATTCACCCGCTATGCCTTTGACCACCCTGCAAAAACGCTGGCTAAAGTCACTGCTTCTAGACCCCCGCGTTGCACTTTTTCAACCTGACATATCGGGTCTCGAGGATGTTGAACCCCTCTTTACGCCAGATATGATTGTCTACTTCGATCAATATGGGGATGGTGACCCTTATGAAAGTGCTGCTTATCAAGAGATTTTTCGCACTATACTCTCAGCCCTGCATGAAAAATGTTTTCTTAAGATACATTTGGAAAATATATATCACGTTTCACATACTGTGATATGTCATCCAAGCCACCTGGAATATTCCATGAAAGATAACAAGTTCCGTCTAAAAACAGTCGCACCGGACATGACCATTAATCTTGCACGGATAACCGCTTGTGAAGTAACTGCTTCTCAAAAAAATATTTTTCCTAAAAAAGCTCCCGAAAAGCAAAGAAAGCGATTAGTCCTGGATTTAATCGACCAGCGTAATGCTCTGGAACGCGCTATGCTTCATTTTTCTCATTTAGAAAAAGAAACACAGCGACTTGATGATATGCACTATCAGATTGTCATCTATTATGATGCTGCCGATGAAACAGAATTACTAATCCGTGTTTTTTCCTTTGGTCCTTTGATTCGCGTAACCGCCCCTGATGAATTTGTCAAGCTTATGATAGACCGTTTAAAAGCCCAGATGGACCTTGCACATTTATAATACTCCCATAAATTTTTCACAGCAGCTATCAATGATATCCTTCCCTTTTAGGATCTCAATCCACTCCTTTGGAATCCCATCCAGTCCGTAAACCAGTCCCGCAAGACCTCCTGCAACACAAGCTGTAGTGTCCGTATCTTTACCCAGATTAACTGCTTTTAACACACAATCCTCATAGTTATCTGTGTTCAACAGGCACCATAAAGCCGCTTCTAAAGTATCGACCACATACCCACCGCTTGAGATTAAGCCATCCGGCAAAAGTGTAAACGCATCCATGTCATCAAGTCTTTTCCATATATCAGACACTCCCTCGAAAGAATCCTGTGTGCGATACCATTTCAGCGCACTTTTTGTTCCTTCTGTTATCGCCTCTTTTAGAGATTTCCCATCTATAAGCTGTACCGCAATATTGATGTAAATTCCGCATGCCGACAGAGAAATCTCATGACGATGAGTCAGACAGGAAACTTCATGAATCACTTCCATAGCCTCATCATGTGAAGTTAAATTCACTCCGTAGGATGCATACAATACATAAGCCATTGGCAGAATTCTCATTAAGGAACCGTTGCCATTACTTCTCTCAGCCTCATCGCCGCAAAAGATTGGTTGTTCGCCAGCTTTGAAGTTTCCCAGCGCCGTTCTGACTACACCGCCAATATCGAAGCATTTGCCCCCTGGAGAATATTTTCCTTCCTGCTGCCATGCAAGAAAACGTTCCATAATATCCTGTAAATTAATTCCTTTATTTATTCCAATACTGTCTGCCAGGGCAAGCAGCATACTGGAATCATCAGACCAGGTACCTGCAGGCTGCAGATGTGTCCCATAACCAATCATACCTTTCACGGGATTTTTTTCTAATCCTTTTCGGGTTTTGAATTCAACCGGAACACCGAGGGCATCTCCTACGCAGACTCCATATATTCCACCTTTAACCAATGATAAATTCATACTTTTTTTATCTGCCTTTTTCTCTTCCCACATATGCCTCTTTTGCCTCATCCTGTCTGAATTCACCTTCATATACTATATTGCAATCTGGGAATCGTAATCACCTGTTCCACAACATGCTCCTGTTTCTGCACCTGTACTTCCCAGTTTCCATCGTATTTTTTTACAGTATCTCCTATGATTTTCATACCATAACCATGATTTTTGAAGTCCGCTTTTCTTGTTTTAAAATCCAGCTTCTCGTGTTGTTCATATTGATTTTTCACCTGCAGAACAATTCCATTTTTTCTTTTAATATAAAGGTAATTCCTCTTTTTTCTTCCAAAGGTATCTTTTCATTTGCCTCAATGGCATTATCCAGAAGATTGTGTATCAATTTAACAAGATCTTTTTCTTCTATCCGTTTATAAACCCCATCCATCACTTGAATAGAAAATGGAATTCCTTTTTCTTTACAAGCCTCTAGTCTCGTCTCCAAAAGAATATTAACTACCTCATTACTGCAGTACCTTTGCTGTTTAATTTGTGCATATTGCAGCTGCACTTCTTCCAAATAGGATGCCATCTGCGACTCAGAATTTTCTTTTTTCATAAGTGCTTCCAACATCTGAATGTGGTCTGCCAGATCATGGCGATAGATTCTTATGGACTCTACCCGTTCTTTCATATGCAGATAAATATTATCCAAAGTCATGACATATGACTGTTCTAATTGCACATCCCGCTCTAATTGTTGTACATAAAGTGTACGCAGCACTGTCAAGAAAAATAGAAATATTAAAATCAGAAATATAATAGCAATCATATCTTTTCACTCCTCAACTCGTTTGTGTTCTAGCCCATTTAAGAAAAGCTATTTTCGTGGATTTTCTGTATGCCCTGCTGATTAGTACCTTTTTCCCATTATTCATAATAAAATGATCTTTCAACAGTTCCCTCACTGCCGGAAAGTATACGATGCAGCTGTTATGACACCGTGCAAAATCCAAATCTGGAAGTCTGATTATCACATCATCAATTTTATCCCAGATATCAAACACCCCATGCTTTGTCTCAATATGCGTGATTCTTTTTTCTCGCTCGAAGCATATAATATCCTGAGGTTTTAGGACAATCTTCTCTCCGCCTATCACATCAAAGGTGAGTTTTTCCTCTTTTTGTTCCAGTGCATGGAGCACTTTTTCCATAATCCTATCAATTTTTTCTTCAAATTGTTCTTTTAATACAAAGTAGGCATGTTCTGTCTCATATACCTCTGTTGCATAGTACAAATAATTTGTCATATATACAATCTGACATTCCGGGCATATCCTGTTGACCTCTGAGGCAACGGTTATTCCATTACTGCCATGCATTTTAATATCCAGGAACAAAATTTGAATATCATAATTGGATTCTGCAAGGAGTTCTCTCCCATCTGAAAAGAGTATGATATTCTCTTCATATTTATTTTTTTTCAAGTAAGAAGCTATGATTTGCCTGGCAAGCTCACGCCACTCTCTGTTGTCATCACATATTCCTATTTTCACCAAATTCACCTGCTGTTTTCTATCATCTTGTATTTTACTGTCGTCATTTCTTTTTCTGTCATTTTTACTGTTTTCCAGCCTCTATCATAATATTAATTTTTGCACATTTTTCTGTCATTTCACACTCTATGGTGTTTTCGTATCCACTGATAAAGGTAAGAATCTGCTTTTTCTTTAATTTTGATTTTTTCGCTGTATTTGTTTCATATGTAATCACCAGCTGATTCCGAATCGTAGACATATGTAAACTTATTTTCCTGTCTTCTGCTAATTTGCAATTTTCTCTGATTCCATAATCAAGTAAAAACAGGATAACAGAAGCTATATCTTTTGAATCAAGATTCCCCTTTTGATAAGTCTGTAAGAAGCAATCAAATATAATATGTTCCTTGACCATAATCTCCGCCTGTGAAGACAAGATGGCATCCAACATCATGTCATTACAATAAGTTCCCTGTTTTAACTGCTGATATTCTGTTTTTAGTTCATTTAGATATTTATTGATATTGCTATTTTCTGCATTGTCCATGTTACTATCTTTGTTAATTTCTTTGCCATTATTTATGATAATATCATTACTGTTTATTTCAATATCTGTATTATTTGTTTTATTTACATTCATGTACTGCTGAGTGATTTTTTCCATCTGTTCTTTTAGAATCTTCTGATTACTCTGCAGCTGTGTCTCCTGTTCTTTCATCTTTGCATAATAATTACTCATCAACTGACCCTGGAAAGAGAGGAATTCTTTTTCTCTCAAGATACTTCTCTGGTATCTGCTGATGATATATGCACCCATGAGCATAATCACTGCAAGACCCACGCATATCGTCAGACTCACTGCAAGACTGTCACTGTAAGTGTGCGCCACCAGCGGCTGTGTCACCATCACAATGTAAAGACAGAATATGACTGTCATGATTTTCTTATGTTTGACTTCATAAGAGCGAATTTTCTCTGTCCACGGAGATAATATGCGAAGTATCAGCCACAAGAAACTCAAGGATATCACTGGTATAAGCAAATCAATCCATTGAATGGGAATCGTTCCTGATTCGCTGAATGTCAACTTCCGCCCCGCTATCAAATCAACAACAAATACCCCCGTGTGTCCAAAACAGGTTGCCAGCACATCCACAACCAATGCTACGATCATCAGCTTTTGTACAGATATGTCAAAAGTCCATTTAACTGCAACGAAAGTAAGTATTGCCGCCAGCCATATTCCGAAGGTGTAAGCAAATTGATATCCGGCACTGTTATTAAATACATCTGTATAATACTCCCGCATAACCATCCCAAGCCAGGTGTTGAGCACCACGATTTTAGTAAGCAGATATAAGCTTAATGGAATCAGACTTCTTTTTCGGGGAAGAAATCGATTTAAGAGAATTACAAATATAATATGATTCGTGACTAATATAAGAAACATTCGCAAAATATTTAAGTACATGATTCGTCCTCCTGTGAATCAAGTATACCATGGATATATTTGCCTCTGCAATCCGCCAGATGCTTTCAAAACAAAAACTATATTCCTATGTTACCATTCCTATATTCAGTCAGGTTTGCATGATTATTCACTTTTAAAATCAAACACCGTTATCCATTTGAGTCCTTTGCTGTCCCACATACCATTTTGATCCAGCTTAATTCCTTTATTGGCATCCTTTACCCAAACCAGATAACCGCGTCCTGTTCCTGATGGTCCCCAGAATTCCCGATATGTATACTCACCCATATCCACCTCGTCTGTTATACCACCCACTGAATAGCCCAGCAATTCTTTAGCTTTGCCAGACACCTCTCGTACATCGAGATGCTGCTGTAAAATAGCATCATAGTCCTCTTTTTCATAAAAGGATCCTGTCACAATAGGAATGGAAAGCTCTGGCTGACTTAGGATAATTTTGCCGTCATCTATACTCATTGTGAATTTATTAGTGTTTTTTAATTTTACACTTACCACACTTCCATCTTTAAATGTAATCTGTGAGGTCTTACTTCCCGGGATAAACAGATTAATAAGATAAATCACTCCTACAATTGCTGCTATCGCCAGGCAAACTACTATTTGCTTATCTTTTTTAAACATTTAATCTCCTCCTTGCTGCATGATATGTATTATTATTTGTCTATGGTTCTATTATTACATATTTTTTTGCAAATTTGTTTTAGTGTAACAAATTATTCTACAATGTCATTTAGTTAACCAATTTCAAATTAAAATCCAGTGGTTTTCTTTCAGAGAGAGCCACTGTTTTTTTTCGTCAAAAACTTAAAAAATATTACGAAAATAGTTGACAAGATAGCCAAAATAT
>JAQVHQ010000045.1 GCA_028696165.1 Lachnospiraceae bacterium | reverse complement strand
CCATCGGGGGCAGGCGAAAACGGAAACAACCTGACAGAAACCGTCAAAAATAGATGTTTGAATTGATTTCATCTATTTTTGACGGTTTCTGTCAGGTTGTTTCCGTTTTCGCCTGCCCCCGATGGTTATTTTAGCCTGCTTGTTTCCGTCATTTTTTCTATTGCAAATAATCCTTTCGAACAAATGTTTACATCCACCATATTGAAATGTTATACTATCCATATATTATATTGTAAAGTCAATCAGAAGGAGCATCATAATGGATATCAACGAACTAATCCTCTACAGCAGGACGATTCCCGCAAGAACAGCTAAATATGCAGAATTTCCAGACACCCTGTCACCAGAGATTACAGAGTATCTGCAGAAGCAGGGCATTAACAGACTCTATACGCATCAGGCAGAAATGTTTGAGCAGGCATTGGAAGGGAAAAATATAGTTATAACGACTTCCACCGCCAGCGGAAAGACCTTGAGTTTTCTGCTGCCGGTTCTTGAGGAAATTCTTAAAAATCCTTTGACCAGGGCAATTTTTATCTATCCCACAAAGGCCCTGGCCAGTGATCAGTATCGTGCAATCAGGCCTGTTCTTGATTATTTTGGGGAAGGCCGTGTTCAGGCAGGAGTTTATGATGGCGATACACCGGTTCATGAGAGAAGCAGAATCCGTAAGACAGCGAATATCATATTGACTAATCCTGAGATGATAAATGGTGCCTTCCTGCCAAATCACAGCAGGTATGGATTTGATTTTATTTTTGCTAATCTAAAGTATGTGGTGATTGATGAGCTGCATACATATCGAGGCGTGTTTGGTTCTCATGTTGCCAATGTATTTCGAAGACTGGAACGTATTTGCAAATATTATCATACTTCGCCGCAGTTTCTGTGCAGTTCGGCTACCATATCAAATCCTTTGGAACTGGCAGGGGAAATATGTGGACGTGAATTTATTCAGATAGCCAAAGATGGCTCACCGGCTGCTGCAAGAACTTATTGTCTCTTACAGCCACCGAAGATTATGGGGGATAAGAAGGAATTCTATGGGCAGATGCAGGCGGCTTCCATTGCAGCTGAACTGATACCGGAGCTGGTGGAAGAAAATCACAGCTTTATCACCTTTGCAAAATCCCGCCGCAATGTGGAAGTAGTCCTAAGAGAAGCAAGGGATAAGCTGGATACAGAGGGATTTATGGGACATTCCTATGCGAATAAGATATCGGGATATCGTGGTGGTTATACTCCGGCAGAGCGAAAAGCAATTGAACAGAAGATGATTTCAGGGGAATTAAAAGGACTGGTGTCCACCAATGCACTGGAACTTGGAATCGACATAGGAAAAGTGGATACCACTATTTTAGTTGGATATCCGGGAACCAGGGCTTCTTTTTGGCAGCAGACAGGAAGAGCTGGGAGAAGCGGAAGTGTCTGCAGAAACTTCCTGATACTGGAAAGCCTCCCTTTTGATCAATATATAGGAGTAAATCCGGAATGGCTCTTTACTACCGGAAGTGAACATGCCGTGGTGGATAAGAATAATCTGCTGATTGAGCTGGCGCATATTCGTGCAGCGGCAGCAGAAATTCCATTGACTCTGGACGACATCTCTGTCTTTCCGGATTTGGGCGAAACCATCCCTGTATTGCTGCGAGTGAAGGAACTAAACAATCAGAGAGGAAAGTTCGCCTGGGCAGGTAATGCGTTCCCGGCAGGAGATTTCAGCCTTCGCAATATGGATAAGAAGCGTTATAAATTAATGAACCGTGACACGCATCAGGAAATCACAGAGATGGATGAGATGCAGGCCTTTCGGGAATTGCATGACGGAGCCATTTATATGCATGATGGGGTACAGTATCAGGTGCTGAGGCTGGAGCTTGAAAGCAGGACTGCTTTTGCCATGCCATTTCAGGGCAATTATTATACGATGCCTGGAGGAACTACGGAGATTTCCATTATTCATCGCCAGGATGAGAAGCAATATGGACGAAGCAGTCTGTTCTGGGGTGATATTAATGTAAATGATGTGGTTTATATGTACAAAAAACTGCAGTTTCACAATCATCAGAACCTGGGATTTGAACAGCTTCCGCAGCCCCTTTCCAAGGATTACGACACAGAGAGCTGCTGGATGAAGATTCCAGAAAATGTCGTGAATACTTACCGGAGAATGCTCCAGGAAGATGCCAGCGGACAGCTGATTCGCAACAATCATTTTGATGGTATGTGCCATGCTATCAAGAGTGCAGCACGTATGGTGACGATGACGGAGGACGAGGATATAGGAGTATCCATGTCTACCAATGCCATCGGTATGAACGAACAAGTAGATGGGGATGTGTTTCTCTTTATCTATGATAAATTCGTCGGTGGTTTAGGATATTCTGAAAAAGCATATGACTGTATTCCGGAGATTATACAGCATGCCATTGAGATGGTAGAAGGATGCTCTTGTGAAAATGGCTGTGCTGCCTGCATTGGCGATTACAAACTGGACAAGAAAGTTGTGCTTTGGGGGCTAAAGAGTTTGCTGGAAGAATTGGAGGCTCCAAAGGGTGTAAAGTATGTGGAGTATGCACAGCGGACGATGAAGCAGAAACCATTTCATTTTGCGCAGCTTCCGGAAAAATGGAAGGAATTTGGTGTGTTTATACAAAATACAGGGGAAGCTTTCGCAGCATTTTTGCAGACGATTCCCCATGTGACTATATCAGATAATTGTCTGACTCTTTATACGGACAGTTCCTTTTATAAAGAGTGGATATTAGAAGAAAATAATATGAGAAGTCTGTTAAATATACTAAAGTTTTACACAGATGCCCCGGCAGGAATCAGACTTCAGATAGAAGTGGTTGAATCCGGTGAGGAGAGTACAGAACTTAAAAATAAATTACAGAAGCGGTACAAGAATCTCAAAGATGAACAGTAAGGAGAAAAAGAGTGAATTATCAGGCAGAACTGGATAAATTAAATGAAAATCAAAGGGAAGCAGTACTAGATGATAGTGCTGCCTGTATCGTCAATGCCAATGTGGGAAGTGGTAAGACGACCGTTCTTATTTCTAAAATCATTTATCTGCATTATGCCAAAGCAGTCCCATATGAAAAAATGGTAGTGCTGACATTTACTAATAAGGCAGCCAATGAAATCAAAGAACGGCTGCTGACTTTAGAAGAAAATCTGGAAGTGGAAAGCTTAAAGTATTTTGGAACATTCCATAGTGTAGCATTATATTTTCTGAAAGAGTGTTTGCCGGTGGATACTTTAGGCTATACAAAGGAGTTTCAGGTTATTGAGCCGGAAGAAGAACTGGAGTTGGCGCAGCGGCTGATTACAGAGCATAAACTAAAGATTAAGTATAAGAACCGTTTGAGAAAGAGACTGGAAACAGAGTCGGTGCCGCGCTATCAGGATGATTTGCCGCTTTTGCGGGAGAAACTCAAGGCAGAGAAGGTGAGAGAGGATGTGATGTCCTTTTCTGATTTGTTGACAAGTGCGGTGACATTATTATCCCGGGATAATAGTGACAAATCAGTGAAAAATACTTCGGAAAAACTGGAGTGGATTATCATTGATGAGGTTCAGGACAGTGATAATCAGCAGTTAGAATTTATCCATATGCTGAAAGACAATCACACCCGACTCTTTGCGGTGGGAGATCCGAATCAGGTGATATACAGCTGGCGTGGAAGTGCATTTAACGTATTCTACAATCTCAAGGCAAGATATGATGCAAGAGAACTGACGCTCCCCATAAATTATCGCTCCAGTATATCCATATTAGAAGCAGCGAGATATTTTTTGCAAAACGGGAGAGAGTTGACTGCAAGTCGTGGACAGGGGCAGAAAATTATGATAAAGGAACATTATGATCCTTTTAGTGAAGCCATATATCTGGCTGACAAGGTATCAGAACTTCATGCTCAGGGAGTAGAATATAAGGAAATAGGGATTTTTTATCGCCTGCAGAATCAGTCAGAGATTTTGGAACAGGTGTTTTTAAATAATGAAATACCCTGTGAAGTGCCCAAGAAAAAAGCTCCGGTCATATATGGTGTGGATTATCAGCCGGAAGCGCTTGAGGCAGAATGTGATACGGTGAAACTTATGACTTTGCATGCTTCTAAGGGACTGGAATTTTCCTATGTTTTTATAATTGGAGTGAATAATGGATTAATCCCATTGGCTGGAAATCGATATGAAGGGGAAGAGGAAGAACGTCGTCTGTTCTTTGTGGGTATGACAAGGGCGAAAGATTATCTGGAACTTTCTTTCTATACGAATCCGGTTACACCGGGTACATTCCCGGGGCCGGGACGTTTCCTTCAGATGATACCGGATGAATTAAAACAGGATGAAGGAAAAAAACAGGAAAAAATAGATTTGCACGAATTAAAGAAGATGGTACTTGCTGAGAGACAAAACAAATCTGAGCCCCAAAAGACGGAGCAGGAAAGTTTGGGGAAAGAAAAGATAGAGCAGAAAAAAACAGTTCAGCAAATAGAACATGCAAAATATGGCATCGGAACGGTGGTAGAGGAGGACGATGTCATGATTACTGTTGAGTTCCCTGGATATGGATCCAAAGAGTTCATGAAAGGATTCTGTGATTTAAAATGGTTTTCTATCACACCTGTTGAAAAATAAGCTTGCAACTATGACGTTTCATGCTATACTTACAAAGAAAAATATAGATATAAACATGAGATGGTGGAGTATAAGAAAATGAAAAAAGTAAGTAGTGAGATGAAAAGAAGAATTATAATGACGGTGGTTGGTGTGTTGATATCCGGATTCAGTGTGGGATTGTTTAACTTCTCATCCTGCGGTATGGACCCATTCCAGGTATTTGCTCATGGAATCTGTGCACATACACCCTTTGGATTAGAGAATTTTGGAACATTTTATACAGTCTTAAATGTATTAATGTTGGTTGCAATTTTCTTCCTGGATAAGAAAAAGATTGGCCTTGGAACTGTAATTAACATCTTTTTGTTGGGATATGTGGTACAGTTTTCCTCATGGCTGTGGGCTAGTCTCATTCCCAACCCAAACTGGCCGACGAAGATCATTGCATTGATTATTGGTATTGTAATTATGTGTTTTGGTTCTTCTTTGTATTTTACAGCAGATTTAGGGGTATCCACATACGATGCTGTGGCTTTAATTATTACTGCAAAGACTAAGTTTAAGTTTCAGTACTGTAGAATTACATCAGATTTAATCTGCACGCTGATTGGATTTGTACTTGGTACGGTTGTGGGAATTGGAACTTTATTTACAGCATTTTTCATGGGACCGATTATTGCATATTTTAATAAGATTGTTGCGATTCCCATGCGTTATGGCAAGGACTATTCCAGCCATAGAACGGAAGAACATGCAGCAAATAACAGCAAATAGCAGCAAGAAAAATTTACTCAAGAATAAACATAAAATAATGACAAGACAAAATATGAGGTACATAGATGCGATATAAATGGTATGTATTTGATTTTGATTATACACTGGCTGATTCAGAAAAAGGGATTGTGCTTTGCTTTCAGCATGTGTTTTTACAGAATGGATTTCCAAAAGGGGATGAGATGGCTATTAAAAGAACCATTGGAATGGAATTAAATGATGCGTTCCGATTGCTTCTTGGAGAAGAAAATCCAGATACCCTGAAACGTTATCATCAGGAATTTACCCAGATGGCTAATCTGGAGATGACTAAAAACACCAGATTGTATCCGGAAGTCATTCCCATGCTGAAAGAGTTAAAGTCAGCAGGAGCTAAGGTTGGAATCCTTTCATCAAAGCGACGCGTTCGAATTCAGGAGTCCATTGATAAATATCAGATTCAGGACTATGTGACAAGAGTGGTAGGTATGGAAGATGTCACGGCGGCAAAACCAGATCCGGAAGGCATCTGCCGGCTGATGAAAGAAGAAAGTATTAAGAAAGAAGAACTTTTATATATTGGGGACAGCATTATTGATGCTAAGACCGCACAGAATGTAGGTGTGGATTTTGCAGCAGTTACTACAGGTATTACTACCGCAGAAGAATTCAAACCATTTCCACATAAGAGAATCATGGCAGATCTTTCTGAATTACCGAAGTTTTTCGGGTAAAAGTTTTTAGCTGTTTTCAAGAAGTGTTTTTAAATTTTACTAAATATAGGAAAAATAATCACCGGTTAAGGAAATAAATCTATAAATCCTTGCCCAGTGATTATTTTTTTCTAAACTTTTCATAAAAACACTTCATTTATATGCGAAAATGAGATATGATTACATATCAGAGATGTTGAATACAGACGTGCGGTGAGGCCATCTGCATTCATGAAAAGGCAGTAAAGCTAAATTCGGATTTCGCTGCTGTTTCGGGGGATGAATTAGTGGAAATAAGGAAAAGGAAGTATGGAAAATGAAGAACAAAATTTATCAGTTTATGCAGGGCAGATATGGAGCAGACGATTTGTCCAGATTTTCACTATGGGTGGCAGTTGCATTCTTAGTAGTTGCATTGATTACCCGCAACAGTATCTTAGATACTCTGGCACTGTTAATTCTTGTATGGTGTTATTTTAGAATGTTATCTAAGAATTATAGTAAGCGTTATGCGGAGAATGAATGGTTTTTGGGAATAAAATCAAAAGTGACAGGATTTTTTCAGGGAAGGGCTAACACTGCGAAACAGTCAAAGGAATATCATATCTATAAATGTCCAACCTGCAAACAGAAGATTCGTGTCCCTAGAGGAAAAGGAAAGATTAGTATTCACTGTCCAAAATGCAACACGGACTTTATCAAAAAAAGTTGAGGATGATTATATATGTTTGGTTATGTGACGGTACACAAGGATGAACTTAAAATAAAAGATTACAACTATTATCGTTCCTGCTATTGCGGATTATGTCGTGCACTGAAAGAACGGCATGGTTTTATTGCACCGCTGACTTTAAGTTATGACATGACCTTTTTGGAGTTGGTTTTAACCGGACTTTATGAGACCCAGGAAGAACTGGGCAGTTATCGGTGTATGGTGCACGGGGGAAAAAAACAGACCACCCGGAGAAATCAGTGGACAGACTATGCTGCCGATATGACAATACTTTTGGCGTATTATAACCTCATGGATGATTGGCAGGATGATAAGAAAGTCACAAAGCTCATGACAGCGAAAAGCCTGGAAAAGGCCTATAAAAAAGTAGCGATAAAGTATCCACGCCAGACCAAAGCAGTGGAGGAATATATTCGAAAGACATTAGAGTATGAGAAGGCGGGAAATCAAAATATTGACGAAGTTGCTGGCCTTACGGGAAGTGTCTTGCGTGAAATCTTTGTATACTATCAGGATGAGTGGGAGAAACCACTGGGAGATATGGCTTTTTATCTGGGAAAATTCATATATCTGATGGATGCGTATGAGGATTTAGAAGCGGATCAGAAAAGTAAGCAGTACAACCTGTTTATTCCTTTGAAAAAGCGGGATGATTTTGAAGCGTATGTTGAGAATATGCTGATTATGATGATGTCCGATTGTTCAAGACAGTTTGAGATTCTTCCGATTTTGCAAAATAGTGAAATCTTACGAAATATCTTATATTCCGGTGTCTGGGTCAAGTACAATATGTTGAAAGAAAAGAAGAATAAGAAAGTAGAGAAAAAAAATGGCAATGAATCCTTATGAGGTGTTAGGAGTTGACCCTTCTGCATCTGCAGACGAGATAAAAAAAGCATATAGAAAACAGAGTCGTATCTACCATCCGGATGCTAATATTAACAATCCTAATAAGGATCAGGCGGAGGCAAAATTTAAAGAGATTCAGCAAGCCTATAATCAAATTATGAAGATGCGGGAGCAGGGCGCTTCCTATACAGGCAATGGCGGCGGTACTTATGGCAATCCATATAACACCGGTAATGCCGGTAATGGCAATGCATATGATGATTTTGGAGGCTTTGGAGGTTTCGGCAATTTCGGAGGATTTGGAGGTTTCGGTAATGGATATGGACAGAGGAGTCAGGCAAGTGGAGACCAGCAGAGTGTGGAATTTCAGGCGGCCTATAACTATCTAAATAATGGATATTATGAGGAAGCGCTGAATGTATTAAACCGCATGAGTGAACGTAATGCTCAGTGGTACTATATGTCATCCATAGGAAATGCAGGGCTGGGGAATAATGTCACTGCTTTGGAGTATGCGAAGAAAGCTTCTGATATGGAACCAGGCAATACCACTTACCGTGATTTGCTGGTAAAGCTGCAAAATGGCGGACAATGGTATCAGAGCAGAGGCAATGAATACGGCAGACCATTTGGTGATGGCGCTAACTGGTGTATGGAGATGCTTTGTCTCAATGCAATGTGTGGCTGTTGCGGTCCCTGTTGTTAGTTACGCATACGGTGAACTGCATAAAATGAAAAAAACAGGATAAGATGATAGAAGGAACAGGAGTATACATTTTTGACAAAAATGTAATCAGGAAAGAGGAAAGATGTTAAATATATTTCGATATTTAAAAAATTCATGGGGCGCAGTGCTTTGCATTGTGGCCTTATTGATTCTACAGGCGTTTTGTGATTTATCCCTGCCGACTTACACCTCCAATCTGGTGGATGTGGGAATTTCAAAAAAAGGAATCGAAGAAAGTGTACCGGAGTATATCCGGGAATCGGAGCTTGCAAAGCTTCAGCTTTTTGTGACGGAAGAAGACAGCCAGACCGTGGCGGATGCTTATCAGGAGTCGGGTAAGACTGATGATGGAGAAGCAATTTATGAGAAGAAAGATTTAGAAAAAGAATCAGAGAAAAATCTGGAAGCAATACTAAAAGACCCTATGATGCTGATGGGACTGGTGGCCTCGGTAAGTGACAGCGATGGTAATATGAAACTGCAGGAGGATTCTGCTTTAAGTTCCCAGATGGGAGATGCGGCGCAGATGCAGCTTATCATGAAGACGTTGTTCAGCAGTGAGACAAAGCGGGAACAGAGGCTGACCATGCTGGATGATATGATGGCACAGTTTGGTGATATGAAAGAAACCATGTCAGGTCAGATGAGCGCTGCATATTTAGAACAGGAGTATACAGCAGTTGGAATTGATATGAACCAGTATCAGATGGAATATCTCTTTCATATAGGGGTGAAGATGCTCTTAATCTGCCTGTTGATGCTGGCTGCAGCTATCAGTGTGGGATTTTTAGCATCTCAGACAGCGGCGCGCACTGCGAGAGATTTGCGTAACCGTGTATTCCATAAGGTTGTGAGTTTTTCAAGTGCTGAGATGGATCAGTTTTCCACAGCATCTTTAATCACTAGAAATACCAATGATGTGCAGCAGATTCAGATGGTGATGGTGATGCTGCTTCGTATGGTGCTGTATGCCCCTATTCTTGGAATTGGTGGAATCTTAAAAGTTATCGGGACGAATGTATCTTTATCATGGATTATCGTTGCAGCGGTGGCAACTATCATGTGCCTGGTATTATTTTTATTTGCAGTTGCCATGCCGAAGTTTAAATTGATGCAGAAGCTGGTAGATCGGGTGAATCTGGTAGCAAGAGAGATTCTTACAGGCTTGTCTGTAATACGTGCATTCAGTACAGAAAGCCATGAAGAGAAACGTTTTCATAAAGCAAATAAGGATTTGGCCAGTACGCAGTTATTTACCAACCGTGTTATGGCGATTATGATGCCGGCTATGATGATGCTTATGAATCTGGTATCAGTGGGAATTATCTGGTTTGGCGGAAAAGGAATTGATCTTGGTACCATGTCGGTGGGCGAGATGATGGCATTCTTGACTTATGCCATGCAGATTATCATGTCATTCTTAATGCTGACTATGATTTCTATTATGCTGCCAAGAGCTGGTGTGGCTGCAGACCGTATTGAGGAAGTTTTAAATACTTCGCTTAGTATTTTGGATAAGGAAGAGACAAAGGAGACAAAGAATACAGGAGTAATCGAGTACAATCATGTATGTTTTCGATATCCCAATGCAGAGCATGATGTAATCTCGGATGTGAGTTTTACAGCTAAACCGGGTGAGACAACTGCATTTATCGGAAGCACCGGAAGTGGCAAGAGTACATTGATTAATCTAATTCCCCGTTTCTATGATGTGACAGAGGGTCAGATTACCATTGATGGTATCGATCTTCGTGATATGAAGATGAAGAGCCTTCGTGACATGATTGGTTACGTTCCCCAGAAAGGAACGTTATTCTCTGGAACGATTGATTCGAATATTCGATATGGGGCACAGGAGATTTCAAAAGAACGTGTAGTGAAAGCGGCTGAGATTGCTCAGGCTGAAGAATTTATCAATGAGAATCCTGATAAGTATGAAGGTGCTATCTCTCAGGGCGGAACTAATGTGTCGGGAGGTCAGAAACAGAGATTGTCCATTGCCCGTGCAGTTGCTAAGAAACCGAAGATTTACATTTTTGATGATAGCTTTTCTGCACTGGACTTTAAGACGGATGTGACCTTGCGCCGTGCCCTGTCAGAGGAAACAAAGGAGAGTACTGTCTTAATCGTAGCACAGCGTATCAGCACGATATTAAATGCAAATCAAATCATTGTTATGGATGAAGGCCGCGTGGTTGGTCAGGGTACGCACCAGCAGCTTATGGAGAACTGTGAAGTATATCAGCAGATAGCACAGTCCCAGTTGTCAGAAGCAGAGATTGCAAATTCTATGAAGAAGGAGGATGTTGACCATGAGTGATGAAAATAAGACTTATACAAGGAAACGTCCTCGAGGTCCTATGGGCGGCAGACATGGTATGATGCCGGGAGAAAAGGCAAAGGACTTTAAAGGTACTTTGAGTAAATTGATACACTATATAGGAAAATATAAGATTGCGCTTTTCTTTGTAGTGATTACTGCCATTGGCGGTACGATTTTTAGCATTGTAGGACCTAAGATTTTAGGAAATGCAACTACGGAGATTTTTACAGGGCTTACCAGCAAATATTCCGGCGGGGCTGGAATTGATTTTGGGAAAGTAGGGAAAATCCTGCTTACTGTACTTGCTTTATATGTAATCAGTGCTGTATTTTCCTTTATACAGGGATTTATCATGTCTGGTGTATCGAAGAATGTATCTTTCCGCATGCGTAAGGAAATGGTGGAGAAGATTAACCGCATGCCGATGGGATATTTTGAAAGCCGTACCCACGGAGAGGTGCTTTCACGTATTACCAATGATGTGGACACACTGGGAACCAGCTTAAATCAGAGCATTACCCAGTTAATTACATCAGTAACTACCTTAATTGGTATTATTGTTATGATGCTTACGATTAGTCCACTTCTTACTTTGATTAGCATTTTGATTTTGCCGATTTCTATGCTTTTTATCACTAAGATTGTAAAGAAATCGCAGAAATATTTTATGAGTCAGCAGGAATATTTAGGTCATGTGAATGGGCAGGTGGAGGAAGTTTTCAGCGGACATCAGGTTGTTCGTGTATTTAATCAGGAAAAGACGGTGACGGATACTTTTGAACAGACGAATGAGATCTTGTACGAGTCAGCCTGGAAGTCGCAGTTCCTATCAGGACTTATGATGCCGATTATGACATTTATCGGAAATCTGGGTTATCTGATTGTGGCAGTTGTGGGTGCATGGCTTGCGATTCAGGGAACCATTCAGGTTGGCGATATTCAGTCTTTTATTACTTATGTAAAACAGTTTACCCAGCCTATCAATCAGATCGCACAGGTTTCTAATATGCTGCAGTCTATGGCGGCTTCAGCAGAACGTGTTTTTGAGTTCTTAGAAGAGAGAGAAGAGGAGCAGGTGGCTGAGTATCATGCACCGATTACTACTCAGGACGTGAAGGGCAGTGTGACTTTTCAGAATGTTAACTTTGGTTATAAGTCAGATAAGATCATCATTAAAGATTTCAGTGCAAATGTAAAACCGGGGCAGAAGATTGCAATTGTTGGACCTACAGGTGCGGGTAAGACGACGATGGTGAAATTGCTTATGAGATTCTATGATGTGAATAAAGGGGCTATCCTGATTGATGGCTATAATATCAAGGATTTTGACCGGAGAGAGTTGAGAGAGAATTTCGGTATGGTTTTGCAGGATACCTGGTTGTTTAAGGGAACGATTATGGAGAATATCCGTTATGGTATGCTCAGTGCCACAGATGAGGAGGTTATTGCTGCGGCTAAGGCGGCTCATGCAGACCATTTTATCCGGACTTTACCGGGTGGTTATGAGATGGAATTGAATGAAGAGGCTAGTAACATATCTCAGGGACAGAAGCAGCTGCTTACCATTGCCAGAGCTATTTTGGCGGATAATCGGATTTTGATTCTGGATGAGGCGACCAGCTCGGTGGATACTCGTACGGAGGAACGAATTCAGAAGGCTATGGATAATTTGATGCGCGGAAGAACTAGTTTCATTATTGCGCATCGGTTGTCGACCATTAAGAATGCGGATTTGATTTTGGTTATGAAGGATGGTGATATTATTGAGCAGGGCAGTCATGGGGAGCTGATGATGCAGGACGGATTTTATGCGGATTTGTATAACAGTCAGTTTGAGAAGACTGCTTGATGAATAGGCGTACGCCATGCCGAACTAATGAGCAGGATGTCATACCGGACAGGATGGACAGACACCAGATCTTATAGCCCGGCAGTACATCGGCCAGCATGGCATGAACCATGAACATAGTATAGCGGGTTGCCCTGTTTGTTTTGAGGTATCTGAAAAGGAGCTTGAGTTGCAAGCTCCTTTTACTTAATCCAGACTTTCTTTTAACTGAAGTATTTCCTCTTGTGAAAGCCCGGTGCATTCCTGGACTAATTCTACCGAGAGCCCTTTTCGAAGCATATTACAGGCAGTATATGTAGTTACTTCTTTAGTTACTTCTTTAGTTACTTCTTTAGTTACCTCTTTGGTTACTTTTTCAGTTACCTCTTTCTCCTTTTGCTCCAACTCTTTCTTGTGATTATGCTCAATGATATCCATCTCCAATACCAGTCCTTCTTCAACCATATCGTTGATTCCCTCCTTCTGGCATTCCTCATAATCTGCATACAGATAGCGGTACAGCTGCGCAATAAGATTGCGAAGGCGGTTCGCATCTGCCAGAGTCAGATTACCAAGGACTACGTTCTGATTTATAATCCCAAGTATATCATTGAGTATAAAGTTTTTCAATGCCTGGAGGTTCTCCGGCGTGCGTTTTTTCGCCAATTCATCGCGGAATTTCAAAATCATAAAGGGGATAAGGATGACCATTTGGTGTTGATTTAATTCTTCCAGGCTATGAGCCAGAAGCTTGTAATTTTTTACTTTATATAAAAAGTATCCCTGAGTTCCAAAATCCAGAAGAATGGTATCTTCATCAGGAATATTACCTGATTTATACAGGTAGATAATAAGCGGTTCAGGGAACTTTAATACATTTTTACTATTCCTTTCCCGTAGTGCATGGCGGTATCCATATTCAAAGACCCGAAACTGCATTTCCTCGTCAGGACCTATCTGGGCTTCAAAATGATAGGATAGCCTTCCATTTATTGTTAATATACCGTCTGCAATTGTCTTGTTCAAATCATCGTCATAACCTTCTGTCCAGTTGTATGTGATATTGCTGTCCAGGGGATGATTCGTGCCAAAACTTCCATTAATAAATCGGATGACAGCAATACTGGATAGTGTCAGTGTTTTTTTTAGTACTTTATCAAAAATATGTTGTATTCTTTCTTCCATATATACATTACCTTTGCTGTATGAGAACTGAAAAATCAGCAGTTATTTGCGACATTTGTATAGCTTAAGTACACCTCAAATACATCTTGAATACCTCAAGCACACCTCAAATACATCTTGAGTACCTCAAGCACATCATGAACACTTCAAGTATACCTTGGCATACTTAGCGTGAGATAAGCACAATCATAGATTTCACCACCTGCCTTTTTAAAATATTTTACTTTGAGAAGACATTGCTCTGAACTGAGCAGGAACTGGACGAACGTCCATGAATATAGTATACCAGTAGTTTCCTTTTATCACCAATAAACTTTTTGTAAATTTTCACAGCCAATTTATGAGAGATGTTGATGTTATTGATATCCAGTTGCTATTTTGCATGTTTGCTCCATCTGATACCTATTGCAGGTTAAAAGTACGTATCTCAAAGTAAGTTGTGTCCAAATGACACGTAAATTGGAGAAGGAAATACGTGTCAAAAAGTGGATTTTGCCAAAATGATACGTAAAATGGAGAAGGAAGTACGTGTCAAAAAGTGGATTTTGCCCAAATGATACGTAAAATGGAGAAGGAAGTACGTATCAAAAAGTAGATTTTGCCAAAATGATACGTAAAATGGAGAAGGAAGTACGTATCAAAAAAGTAGATTTTGCCAAAATGATACGTAAAATGGAGAAGGAAGTACGTATCAAAAAGCAAGTTGTGTCCAAATGACACGTAAATTGGAGAAACAAATACGTATCGAGAGGCAAGTTCCTTCCATACAATACATAAATAGAAGAAGAAAGGTTTATATCTCAAAGTGAGTATGCGCCAGATGGCGGACAATGATCTCTTCTATGACAGCAAGTTCCCATGGGAACGGAAATTGATGAGGGAAAAGTGTGGGTATAAGGAAGTCGCGTTAAAAGAAGAAAATCATGATGAGAGCGGGGAGTTTTACGTAATGGAGGTCGGCTTGTTCGGGCAGTAAAGATAGTAGTAACAACAAGAACGAGATAATAAGAAAAGAAATAAGAAAAGATAATAAGAAAATGATACAGATGTATGGCAGGCAGCGGGCTATGACATAGCCAAATCCTGGGCATTTAGGTATTCGCCCAGGATTTGGCTGAATTTTTGAGCAGTGTTGCCGTACATGTGACCGTCATAGTCATTGTAGTTGGATACGGTGGCTTCAAAGCCCTGAGAGGATAGATCTACATAGTTGAAGTCGCAGTAGGTTACATTCTGAGCCTGCATCATTTGGGTAAAGTAGTTGTGGGCAGCGTCGAATTGTTCCTGGTATTTTCCAAGCGTCTCTTTAGGGACAGGGAGAGTTACGACTACGAAGTCTATTTGATTTTGTGCACAGTAGGATTTTAACTTGTTGAAGTATTTGAATTCCTTTGGTATCAGGTCGGCTTCATTCCAGAGCTTTAAATTTTGTTCTGTCTTTTGAGCATTTTCTACCCGATGGATGTTCATAAAACCTTGCTCCGTGTAGGTTTGACCGGTACTGTCGAAGGGTTTGATACTGTAGTCTTTGTATTCCTGACTTTGCTTCGTGGTTAAGTTATGTTGGATAACATCTGGTTTCAGCAGGTCTTTTCGATAATTGTACCAGGGAAATAACGTAGTTCGAAAGTCTGCTTTTAGCATTTTGGCAGCAGTATATTCCAGTTTAACTTTGGACCAGGGCAGCGATTGGCAGAGTGTATTGTAAGAGGAGTCCTGGCTTGGTTCTGTTACCCAGTAGCCGGGGTCGAGGACATAGATGACTCTCTTTAGTGGATTATGTCGGTGTGCTTCTTTGGTCAGAAAGTAAGAGTCACACAAGTATTCTCCGCCCAGGCAGAGATTGGTGCTTTTTCGGCCTGTGATTGCATCTGTTTGTAGTGGATCGATACCTGCAAAACCGTGGGAGGTCCCCACATAGATATCCTGGTATCCACCTTCAGTGAGATGATGGGTGTCACAACGCACGTAGCTGTATGGAAGAAGAACATAGTTTAACAGGAGATTTATGCAGATAGTGAGTGCCAGGAATAAACCTATCCATATGTATTTTTTAGAATTGCGCATAGATAAATCCTCCTTCTGCCATTGGTGTCTGCCCTAATAATGGAATCACAAATAGTATAACGAGATACAGCACAAAGCGAACTGCAGGTTTCCAGGTGTAGATGCTTTGTGCAAATGTGATCTTCTTTTCCTGTAGGAGGCTGATGATAAAAACAACCAGGCAGGCTGCTATTACGATGATGTAGCGATATTGTATATGTAAAATCGTATTGTCCATGAGTAAAGAACCATCCCAAAGGACGGATATATGGAAATTAAGTATGGTATTTTTCATCATAAATAGTGCATCTTTGACAGTATCTGCCCGGTCGAAAAACCAGCTGATGTTAACCAGCAGGAAGGTACGAAGAATTTGGAAAATATGCCATCCGTGGCTTTTATCCTGGATGTGAAGTGCCTTCTTCCAATCCCGGTAGCAGTTTGTCAGTAATCCGCTGATACCGATAATTACACCATTATAGAGTCCATAGATGATGTATTTCCATGCTGCGCCATGCCATACGCCTACGATGAGAAAAACCAGTATATTTGCAATACAGATGGGTATAGTGCGGCCAAGCTTTTTGCTTAGATGTGTTTTCAGGTATTTACTAAACCGGCTCATCCACTTTGACAGTGAGATGGGATAGAATACGTAATCTTTCATCCATGTACCAAGAGTGATGTGCCAGCGGTGCCAGAAGTCTGTTATGGAAATGGCAAAAAACGGACGTTTGAAATTATCATCTAATGTAATTCCGAAAAGACCGGATATCCCCTGTACCACATCCATACCACCGGAGAAATCGCCGTAAAGCTGTGCAGAGTATCCCAGAACACCTATAATCATGAATACTCCGCTAAACTGTGTGGGATTTCCAAATATGTGGTCCACAATTGGTGCAACGGTATCAGCCAGAATCATTTTCTTGAAAAATCCATATAAGATTAATAAAAATGAACGTTCCATCTGTTCCCAGTCTACTGTGTGGCTGGTAAAAAGCTGCTTCCCAAGGCGACTGAAGCGTCCGATGGGTCCCTGCAGAATCTGCGGAAAGAAAGAGACAAAAAGAGCCAGCCGAAGGGGAGTTGTCTCTGCTTCACATTTTTTCCAGTATACATCCAGTAAGTATCCCATGGACTGAAAGGTATAAAAAGAAATTCCAAGAGGGAGAAGTAAGTCCTTGAAATTCAGTTGTGCGTGCAGCAAGTCGTTTAAATTTGCTATGAGGAAGTTGGTGTATTTTAAGTACGCCAGCATTCCAAAATTTAGCAGCAACGCAAGAACCAGCAGCCTGCGGTTTACACGGCGTGCTGCCCTGTCGTCCTTATCTTTTTGTATCCGGGACATAAAGTATCCAACCAGGTAGGTGGAAGCAGTAGTAATCAGAAGATAATATACGGTCCGCGCTCCTGTGGATAAGTAATAGATGTAACTAAAGAACAGCAGCCATAGCCACTGGTACCGCTTGGGGATACAGTAATAGCCAATGACTGCTGTTAATACAAATATTATAAACATCAAAGATGTTAAAGACATAGTTTACCTCCAAATTACGCTTGCAGGCGTTCTACCATATTCCATAAGGCCTGTGCTGAGTTGAAGTTTTCCGGTATAATCTCTGCTGGAGTGATAGAGACACCAAATGCATCTTCTAATTCGCTTACAATAGACAGTATTGCGAAAGAATCAAGAATTCCATCGTCGATTAAGGTAGTGCAGTTTTCATAATCTGCTTCTGGTTGAATGTCCTCTAAGATTTCTAATAATTTTTCCATGATAATTCTCCTTTTACTATTATTAATGTGCTGTACAGCAGTTGATATTATGTGTGGGCAGGCTGTCCCTTACAAGAGAAAAGCCGTTATCTGCAGTATAGAAATAAATTTGAGGAAGATCTCTGCTTAAGAACAGGTAAATTCCTTCGGTGACAGAATAAGCTCCCAGTCGTTCAAACAACAGATAATCCCCAATGGCAAGCTGTGATTGTGGATATTGCTTCACTAATACGTCACCACTGGTGCATAAAGAGCCGCAGATATTCCATGTGACAGGGGATTTTGATTCTTCCGGTTCGTTTTTAAGTTTATTTTCCTGGTTGTCAGGTATAGCTTCTGCAGAAACGGGATAATATTGTATATGAGGAAGTTTCATAGCCATGGCCTGTCCATAGTAATTTATATGGTTGATACCGCCATCGATGATACAGTAATGTGCGTCATGTGTGACTTTTGTATCAATTACTTTAGTCAGGTAAGAACCACAGTAAGCGGCGATATAACGCCCCATCTCCAAAGTGATTTTGCCGGAGTAATTCATATTGGAAAGTATCTTTTTGAAGCCTTTTAAAAGTTCGATATCATCGGCGTCTTCTTCCTTTTCGAAATAAGGAACATAAAATCCCGGGCCATATTCTAATTCTTCTACTATCATCTGTGTTTCCTGCTGGACTTGTCTGCAGAAATCGTCCAGATGCATCAATTCCTTTTCCTGACGATTCAAATTTTTCTTCTGTGTGCCGGAATAGTACTGGATACCCTGAAAATGCAGAAAATCTGAGTTATTCCAAGTTTTAAGAAGTTCAAGGATAGTGTGTTCATCCATACCGAACTGGTTACCGCTGGAAAGCCGCAGTAGTACGGAAATCGTTTTGTTTGATTGTGCGGCCAGCGATTTTAATAAATAAAACTGATGCAAAGATTCCACGGTATAAGTACAGGCACTTCCATAGGTTTTCATGATTCTTTTTAATTCACGTTCTTCTTTATTTACACCTGATAAAACGATTCTGTCCATGGGAATGTGTTCCTTTTCACAGATAGCAAATTCTCCCGGAGAGCAGACCTCGTATTTTGTGGACAGATGCAGAAGCGGAGCAACTAAAAAAGGGTTTGCTTTCATGGCGTAACAGAGAGTAATCTCATCACCCAGAGTCTGCTGTAACATAAGAAAACGTCTGCTTAATTCATCCAGATCAAATATATAGCAGGGATCTGTATATGTATTTAAGAAAGATAATATCTGTTCTTTCTGCATAGAATAACACCTCATATCATAATTGTCTTTTTAACTGATTCCTGTCTATCTTTCCATTTTTTGTGATAGGCATATGTTCTACCTGAAAGAATTGATTGGGAACCATGTAGGAAGGCAGTATCTGGTGAAGCTGAGTTGCTAACTCCTTTTTATCCAGTGAACCTTCATAAAAACATATAATTCGATTCTTTTCTTCCCGATAGATACAGCAGCTGCGTACTATTTCCGGAAGTTTATCTAAAGCAGCTTCGATTTCACCCAGTTCAATACGATGCCCCATATGTTTAATCTGGAAATCTTTGCGGGAAGCAAAGCACAAAAGACCTTCGTCATTATAGAAAGCTAAATCTCCGGTGCGGTAGATGGTTTCTTGATAGTGCGTATTCAATGGATTCTGCACGAAAGCCTTATTGGTCTGTTCCCAGTTGCCGTAGTAGCCCAAAGCAAGAGCAGTTCCACTCACACAAAGCTCTCCTACTGTATTAGACTCCGAGATCAGCTGATTGGTTTCATTTAATAAAAAAACTTTTTCATTTGGAAATGCTTTTCCGATGGGAAGTATATCTCCCGGAGCATAAGTACGGTCAATGATGTGGTATGTACAGTTGCAGGTTATCTCTGTTGGTCCATATAGATTTACGAACATCGCATCCGGGTAAGCTGCCTGCCATTGATTCAGGTGCTTGACCGGCATGACTTCGCCGCTAAACATAACTTTGCAAATGCTGTCAGGGATTTTATATGTAAATCCTTTTAGTGTAGTAACCACGCAAAGTGCAGATACAGCCCAGATTAATGTGGTGACGTGATGCTCCTCAAGGTAATCTAATAACTGCATAGGAATGGAAAAAAGTTTTTTAGGGATAATGACTAGGGTGGCACCTGCTTTTATAGCGGAATAAATGTCTTTTACTGAGACATCGAAATCAAAAGGTGCCTGATTTCCAATTACATCATCATTTGTAATATGGAAAATATCAGTAAAATATTCCATAAAGTCTATGACAGAGCGATGACTGACTACCACACCTTTTGGTATACCCGTAGAGCCAGATGTAAAGATTCCATATAAAGGATCTATATCCAAGGTCTGAGAACGGATGACATTTAGCACAGTATCATTTATCGGAGTATTTTGTAAATCTTCTATATAAATAAGTGCACCATCAAACTCCAAAGAATCGGTCTGCTCTTTTAAAGATAGACGGCTAATCATAAGTTCCGGCTGCAGGGTCTCTAATATTTTCTGTACTCTTGCTTTTGGCTGACCAGGATCAATGAGAACATAAAAGCAGCCACTGTAAACAATTCCGAAGAAGAGTGCGAGTGTATTGGCACTTTTTTCGAGAAAGACAGGAATAGGTTTTCGCGGAGCAGTTTTTAAACAAAGCGCAGAACCGATTTGTTTTGCTCTTTCCATTAATTCACTGTAGGTGTAGCAAAGTTCATTATCAATGACAGCTGGCTTATCGGGATAAGCAAGGGCTGATTGTTCAAGATAGGTTAATATATTTACAGCCATATAATCAAATTCCTCCTGAATTCATAATCGAGTTAATTATAACACGAAATAAGTAGAAGAATAGGTCGGATTATGAAAAGAATTCTTAATTTTTCCTTAATGTAATCGGGTGATTTCACCTAAAATATAAGAAATACATAAAAAATATCCGGGGAAATATATATAAAAAGGGGCTTTACAGAATCAGACTCAGCGTATATAATAATCGTAACTTTGAAAAAGTAAGGCGATGAAGGGAAGAAGTACATTAGGCTATCCTGTCAGAGAGCATCCGGTTGGTGTGAGGATGCAGTGAGAACTAATGGAAATACATCCTGGAGCTGCTGCCTGAACTAACAGTAGGGTAAGACGGGAGACGCCCGATACAGCGTTGGAGTTGTTAAACATGCGAAAAGAGATTTATTAGATTTCCCTAAGTATGTCTGCACTTACAGAGGAAGGTTTTGTAAAAAGCTTTCGACACAGAGGTGGTACCGCATAGTTGCCCTCTGCATACCTGATATACAGGTATGCAGAGGGCTTTTTAGTTACGGTTTTTAGCAGGCGAAAACCGTTTCAGGCAGGCGAAAACGGTTTTCGCCTGCTAAAAACAGTTAAAAAAAGGAGAAGAAGATGAAAATTTATGATGAATTAGTAGCCCGTGGCTTGATTGCCCAGGTTACAGATGAAGCGGAAATACGCGATTTAATTAATGAAGGAAAAGCAACTTTTTATATTGGATTTGACCCAACTGCAGATTCGCTGCATGTAGGTCATTTTATGGCTCTTTGTCTTATGAAGAGACTGCAGATGGCTGGCAATAAACCAGTTGTTTTAGTTGGCGGAGGTACTGGATATATCGGAGACCCTTCTGGACGCAGCGATATGCGTTCTATGATGACACCGGAAGTGATTCAGCATAACTGTGACTGCTTCAAACAGCAGATGGAAAGATTTATCGAATTTGGTGATGACAAAGCGATTATGGTAAATAATGCAGACTGGCTGCTTAAGCTAAATTACGTGGATGTTCTGCGTGATGTGGGAGCTTGCTTCTCTGTTAATAATATGCTTCGTGCAGAGTGTTACAAGCAGAGAATGAAAGAAGGATTATCTTTCCTGGAGTTTAACTACATGATTATGCAGTCTTATGATTTTTATCATTTATTCCAGCATTACGGCTGTAACATGCAGTTTGGCGGCGATGATCAGTGGTCTAATATGCTTGGCGGTACCGAATTGATACGTAAGAAATTAGGCAAAGACGCTTACGCTATGACTATTACGCTGCTGTTGAACTCAGAAGGTAAGAAGATGGGTAAGACAGCCAACGGTGCAGTATGGCTTGATCCAAAGAAAACATCTCCATTTGATTTCTATCAGTACTGGAGAAATGTAGGAGATGCGGATGTATTAAAATGTATTCGTATGCTGACTTTCCTTCCATTGGAAAAAATCGATGAGATGGAATCCTGGGAAGGCGCTCAGTTAAATGAAGCAAAAGAAATTCTTGCATACGAACTGACTACTCTGGTACATGGGGAGGAAGAGGCTAAAAAAGCCCAGCAGGCTGCTCATGCATTATTTGCAGGTGGAAATAATGACGAAAATATGCCTACTACAGAGATTGCAGAGGAACAGCTTCAGGATGATGGCATCAATATCTTAAATCTTCTGTTAGCTTGTGGACTTGTTACATCAAAGAATGAAGGAAGACGTCTGGTAACTCAGGGCGGTGTACTCATTAATGATGAAAAAGTCGCAGCTATTGATGTAGTTATAACAAAAGCGCAGCTGACTGAGGGCGTAAAGATTAAAAAAGGAAAGAAAAAATTCCATAAGGCAGTTATGAAATAAAATTACGAAATAAGGTCATGAAATTAAGAAAATAAGTATGTTCCCCTTTTTGAATTTATGGTATACTAAAATTTATTAGAATATCATTATTTGGAAAGGGGAATTTTATACTATGAAAGACGAGACAAAATGTTTACATTCTGGTTATACACCAAAAAGCGGGGAACCAAGTGTGATGCCGATCGTGCAAAGCACCACATATAGATTTGATACTACCAAGGAGATTGGCGATCTTTTTAATATGCCAACAGCCCATATGTACTCAAGATTTTCTAATCCTACAGTTGAAGTAGTTGAGAAGAAAATTGCTGATTTGGAAGGCGGCGTGGGAGCTATGTGCACCTCTTCCGGACAGGCAGCTACACTTTTATCTATTTTAAATCTTTGTAACAGTGGAGACAGCTTTATCAGTACCTCCACTATCTATGGCGGTTCAGTCAACTTATTTGCCGTTACTTTAAAAAAATTAGGGATTGAATGTATCTTTGTGGACGCAGAAGACGATGAAGAGACATTAGATAAAGCTTTTAAATCAAACACAAAGGCTGTTTTCGGAGAAACACTTGCTAATCCGGCATTGGCTGTTTTAGATATTGAGAAATTTGCTAAGATTGCTCATAAGCATCATGTACCGTTTATCGTGGATAATACATTCGCCACTCCGGTATTATGCAAACCATTTGAATATGGGGCAGATATTATCGTACATTCTACTTCTAAATATATGGATGGACATGCGCTTCAGTGCGGCGGTGTTATTGTAGACAGCGGAAACTTTGACTGGAGCAGCGGAGATTTTCCGGAATTTGTACAGCCAGACGATTCTTATCATGGTGTGGTATATACAAGAGATTTTGGCAAGGCAGCTTATATCGTAAAGGCCAGAATGCAGTTAATGAGAGATTTTGGTGCATACCCGTCTGCCAACTCAGCATTCTTATTGAATCTTGGTCTGGAAACTCTGGCAGTTCGTATGAAACAGTATTGTGAAAATGGTCTGGCGGTAGCGAAGTTCTTAGCTTCCAGTGACAAAATCGAAGAGGTACATTATGCAGCCTTAGAAGGCGATCGCTATCATGAACGTGCAAAGAAATATCTGCCGAAGGGAACTTGTGGAGTTATTTCCATAGTAATTAAAGGCGGAAGTGCTAATGCAGTGAAATTCATGGATGCATTAAAATTAGCTTCCAATGAAGTTCATGTGGCAGATATCCGGACCTGTGTGCTTCATCCTGCAAGTGCAACACATCGCCAGCTGACAGACGAACAGTTAGTAGCAGCAGGAGTAAATCCTGGCATGATTCGAGTATCTGTAGGTCTTGAGAATGTGGACGATATTATCGAAGATTTAAAACAGAGTCTGGATCAGATATAAGATTTGCTTTAACCTCATTAAACAAGAATATGCAGGACGAAGGAGAAATCAGATGGAAGCAAAAGAGTTGTTAAAATATGTGGATCATACCCAGTTAAAAGCTTATGCACTCTGGGAAGATATAGAAAAACTTTGCGATGAGGCTGTTAAGTATCATACAGCCTCCGTCTGTATCCCACCCTGCTATGTAAAGCGGGTAAAAGAGCAGTACGAGAACAAAGTAAATATCTGTACTGTCATAGGGTTCCCGTTGGGATATAGTGTGACTTCGGCGAAGGAAGCAGAAGTTAAGGCCGCCATAGCTGATGGAGCAAGGGAAGTAGATGTGGTAGTAAATATTTCAGATGTAAAAAATCACAGTTGGAGTAAGATAAAAGACGAGCTGGTTGCTATGAGAAAGGCTGCCGGTGAGAATATATTAAAAGTTATCATTGAGACCTGTTATCTTACAGAAGAAGAGAAAATCATCTTATGTGAGATTGTCACAGAGGCAAAAGCAGATTTTATTAAGACTTCTACAGGTTTCGGAACAGCAGGAGCAACACTGGAGGACATTGCTTTATTCAAGGAACATATAGGGAAGCATGTGAAGATAAAAGCAGCGGGAGGAATTCGGACACTGGAAGATATGCAGGCTTATATAGAAGCCGGATGCAGCCGTATCGGAACAAGTTCGGCAGTTGCATTGATAAATGACCAGGAGAAATAATGCGAAGGAGTATAAGGGAGTACAAACGAGGATTATGAAAAGAAAGATTAAATCTTTACTAATAGCAGCTGTGACAGGGGTATTATTATTGACAGGGTGCGGCAATAAAAATGATAAGGAAATCGCATTGATTAATAATGGGGGCAATGCAGACGCAAGCTTAAGTATTCAGGCAGCGTGGATTGGAATTGAGGAGTACGCTGCAGAAAATGATGTGACTTATGCAAGCTACCAGACAGCAGATAAAACCAAAGAATCTACTGAAGAAACCATAGAGCAGGCCATTGATGCAGGGGCTAAGGTTATCGTGTGTCATGGAAGTGCTATGCAGGAAACAGTTTATGATATGCAGAAAAAACATAAAAAGACAAAATTCATCCTGATAGAAGGCACACCAAAGAATGACAAAAAAGATGAAAAAATCAGAGACAATACCTGTACCATTCATTTTGCAGTGGAGCAGGCAGGTTTTCTGGCTGGATATGCAGCAGTAAAAGAAGGGTATCGTCAGCTTGGATTCCTGTGTGGAAAACAGACAAAGACGAATACTTTGTATGGCTCTGGATTTATACAGGGGGCCGAGTATGCAGCTAATGAAAATGCGCTTGGTGCAGGAGAAGTAGTTTTAAATTATCATTATTTTGGGGAAAATAAATTATCACCTGCCTATGTGGGATATGCAAAAAGCTGGTATCAAAATGGTACAGAAATAATTATGACCGGAGGGGGCCTGATGGATACAAATATCATTAAAGCTGCCGAAGGACTCGAGAATAAGAAAATGATATGTATGGGTGAGGATAAATCAGAAGAATCAGATATTGTTGTAACATCTGCGATGAAAGATATTGCAGGCGGTCTGGAAAATGTGTTGGCAAGTTATTATGCAGACAAATTTCCCGAGGGAGAGAGCCTTCGTCTGACAGCAGCAGAACAGGGAGTAAAGCTTCCTATGGAGACCAGCAGGTTTTCCAATTTTAATGAGACTGATTATAGCACAGTGATGCAGAATTTGGCCAATGGAACTATTACGGTGAAGACAGAAGACATTGCCGGAGGCGCAGCAACTATGGATACTGCATTGGTTACTATTAATGTAGTATAATTGCCATAGTACACTAAGGCGTAAGGAAACCAGAAAGAAGAAAAAACTCACATGTACTTTATAGATAATCGGAGCGGATTGTACATATTCGCTTCGATTATTTTGGGGAGAAGTGTGGTGAGGCATATCTGGAAAATAATAATATGGGATTGTAATACACAAGGTATAATTATGTCTGAATAATATAGAAATGTTACAAAAATATTTACAAAAATTACTATGTTTTGCAAAATAAGACCTAAATTATTGTACAAAATTAAATAATCATAAAGTTTATGAAAAAGAATGGTTGAAACCATGCCTTGTCTGTGGTATTATTGTAAATGATTAAATTTATATGTTTCAAAACTATTAATGAGGGACTTTACAAAAAGGAGTATATATGAATAAAAAAATATTAACTTTAGGATTGATTGCTGCATTAACAGTGGGACAGGTTGTTTCTGTATACGCTTCAAAGGAACAGATTCAAGCCGAGAAGGCTGCAACGTCCAGCAAATTAGCAGCAGCTAATAGTAAAATATCAAGTATTCAAGATCAAATAGATACCTTAAGCAAAGAAATCGATTCCGTGAACACAGACTTAGTAAATGTCATGGTTCAGATTGATGTTTTAGATGGTGATATTGCAACGAAAGAAGCTCAGCTGGTACAGACACAGAGCGATTTAGAAACTGCAATTGCTAATAGAGATAAGCAGTACGCAGATATGAAGACCAGAATTACTTACTTATATGAAAATGGTGGTAATGGTGCATGGCTTGCTATGATGCTGAATGCAGAAAACTTATCTGAGTTATTAAATAAAGCAGAGTACACTCAGCAGTTATATGACTATGACCGCAAGAGTTTAGAAGCATTTGTTCAGACTGTTCAGCAGGTAACTGATTTACAGAATCAGTTAGAGAGTGAGAAATCTGAGCTGGAAGAGATGCATAGAAATTACGAAGAGCAGGAAGCAAGTTTGGAAACTCTCTTAGATCAGAAGAAAGCAGCTTCTGCAGATTATGATAATCAGTTGTCAGTGGTAGAAAGCCAGGCAGCACAGTATACACAGTTGATTGCGGAGCAGAATGCTCAGATTCAGGCAATTGAAGAAGAGGAAAGACGTCAGGCAGAAGCAGCAGCCGCTGCAGCCGCAGCTGCACAGACAGCAGAAGAAGAGGCAGAAGAGTCACAGTCAATTAGTGCTTCAGATGAATCAGATGACGATACATCATCAGATGAAGGAAACTCTAACAGCTCAACAAGCAGTAATTCATCAAGTAGTTCAAATACAAGTAGTTCAAGCAGCAACTCAAACAAAGGAAACTCAAGCAGTTCAAGTTCAAGCAGCAGCTCAAGCTCAAGCAGTAATTCGAACAAAGGAAATTCAAGCAGCAGTTCAAGTTCAAGCAGTAGCTCAAGTTCAAGCAGCTCAAGCAGTGTTGGTGCAGCCGCAGCAGATTATGCTTGTAATTTCGTAGGAAACCCATATGTGTGGGGTGGATCTAGTTTAACTAACGGTGCTGACTGTTCTGGATTCGTTATGGCAGTGTATGCGCACTTTGGATATTCATTACCTCATTCTTCAGGTGCATTAGCTGGTGTAGGAAGAGGAGTATCTTATTCAGAAGCACAGCCTGGTGATATTATCTGTTATTCAGGACATGTAGCAATTTATCTTGGCGGCGGCTCTATTGTCCACGCAAGTAATGAAAAAGACGGAATCAAAATCAGCGGAAATGCTGCATATAGAACAATCGTTGCAGTTAGACGTGTTGGATAAGAATTAAATACATACAAGATAAAAGATGAAATTGCACATGTAAAACATGTGCAATTTTTTCGCTGTAGAATACGGATAAAAAATGGAAATGGTATCAATGTTTAGTGCCGGAAATATTTATACAGTTTCCCTATTACAAGAAAATATGTCATGATAATAAAAAAGGAGCAGGTATGAAGAGAGTTACAAGATGGATAAGTTTATTATTAATAGCGTTGTTATTGTTTACGGGATGCAGTGGAGCAGTGTTGGACAGTGCAGAGTCCGAACTGGAGGCTATAGAGCAGGAATTAGAAAATGATACACAGGATTATGAAGATACCTATGATGATTCCAGGGAAAGCTATGATGATTCTCAAGATACTTATAATGATGAAGAAGGTTATGACGATCAGGAAGATGAGTATGATAATGAAGATTGGGATTACAAGGATACTTACGCAGAGGATGATCAAGAAACTATTGATGAACAGGATGACTCAAATGTCCAGATTTACGAGGATGGGGAGTATACAAGTAAGGAAGAAGTTGCTGCCTATATTCATCAATATGGAAAATTACCATCTAACTATATAACCAAAAAGAAGGCAGAAAAGCTGGGCTGGAACAGTAAAAAAGGAAATTTAGATGAAGTGGCTCCGGGTAAGAGTATCGGCGGCAGTCATTTTGGAAACTATCAAGGCTCATTGCCTGATGGAGATTATAAAGAGTGTGATATAAACTATACGGGAGGCTATCGAGGAGCAGAGAGGATTATATATTCTACTGACGGAAGGGTTTACTATACCAATGACCATTATGAAACTTTTGAACAATTGTATTAAGAGACTTATTTATTTCAGAACTGTTATGGGAAGAAGGAGGATTGGCTATGAAACAATTATATTTTGATATGCAGACATATAGTTCACCAGAAGAGTTTCACGAAGACCTTGCAAAAAAAATGGAATTTCCAGAGTATTATGGAAAGAATCTGGATGCCTTATACGAAGTTTTATCAGAAATTCAAGAAGAGACGGAAGTTACTCTTGGAAATATTGGAGAAGAACCACCACAGGGGGTGAAGATATTTCTGCGTGTATTTGAGGATGCAAAGAATGAGAATGAAAAACTGAAGGTAATTGTTGAATAAAGATATACTTAAAGATATTGGAGCTTAGGGAGAGGGTCTGACAATGAGTCAGATCCTTTTTCAATTGCATGCCTGCGTTCCGGTGGATCTCTTTTAAGTGTACACAAGAATATACGAAAAGATTTAAGAAACCTGTCTAGAGTCATAAAATTATATGGAAATATTATGTGTGTGTTTGAAATATAGTTTGGATGGCGTCAGGAGGTAAATACTTGAATCTCTAAACAGGTGCCGTGAAGTAAACTAAATATGTACTAAAAAGCTAAAATCAGGAATTTGATACGTAAAAGTAGGGGCAAAGTACGTGCTAAAAAGTCAAAATATAGAATCAGATACGTAAAAGTGGAAGCAAAGTACGTGTCAAAAAGCCAAAATAGAGAATTTGATACGTAAAAGTAGAGACAAAGTACGTGCTAAAAAGTCAAAATAGAGAATTTGATACGTAAAAGTGGAGACAAAGTACGTGCTAAAAAGTCAAAATAGAGAATTTGATACGTAAAAGTAGAGAAAAAGTACGTGCTAAAAAGTCAAAATAGAGAATTTGATACGTAAAAGTAGGGGCAAAGTACGTGCTAAAAAGTCAAAATAGAGAATTTGATACGTAAAAGTGGAGACAAATGTACGTGCTAAAAGTCAAAATAGAGAAGTGTAAGTGGTAAACTATAACCAGCAGATTTAGGCAAATAAAATCCAGCAACTATTACTGAGCATCATCGAATGATATACTGTCATTCGGAGGTGAAGAAAGGATGGTTAAATGGATGGATTACT
>JAQVHQ010000105.1 GCA_028696165.1 Lachnospiraceae bacterium | reverse complement strand
ATACAATACCTGCACTTTTGAAATCGAAGCTGCAAGCTGCATAACCTGCTGAACATTGACAACTGAATAACTGCCAGATATTGAATTTTCAAGGTGCATAGCTAAAATCTATGTGCGAAGTTTGAGTCATTTTACTTATACTCTTCTTAAGCCTTTTATAAAAGAAAATGCCAGATGGAATCGATATCGTCTCTGCTAACGCAAAAGCTAACCACACAATGACAAGTTGATCCATCCATACCCCAATTAGTAAAAAAGGAATCAACAAAATCACCTGTCTTATAAATGCAAGATACATACTATATACGCCATTACCTAATCCCTGATATATCGCTGCAAAGATGATTCCTACTGATGAAACAAAATAACTAATCGACAATAACCTCATGGCTGGAATGCCAATTTGCATCATATGTTCAGATGCATCAAACAATAAAAGGATTTTATCCGGAATCAGTTCCAGCGTGATAAATACAATCGACATGACAACACCTGCAATAATAAATGCATATCGTATCGTTTCTTTGATTCTTTTTTCATTTTTTGCTCCGTAGTTATATGCAATGATTGGAATCAATCCATTATTCATACCATTCACTACTATCTGCGCAATGTTTTGTACTTTTATTGATATTCCATATATCGCAACTGCAGTAGTCGAAAACTGGTACAAAATGGTATTAATAATAATTCCCATCACAGACATAATTCCCTGCATAATTGCTGTTGGTATTCCAACCTTTAGTATGTTCACTACCTGTTTACCGGAAATATGTAGTGTAAAATGAATCGGGATTTCCTTATTTCTTTTCACATTCAGATAAATGCCCAATAAGCCTCCTGCAATCTGTCCGGTAACTGTTGCTATTGCTGCCCCGGCTGTCCCTAATGCGGGGAACCCCAGATAACCAAAAATCAATATTGGATCAAGGATTAGATTTACAATGGATGCTGTTCCAAGAGTTACAAGGAACAGCGTTGATTTTCCAGTGGCAATCAATAACCTGTCAAACACCCACTGCGTCATCTGACCAAATGAAAATAGCATACAGATTCGAATATAAGAGATCCCGTATTGGGCAATTACTGCATTTCCCTTTGTCTGCCACTCAAAATATGGTTCTACGATTAAAAGACAAAGAATAACAATAATCAGATATGACGCAATGGCCATAATAAATGCGGCTGATGCAGCCTGTTTTGCTTGTTCCTGATTTTTTTCTCCAAGAGCTTTTGATACTCTGGCATTTAGTCCAACTGCAAGTCCACATCCCAGAGCAATCATAATGACCTGAATTGGTGCGGCAATAGAAATTCCTGTCAAAGCATCTTCATTAATATGCGAAACAAACACACTGTCAACAAGGTTATACATCTGATTCACAAACAGTGAAAAAATGAGTGGAATCGATGTCGAAATAATGAGCTTTGGAATTTGCATGGTTCCCATTTTATTATTCGATACTGTATTTATTGATGACATGAATGATCTCCTACCTCTTTGCTTATTTTTCAACCAGTTTATCATCAATTTTCTTCGATAGCCAATACTTATCGGTAATATTTTCCCATGTTTGACAGTTATTGTTGTATTGATTATGATAGACTCGAGGGTTAATTGACCTGATAAAGTTAGAGGTTAATTGATAAAGTTAGAATAACAACAGGCAATGACATATACTTGAAGAAAGGATTAGATATGGAATTAAGAGTTTTAGAATACTTTCTTGCTGTTGCAAGAGAGCAGAATATAACAGCCGCTGCGGAATCACTACACCTTTCCCAACCAACATTATCTAGACAGCTCAAAGATATGGAAGAAGGATTTGGTAAACAGTTATTTATTCGTGGAAACAGAAAAGTCACTTTGACGGAAGAGGGAATTTTACTCAGAAAACGAGCAGAAGAAATATTAGAGTTGGTAAAGAAAACAGAACAGGATATCAAGCTTTCGGATGAATCCATTGCCGGAGATATCGTTTTGGGGACTGGTGAGTCCGAAGGTGTAAGACTTCTCATTCATGCTGGTATGAACCTACAGCAACGATATCCGGACATTCATATTCATACTGTAAGTGGAGATTCTTATGATCTGATGGAACATCTTGATAAAGGACTCTTTGACTTTGCAGTTCTATGGGATCCAGTTGATTTATCCAAATATGAATCCATACAATTACCCTATAAAGATAGGATCTGCCTGCTCATGCAAAAAGATAGTCCTCTTGCAGCTAAAGAGAAAATATATCTTACCGATTTAGCTGGTCTTCCAATTATTAGTGCCAGACAACAGTCTGATAATAATGCAATTATGGATGCATTAAAAAGTCTTGATATGAAGCTTAACATTGTTGCAACCTATAACCTGATTTATAATGCATCCTTAATGGTGCAGGAAGGTATGGGCTATGCTATTGGCTTTGATAATATTATTGACACGTCCGGCAACCGCAATCTGATAACAAAACCTATCTATCCACTTACAGAGCTTTCCATGAATCTTGTATGGAAGAAATATCCAGTGTTTAACAAAGCGTCTAATCTGTTCCTTCAGGAAGTTTCGAAGCTGACAGGCTAAAGCCTATAAAAAATACCTGATGGTGCTCAACTTTGCAGTTTGCCATCAGGTATTACTATTTACACTTATACTATTTTTTCAACAGTAAACAAACGCTTTCCACATGCACCGTCTGGCAAAACTGATCAACTCCGCAAACCTTCACCAATTCATACCCCTTCTGGCAAAGATACTTCAAATCCCTAGCCAACGTGGCACTGTCACAGCTTACGTATACGATTCTCTCCGGCGCCATCTGTACCATGGTATCTAAGAGGCTTTCTTCACAGCCTTTTCTTGGTGGATCGACCACAATCACATCCGCATGGACATGGTTCTTCTCATACTGCTCCGGAAGAACCTCCTCCGCTTTTCCCACGAAAAACTCTGCATTTTCAATCCCATTTAACTTAGCATTATGTCTCGCGTCTTCGATAGCCTGCGGTACGATTTCCACACCATAAACTTTCTTCGCTTTCTGAGAAAGGAATAAGGATATAGTTCCGATTCCGCAATATAAATCCCAGACGGTCTCTTCCCCCTGCAATCCGGCATATTCCATAGCTTTCTCATAGAGTACCTTCGTCTGTACAGGATTCACCTGATAGAAAGAAAGCGGTGAAATCTGGAACAATACATCTCCAATACTGTCCTGTATATAACTGCTGCCCCATAATACTTTCACCTGGTCACCCAGTATGACATTGGAGCGTTTTGTATTTACATTAATGGAAATGCTGGCCATTCCCGGTATTTTTTCTAATCGTTCAACCAGTATATCTGCGTGAGGAACACTCGAACCATTTACCACCAGACATACCATAATCTCCTTTGACGTAAAACCATATCGGATAAGGACATGACGTACCAGACCTTTTCCAGTCTGCTCATCATAGGCTGTAATCTGATTTTCTTCCATAAATCCCAGCACGATATCGAGAATCTGTTGATTGACCTCCACCCCCAGATAACACTCCCGGTTTGGAATGATTGCATGGGTTCTTCCTGCATAGAAACCGGTAATCAGATTACCTTCTTTATCCGTGCCCACCGGAAACTGTGCTTTGTTGCGGTAGCGGAAAGGTTCTTCCATACCCAGCATAGCTTCAAATGGAATCTCTTCAAAGCCGCCAATTCGTTTCAAATTATTGCGAATCATGTTCTCTTTAAATTCCAGCTGTTTTGTATAATCCAGCATCTGAATCTGACATCCGCCGCACTGCTTTGCGTATGGGCATACCGGTTCCACTCTCCAGGACGATGGCTGAATAATCTTCATCAGACGTCCGTAACCATAATTTTTCTTTGCCTTTATAATCTTTACTTCCACTTTATCGCCTATAACAGCGTCTTTTACAAAGATTGTATACCCGTCGGCTTTTCCGATACCGGAGCCCTCATGGGACATATCTTCGATTAGTAATTCTACCACATCATTTTTCTTATACATCGCATCCTGCAACTTTCTATAATCTACGCAATTTCAAGTACGCCTTGGCATACCGGCTTTATCTGCTTTCAAGATAAATACTATATAGTCGTCTTACGAATATTCGACTCAAACAGACGATTGTAACCTAACCACTCATCCTGAGCATTGGCATTTTCAAATATTTCTGTCATGGTCTGCATCTTGGCGTCTGTATTGTCTGCCATATTAAGTGCCACAGCTTCTACCATTGCCGGCTTCTTTGGTGATCCGTATTCCAGCTCACCATGATGCGCTAAGATACAGTGCACCAGTTCATTCTCCAACTTCAAAGGGAATCCCGGAATCTTCTGTATCTGGTCATGAAGCATCTGTGCTCCCATCATAATGTGTCCCAGTAATTGGCCTTCATCCGTATAATCATTCATAGGAAATGGTGATAATTCTCTTGTTTTTCCCATATCATGACAAATTGCTGCACTAAGCAGCATATCTCTATTTAAAATTGGATATGCCATACAGTAATAATCACAGAGTTTGGTGACACTTAAGGTATGCTGAAGCAGTCCACCTACAAAACCATGATGAACAGTTTTGGCAGCTGAAGAAAACTTGAATTTTTTTATAAAATCCTCATCTTCTACATAAAATGCTGAAACCAGTTGTTTTAAATATGGATTCTGGATTCCTTCTATATAATGAACAAGTTCTCTGTACATCTCCTGCACATCCATCTTTGAAACTGGAAGATAATCAGAAGGATCAAACTCTCCCTCATCGACTTTTACGGCCTGTTTGATACTTACCTGCAAAGCTCCGGCAAAGCTGCTTACATCTCCCTGTACCATAATATAATCCATAGCCTCAAACTCTCGGATTCCAGGAGAATTAGGGTCCCAGATTTTTGCATCAATGGTTCCTGTTTTATCCTGCAGGATAACATTTTCATAGGATTTACCATTCTTGGTTACTGCTGCCTGCTTGTGCTTGCACAGATATATGTCCCGGACTCTTCCGCCTTCTTGTAACTCATTAATATACTTCATTATTCTACCTTCCAGTTCTTCTTTTTTATTCTTTCTAAAAAAGCTGCCCTACAGCAAATTCTTGTCTGCTGTAAGACAGCTTTTTGATTGCCATCCTCTATTTTATAATGCCCCAATGGTTACGTCAATGGAAATCTCAACATAACCTTCCGTTCCCTGTCGCATAATCACAACCGGAACCACTTCGTCTTTCTTTAATTTTATCAATGCGGCATGGTACTGTGCCAGATTCTCCACCTGTGTGTCACCGAGTTTTATAATAATATCTCCAGCCTGAATAGTTGCCTGCATCGCCGGAGAATCAGCCTCCACAGAAGCTACCCAGACGCCTTTTGGCATATCGGTATTCTTATTGATTTCGTCTGTCACGTCCTGGCCATTGATACCCACATAATTAATTTCTTTATTGTTGGATAAGGTCTCTATCAGCTGTTTTAACTGGGAAATAGGCAGTGCCGTAATGATATTTTTGCTATGCTCATTATTATACTGCTGGGTAATTACCCCGATAACCTTACCCTCAAGATCAACAATCACGCCGGTTCCATCGGTACTTCCTATGATATCTGTATTCAACAATCCATATTGATTGTCTATAGTAGCAACTGTATTTTTCACAGAAGTAATGGCACCAAATGCTACTGAATCCCCATATCCCATAGGACTTCCCAATGCAATAACCTGCTCGCCCTGAGCAGTTCCATAAGAATTCCCAAGCTGTGCAGTACTCACGGCACTTTTGGTCTGGGCACCTAATCCAGTCTTTTCTACAGTTATAATAGTAAAACCTGTATCGGGATCATGTTTCAGATACTTTGCCTCCACACTGGTCTCATCTGCCAGTGTGACCATAATCCGGTCCACATCCTTTATAATGCCATATTGTGTTAATATAAACATCTGCTTCCCATTATCTGCCACGATAACCCCGGCAGATTGTTCCTGATTTTCGTAGGTCTTATTAAACCAATCCACATCATCTGTGATTCCGATTACAGTAACCTGAGACTTCTTTGCTTCGTCCGCGATTTTCATCATCTCAGTATAGACGTTCTCGTATTCTGTAATGCTCATCATCTGATTTTCCGCTGTTTCTTCTGTATCAGATGACTCGCCTTTATTTTGATTACTATCCGCAGCTGCACCATCCTGGTTATTCTCACCGCTGTCTGTGCCTGATTCTCCCACTTTATCTGCTGTATCTGATTCCTCTGCCGCCTCAGTTTGTCCGGTTTCATCCGTACTTTCTCCAGATGCGCCATCGGCAATGCCTTCCGGGCTGTCCGATGGAATGTTAACAGCCGGTGGTTCCTGCTGACTGCTTACCTGCTTTTCCACTGCCGGACGTACCAATGCAAATGTTACTGCTGCAAGCGAACCAAACAAGACTGCCGACGCAGCTACCAATCCTAATCTTATGACCAACGCCTTTTTATTAACTGGTTTCTCCTTAATTACTTCCTTCATAAACAGGAAATCATCCTGCTGTTCTTGCTGTGGTTTATCTATCTTCGTTTTATCCGTTTTTTTCCCCGGCTGTCTATTCTCACCCATGCCTGTATTCTCCTTGAGTCCCACGATCTATTTGAAATCCACCCACACACAACTACCATATATACTATATCCGTAACTGTTCAGTACCCCATTAGTCAAAAGTGATTTCTGGGGTACCTGCTATTGCATTTTGAATTGCTTTGTAAGCATTAATTCCATGCTTTTTTGCAGTTCCTACGTAGGACATAATTGTTAAGT